>CAYOTO010000001.1:0-174231 GCA_964406945.1 uncultured Pirellulales bacterium
CCCCCCTCCGGGGGGCACTAACAATGCCACGTCCTCTGGGCGTGGTTGTTTACTCTGTTACAATGGCAACAGTAAAGAGGTACTGAAAGATGGTCAAACACGTCACATGCAGAATCGTAGCCTCGACCCCGATCAGGGGTGCGTATGGGCGCCCTCGTTTTATAGAACGCGGCGATTTCGCCCAAACCCCGCGTTTTGCCCGGCGAAAGACGCTGCGGCGTCCAGTAAATCGGGCCGATCAGTCCGATCCTTGCTCACAAATTGGCCAGTTCATCGACTACTATGCCTGAACCTGCAGGTCTTTATCTTCCTCCGCCTTGCACTTCAAGTCTCCAGTTAGATCCAGTCTATGTTACATAGTGGCTTAAGACTATCGGCGACAGCCGTCAGACGCCGAAAGTCAGAATGTTCCCCGCGGCTGCTTTGATATTTGCAGTGTTATCCAATTTTCCCGATGCGAGCAGTTTCTTTGCCTGTTTGACCTTTGTCTGATCGTCCTGCGGCGCATGCAATCCAGGCTCAATTGCGGCGTACTCGAATGCGGCCTTGTCGTCAGGCTCCACTGAAGCGGCCTTGACTTTCTTGTGCCCGGACCCAATCTGCGGTGCTTGCGTAAAACTACTTATTCCGGTGTTTTCAATTCTGTCGGTCATTTGTATTCCTTACAGACTGCGGTCATTGTGTCTGCTTCCTGGCTGGTTCGGCGGGCCGATGCAGGGTGCGGCCTATTTCGTAAGATGCGAATTTCATGAACCGTCGGGGGCTGATACGCATTATTTCCTGTTGCATGCTTGAAGAATCAGAATAGAGCTGGTTTTCGGTATACTGCTCGATTCTTTTCTGGGTTGCCTGATCGGAGCTGTCCCAAATCTGTTCGAGCGCCCACAAAAGCCGGCCGTCTGACAGGTCAATTAGTTTCAGTCGCACTGCTATGATAACATAAGGGTAGGGTTTATATTCCGTGACTGTGCCCATGAGCAGCGCATTGACGCCGAATGTGTCGCGAATCGTCACTAGCTGATTGAGCGTGTAAGAATCGTCGATGCGGATTTGCAGGTTCTTCCAGCGGGGCTGGTCCCGGTATATCGTCGTCATTCCAAAGACCTGTTCTTTCTGCATCGCTGCGAACACCGCCTGGGTCATATCGCTGGAGATGCCGGGGTACTCGGTGCTGTTGTTCAATTCGAGCAGGGCCACTCTGCCGATCGTCTTCAAATCCGTGTCCGGATTGAGATAAAAAAAGTTCGGAGTCGGCGCAAGTTCCTTCTGACAACCGCACAGAAAGATCAGCCCCACCAGTATGACTGATGCGTAAAACCTCAGGCAAACCGGACTGCTGAAAAAACGCCTGCGTGTTCGGTGGTTTGTCTTCATGGCTGCCTCAATCAATTCTGCGACGATGTCATGGCAACGGTGTCCGTATCTTCGCCCAGCGCCGGCTGTGCTCTGGTTTCGCCGCCCAAAAGCGTCAATATCTTAACAAGGGCTTCCAGTTGCGCGCGTTCGGCGTCGCGCATTTCAGAGCGGAAACCCAACACGTTTTCTTTCCACGAGTTAAGCTCGCCGCCCATCTCCACGAGCAGGTCATTCGCCTCCTTGAGTTCCTTCTGGGACCGGTCCAGCTTGGCCTGTAACTCGTTGATTCGGGCGTTTAGCTGTTGGTTCTCCTGCTCCAGGGCTTCTTTTTCTTCTTTAAGTTTCATCATCTGTTCTGCCAGCTTTGCATGTTGTTTGGAAAGCTGGATTGCAGAATCTACCGCCGTGTCCCCTTTGGGTGTGGTCTGTTGAAAGCGGCTGGCCATTTGGGGCGATTCACTCTCTACAACAGGCGGCGGTGTTTCGACCGGTTCGGCCGGCGCCTTAGCCGACTCGTTGCAACCGGCGAATGCCGAAAGCAATACGCACGTTGCAATAATCGTGGTTAACTTTCTATGACGTTGCATACATTATTCTCCACACTTTTTGCTGTTTTTCTAGGATGCCGCAGGAGCCGCTGTTTCTATCTCCTGGTTTTCCGAAGCGGCGGCGTAATCGCATCGCAAATACATTTTTGATCCGCAGGAGCATATGATCTCGACAACGGCGTACGCCGGGTGCCGCTCTACGACGTTGGCCTGCGGTGCAATACCTGCGGCTCCGTTCTTACCGGGCGCCCTCTCCGGGCTGGAGCCTGTGCCGATAGAATACGTGCCGCAGATTTCCACGTCTTCACTTTTTATTGTTCGTTGCGCAAACTTCTTCATCGCTATATGCCTCGTTGCCCAGTCGCAGTTGAGTTAACTCAGTTGATCAAGCACAATAGTCAATCGAATAGCCACTGTCGCCAGGGTCGTGCTGATCCGCAGTTTCGTTCATTGTCTCTTCGGCTGTTTCTTCTGTTTCTTCGCGCTGTTCTTCTTTGTCCTTTTGCGTGTCCTGTCTGCGTTTTCGCTCGCGGCGTCGTTCGGCTGCGCTCAGTCGCCCGATGTTCTGCAGACTTTCGACCGGTTTGATCGCATTATAGTCACTGTTCGCCATCTCCATCCTGCCTCAATTTAACTGAAAGATTAAACAGGGCGCTTGCGTGCAATTGACTCACACGCGACTCGGTAATGCCGAATACTTCCGCTATTTGCTTCATCGTCAACTGCTGCTGATAGTACAGGATCACCACCTGTCGTTGTTTCTCATTCAAATCCTCTATGGCCCGGGTCAGTCGCTCGAGCAGCTCGGACTGCTCCATGTGGGTCTCCGGACGGCTGGCGTCCGATGCCGCCAGTATAGCGCTGAGCGGGTTGTCGCTCTTTTCAGTGTTATCTATCGAGATGAAATTCTTGGCCCGTGCGCCTTTATAAGTGTTGTAAAGTTCTTCAACGCTGATGCCGAGCTTCTCGGCCAGTTCTTCATCCTTTGGAGCCGTGCCGGTGGCGGCGGTCATTTCTTCCGCAGTCTCGGCGACTCTGCGGATTTCTCTGTTAACGGCAGCCGGAACGAAAGACCATCCGCGAAGCTCGTCAAGGACGGCTCCTTTGACCCGCAGATACGCATACGTCTTGAACTGGGCGTCGCGCGACGGATCGTAATCTCTGGCGGCTTTGACCAGGCCAACCGTTCCGGCGGATACCAGATCTTCGTACGACAGCGGCGGCTTCAAATAGGTGACCACCCGTTGAACGATCTTATGGACCATCGGCAGAAATTGCTCTACCTGATCGCCCGCTTCGGCAACGGCTGTACCGGCTCCATAGGCCTTTTTGGCCGCGGCTTTGAGATGATTGCGATCTTCGGCGGTATCGTCCGGTGCAGTTTGAGCTTTCTGTTCAGTCTGAGGCGTCATTGCCTTGTCCCTCTTGCTCGAATATCTCGTTCTTTATGATCGCACTGACTAAAACGGCGTTCGTCGCCTTCACGGCAAGCACCGTAGCCACGTAAGCCACGAATGCTCCGATCAGTGCTCTTTTGCAGCACATGTCCGGTTGAACGCCTCGCATCCAGCCGATCATTCCTACACAGAAAAAGGCCGCCGCAGCAATCTTTATGGCTGTCGAACGACCGTCTATAGGCATTTTCGTAAGCTCCAAAATTCAACGAACGTAACATCCTGCAATTTCGAATGTGGATGCTGCATTTATACAGATGCGCCCGACAGTGCGGCTTCACGGCCGGTTGCGCCGTTCACCGCTTCGCTGTGGACGCTGATTGTTTCGACCGGTTCGATTTCCGTACCCAGCACGACCTCGTCGTAAGCAACTACCGCAAGCAGGGGCACCACCCGCCCGAGCATCTGACGGAGCGGCAGGCGTATGCGTGAATCGCAAAGAAGCACCACGCTGTCCATGCCCTGATCCATTACTCGCTTCCAGGCGGTCACGATCTGTTTGCTCATTTCCATCGCTGTTTCCATGGGCAGATTCAATGACAGCTCTTCACCTTCCTGTTTCAGTGATGAGATCGCCTGGTGTTCGAACGCCGGATCAAAAGTGATTGCCTGGATTTTGCCGGATGCGTCCTTGTGCATACCGGTTATCGTTCTTTTTAGAGACTTGCGGACGATTTCCGTCAGAGCCGTGGTATTCTTGGTCTTCGAACCGTACTCGGACAACGATTCGAGAATGGTGGTCAGTTCTCTTATCGGTATGCCCTCTCTGAGCAGATTCTTGAGAACCCGCTGCAGCAGCCCCATAGATACGGCGCCCTCCGTGCCGACTACTTCGCCGACCAGCGAAGGCTGATTCGTCCGAAGCCGGTCGACCAGAACCTGGACGTCTTCACGGGTCAATAATTCGTGAGCGTGCTTGCGCAGCGTCTCGGAAAGATGTGTAATAAAGACCGACTCGGGGTCTATAACGGTATACCCGTTCAACTCGGCCAGCGTCTTGTCTTGTTCGCTGACCCAAATCGCATTTAGGCCGTAAACCGGCTCGGTCGTTTCGATGCCATTGACTTTTTCGCGCACGGCGCCGCTGTCCATGGCCAGATACATTTCCGGTTCGAGTTTTCCTTCGGCCACCGGCTGATCCGCCAGTCTTATGCGGTATGCGTTCGGCTCCAGGCCGATGTTGTCACGAAGCCGGACCAGCGGCATGATGATTCCCAGTTCCTGAGCGAATTTGCGGCGAAGCGATCCGATCCTGTCGAAGATCGTCGTGTTCTTGCTGGGATCGACCATGCCAATAAGCCGCACTCCAACCTGCACGCTGACCCGATCGATATCCAGCATCTCCTCGACCGGCTGCTTATCAGGCTTAGCGACGGGCTTTTCGATTTGCTTCTTATGCTGTTGTTTTTCGCTCTTTGCCACAACCCGCCCGAGAACGGCTGTCCCGGCGGCGAGAATCAAAAACGGAATTTTCGGCAGGCCCGGCACCAGAGCCATCATCGCGATTACCCCCGAAGCTATCGTCAGGGGCTGTGAGGTCTTGAGGAACTGTTTGGAAAGGTCCTCGCTCACGCTGTGCTTGGAGGATATCTTCGTAACCAGAAAACCGGAACTGATCGATATGACCATCGACGGTATCTGACTCACGAGTCCGTCACCGATTGACAGTATGGAATAGGTCTTGACCGCTTCGACGATGGTCATTTCCCGGGCATAGCCCATGGCGATCCCGCCGATCAGGTTTATCGCCGTGATGATGATGCCCGCCTTGGCATCGCCACGGATGAATTTACTTGCACCGTCCATTGCGCCGTAGAATTCGCTCTCCTTGACTATCTTTCTGCGGCGTTTGTTCGCTTCCTGTTCGGTAATCATCCCGGCGTTCAGGTCGGCGTCGATGGCCATCTGCTTACCGGGCATGGCATCCAGGGTGAAGCGGGCCGAAACTTCGCTGATTCTCTCCGAGCCTTTTGTAATCACGATAAACTGGATCACCACCAGAATCAGAAATATGACAAGACCCACCACAAAACTGCCGCCGGCCACGAACTGACCGAACGTGTTGATTATTTTACCCGCATCACCCTGCAGCAGAATCAGTCGCGTCGAGGCCACGTTCAATGAAAGTCTGAAGAGAGTGACGAACAGCAGCAATGAGGGGAATGTGGACAGTTCGAGCGCTTCTCTCGACGAAAGCGTGACAATAAGCACGGCCAGCGCCAGGGAAATACTGCACGCCAGAAGCGTGTCAAGCATGAAAGTCGGCAGCGGCACCAGCAGGGTAGCGAGGATTATTACCAATCCGACGACAAGAATCGCATTGCTGTGTGATCCCAGAGGCAGACCGGTGCCGACTTTCTGCTTTCCGGAATTCGATGAATTTGTCTGTGCCGCTTTCGCCATTACCTTTGCTCTTGTCCTGCCTGGTTTTTCTAATTAAGTGCTCACACCGCTGAACCGACGGCCTCCGGCACCCCCGCGCCGCTTATTTGCTCGATTCGCACTGCGAACCTTCCGTCGACTACTACTACTTTGCCGGATGCGAACTTTTTGCCTTTCAAATACAGATCCGCTGGTTCGTTGATGGGCTTGTCGAGTTTCAGAACCGACCCGGAGCCTAGCTGCAGCAATTGCCTCACGGACATTTCGCTTTGTCCTATGGAGACAGTGACCGGCACATCCATGTCCAGCAGTATATCCAGACTTGCTCCTGCGCCTGACGTTTGGCCGCCGGCGGCTTCCGAAAATTCGGCCTCCTGGACCTGTTTTTTACCACCCGAACTGTTCTGCCGGTTGACCTTTTCAGTTTCCTTTGCCATATTCTCACATTCCTGCGAAATTCGTTTGCAGTACTTACTGTTCCTTGCGGTCCTTCAACTCCGAGATTACAACCGCGTATTTTCCTGTGCTTTTTGCGGGCGTACCTGTGAAAAGACTTTTGCCCTCCGCTGCCACATCCACCGAGTCGGTGACTGTGGTATCGAGCAGCACTACGTCGTGTTCTTTCAGATCGGCAAGTTCGCCAAAGGTCAGTGAAGTCGAGCCCAGAATCGCATTGACACACACATCCATGCTGTAAACATGCTCGCGCATGGCCTGGGCCGCCGCTTCGGGCGCAACGGGCGTCGATTCGGCTGTATCCCCATCCGAAATCCGGCTGAGCTTTGCAGCGTTGATGATGATCCAGGTCTTTTCCGATTCATCGGAACTCTTGACCTTCAAAGCCATGCTGCACATCTCATCGGTTTCGTCGACCTTCAGCATGCCCGGTTCCCGGACCATGCGGGTTCCGGCTTTCACATTCGACAACGATGGGTGCGACTGGCGAACGGCTTCGGCGAAGATCGACACCGCATCGACCAGCAACGACTCTTCGAGTTGGGACAAGGCGACTTCGGCCTCTTCATCCTGGCCCGAGTCTCCGAGCAACTGTCTGACCCATTTTGCAGCGGTTCGGACCGGCACGCATATTGCGCCGCAGCTTTCGTTTTCGTCTTCCAGGCCGACATAATAGGCCTCGACCTCTTCAGAAACTCCCATGCCAAAACGTTCGCAAAGCGATTCCGCTGTGATTTCGAGTTCCCGGCGTAGAAATCTTCCCAGGGCCTCGGCGGCAAAGCCGGCGATCGAGCCGGCAATGTCCATCAGGCGCGGCATCTGCTCGTCGCTGAAGTTATGCGGAACGCTCCAGTCGTAATCCTGCGTTTCGACATCATCACCGATGCCGGTTCCGCCCTTACCGACCGAATGAAGAATCTGCTCGATCAGATTTCTACTCAGTTTTGTGGGCGTCGCGGTCATTGAATGGCGAATTCCTTGAAAAGTACTTTCTTGATTTTCGGTTTGGAATCCGGAAACAGTATTTCGTTGAAAGCGTCGCGTATATCAGCCTTCATACGATTTATATTTCTTTCGCCCCGCAGGTCCTCAAGGGTCTGGTCCGACAAATACCCCTGCAGCCAGTCCGTCAGCAGCGGCCGATTCTCTGCGAGATAGGGCGGCCCCTTTTCCGGATCGTAGTTTTCTTCCTGAGGTATTTCCAGATTCAACGTTATACGAACGTACCGTGTGAGGCCCGGTTCGTTAATCGTGGCCGTAACCGGATCGAACTGGTAAAAAACCGTTTCGTCGGCACCGTTCTGGTCGGCGACGTCTTCGTCCTCGGTCCCGACCTGGGTCGCGGAATTGGGATCGCCCTCTGCGGAGCCGGCAAAGATGCTGCCCAGTCCGAACCCGGCGCCCGCGCTGATTACGACCACGAAACCCATAATAATCCACGGCAGAAAACGTCCGATGAAAGACGGGTTTCCCTCGCCTTTATCCGTGTCGCCCCTTTTCTTTTTATCTTCTTTGGCCATTCTGATCCTCTATGCAAACTGAACTGCAAGCAGCGCTAGGCCGGTTGCAGAGATTCCTCTTCACGGTACCTCTTGATCTTATCTCTCAGGGTGCGGTCACTGATCCCCAGCGCCTTTGCCGCCTTTGTGCGATTTCCGTCGGTCTGCTCCAGTGTCTGCAGGATCGCGCTGCGTTCGATCTGATCCAGCGGCATGCCGGCCAGATTAGGCGTCGATTCCTCGACCGTACCGACCGTTCTGTCCTGGGCAAGCGGCTGTAATTCGTCAAAAAGCCAACTGACGTCGGCCAGAGAAAGCGTCGGCCCGTTGCCCAGGACCAGAGATGTCAGAACCACATTGCGCAATTGCCTGACGTTGCCCGGCCAGTGGTATTTGGCGAATATCTCCATCATTGCCGGATCAAGGCCGGTGATTCGCCTGCCCGCTTCACCTGCGTAAGTATTCACGAAATGCCAGACCAGATCCTCCAGGTCCTCGACGCGCTGTCTGAGCGACGGAACAGCCAGCCTGATGCCGCTCAGTCTGTAGTACAGGTCGGACCTGAACAGGCCTTCCTGGACAGCTACCGCCAGATTCCTGTTGGTGGTGCTGATGATCCGAACATTCACCTGAATATTCTCGGTGCCTCCGACCCTCTCGAATTCCTGCTGCTCCAAAATTCGAAGCAGTTTTGCCTGGAAGTTCAGCGGCGTTTCCGTAATCTCGTCGAGCAGCAGCGTCCCGCCGTGGGCCATTTCGAATCTGCCTTTACGGCGGGTATAGGCGCCGGTGAATGCCCCTTTTTCGTGCCCGAACAGTTCGCTTTCGAGAAGTGAATCATTCAGCGCCGCACAATTGACGCGGACAAACGGTCCTTGTGCCCGCCTGCTCTTATGGTGAATAAGGTAGGAAAGAAGCTCCTTGCCGGTACCGCTCTCACCGGTTATCAGCACCGGTGCGGAGGTAGCGGCTATTCTGCCGGCCAGTTCCACCGACTGCACCATTTTGACGCTTCGGCCCACTATCTCATACAAATACCTGCTGCCGTCCCGGGCCCACGCCACCCTGGAGACTTCGTGGTTGGGCATATAGGTCTCGATGAGAGCTTCGGCTTCGCGGTCCCGCAGCGGTTTTACAAGGTAGTCGCAACATCCCTGGCGTACGGCCTCCACAGCTTTACGTGTGCCCATGCGTAGAGAGTCAAGACCGTTCGGCCGGGTGCTGGACGGTTCCGCGAAGGTGTCGGGATCCGCCATCATCACAACCGGCAGTTCGGGAAAGCTGCGCCTTATCTCGGCCGCCGGGTTGAACCAGCTTCGCGCGGCGCCCTCGGTTATGTGCTCGTTTACGAACGCCAGCAGACAATCCTCCTTCTCAAGCATCTGCATGGCGGTTGGTTTATCCTGGGCCAGATGCGCCAGAATGCCCTTTTTGGCCAGAATCTCGAGCAGCAAACGTGCCGCGTGGGGATCGTTGTCCACGATCAACACGCTGCCGCGTCCGCTGCGAGCCGATATTGCGCGCTTGTTGTTCGTCAAAGTTCCGCTCACTGTGAAAAGTTCCCGTAATTCTTTTTCGTTACCGCTTGAACTTCCTTGATTTGAATGCGGCAGTCCTGCAAGAGCTTGCCCGGATCATCTCTGTCCAGCCAGTTTAGAAGCTGAATATTTGCCCTGGCCAGCGGGGTCCACGATGATTTGGGGTACTGGGCCACTAGCTGTTTATATGCTTGAAGGGAGCCGGCAGGGTCGTACCTGCGCTTGCAATTTGCGATCTGCAGCAATATCCAGGTCTTCTCCGCATCGGCGGTCGGCGAATTCGGATCCACAAGATTCATGGCGTGCTCATACAACTGGGCCGCTTCCTGGTTGCGTCCGCTGATGAACAGCACTTCGGCCAGTTCGAACGAATTGGCCACTGCATGCATTTTTTTCATTGCTTTCTGCAGATCGGCCACCGTGCCGTCGGCAACCGGTTCGTAGTCCCGAAGCCGAATCTTCTTTACTTTCGGCAATTGAAACAGCTCGTCGACTTCGTCGGGCTCGGACGTTTGAGTTGGCTCTTGAGTGGCCGGAGCTTCGATATGCTCCGGCTCGGGATAACTTTCGCCGCCCACGTGTATGTCTATTGACCTGATGGTACTGATCAACTTCTGCAGTTCCTGTTTGCCGGCTTCGGATTCGGCATCGTTCGGTGCTGCTATTTTGCTTTCCCAGAGCTTACGAAATCTCTGCTGCTTAATCGTCTTCTGGAGATCGCCCGGCTCCCGGGGGGCGCCGGTATCTGCGTTGTTTGGATCCTCACTGGTTACTTTGACGGGGATTGCATTCATGTCCGGCGTCACATAGTAAGCAGTGTTGTTCGGTTCATTTGGAGAAACAGGGTTCTGCGGAACAGGGGCATTCGGGTCGGCCGCACCCGCCCCCGCAGGGCTGATGATGAACACAAGCCCTGAGCATACCAGCCACAGTTTTGCGACTGTGTGAAACTTCGTGCAGGACGTGCAACGCAAGTCGTCTGTATGCACAATCTTCTTTGGATTCATCCTTTTTTCCATTTGGCTCATTGAGCGGTATAGCCGCTGTCAACTGCATTCTCTTTACTTACGGTCTTATCCGCGGCGGGCAGATCGGCTTCCCATTTACCAAGCAGTGCCTTGGCCGCCTTATCGTAGTTCTTCTGGCGTCGGTAGGCCGCGGCCATCAGTTCCAGCGTCGTCTGTCTCAGTTCCGCGGACGGACCCGATTCCAGAATCTGAATACAGATGCCGAGCGATTCGCCGTCCTGTCCCAGATCGAAACACGTCTTTGCAAGCTCGTACTGTACTTTACGCGCAAGCTCCCCGGGCTCCAGCGTCGTGAGCGTGTCGCTAAGGCGTTTCTGGGCTTCTCCGAGATTGCCCTCATCGGCCGAACAGCGGGCCAATTCGAGAGAGATGATGCCTTTGAGCCCGGCATTCGGAAGATACTGCTGTTTGCGTTTGAGAGCCGCCGTTGCCTGTTCCACCAGGCCCATCTTTCGGAGTACGCGTGCTTCAATCACCGTCAGGCGAACCGCCTGCTCAAGGGTCAGTATCTCGGGACTTGTGTTTCGCAGCACCTCAAGCGCTTCGACATAGTTATCCTGACGCGCATAACCGTCGGCCAGAGCCATTACGGTTTCGGCGTAGTCATCCCGCGAAAGTTTGCCCGCCAATGCATGTTTCAAAACTCTGCAAGCCTGTTCCTGCTTGCCCAGTTTCAGGTAGCTTCTTCCCAGCAGCAAACATGCAGTCGCGAAATCCGTGCTGTTGCGGTTTTGTACGAGATTGATGTACCTGGTGAGCCACTTGGCGGCTTCGTCCGACCGGCCCAGTTCATAACAGCAGCGACCGGCCCCCAGTGCCGAATCCTCGCGCGACTGGCGGGAAAACGCAAGATTGTACACCTTGGCGAAGAGTCCGGCAGCCTCTTCGTACATTTTTGTCTGCATGGCAGCTTCGGCCAAACGCAGACATGCCTCATCCGCGAATTCGCTGTCCGGATACTGTTCGACCAGCAGTTTCAAATCCTGATGTGCCCCGGCAAAATCCCGCAGACCGGTTTTGACCCTGCTGGAATTAAGCAGGGCGTGCGGAGCCAGGGCCGATTTCGGGAATTTGTTTGCGACTATTTTGAATTCTGCGATTGCCTCGGCCGGACAATCGCAGTGCATCAAGACCAGAGCCGCTGCATAATGGGCGTTGGCCTGCCTACTGTCCTGATGGTGCCTGACCTGAAATCTGCGCCACAGTGCAACAGCCTCTTCGGCCATTCTGTGCATAAGCTTAGACAGCGATTCATACTGTTTCGGATCGGTTATAGTCAGCACGTTATTGGCATCGGTTTCGGCAAGCAGCCCATTGCTTCCGGCCGATGTGCGTAAAATATCGTCGCCTGCGGCATCGGCTATATAAAGGTAAACAGCTCGTCTGCGCACCCCCAGCGTCTGGTCGTCAAGAGCCCACTTCGTGTCCAATCCCGCACTCGAACTGAATCTTGCGATTAATTCTTCGACGGGGGCTCCGTTGGAAACGACCGTATATACTTTGCCTGCGCTACCTTCTGTTTCGTGGATTTCGGGTCCGAGGACCGCTTTCTCCAGCTTTTCGCGCCCGTTGCGCAGGAGGTTCTGCAACTGTGATTTGCTTGCGCCGGTAAACAAGTCGAACGCTCGGCCGGTCACAGGCCACAATTCTTTGGGCAATCTCCGGTCCTGATTGTTCAGAGATAACGTGTAAAGCGTTACAGCTTTCGCCAGCATAAAGTGCAATTCCCGGAGCAACGCGTTGCTTTTGCTGCTGTCAGCCTGGACTGCTTCGGCTATTGCGATGGCGCGATAAGCCTGAGTTCTGGCATTAAGATATCGCTTTTGCTGCAGTTCGATTTGTGCGCGGTGAACTGCGGCCAGCATTTTTATGGCCGGCGATTCAGAGGTCGAAATCGATCGCAGTTGACGGCCCGCCTCATCGAGGTCTTCCTGTTCCTGAAGGCATACAGCCATTTTCAACTGCAGATAATCTTCCAACGCTTCCGAATCGGTTTTCGGCCTGATACTTTCGTACAGACGCTGGTACATGCCTAAAGCCTCAGCAGGCTTTCCATCCTTCAAAAGGCTCTCGGCCGCCTTCAGAGATGCGGAGCCTGTCGATTTTTTGGCGAACCGCGTCGATTTGGGCTGTTCCTTCACGGTTTCAGGCTTGTGAACCGCCTCTGATTGTTCAATCCTGGCCTGGTTTTTCGGAGCAAGGGCGGCTGTTTCATCGGACGCGGAGGTCTTCGCCGGCGGCAAGCTCAGGTAGGCATAGCCCATGATTGCGGCAACTGCCAGAATCGCCGCGGCCAGCACCTTCTGGGAGAGCGAAAACCTGCTGACTTTCAAGTCCTCCGGCTCGCGCATTTCGGAAAGCCCGTCTTCATAGGGAACTTCTTCCTCGGTAGCGTTTCCTTCGACATTGCCCTGAAATTGCGCAAAAAACTCGGCATCGCCGGCGAATAGTTCCTCGGGCGAAAGTTCTTCACTCACAGGCCCGACGAATATCTCGTCCTCGCCCGGCGTCGGGCTTTCCTGCCGCGGTATCTCGTTTTTTTCTTTCTCATTGCTCATATGCGTATGCCTGTACCTCTCGGGCGGCGACCACGAACAATGTGCGTACACACACCTGTTGCATACAAACATAGAGCAACCAGCATGCCAGTTAAGGCGATAAGAGCTTATCAAACGCAAAAACGGCTCTTAAGCATGAAAAAACGTCGATGCGGCCAGCCGGATTACGCCCCCCGAGCGATCAGGGGTGTCAAGAATTCATACATCGCTAATGCTTTCCCGACAGCCCATTGCCCGTACCAGCCCCGGCTTATACCGGAAGAATCTTCATGGCGGGACCGGAAGAATTCTCTGTAACCCACCTTCGGCAAGAGTTGAGATGATTGTTCCTGTGCGTCTTTTACTTTTTTAAGTACAGCAATCACAACGACTTACGTCTGGACAGTCTGCTGCGTCCGTCGCATTGGCATGCTTTTTGCACAAAAGTTCGGTTGCCGGTCGAGAAGGCAGGCAATCAGGCAACGACGTTTGAAAGGAATTCGAGAATATGGCCTCAGTAGAAGCAACAAACTCGGCAAGCAGCATTCAGATGGATTACATGAAGCTGCTCGTCACACAACTCCAGAACCAGAATCCCCTTGAGCCTCTCGACAACAACCAAATGGCCGCCCAGTTGACCCAGTTTTCCCAGCTTGAACAGCTCGAATCGATGAACAGGAATTTCGCCAGCGTGCTCGATACCGTTCAGGCCGAGTACGGCACCGAGCTGCTGGGCAAGAAGGTCACCTATCTTGCTGAGAATAGCCAGGGCGACCAGCAGATGGTAAGTGGAGTGGTAGACGGGGTTTACGACGACACCGAAGGCGATCTGATGCTGTCGGTGGGTGGCAGCGGCATAACGCTGGCGGACATAATTGCAGTTCAGGACATCGACTAGAATAAGCAGAATTCAGCCCGGAAAAAGCAAGGCATTAAGCACATTTGGAGTGAATAGCCATGAGTTTCGCACTATCAGCAGGCGTCAGCGGCCTTCAGGCCCATCAGAAAATGCTGGACGTTGCCGGTAACAACCTCGCCAACGTCAACACCACGGCCTATAAGTCCCAGCGCATCGTCTTTTCGGAACTGCTCAGTGAGACGGTGAAGAAAGCCTCGCAGCCAACCGGAACCGTTGGCGGTACGAACCCGATGCAGATGGGCAGCGGTGTGGGAATAGCCGGCATATCGCCCACAATGACCCAGGGCAATATCGTTAACACCGGCAATCCGCTGGATCTTGCAATCGAAGGTGAAGGCTACTTTGTCCTGAACGATGGTCAGCGAAATATTTACACCCGCTCAGGTGTGTTCGCTGTTGACGCCAATTCGAATCTGGTTGATCCTTCGACGGGCTATCTCGTCCAGCGAATCGGCAGCACAGGCGAGAGCGACAATTTCCAGAAGGCCGGCAGCAGCAATATCAAGATTCCGTACGACGTGGCCATGGCTGCCAAAGCGACCAGCAACGTAACGGTAGCCGGTAACCTCAGTGCTACGGAGGTGGATAAGACAAACGGTCCGAACAAACTCGCCTCCAGCACCACATATACGACCAACAGCGGCACCAAGGCGATCGGAACCACCAAACTCATCGACCTCGATCAGTGCACCTCTGGAACTCTGGCTACGGGCCAGATCAAGGTCAGCGGTTACGACCATGACGGCAATGCATTGACCGCAAGCACTTTTTCGGTCAGTGATACGACCACTCTGAACGATGTCGTAACTAATCTCAACACGGCTCTCGGCGCCACCAACGCCAAGGCGTCGATCGTCGACGGTCAGATAGTCATAACGGACGTGAAGAGCGGGTACAGCAAATCCGACGTCAAAATGGAATTCGTAGCCAACTCCGCCACCGCCAAGATGACTATGCCGCCGTACTTTGAAATCGCAAATGTCGGCGGCGATGCCGTCCAGGACGTTTCGATAACCGTTTATGACACGCAGGGCGGCAGGCATACGCTTTCGGCGGCGCTTGTCAGGTCCAATACCGCAAGCACATGGGATATGGTACTGACCTCTATGAGCGGTAATGTGAAGGAAATCACCAGCGGCAACCGCCGCATCGAAGGCATAGAGTTCGACACCAAAGGCCGCTATGCGGGCCTGAACACCACAACGGGTGATACGTCGCAGTTTACTGTCACATTCGATCACGATCCGTTGAATCCGCAGACGATCAATATGTCGCTCGGAACGCCGGAATTTCTCGACGGTTTGACCCAGTTCTCCGGAAACAGTACCGCAGTTGCAAGAGGTCAGAACGGCTACGAGGCGGGCAAATTGTCCACGGTTTCTGTAAATAACGAAGGCGTGGTTATCGGCGCATTCTCGAACGGCGTGAAGAAGGACGTGGCAGCCATCCAGATGGCCCTCTTCCAGAACCCCGGGGCCCTCGAAAGCATAGGCACCGGATATTTCGTTTCCTCTGCAAACTCCGGTGATCCGGCACTGACACAGGCCCTCAGCGGTGGAGCCGGCTCCATACACGGCGGAGCACTCGAAAAATCGAATGCGGATGTGGCAACCGAGTTCGTTTCGATGATGCAGGCTCAAAACGGCTTCCAGGCAAACGCAAGGACCATTACCGTCGCAAACGATGTTCTTCGAGAACTGACTAATCTCATCAGGTAGGAAAAGAGCTGAATCCACATGATCTGTGAGAGCATTACAATTGTGACGCTGAACGCCATCGCCGCTTCGGGAGGGGCTCTGAGCCCGCGTGAGCGATGGGCCGCCGCAAGGCAGTTCGACTCCGTTATGACCCAACGCTGGTTCATAATAGCCGGCATAGCGTCAATAGTTGTTCTCACAGTTCTTCTTGCCGCCGTAACACTGAACCGTCGTCGCAAGGAAAGAAAATCTTCTCACAAGATGTTCGACGGATACTGCCGAAGAAGGGGCCTCAGCAAGTCGGAACGGGATATCCTGCGACAAATTGCCGCCAAGGCCGGCCTGAAACGCAGCGAATCGGTCTTTACGCTCAGCAGTGCTTTTGACCGCGGCGCCGGGATGATGCTTCGAGAGCAGATGAACATTGGCGATCCGGACGAAGTGAAAGAGATGCGGATGGAATTGTCCTTTCTGCGAGAGAAGCTCGGTTTCAAGAATCGGCCTTCGTACTCGGCCGGAGCCGCCGTAACCGATGTATCCCAACTCAACAGCAGACAGATTCCCGTCGGTAAAGAGGTCCAGATGACCCGCAGAAAAGCGAGGGACGGCGAAATCTCAGCAACGATCACGCATAATACTGACTCCGAACTGGGCGTGAGACTCAGTCAGCGGGTTAAGATCACGTTCGGCGAGTACTGGTGCGTGAGATACTATTTCGGTTCTTCTGTGTGGGAATTTGACACATCCGTGGTAAGTTACGACGGCGACGTTCTCGTGCTGGAACACAGCGACAACGTCCGCTTCATAAACCGCCGTCGTTTTCTCCGCCTATCCGTAAAACTGCGGGCATATGTAGCCTACTTTCCTTTCAAAGCCCAGATCAAGACCCCCGAGGCCGCACAGAACCACAAAAACGCAAAACACAAGCAAGAAGAACCTGATGTTACCGCCGCCTGGGGCCCGCCCGAGTTCATTCCGGCGGTGATCACCGAAATAGCAGGTCCGGGCTTAAGGGTTCGCTCGTCGCTGAAGGCCAAACCCGGAGATAAAGTCCTTCTGGTTTTCAACCTGAACGAAGAGGTAATCCCGGATCCCGCCTCCAGCGCTCCAAAGCAAGCGCCAATTCCCAACATCGTTCAGGCAATGGGTGAAGTAAGACATTCCAGAGCCATCGAAAACGGCTGGTCTATCGCTGTGGAACTTGCCTCGTTGAACGACAGAGATATTGGCGAGCTGATCAAAGCGACGAACCATGTTGCTGTAAAAGCCAAAGCCAGGGCCGCAGAAGCCGAACAGTCATACGGAAGAAAGCAGCCCGCGATGATCGGCGAAGGAGGCGAAGATTATGTCTGATATAGTCGCCCAGGTCGGAGCTCAGCTTGATCTTCTGACTACGGACTTCGAGACCGTCGCACACAACCTCGCAAACGTGCGAACCGCCGGCTATAAGCGGAGAGTCAATTCTTTTTCCAGGACCCTTATCGAAGAAGACATAGGCTCCGATGCCGAAGTCGGCTATGAGATCGATGTGAATACGGCTTTCGATTTCTCGCAGGGCGGCCTGATGCAATCGCGGGACCCTTTGAATTTGGCCCTGAACGGTAAAGGCTTTTTCACCCTGGAAACTCCCGACGGACCGCTTTACACCAGAAACGGCTCTTTCAAGCTCGATACCGAAGGCCGCATCGTGGACCTGTCCGGTAGGTTCGTCGCCGGCGATAGCGGTCCCATTACCATACCGGCCACCGCCTCCATATCCGAAATAACCGTGTCCTCCGACGGCAGCATCACAGCCGCGGGTCTGCCGGTGGGGAAATTCAAAATCTCCGATTTCGGAGAGGACGAAAAGAAACTCAAGACCGTAGGCAACTCCTGCTTCGTGGCGCCTCCGGAAATCAAGCCGGACGTACCGGAAGATACACAGGTCAAGCAGGGCTTCCGCGAAAACTCGAACGTAAACATCATGGAAGAACTGGTCAATATGATGATGGTGACCAGGCTCTACCAGGCAAATATGAGCTTCGTATCCGTAAACAGGGATACCGCCAGCAGCATAATCGGCGTTGCAATGGGTTAATCCCGCGACCAATGCTGCGACTCAAGCAAGGAGAAATTTGACATGCTGAAGGCTTTCTCAACAGCGGCAACGGGCATGGCGGCCCAGCAGACAATGGTGGACGTGGCCGCCAATAACCTTGCCAACATCAATACGACGGGCTTCAAACGCAGCCAGGTCAACTTTCAGGATCTGTTGTATGTAAAGATGAGAGAAGCCGGCGCCGAACTCTTTACAGGCACGAAAAGCCCGACAGGTATCGAAGTCGGCAGCGGGGTTCACGTTGCTTCCTCGTCGAAGGTGTTCAGTCCGGGCGAACTCACTAACACCAACCGGCCGCTCGACGTGGCAATCAGCGGAGACGGTTTTTTTCAGGTTACAATGCCCGATGGAAGTACCGCATACACACGCGACGGAGCACTGCACCGGGGACCGAACGGCGAAATACTCACCCCTTCGGGTTTGCAGCTCAACCCGCCGCTCACGATTCCCACCGATGCCGCCGACGTAACGATCGGCAAGGACGGCAGTGTTAATGTAACGTCATCCACGGGCGATCAGTCGGTTGTCGGAACCATTCAACTGGCTCGCTTTCCCAATCCCGCCGGTCTTTCGAACATTGGAGATAACCTCATGGTGGAGACCGAGGCCAGCGGCTCGGCCACGCAGGGCCGACCGGGCGATGCGGGCTTCGGTACACTTCAGAGCGGATTTCTGGAGAAGTCCAACGTGGAGATGATTACGGAACTCGTAAACCTCATTACCAGCCAGAGAGCCTACGAGGTGAGTTCTCGAACAATCAGAGCCGGAGATGAAATGCTTCGCAAAGCCATTCAGATAGCCAGATTCTAAGCCGAGACAGACATGAACAAGAGACTATTTATTCTGTTAATATTTGCCGTTGCCGCCGGGGCGCGTGCAGCCGATTCCGTCGGATTTACAGCCTCGCCCCTGAGAATCCACCTGCCCCGCGAGATTGAAATAACCAATGACGTACCTACATTGTCTTCGGTGGCTATTCTGCTCGGCAACGAGAATACGCTTAAGCAAATCGAGCCGATCACACTGGGTAAAATAGCGGCTCCCGGCCAGACGATTGTGGTCGACCGTTCGGTGATACTGAGCCGGCTGGCATCGGCCGGGATAGACACGGAGAATATTCTTTTCAGTGGTTCGGACCAGGTCAGCGTTTCGCGCCGCCACAGTATTATCAGGGCCGAACGCTTCGTAGAACTGGCCAAGGCGACAGTAATGAAGAACACTGATCCTAATTCCGTGTACACAGCCGAACCGATTCGCATACCTGAAGAACTGGTGCTGGCCGGTAAGGAAGTGGATGTTAATCTCATACCTTACATCCAGAAGAGCACAAGTCCGAACCTGTCGGTTGTAAATATAATCGCTTCCAACGAAGGCAGGGAAATTGCCAAGCGACAGGTTTCTTTTCGCTTAAAGTTCTACAAACGCTCCGTCGTGGCTGCGGTCGACATACTGCCCGGCCAGGTTATCACGGAAAAGAACACGAATCTGCACAGAACGATTTCGACAAATCCCGAAGCGGCCGACTGGACCCCGCCTTACGGCATGGTCGCCAGCCGCATGATTCCCGCCGACACCGTTGTCAAAAAGAGTATGGTGATCCCGGATACTCCGCAGACCCTCGTAAAGCGGAACCAAAACGTCATTATCAAGATCGATACCCTGGGCCTGCTGATTACTGCAATCGGCCGGACGCTGCAGGATGGAAAAGCCGGCGACTACATCAGGGTGCAAAACGTCGATTCCCAGCGCATCATCATTGTAAAAGTCAACGAAGACGGAACAGTTTCACCCATATTCTAAGGAGAACTGATGAGATCCTCAGCAGTACGCGTCATTCTGGCATTCATGGTTCTTACAGCAGTCGTCGCTCCGGTTCGGGCCGGTTCGATCTGGGCCAGGCGTGCACGCAACTCCAGGTCGCTGTATGCCGACGATACCGCCAGGAAAATAGGTGATACACTCACAATCCAGATCATCGAAGCCAGCAAAGTCGACAACAAAGCCAAGCGGGATCTTAAAAAAGAGGTGGACCGTTCGACAACCTGGAACGGCGAAGTGAATATCGACCATATTCTGCCGAGTATACCCGGCTTCACGATGGCCGCCGAATCCTCGAACCAGCTCACGGGCAAAGCCGACTACAAAGACGAACGCAATTTTACTGACAGAATCAGCGTTGTCGTGATCGACGTTTTGCCCAACGGAAACCTGGTCGTGAAGGGCAGTCGCAGCCGCTCGATTGCGGGCGATATTCAGCACATCGAGGTCAGCGGTATCGTCAGGCCCGGCGATATCAGCTTCGGCAATGTCATAAGCAGCCAGCAGGTAGCCGAATTCAGGATCATAAGCAAGAACAGCGGCGTCGCCGATCCATACACCAAACCCGGCTGGCTTGGCGGCATCTTCGACATAATCTGGCCTTTCTAAGTTTCGCATTCAGCAATTATCAAAGAAATCCGGCAATGAAAACGTACAAGAACAAATCGAGAATCCGCACTGTATCTTTGGCGCTGCTTATGGCGTGTTCTCTTTTTACTGGGGTTTCCAGTGCTGAGAGAATCAAGGATATTACCGAAATAGAAGGCGTCCGGGGCAACCCGCTCACCGGTTTTGGCCTGCTTGTCGGACTCTCCGATACGGGCGATACGACTTTGCCGTCGCGTCAAATGCTGACCAGTTTGCTCAGGCGTGAAAACATCAACGTCGAGCCTTCAGATCTGCTCGGAGGCAATGTCGCCGTCGTTACGGTTACCGCTCAACTCGGGCCGTTTCATCGCGAAGGAATGCGAATCGATGTCGACGTATCGTCGTTCGGCGATGCCGAAAGCCTCCAGGGGGGCATGCTGCTGGATACCGAACTGAAAGGTCTTGACGGGCAGGTTTACGCCGTGGCCGCCGGGCCGATTTCACTCGGAGGTTGGGGCGCCTCGGGAAGTCAGGCCTCGGTCAGCAAGAACCATCTGACCGTAGGAAGAATCCCGGGCGGTGCGATCGTCGAAAGAGCCGAACTGTCCGAATTCTGGAAAACGACGCCATTGGGAAGGTATACAACCCTTCTGCTCAGGAACAGCGATTTTACCACGGTCGAAAGAATCCGCCAGGCAATCAACAAGATATTTCCCGACGTAGCCCGCGTTGTAGATGCGGGCGCCGTTCGCATCAGAATACCTGACGACCTTTCGCCGGAAGAAATTCCTGCTTTCATAGACCAGATATCGCTGCTGGAGGTTAAAGTCGATTCTCCGGCCGTGGTTGTGATTAATGAAAAAACCGGAACGATCGTAGTCGGCGAAAACGTCGGAATATCTTCGGTAGCCATCAGCCAGGGCAGTCTGGTCGTCAAGGTCAAAGAAACCGAAATGGTCTCACAGCCGACGGCTCCGTTCTCGAACGCCGGTACGACCGAACGCGTTCCTGACACCATAATAGGCGTAGAGGAGAAGGAGACCCACCTTATTCCGGTGCAGCATGCGGTCACAATTTCCGAACTCGCCAAGGCCCTTAACGCCATCGGCGCAACACCCAGAGACCTGGTCGCCATTTTTAACGCTCTCAAGAAAGCCGGCGCTCTGCAGGCCCGAATAGAACCGATGTAAAGAGGACCAAACAATGAACATCGACAAAATGCTCCTTACAAGCCCCGCTGCGACTCCTAACATGCTCGGCAATGCCGAAGCAGCCGGAAACGGCCCCGAAGACAAGAAGATGCGCTTCGCCAAAGATTTCGAGGCGGTGCTGCTTAATCGGCTGTGCGGGGAAATGAAGAACACAATCGGCAACTGGGGCCTGGAGAAGAGCAGCGGTTCCGACCAGATAAACGGTATTTTCTACATGATGCTTTCCCAATCACTTGCCGACCAGGGCGGACTGGGGCTCTGGAAAGACATTTACAGGAGCATCAGTGATACGAATCCGACAGCCGGCGCGGCTTCGGTTGATCAGGCCGGGGATAATTATGGCGGTTGATGCAGAGCTTACACAAAGGTTGACGCAGAATATGCCTGCGGTGCTTAGAGAATGCATCGAAACGCTCCTGCATGCGCTCGAGTCGGATATCAAACATATCGAAAGAAGCATCGAATGGCTTAACGATTTGCGCGCATTTGTAATCAAACGCGACGACGAAGCTCTGGCGGGCCTGCTCAACACAATCAGGTCGGAATCCGATGCCTACTGCGCAAACGAGATTAAGAGACAGTCAGCAAGGCAAGCTATAGCCGCCGAAATCGGCTGTGCGGTTGACGACTTAACACTCACCAGACTAATAGCCATTCTGCCGGGCGAAGTCAGCGAGCCAATAGCCGCAATGAAGGCCAGACTCACAGAGCTGACGGGTATGCTGAAGAACGAGCACCGTGCCACCGCTGTGCTGCTGGCGGACGCCGCTCGATTTAACAGCGCATTGCTGACACAAGTGCTCAATATCGGCGAAACAAGTGCAGTTACTTACGGCTCAGACGGCTCCACCGGGGCCCGCAGCGGCACCGCTTTCGTTGACATGCAGTTTTAAGGTCGCAGTTGCCGCCGCAAACAAAGTGGAATTAGAGACGGATTAGAGTAAATGGCCAATTATACGATAGGCCTTTCAGGATTGAATGCCGCACAACGCGCTCTGGAGGTGGTTGGCAACAATATAGCCAACGCCGCCACCGAGGGCTATCACCGTCAGCGCGTCGACTTAACGACCGCATATTCTTCGCAAACGGGTTCGGTATCGGTTGGAGGGGGAGTTAACGTCAAAGGCGTAACCAGAGCGGTTGATACGCTGCTGGAGCAGGAAATCGTGCGTCAGAAATCTTCACTGAAGCACGTTTCAACCGAAGTTGACATGTTAAGCTCCGTAGAAACCGCTTTGGGCGAACTCTCAGGCGAAACCGGCGGGCTTAATATTCTCATGGACAAATTCTTCGCTTCGCTGACGGACCTTGCGGCCCATCCCAATGACGCTATATGGCAGAATCAGGTCCTAACACACGCCCAGTCCGTCGCGAATCAGTTCAGGACGCTGGGCGATTTTCTGCAGGACCTGCAGACCCAGATCAAACTCGAAGTCGAGAACACGGTTAAGACAATAAACTCTCTTTCGTCAAAAATCGCCGAATTGAATTCAAACATCAAGAAGATCGAACTCAGCGGCGGTTCAGCCAACAACCTCAAGGACCAGCGGGATCAGACCATCGTCGAGTTATCCGAACTGGCCGGCGTCCGGACGCAGGCAAGAGACCACGGAGTTGTGGACGTTACGGTCGCCGGGCTGCCGTTGGTAATGGGAATGTTCTCGACCGACCTTACTTCCGATTTTGATTCGGACGGCAAACTCGGAATTTCCCTTAAAGACGCTGCGAGTTTAGAAACGAATGTCGAAGGCGGCAGAATCGGAGGTCTGCTTTCTCTGGCAAACAACTTAATAAGCAAGGCCGACGCCGACCTGGATAAACTTGCCTCCGCAGTGATCAGCAAGGTGAACCAATACCACGTTCAGGGTGTAGGTCCGGCCGGGTCGTTCACAACCCTGACCGGCAGTATCATGTCCGGCAGTGATATGAGCGCTTACAAGCCGCCGATTACGGCCGGGGAATTCTACATAAGAGTTACAGACAGTGCGACAGGGGATATTTCCCGGCATAAAATAGCCGTAGACCCCGCCTCCGATACTCTCGCGACCGTGGCTTCCAAGATAGACGCGCTCACCGGCGTCAGTGCTTCGGCTGCATCATCGAAACTTACCATCAGCGCACAGGCCGGTTATAAGTTCGACTTTGTTCCCGCCGTGCTCAGTGAACCGACCAAGAGCACCCTCAATGGAAGCAGTCCGCCGAGTATCGAGATATCCGGCATTTACGCCGATTCGGCTAACGATACGATCAAATTCGCCGCATCAGGCGCGGGAACCGTCGGCAACGGCACACTTCAGTTATCCGTAACCAACGGTGCAGGCAGTACTCTGGCCAATTTGAGCATCGGTTCCGGGTATGCTCCCGGTGATACGATCACTCTGGAGAACGGTCTCAAAATATCCGTCGGCGCGGGCGATTTCGCTGCGGCAGACAGCTTCGAAGCTGATGTCTTTACCGATACCGACACATCCGGCCTGCTTTCCACCGTTGGAATCAACGCTTTCTTTACCGGCAGCGGAGCCGACGATATAGCAGTTGCTTCGGTGCTTCTCGATGATCCGAGGCGAATAGCCAGTGCAGCCGGTCCCGACATGACGGACAACACCGTGGCCCGCCAGATGGCCGGAGCCGGCTCAGAGTCTGTGAGCACATTGAACAACCAGAGCTGCGGTGATTTCTACCGGCGCTTCGTTACCGACATTGGCCAGAACGTACAATTAAAGAAGATGCGATCGGAAAACATGGCGTCAATGGTCGAAAGTCTCAGCGAAAAACAGGCGCAGCTCAGCGGCGTAGACATAAACGATGAAGCCGCACAGATGCTCGTGTTCGAGCAGATATTCCAGGCAATGTCGAAGTACCTGGCCACGGTTCAGAACTCGGTAGCAACCATGATGCAGATTGTAGGTTCCTGAATAACACACCGGAGATTTATGGGCGGAACACTCAACAGCATATACAACAGCGTGAGCTTTGCACTGCAAACCCATACCGAAGCCATGGCGAGGCTGCAGGAGCAGGCCTCTACCGGCTCACGTATAAACCGGAGTTCGGACGATCCTTCTTCTGCTTACCGCGTTCTGACGCTCAAATCCCGCCAGAGGTCGCTCGAAAAATACATGGAGCACATCGATGAAACCGCCAGCACCCTGGAAATGTCTTTGAATGTCGTTCAGAATATGGCCGATCGTCTGGCTCAGGAGAAGGTGCGGCTCACGCAGATTATAAGCGGAACTTACACCCAGGAGGCAAGAGACCGTATATCCGAAGGCGTCAATGATGCTCTCGAACAACTTGTCTCCCTTGCCAACACGCGCCACATGGAGCAGTACCTTTTTGGCGGCACCAGTACATCCTCTGCGCCTTACCAGGTGCAGCGCACCAACGGAAAGATTACCGCTGTAAACTATGTTGGCAGCAAGGAAAACCGCAAGATCGAGGTGGCCCCGGGTGTGGACTACACCGGTTTAAACGTCGGGGACGATGTTTTCAGATCGCAGAATCGAAGCGCCCCGGTATTTCTGGGCGGTACGGGTGCAAAAGCCGGAACTGGAACTTCGAGCGTACGCGGCGATGTCTGGCTTACCGTTACCGACAAGAACAACGACGGTACTTTCGAATTGTCGATTGATGACGGACTGACGTCTGTTGACGCCGACGGAACGGCCAACCAGGCACTCGTGGATTCGAGAACGGGCAAAGTGCTCTATGTCGACACCACCGCAATAGCACAGACCGGTACCGAAATGGTCCGAGTACCCGGTACGTACGACGCCTTTAACACTCTGATCAGTCTCAGGGATTTGCTCAGCAATCAGAAGGGTCTCAGCGAAGCCCAGATGGACAAATACCGCAGTGCAGCCGTGGATTCCCTGGAAGAAGTTCGTTCTCTGCTGGTGCAGGAATCGGTTTCTATGGGCTCGAAGGTCCAATTCCTCGACAATCTCAAGACTTCGCTCGAAGATATGAAGTTCGATACTTCCGACGCAGCTAGCACGCTCCAGGACGCCGACGTTACCCAGATTGCCATAGATCTGTCCAGACGCGAGGTTCTCTACCAGATGTCGCTTTCCGTCGCCGGGAAGTTGCTGTCGGTATCGCTTCTGGACTTTATCTAGGCCCCGCCGCGACGGCAAAACTGACCGTTTGCGCAACACTTCTGTTTGATATCCATACAGATTTTTCCCGCATACCCGGATATCGATGAAAAAAAGCCGATTTTTGCCTCCGGCACGGAATTTGCACGTATTTTCGCTGTGACGGTTTGCAGTCGCCAAACAGGGTCTGTCCGTTTGGACGGCCCGAAATCAGAAAAGGAGCACTATATAATGACTATCGAGAACCATTCAGACGATTACCGAAGGGGCCTCGAATTGGCCGAGGCCGGTCAACACGCCGAGGCGCTCGAACATATTAACAGGTATCTCAGCGACGCCCCGGACGACGCCGAAGCTCTCAACGATGCAGGCGCCATCCTCCACTGCCTGGGACGATCCCCAGAGGCAATTGAGCACCTGGAAAAGGCACACAGCATCAGACCCGACTGCGGAGAAATACTGTGGAATCTCTGTGAGGCTCTGATTGCCGCCGGCAGGGCGGATGAAACTATGAAACTGTTCGCCAGGATGGAAGAGCTGAAGATCCTCAGCGCCGATGTATGCAACCGCGCCGCCACTGAGTTGCTGAACCGCGACCAGAAGTCGCAGGCCGTCGAAATGATGCTCAAATCTTTGGAACTGGCTCCGGAACAGAGGGTCATGCAGCCGATGCTGGATCTGGTGATCTTGAAGAGGCCCAAAATTGCGTTCTTCTGCGGCGGCGACGGCCCAAACTTTCTAAATGACATAATAGAATATACCA
This sequence comes from uncultured Pirellulales bacterium, assembly GCA_964406945.1. GTDB lineage: Bacteria > Planctomycetota > Phycisphaerae > Sedimentisphaerales > Anaerobacaceae > UBA2266. The sequence goes on from CAYOTO010000001.1 coordinate 25,990, forward strand.
GAAAACGCTACCAGGTACGCGTATTCGAGGGTGAAACTCACGACCAGCTTCGGGAATTGATGCAGTGGAGTGATATCTCCTGGTTCGAATGGTGCACAAATCTGGCTGTTGCGGCGTCCAATATGCCCAAAGTCTGCAAAAACATCGTCAGGCTGCATCGCTACGAAGCTTACGAAGACTGGCCGCTTCAGGTGAACTGGAACAATATAGATACTCTGGTTACCGTCGGCAACCCCACAACCAACCAGGTACTGCTGTCCAAAGTGCCCAATCTGGAAGCGAGAACCAACGTCGTTGCGATACCTAACGGCATCGATCTAGACCGTTTCCGTTTCGTCGAGCGTCCCAGAGGTAAGAATCTGGCCTTTCTGGCCAATTTGCGAATGGTCAAAAACCCCGTACTTATCCTGCAATGCATGCAGAAGCTCCATTACCTCGATCCGGAATACCGTCTGCATATCGCCGGCCGAATCCAGGATGAGACCCTCGCACGCTATGTGAAGCACATGGTCCGCACGCTCGGACTGGAAGGAGTGGTGTCTTTCGACGGATGGCAGGACGATGTAAACGCATGGCTTTCAGACAAGCACTACATTGTCTCATCGAGCATCTGCGAGGGGCACCCGGTCGGTATTCTCGAAGCCATGGCGTGCGGGCTCAAGCCCGTTATTCACAATTACCCGGGCGCCGAGAGCATCTTCCCGAGGGAATTCCTCTTCGATATTGCCGAACAGTTCTGCGATCAGATTCTCTCCGGCGGCTACGAACCCGGCCGCTACCGGGAATTCGTCGAGTCCCGCTTCTCGCTCCAGAAGCAGCTTAATGCGGTTAATGACCTTTTCATCGAGGCCGAAAAGGCAAACGAAGTAAAGCCGAACTCGCCGCCACCGCAGCAGGCCTCCAATTTCAAATTCGGCACGCTCGATCCCAAACCAATTAATCTTCTCTAATCCTTTGTGCGAATTTTCGAGACTCGAATGGTCATGAACGGCGAACAACACGATGGCCCACTGGTCAGTATTCTGCTGCCTACGCATAACCGCAGCAAGTACCTGCCAGTTGCGCTTTCAAGTGCCGTTCATCAGAGCTACCGGAATCTGCAGATCATAGTCATTCGCGACGGCGGCGAGCCCGTTGGCGATATCGTCGAGATTTTCGACGATCGGCGAATAAGTTTCATCGACAGGGACGAAAACCGGGGCAAAGCCGCTTCACTCAATGAGGCTCTGGCTGCCGTGCGGGGCAAATACGTGGCTTATCTCGATGACGACGACATTATCTACCCCCGCCATATCGAAACCTTGGTTCACGCGTTGGAAACGCAGACCGACTGCCAACTGGCATACACGGACCTTTACCGCACCTACTGTCGCGTCGAACCGAACGGCGACAGACAGGTGCTCAGCAAAGTAGTCGAGATAAGCCGTGATTTCGACCGTTATCTGATGCTCTGCTTCAACCACACACTGCACGTGAGCCTCATGCATCGTGCTGGTCTTCTGGATAAAACCGGCCCATTCAACGAGCAGTTGAACGTGCTGATCGACTGGGACCTCACCCGCAGGGCGTGCTTCTTCACGGACTTCCACCACGTTCACGAAATAACGGGTGAGTTCTACAGTCCGGTAGGGCGGTCAGATCGGCTAAGTGTCCTGGGCAGGACGGACGCCGAGGAATACCTTCGCAACTTTACCACCATAAGAACTACAAGACCCCCAAAGCCCTGGCCTAAAATAAAAGACCTTTCAATCATTCTGCTCGCCGATTGTGCGGGACCGGGTCTGAACGGCAAGCTGGCTGAGATTCAGAAATACACCTTCTACCCCCACCGCATCATCATACCGGTTACGAGCGTTGCAGACGCGGGATTTGCCGGCACGGACCTGTCAGACCATATTAAGGCAGTCAGTATAAGCCCGGCCGCCTCGCAAGCCGAGATTCTGAATACCGCATTGGCCGCCTGCGACGGCGACTATGTAGCTGTGGTTCCCGCGGACTTTCCCATCCGCAATTTCTGGCTTGAGGATTCGCTCTATCCGTTGCTGAACTCCGAAGAGCCGGAGGCATTCGAACTCGAGGACTCTACCGATTCCTGTCGGGCCGTCGTAGCCGCACGCGAAAGCATGCTGCGAGCCCATCGGCAATCGTCGTCCGGGGCTTTGATAGAAGCTCTGGCCTCTGCGGGGGTTAATGTCAGGCGGGTTGAGCCGCACGAAATACCGTTCCAATTCGACCAGTTGCTCTGCGAAGCCAAAGAAGTCGGATCAAAAGGAGACTGGCCCAGGGCGGCGGAAATCTTCGAATACATGTCTCAAAACCATCGCAACGAATCGTGGATGCAATCCATGGCCGCGCAGGCCTACTACAACTGCGGCTTTCATCAAAAAGCCGCCGAACTCTGTCGCATCGTCAATCATCAGAAACCCACTGTCGATACTCTGCTGCTCGAGGGTCGTCTTCACCGGGCGGCGGGGGACTTCGGTTCAGCTATAACAATGCTCGAAAGAGCGCGCACCATTGTCGAGGGAAAAGAAACGCTATGGACGTAACCCCGAATATTACCGAGATCGAGAACACTACCCAGCGATACGAGTTGCTGCAGGAATTGGGCGACTGCTATGCTTCCGTTGGCAATTACAGTCGTGCGCGTCATTGCTACGAGCAGGCAGCAACACTCGGACCCGACGAGTCCGGACCATACGTCGGTCTGGGCGTTGTCGCACTGCAGCAGGAAGACTTCGAAGACGCCGAAATTGCATTCAGGGTTGCATGCCGTCTGGAACCGAATTGCTCCAAAGCCTATGCCGGGCTGGCGATGGTGGCCCAGCAACAGGGGGAATGTCAAAATGCCTTCGATCTGTACCTTAAGTGCCTCGAGTTTGATTCCGACAATATGACCGCGTTGCTGGGCCTGTTTCAGGTTTCCTGTGAAATGGGGTCCTTCGCAAAAGTAATTCATTACCTGCGCACATATCTGGATTCGCATCCCAACGATACCGCCGTGATGTTCTCGCTGGCTGCTCTGTACGTCAAGGATGACCAGCCGGAGCCTGCACATAAGCTGCTGCTGGACATAGCCTCACAGGACCCGAACAACACCGACGCCGTCAATCTTCTCGAAGAAGTGGAACGAAGTCTCTCTCAGAAGAAAGAAGTTGCAAAGTAAATGCAGACGTCGCAATCAACAACCGGCCCGAAAAAGGATATCGAGCAGCTCAAAAGTCTGCTCGCCGAACAGATCAAACTGGCTCGCCGCGGCAGTGTTGCGGATCTGGAACCGCTGGCGCAGCAGGCCGACGACCTGATCCACCGCATCGCCCGGGCCGGAACTTTCGAGCAGGAATGGGCTGAGAAACTGCGAAACGAACTGCGCTACCTGTACGAGGAACTGAATATCATCCTAAAGGACCGCCTGGACGCGGTCGGAGCCGATCTTGTCGAGACCAGAAAGGCCAAAAAAACGCTTAAAGTCTACAGGCAAAATACATAGATCGCCCTGAGCCGGCAGCGCCCGAACACTTCAGATATCCGGCTCTGAAAAACCAGTTTGTCAAAGCCTCGTCGGTCGTGCCTGCCGAATGCAGTCGACCCACGGGGACGGAGTCTGTCAAGACATCAACTCAAATGCAGTCCTCCCCTGTGAATCTCAACTGTTCTGACTCGAATAGTAGACCGGTCTTCGTCATTGCCGAGGCCGGTGTAAATCACAACGGCGATGCATCGCTTGCCTGCGACATGATAGATGCCGCCGCCGAATGCGGTGCGGATGCCGTCAAGTTTCAGACTTTTCAGCCGGATCGACTCGTAAGTTCCCGTGCAAGTAAAGCCGCCTATCAGCTTCGAAATACTTCCCCTGACGAATCGCAACTTGAAATGATTCGCAGGCTGCATCTGGATGTCGCCGCGCATGAGCGGCTATGCGAACATTGCGCAAACCGCGGAATTGCGTTTCTTTCGTCGCCGTTCGACCTCGAGAGCATAGAATTGCTTGTGCGTCTGGGCCTGAAAACATTCAAAATCCCTTCGGGTGAAATAACCAATTTGCCGTATCTTAGAAAAACGGCACAAGCGGCTTCGAACATAATTCTATCAACGGGAATGTCCGATTTGCAGGAAGTAAGCCGCGCGCTGGCGACTCTGATAGACGCAGGAGCGGACAAAGATAGAATAACCGTACTTCACTGCAACACAGAATACCCTACCCCGATGCATGATGTAAACCTGCGGGCGATGCTGACGATGCGCGAAGCATTCGGCACGCGGGTGGGCTTTTCGGACCACACGTTGGGAATCGAAGCCTCCATAGCCGCCGTTGCGATGGGCGCCTCGATCATCGAAAAACATTTCACGCTCGACAGAATCCTGCCTGGTCCGGACCATAGAGCATCGCTGGAGCCTGCGGAACTCAAAGCCATGATACGGGCCGTGAGAAATGTCGAACTCGCACTTGGCGACGGAATCAAAAAGCCTTCGCAATCTGAATTGTCGAACATCTCCATTACCAGAAAGAGCATTGTCGCCGCCAGGCCGATCCCCTGCAATGCGACCATCACGGCAGATATGCTCGCCGTCAAGCGGCCCGGAACCGGAATCGCTCCCGGGCATCTCGATGAACTGGCGGGCCTCACGGCCGCGACCGACATTCACCAGGACCAGGTACTGACGTGGGAACTGCTTTCTACAGCCTCGAAATGACTCGAAAGATTTGCGTAATAACAGGAACAAGAGCCGACTACGGAATACTCCGTCCGGTGCTGAAGGCAATCGAAGCTGAATCCGTGCTCGAATTGAGGATCGTGGCAACCTGCATGCACCTTATGGCTGAATTCGGCGCGACTGCGGACCTGATAGAGTCGGACGGTTTTGAAATCACTGCAAGAGCCAAGGCCGCTCCAGATGACGACAACGCCGCTTCGGGTGCTGTTTGCGTGGGCGACGCCATCGCAGAGTTGTCGGTCGTCTTTGCTGATATTGCCCCGGATGTCGTGATGATTCTCGGTGATCGCGGCGAAGTCCTGGCTGCTGCAGTCGCCGCCGTATACCTGGGAATACCGGTGGCCCATCTTCACGGGGGCGAAATCTCGGGCCATGTCGACGGGATAGTCCGCCACGCGATTACGAAGCTGTCGCACATACACTTCTGTGCAACCGACGAAAGCAGACGCAGAATATTAAATCTCGGCGAAGAGCCCTGGCGAGTGCACAAGGTCGGCGCTCCGGCTCTGGATACAATTCTCGCGACCGACTTCACGGATGAAGATGATTTGGTCGCCAAATACAATTTCAAGCCGGGTCAGGACCTCATACTTGTTCTGCAGCATCCGGTGGCGGACAGCACAGAAGACGCCGCGGATCAGATGACTCGCACGCTCGAAGCGGTCACAGGCTTCAAAAAGCCGACCATAATCATATATCCGAATGCCGACGCGGGCGGCAGGGCGATGATTGACACTATAAACAGATACGAGCAACGCAGTTTTATCAGGACTTTCAAAAGTATCCCCCATCGGGACTATCTCGGGCTGTTGCGTGTTGCATCGGTGTTGGTGGGCAACTCTTCGAGTGCGATTATCGAGGCGCCTTCTTTCGGGCTGCCGGCCGTAAATATCGGCACCCGACAGCAGGGGCGTCAAAATGCCGGAAACTGCATAAACACCGATTACGATACGCATCAAATCGCCCGGGCGATCCAAAAATGTCTTTGCGATTCCGCTTTCAAGGCAAGCGTATCACAATCTTCAAACCCGTACGGCGACGGTCATGCGAGCGAGCGAATCGTTGCCGTGTTGGAAGATTTGGAGTCAACCGAAAAGCTGCTTGCAAAAAAGCTGACCTACTGAAATGGTGTCGGAGAACATACTCATATTCGGTTGCGGTGGGCACGGCAAAGTCGTCCTCGATATACTGAAATGTTCGGGCCGGGACGTGCTTGGCTTTATAGACGACGATCCGACGCGTAAAGGGCTGGTGGTTGGCGGCAAAGAAGTACTGGGCGGCTCGGATTATCTCGATAGTCATTCGCATTCGAACGTAGCCCTGGGGATCGGCGATAATATGATTCGCCGGTCGGTATATGAGAGACTCAAAGACGCCAATCACAATGTAGTCACGGCTATTCACCCGGAAAGCACCGTAGCCGCCGACGTTCAAATTGACGAAGGGACCGTAATCATGCCGGGAGCCGTGGTAAACACAGGCACGATAATCGATGCCGGTGTCGTTATTAACACAGGGGCGACGGTTGATCACGACTGCCGCCTGGGTAAGTTCTCGCAGGTCTGGCCGGGCGCGAATCTGGCAGGTTCGGTGCATCTCGGACCGTGTTCGTATGTAGGAACCGCTGCGGCCGTTATCCAGAACATAACCATAGCCGGCAAAGTCACTATAGGTGCGGGAGCGGCGGTGATACGGAACCTGCCTTACGGAGCGGTCGCCGTTGGAGTTCCCGCACGGGTAATCAGGATCGAGAAATGAACAAACAAGTCAAAATAAGCGACCTGCTCGTACCTCAGGATCTTTCGATCAAGAAGGTGATGCAAATAATCGATCATACCGCGTTGTCCACCGCTTTCGTCGTGGATGACGAATCGAGACTGATTGGCTCGGTGAGCGACGGCGACATACGACGTGCCATCATAAACGGCCGCGATGTCAGCATCGCCGTTTCTGAGGTGATGAACTCCAATCCGGTATGCCTCCAGCAACATGATGTAGGTAACAGGTACCTCGTCAAGAACACGATGAAGATTCTGCAGGACGCCTCGGGCCGCTGTCCGCCGATTCCGATAGTCGACGACTTCAGACGCCCCGTTCAACTCGTCGATTTCAGTGCGTTGACTCGTGTAAAATCGCCTTTCGCCGGGAAAAACCGCCACATACACCGCGTGCTGGTAGTCGGCGGGGCCGGATTTCTGGGTTCGGTCCTGGTCGCAAGACTGCTGGAAAGAGGCTACCGCGTCAGAGTGCTGGACAGCCTCTTGTATGGACGCCGCTCGATGGACCCTTACCTGGAAAACCCCGATTTCGAACTGATAGAAGGGGATATGCGGGATATTTCGGTAGTCGCCGCGGCCATAAAACGCGTCAATGCCGTCATTAATCTGGCCGCTATCGTCGGCGATCCGGCCTGCAAAGCCAGCCCTTCGACCACCATCGAAACCAATTACCTTGCCAATAAGGCCCTTGCCGAAGCGTGTAAATACAATCAGATTAACAGATTCATCTTCGCTTCCACCTGCAGCGTGTACGGCTGCAGCGACAAGCCTGTAAACGAAGCATCTAATCTCAATCCGCTTTCGCTTTACACCCGCTCGAAAATCCATTCCGAGGAGGGCATTCTCAGTCTCGAAGACGAAAATTTCTCGCCCACTATTCTCCGCATGGCGACCCTTTACGGCTATTCATCCAGGATGAGATTCGATCTGGTTCTGAACACCATGACCAAGGACGCATTCCGTGACGGCCGAATCGTCGTACACGGCGGCGGTACTCAGTGGCGACCGCTGCTGGAGGTAGGCGACGCGGCCAACGCTTACATACAATGCCTCGAAGCACCACTTAATCATGTAAAAGGAGAGATATTCAACCTCGGTTCGAAACAGCAAAACTGTCAGATTATAGATGTTGCATGGAGAGTCCAGAAGCAGTTCGAGGATGTCGAAGTGGTGTTGGAGTCCGAACTGTACGATGCGCGAGATTACTTCGTCAGTTTCGATAAGATTAAGGACAATCTCGGTTTTCGTCCCGCCGCCACTTTGGAAGCGGCAATAAGCCGGATTAAAGATGCTTTGGAGGCAGGCGAGATCGAAGAGGTAGACGACAGCCGGTATTATAACGTTAAATTCATTCAGGACGTTGTGAATCCCCGACGACGTCCCGCCATGGAAATATTGGACGCACCCGAAGCCACGGGGCAAACCCAATGCCTGGAGAGAATCTGACTATGAGCGACACCCCTGCAATTCTGGGCGGAACTCCTGTTTTCACTGACCCCTTTCACATTACAAAGCCGACGCTTCCCTCAGCCCGGACGCTCGTAAGCGGGCTCGAAAGCATGCTGGAAAGTTGTATGATAACCAATGCCCGTTATGTGCGCCAATTCGAAAATCGAGTTGCCGGGTGCCTGGGGGTGGAGCATGCGGTGGCGCTCGGCAGTTGTACGAGCGGTCTTATTCTGGCCCTCAAGGCCCTGGGCTGCACGGGAGAAATTATTCTGCCGTCGTTCACGTTTTACGCCACCGGGCACGCCGTACTTTGGAACAACCTCACGCCGGTCTTCGCCGATTGCGAACCCGAAACTTACAACGTAGACCCGGCCGCCGTCGAGGCCGCCATCACTCCACGCACCTCGGGGATTCTTGTTGTTCACATCTTCGGTAACCCCGCTGACATCGACGCTCTGACCGCCATAGCAAACAAACACAACCTGGCCCTTATCTATGACGCTGCTCATGGCTTCGGCTCTCAGTACAAAGGCATCGATGTCGGATCCCAGACCGACGCTTCGTGTTTCAGTCTCAGTCCAACCAAACTTATAACTGCCGGCGAGGGCGGGGTACTGACGACTGAGGACGCCCAACTCGCCAAAAAAATCAGAATGGCTCGCAACTACGGCGACCCCGGCACTTACGATTGCGAAATCCTCGGCCTGAACGCCCGAATGCCCGAATTCAGCGCTCTGCTAGGGATGGCATGCCTCGATAATCTGGAACAGAATGTTCATGTACGTAACCGCCTGGCTGCAATATACACTGAGCGATTAGGTCAACTCCCGGGCGTAAGATTTCAGAGGATCGAGCCGGACAACCGCAGCAGCCGCAAGGACTTCTCGCTGCTCATAGACCCGAACAACTTCGGACTGGATCGCGACACTTTGTGCGATGCACTGCTGAAGGAGAATATCGTCACAAAGAAATATTTCCACCCACCTCTGCACGAACAAAGACTTTTCAGGCGGTTCTGTCACAGCGCCTCGAATCTCTCGAATACCGCCGCAATCAGCTCGAACATACTGAGCCTGCCGCTGTTTTCCCACATGTCCGAAGACGATCTCGATAAGATTTGTTGCGCGATAGAGCGACTCCACTCGAACGCCGCAAACATAATGACCACCCAAGAGAGATAATGAAACAACAAGAACGAAAGACTAGAATCTATCTCTGCGACATGGTCCACAACCACCTTGGCGCAGGCTCGTATATGTTCCCGCTGAACATAGGCTATCTCGCCGCATATGCAATAAAACGCTTCGGCTCAGATCTGGAAATACGTCTGTTCAAATATCCGGACAGATTGCTCAGAGCGCTGCAAACCGAAGTACCGGACGTACTGGGTTTCAGCAATTACACCTGGAACGCCGATCTGAACGCCCGCCTTGCCGAACACGCACGGAGACTGTCCAAAGAAACACTTATCGTCTTTGGCGGGCCCAACATAGATTATACCGATGAGCGCATCCGGGATTTCTTCATTACGCATCCAGCTGCCGATTTCTACATTCCGTTTCAGGGTGAGAATCCGTTCGTCAACCTGCTGACGGAATACCTGCAGGCCGGGCGATCGCGGGACCGGCTGCACTGCAGGAAAATCGACGGCGCTTACACGTTCGAAAGCAAAAGCGCCAAAGTATTAAGAGGCGCCATCCCCGGAAGAATCAAAAACCCGGACGAACTCCCTTCTCCCTATCTTACGGGCCTGCTGGACGAGTTTTTCGAATACAGTCTTATTCCGATAGTCGAGACCAACCGTGGCTGTCCGTACGGCTGCACATTCTGCGCGCAGGGCCTTTCATCTCACCATCAGATTAATTACTTCAGCCTCAACCGCGTCAGGGCGGAACTGGACTACATCGCCGCACACGTAAAGAACACCAACATCCTCAACCTTGCGGACAGCAATTTTGGTATTGTCGAGCGCGATCTGGATATAGCCCGCTACATCGCCGAAATCTCGAAGAACACCGGTTATCCACGGCGCTGCAATACAAACTGGGCCAAAAACCAGCCCAAGATTTTCAAGATAGCCGAAATCCTCGACAACATCAATCTAGCCGTTTCGCTGCAATCGCTGGATGAAAAGGTTCTGCAACGTGTAAAGAGAAGAAATATCAAGACCGAAGTCTTCCGCGATATAATACGAAAAGTGAACCACCTGGGCGGCGTATCCGGAACCGAAATAATTCTGGGTTTGCCCGGGGAAACGAAAGAGTCTCACATCGAAACGCTTCGCAAGCTCTTCGACTGGGACGTGTCCTGCATTATCTGCTACAACGGCCTTATACTCGACGGCACCGAATTGTCATTATCCAGACAGAGCGGAGACTTCCAATGCCGAACAAAGTACCGCCTGGTGGACAGCTCTTTCGGCCGTTACGGACGGATCACTTCATTCGAAGCGGAACAGGGCATACTTTCAACAGATACAATGACCGAAGAAGAACTGCTGGGCTTTCGCCCCGTTCACTGGCTTATCCAGTTCCTGTGGAACTATCGGTTCTACTATGACTTTCTCAAGTATGCCCGGTCTCTCGGTGTCAATCCGCTCGATATAATTATGGAACTGATCGACAGGGCCGACGATCTTGCACCCGAAAAAGTTCGGCAAATTTTTGCTGACTTCCGTGCTGAGGCAAAGAACGAATGGTTCGACTCGCCGCAGGCTCTTCGGGAACACTACAGCAGGCCCGAAAATTTCCGAACGCTCGAACAGGGGCTTCACGGCAAGATGAACGGCAAATATATATTTCGTATGCTGCTGGAAGCCAAAGAGCAGTTCGAGCGCTACATGCTCAATGTTGCCTGTTCGAGCTTCGACCAGCTCGCCTCCCGCAGGACGGAGCTTGCCCAGATACTCGAGTGCCTCAGCAGTTCAATAATTGACTTCAATCAATCGTGGGATCAGATAAGCTCCGAACGTTTTATACACTCCGGCATAGATATTCTGCGGTGGAGGGACTTGCGGTACAGTCTTCCCTTGCCCGATCGCCCCGTGAAGCTTCGGTTCTTCATGCCGTCCGATCAGCAGCAATCCCTTCACAAGCTCCTGAGACAGTACGACCATCCCAACAAGAACGTGATTTTACGCAAGATGAGCGAATTTACCTCCATCAGGGATTTCTTTTATCAAATAGAGACGGTCGCTGCCGAACACTCAGCAGCCGCCGAACGTGCCACAATCGCATAATCAACAGAATTTTCAGGGTCGAAACTTATGAAAGACCATCTCATTGAAAAAACCAGATTTGTCATGAAAACGGAAACCGTAATGGCCGACGGAATCGCAAAAGAGCTGCCCGACTATCTGGCCGCTCATGGCTGGTCCCGGATAGGCCTTGTGGTGGATAGAGGCCTGTTCGACAGCAATGAATACGCTCGTGATATTGTGGAAATGCTCCAGCAGCAGCTCGAAAGCGTGGTCCTGCTCATCAGCGAAATGCCCGAGCCTACGTATGATTACCTTGACCGGGAAAAAGCCCCGTTCCAGGCCTGCGAACTCGACTGCTTCGTAGGTATCGGCGGCGGCAGCACGCTCGATCTGACCAAAGGTCTGGCTACATTAACTACCAACCCCGGCCCGGCCATCGAATACCGCGGCTTCGGCAAAGTAAAGAGCGTTCCGTTGCCGGTGGTCGCTCTGCCGTCAACCGCCGGCACGGGCAGCGAGGTTACGCCCTATGCCGTCTTCATCGATACGGCCGCCAATTGGAAATTCGGCATCAACACCGAGTACAACTATCCGCGTCTGGCTTTATACGACCCGAAATTGCTCGACAGTTGCCCGGACAGTGTATTCGCCTCGGCGGGTATGGATGCAATGACTCACACTCTGGAGAGCTTTGTTGCCAGGAACGCAACCGTAGTTTCGCGATGCTTCTCCAGGCAGGCCTTCAAACTGCTCTTTCCCAATCTCCGGAAGGTGGCCGAAGGTGATCGGTCAACCGCCGTTAAACTCAATCTGCTCCTAGGCAGCGGCTGCGCCGGAATCGCACTGATGAATTCCGGAGCCGGCCCCGCCGGTGCGCTCAGTTACCCGCTCGGAGTCTATTTCAATGTGCCCCACGGACTTGCCGGTTCGGTTTTCCTGCCAAAGGTGATAGAATACAACGTCGAAAACGGTTATGATCGCTACGACGAACTCTATGATCTTATCTTCGAGGAGCCGGGTTTATCCGCCTGCGAGAAGTCTGTAAGGTTCGGCAGAGAAATCAAGCAGCTCAGCGATGCACTCGGAATACCCACCGCTCTGCACGGCTTCGGGGTAAAAAGTCAAAGCGACGCCAAGTTTATTGTCGATAATTCCATGCAGTTGAAACCTGCTTTCGAGCAGAATCCGGTTGAATTTGCAGAACCCCAGATAGAAAGAATCGTCTATGCACTTAGCTGACGAAGATAAAATGTCTTTCAGCGCCTCATGCAGAATTTACGAACGCGCTATGGATTTGATCCCCATGGGAGCGTCGACCTTCAGCAGGAATCCGCACCTGTTTGTAATCGGCTCGAGCCCGCTGTACCTGGAATCGGCCAAAGGATGCAGAGCTTACGATGTGGACGGCAACGAATTCCTCGACTATTCGATGGCCCTGAGTGTTGTGATTCTGGGATATGCCGACAGGGAAGTCAATAATGCGGCCAAGGTGGCAATTGACGAAGGGCTGATATACACACTGTCGTGCCCCGAAGAATCGCTGCTGGCCGAGCAGATAGTCAGGTACGTTCCCTGCGCAGAAATGGTAAAATTCTGCAAGAACGGATCCGATAGCTGCGAAGGGGCCGTTCGTCTGGCCCGCAATCACACCGGAAAGCTCAAGGTGATGACCGTGGGCGGATATCACGGCTTCCACGACTGGTATATGGCATCCACCACTCGAAACAAGGGCATACCGGAGGCAATGTCCGGGTGGATTCTCCCCCATAAGTACAACGACATAGCCGCAATCGAAAAGACAATCGAAGAAAGTGCAGACGATATCGCGGCCTTGATAATGGAGCCCGTGATCAACCATGAGCCTGAAGAGGGATTCCTGGAGAAGGTCCGCGAGCTTACCAGCAAGAACAACATCGTCCTGATTTTCGATGAGATGAAGACAGGGTTCCGCCTTGCGATGGGCGGCGCTCAGGAATTTTTCAAGGTAGTGCCTGATCTGGCAATATTCGGCAAGGCCATGGCCAACGGTTTTCCGTTGAGTGCTCTGACTGGAAGCAGAGAGCTTATGAAGCAGTTCGAGGACGAAAACTGTTTTCTTTCGGCGTCCTACGCCACCGAAAAAGCCTCCTTTCGGGCCGCTCTCAAAACCATCGAGATCCTCAGACGCGACAATGTTCTCGAACATATCTGGGTTATGGGCAAACTCCTTAAGAGCGGAATTCGCGAACTTATATCGAAGCACAAATTGAATTCGGTCATGAATATTGTCGGTTTGCCGCCGATGACTCACTTCATCTTCGAGCCGACCGAAGATTTTACCGTTGCCGAAATCAAGTCCTTTATACAGCAGGAATCGGTCAAACGGGGAGTGCTCTTCGTAGGCTATAATCATACCTGCGGAGCCCACCATCCTCAGGAGATCGAATCAACCCTGAACGTCTATGACGAGGTGTTCTCGCTTCTCGCTTCGGCACTTGCGGACAACTCGCTAAAGCAAAAGATCGAGGGAAAAGTCATCAGTGGTTTCGGGGTCAGGAAATGACGCTCAAGTTTCTCGTGATCGGCTACGGGGCGATCGGCAGACGGCACGCTCGCAACATCCTCGCTCTGGGCCATCGCGTCGCACTGCTGAGGCACGGCGGCGCGAGCCCGAACACGGATTCGCTGCCGGAGTATTACCGTCTCGAAGATGTATTCGAGAACGAGAAACACGTCGATGCCGCTGTAGTTTGTACGCCGACGGCCAATCATTTTGCCGATGTGCAGTTGCTCATAGAGAATCGCATTCCCTTCTTGCTGGAAAAACCGCCCGCGGCGGATCTTGCATCGACGCTCGAAATGGCCGAAACCATCCGTCAAGCCGACTTCGAGAGGTACGACATAGCCTTTAACATGCGGTATTATCCATGTTTGAAATTCATTGACGACTATCTGTCTAATCTCGGCAACATCTACTCTGCCAGGGTCTGCTGCGGCTACCACCTGCCGGACTGGCGCCCCGGCGTAGATTACCGTACCACCAGCAGCGCCAGCAAAGAACTCGGCGGAGGAGTGCATATAGAACTCGTCCATGAAATCGACTACATAACGTCTTTCCTGGGTATGCCCGAGAAGGTATTCGGTCATGTAACAAAGGTCTCCGAACTCGAAATAGAGACCGAAGATCTGTGCTCGGCCGTGCTTATCTACGCCGGAGGTGCGACGGTCGAACTGCACCTGGATTATCTTTCGCGCAAGTACCTCAGGAGTCTTCAGTTAATCGGACAAAATGCAACTCTCGAATGGGATATGAATAACGGCCGCGTTACCGGCGTTCCCGATCCCAACTCCGCGGCCGAGCTGCTGTACTCGCTGGATCCGTCTTACAGTTTTAATGAAACATACTTGCAGCAGTTGAACCATTTCATCGAAGTCGCCGCAGGCCGCGACGAACCAAAGGTCGATATCTCATCCGCTGTCAACACGATGGCGGTCCTGGAAGCAATAAAAGTCTCATCCGCAACCGGTGAACTTATCGACATGGGCGACATACCACTGAATCAGAACGTACTGTCATGAAGAAACTTGTAATAATCTCCGGCGGCCTCGGTATTCTCGGGCAAAGTTACGCCAAGGCCCTCATAGAGGACGGCTTCGAAGTTTTGGTGCTTGATGTCACAAAACCATCTGACGACTGTGCAGGAGAGTTTTTCGCATGCGATATCGCGGCCGCTGACAGTGTAAGTCAACTGAGCAATTTCCTGAAGAACAAAGGTGCAGCCGTCTACGGCCTCATCAACAACGCCTCCTGCCAGCCTGAAGGATTCACAAACGAACTGGAAGACTATTCGCCCGAGACTTTCAGAAAGGTGTTGGATGTTAATCTGACCGGCAGCTTTCTTTTGACCAAAGCCGTAATGGGATTCATGAAGAAGAACCGCTCCGGCTCTATTATCAATATAGGTTCGATCCAGGGCGTGGTTGCGCCCACCTTCGAGATCTACGAAGGGACCAACATAACTTCACCGCTTGTTTACGCCGTTGCAAAAGCCGGACTGATCCACTTCAGCAAGTGGGTCGCCGCTCGCTACGGCAGTTACAACATCAGATGCAATTCCGTTTCACCCGGCGGAGTGTGCGACCACCAGAAAGGCACAAACGATTTCGTTAAAACCTATTGCTCGAAGACCCCGCTTAACAGAATGGTCCATTCGAGCGAAGTTGCCGAAACCGTACGGTTTCTAATGAGCGACAAATCCCAATACATAACCGGCCAGAACATACTCGTCGACGGCGGCTGGACCATACACTGACCGCGGCAAACTCAGATGTACAACGGCAAAAGAATACTGGGAATGATACCGGCTCGGGGTGGAAGCAAAGGTCTGCCCGGCAAAAATGTGAGACCTTTGCTCGGCAAGCCCCTTATCGCATGGACAATCGAACAGGCAAAAGCCAGCGTATGCCTTGACGAGACCATAGTAAGCACCGATGATCCGGAAATTGCACAAGTCGCCGAACAGTTCGAAATGCCGGTGCCTTTCACGCGCCCGGAGAAACTGGCAGCCGATCAAGCTCTGATCATCGACACCATTCTTTACACGCTGGACTGGTACGAACAGCAGGGCAAAATCTTCGACTATTTTGCGCTTATGGAACCTACGAGTCCACTCAGGGGCGAAGGGGATATCGACCGCGGTCTTTCTTCGCTTATTGACAATCAGGAAAACGCCGACAGTCTCATGTACCTGGGCCGCGTGGTTCTTCAGAATCCCTATATGGCTAAAAAGATAGACGAAAAAGGACTTATCAGGCCTTTCTTCGAGTCCTTCCGTGCCGAGGGCCGCCGCCAGGAACTGCCCAAAGCGTACATCCCTTACGGCGTTCTGTACGCGTCCAAAGTCTCGGCCCTGCGAGAATACGGAACATTCTATCAGCCCAGGACAATGCCGCTGGTCACCCAGAGGTGGCAGAACTACGAAGTGGACGATATCTACGATTTTCTTTGCGTCGAAGCAGTAATGAAACAGGTGATTGCCGAACGAAAAACGGAGCACAAACCATGACCAACAAACCGCACGATCTGACAGATCTCGATAAGGCCTTGTCCAGCAAGGGCGATCCGTACGACCTGCTTGAAGCTCAACTGGGTCCGGCCGTTCGCGAATACCGCCGCAAGTGGAAACTCGCCGGCAAAGGCCGACTCGAACTCGACTACCCGCTGCACCTCAACATAGAACTGCTTTATGGCTGCAACCTTCGGTGCGAATTCTGTGCACTCAGCAAGCCCATGCAGAACATTAAGAATAAGACCTGCCGCGGCAAGAGCATCAGCTTCGACAAGTACCGCGAAATTATTGACGAAGGCGTTGCACACGGCCTGGCTTCAGTAGCTCTGAACGGCTTTAACGAACCTTTGCTTCAGCAGGAGATCGCGGATTATGCCACCTATGCCGCCACCGCCGGTGTGGTCGAGGTCTCTCTTCACACGAATGCCATGCTGCTTACCGAGGACATGTCCAGCCAGTTGCTCGACTCCGGCCTCAATATCATAATGTTCTCCATAGACGCGTTCTCCAAAGAAAGCTACGACCAGATAAGGACCGGCGGCGATTACGAGACGGCCGTTACGAATGTCCTGCGTTTTCTGGAAATGAAGAAGCAGCGTCGCTCGGTACTGCCCCTGACCCGCACCTCGTTTGTTATGACCAAAATCAACTATGAGGAAATCGAGGATTTTGTCGCCTTCTGGGACGAGCACGTCGATTACATAATGCTTCAGGGCTTCTGCAACCCGCTGGTAGGCCACGACTGCTACGATGAAATTGAGGACCATTTCCGCCTCGAAGATCAGCCTTTTAACACCTGCTTTCTGCCCTGGCAGCGATTATCGATCGGGGCCGACGGCGCCGTAATGCCGTGCTGCTCCTACTTCGGCCTGGAAATGCCCGTCGGCAATATCTACGAAAGCTCCGTTCACCAAATCTGGAGCAGTGACGCCATGGATCGGGTGCGACAAACCGTCAACGCCGACACAGGGAGTCAGCCACTGTCATGCAGGAAATGCAGACGTTCCGCCGTCGGCAGGGAATACGCTGCGGAGGCTCTCTGCCTGGAGACAGTATAAGCTTGGAACGTAGGCACTTGTGCACAAAAACACTCGCCGCACCCGAAAGAACTTCTTTGACTTACTTCTCTGCGGTTGATCAGAAATGCAAAGCCTGTTTACCCGACATCTCCACAAGTTCTTCGGCCGGTATTTCGTGACTTATCCGGTGGAGTCAATCGACCGAATTTACTCCGCGTTTGTCGCTGCTCGCGAAGTGTTTCTGACGGACGTGTGGGCCAAATACGAGCGATACAAGAGCGTCGATCTGTCCGGTGAAACACTATTTGAACTGATCCAGACAAATGCCTGCCTCGAAGCCGTTTTCTACTATCGCCTGGAAAGACAGGTTTTTCTCGATGACCCTGATGACCCGATTCTGCCGTACCTGTCGAACCTGATGAGACTGAAAACGGGCGTCGAGCTGTATTACAGCACGCAGATAGGGCCCGGTCTCAATGTCATGCACGGATCAGGCGTCGTCGTCGGGCCTCGATATAATATAGGCCGCAACTTTATCATCAACCACGGCGCAACAATAGGCCAGAGCGGCTCCAAAGAGCCGCAGACCATAACGATCGGCGACAACGTCCGAGTATTCTCGGGCGCAAAAGTCCTCGGCGGCTTGTGCATCGGCGACAACGTCCACATAGGCGCAAACTCCGTCCTTATTGACGACGCCGAACCCAACTCAGTTTATCTCGGAGTGCCCGCACGCAAAGTAAGGGACCTCAGCTCGATGTCTGCAAACTCTCAACCGGCGCCGGTCTGAATCGAACACAAGTGAGAAAACAAATAGCCACAAAGCTGGACCGCAAATTATCCCCCAATTCTGAGTCCTGTGCCGATCCAGGGGATAGGGTAAGTAGCTTCGCGCATA
The DNA here is from genome assembly GCA_964406945.1 of uncultured Pirellulales bacterium. Lineage (GTDB taxonomy): Bacteria > Planctomycetota > Phycisphaerae > Sedimentisphaerales > Anaerobacaceae > UBA2266. The sequence goes on from CAYOTO010000001.1 coordinate 44,097, forward strand.
AGCTGCTGTCTTATAGGCGCGGGCCGGGTCAATGGGACTCTCCGGCCGATATTCGGCCGTCAGAAGTCGTCGCCCTGGTCGAAGAACTCGACACGGATCTCATCGCACGGGCACTGCTTATACGGCGAACCGAAGAGACACTTCTGGAACTGTTCAGCCGAGGCCTCATAAACGGCACAATCCACACCTGCGTGGGCCAGGAATTCTCCGCGGTCGCTTTTGCAGGTCAGCTTTCTCCCGGCGATTTCGTGTTCTCGAACCATAGATGTCATGGCCACTACATCGCATTTTCCGGAGACTGCAGGGGCCTGATAGCGGAACTTATGGGCAAGAGCACCGGAGTCTGCGGTGGAATCGGAGGCAGTCAGCATCTATGCGCCGGCGGCTTCTTCTCCAACGGCATCCAGGGCGGCATAACGCCCGTCGCCGCCGGCATGGCCCTGGCCAACAAGATGCGCCGAAAATCCCAAATAGGCGTCGTGTATATCGGCGACGGCACCCTGGCGCAGGGCGTCGTCTACGAAACCATGAACATCGTCTCAGCCTGGAAGATTCCACTGCTGTTCGTCTGCGAAAACAACTATTACGCCCAGTCAACACCACAGCACGTCAATTTGGCAGGCGATATTCTCAACCGCGCTGCTGCTTTCGGCGTCAAGGCCTTCCGAGGCAATACCTGGAGTCCCGCCGACCTTGTTTCGCAAGCCGGAAGCTGCATAAACAATGTCCGCGCCACCGGCGCACCGGCCTTCTTTCTGGTCGACACATACCGCCTCAATCCCCACTCCAAAGGCGATGATACCCGCGACATTCGGGAAGTCAGCCGTTATGAGAAAACTGACCCGCTCAACCTCTTTGCAGACCTTGCCCCCAAAGAATACACTGAACTGAAAGGCGAAATCGACGCCAGAATACATACAATAGTCGAACAAATTGAATCCGAACCCGACCCCGATACATACTCTTACCTTCCATGCATACCGGCGCCGAAGCCGCCCGCATGGAAACCGCTGGCGTCGATTGCGCAGAGACAGGCGAAACTTATCAATGCATTCTTCATGGATCAAATGGCCCGTGACGAATCACTTATCTTCATCGGAGAGGATGTTGCCGACCCGTACGGAGGCGCATTCAAGATATCCCGGAACCTGTCGCAAAAGTACCCCGACCGCGTCCTGACCACCCCAATCAGCGAGCAGGCGATCGCCGGCGTCGCCAACGGCCTGGCGTTGGCCGGCTTTCGACCCTATCTGGAAATAATGTTCGGCGATTTCGTCACCCTAGCCCTGGACCAGATAATAAACCACGCCTCCAAATTCCACCACATGTACAACCGGCAGGTCAACTGCCCGGTCGTAATTCGCACGCCGATGGGAGGCCGCCGCGGCTACGGTCCCACGCACTCTCAAACGCTCGACAGATTCCTCGTCGGCATAGACAATGTCAAGACAATCGCCTTGAATACTCTCACCGATCCTCGAAAGATTTACGAGGCCATCCACCGCCTGGAAACACACCCGGTCATAGTCATTGAAAACAAGACAGACTACACGCGAAAGATTCACCACCGCTCCATTACGAATTTCCGCTTCGAACAATCCGACGAGAGTTATCCCGTAGTCCGTGTGCGGCCGCTCACGTCGGCCCCCACGGTAACAATTGTCGCCTACGGAGGCGCCGCCGGCATCGTCATCGAAGCCGTTGATCCGATCTTCGAGGAACTCGATCACAAACCGGAAGTCATTATCCCGACACAAATCTCTCCTGTCGATATCAAACCGATTGTCGAATCCGTCCAGGCCACTAATACGCTGGTGGTGGTCGAAGAAGGACCCGGATTCGCCGGCATAGGCAGCGAGTTGATTGCCTCGGTCGTCGCCGCGGTCAACGAAAAAATCAGCACGGCTCGCCTCGCCGCTGCGCCCGTGCCGATCCCGGCCGCACGAACCCTGGAGGACAAGGTCCTGCCGGCCTACTCTGATGTCGTCGAAGCGATCCGCCGTATCACAGCATGAATGATTGTAGTGAAATCCTGGTCCCCCGAGAGAGCGTAAACGATGAATTCGTCACAGTAGTCAGGGTTTATCTGCAGAATGGCGACGCGGTCAAGCCGGGCGATGAGCTAATGGACCTGGAGACAACCAAGACGACATTCTCGATCAACGCCGAAGAAGCCGGTTTCGTCCAATACCTTTGTGGCGAGGGGCAGGATGTGCCCGCTGGTTCGCCCGTCGTCAGAATTCACCCGAATCGCGCCGCTGCTTTGGAAAGCTCCAACTGCGTCGGCACCTTCGAATGCGCCGCCGGCCCGCGCTTCTCCAGAACGGCCTTGCGCCGTATTGCAGAGCTAAACATCCCGACCGAAAGATTCTCAGGCTGCGACCTCGTGACTATTCACGATTTGCCGCGGCACGGAATCGCTCAGACCGCCCGTGCATCCGCGCCGCACCATGCCCAACCAGCTAACGTACGCTTCGAGCGGTTGTCCAGAGCCAGGAAGACCGAGATTGCCCGCCTTTGCGATGTTCAGTCGGGCAACCTGACAAGTTCGCTCAGTATTCATGTCGAAACTCGCGGGATTTTCGAACAAACCTCTAGAAGTCTCCAATACCTCAGCGATTCCCTCATCCCGCTCTGCGCGTACGAATCGGCCCGCCTGCTTCGCAGATTCAGACGCCTCAATGCCTTCTTTGACACCGACCGCGTCGCGTTTTATGACGACGTTCACATCGGGATTGCCGTTGATATGGACCGCGGCCTCAAGGTTGTCAGAGTCGCAGATGCTGACACAAAGACCATGCCCCAGCTCGATCGCGAAATATACTCGTTGGGAGAGAAATACCTCGACGATGCTCTTACCGAAGACGAAATTTCCGGCACGACCTTCACAATAACGGACCTCTCCTGCGAAGGCGTTCACGCCTTTACGCCGCTGATCAATGCCAGGCAATCAGCCATACTCGCCATAGCCGGCGCCGACCAGAGACTCGGCCGGACTGCGCTCACCCTTGTCTTTGACCATCGCGTAACCGAAGGGCGGTACGCAGCCGCATTCCTGCGCGAAATCAAAACAAGAATCGAAAGCTACCGACCTGCCTGCTTCGGGCCGCTGACAAATACAACCGTCGCCGGTCAGACTGTCTGCTCCCGCTGCCTGAAAACCCTCGAAGAAGACCTCGCTATGAAGGGACCGGGCTTCATTAGAATCATGGACCATCAACAGAACGAAACTTATCTGTGCCGTCCCTGCTTCGACGGCTGGTAGAAACCGATGAAGCAACGCGATAGAATAGCCCGAATAGTAGCCCCGTTCCTGAATGTCGCTCCTGAAAGCATAACACAGGAGACGGCAATTGACCGAAGGGCGATCCGAGGCTCCGTCCTTGTTCACCGCATGTACGCCCAACTTGCCAAAGAAGGCTTTGCGATATCATCGCCCGCCAGGCTCAAGACCTTCGGCGAATTGCTCGATACTCTCGACGGCGACCACAACTCCGTACCGCAATCGCCGGTTTCTCCTGAAGCACCCGCTGTCGCTCCGATATCGATAGGAATCGACATCGAACACGTAGACAACATGCCGGATGTGACCGATTTCAAGGCCGACGAATTCTACCGACGCAATTTCACTCTGAGTGAGATATCGTACTGTTGTCTGGCCGAAAGCCCGCGAGCCGGCTTCGCGGGCAAATTCGCCGCAAAGGAAGCCGTAGTTAAAGCAGATAATACCTATCGCGATATTCCCTTCAATCGAATCGAAATTGCCAACGACCCCAACGGCCGACCGCACTTTGCGGACTTTACCATTTCAATCTCGCACACAGACGATACGGCAGTAGCTGTCGCCGTGAAAGCCGTCATAAACTAGAAATATGTATACTCCCAGCTTGAAATACGTTTTCTGCGTCCCACGCGTTTATCAGTTGGACTGGCACCTGCCGCTTTACAGGTATCTCAACAGCGTCGGAGTCATCCCACGCATTTTGATTGGCGACGGCGAAGTCCCCGCCGTTCTACGTGACAATAATATAGTCTACGAGAGCTTGGCCGACCTGCCTGACGATTACGATATCTTTGTCCCTCTGGCGACCGGCTTCATGCCGTTCACTCGCTACTGGCTTGAAGCAAGCCTTGCCCGCGACAAGGTGAATCTCTGGGTCCTCCTTACTCCTTTGCCGTTTGAGTGTGAGGGTGAATTCATCTGCCCCACCCAGACCCGTTTTCTGCACGCAATGTGTGTTTCCGACGCCCGGACCATAAGCGTCGCCCGTCGCATAAATTCAGAGGTCCTAATGCTCAATACCGGCCATCCACTCTGGGACAATTTCGAAACTGAAGAATTTCGGACGGAAGTTGGTCGCGTCAAAAGGCGGTACGGCCGCAGACTTCTCGTGGTCCCGATCGATCACGATATCCCGAATGATTATGCGTACGCCGAGCAAGTCATTGAATATGCCCGAAACATGGGCTTCCAGGCGATCGTACAGGCACACCCCGGCCTCAAAGACAAAGTGCCCCAGTCTTTTCGTTCGTTTCTTAACCCCGGCATAGATCGCTATGTCCTGTTTTCTGCTGCGTCGCACGTAATATGCTTTCTTTTGAGCACAATGTCTTCAGAGTGCCTGCGACTCGGAGCGAATGTTGCCTGCAAGCCGCTGGGAATAGGCCCATCCTGCCGGAAACCCGGCGATTACGAGTGGTTCAACGACATCGATCACTGGTACGCGTGCCATCGTCCTTTATTCGATCCGGCCTTCTTCGAAGCCGTCCCGCTCGTTTACGATCCGCAGACCTTAACCGATTTCCTGCAATCCGATCATCCGGCGATGCAGCAAGACCGGACCGCAGAGCTTTTCGGCTGGCCTCGTGTGCCGTGTTACTGCGAACACCTCTTCCGGACCGTCGAGAGCACTTTCGCCGCACCGTCTCCGGAAGTCGCCGAACACATTGCCGCAAAAACCGCGGCGGAAAAGAATCTGACCGTAGACTTCTCATGGAAACTCGAAGGAGATATTTCGCAATTGGGCGGCATAAAAGACGCCGCCGGCCTGGCCCGTGCCGCAACGCAGTTCCTCAAGCAAGGCAACATCGAAGCCGCTCAGACCTGCCTCAGAAGGGCCGAGCGATTCAGCGGTCGAGAACATTACGACTTCGTCCAATACGCCCAGGCGCTCTGTTATGCGATTGCGGCCGATTTCGCCGAAGCCAGAAAGTCTATCTATAGAGCGCTCTTCAACAATCCCACGAACCCCAACTATCTCGAACTTAAAGCGAAGATTGACGACCATCGCACCCCAGCTTCTTCGGTCAACACAGTCTGAATCGATGCATACAGTACTGGAAAAAACTCATTCCGAATCCAGCGTACCTGTCATTCGACAGCGCGGCGTAAGATGCGGCGTAGTCATAAACGTCGGCCCCGACATCGAAAGACTCAGATTGCATCTCAACCGCTGGGCGCCTCTTATGCTGGAATGCGAACATGAAATGATACTGGTCAACGACTGCGGACTGCAACTCGAACCGGTCAACGCCTGCATTGCGAATCTCAAGGTCGTCAACCCCGAATGCTTGCTGACCAACGACCGGATGTACATCCGTGCAGCCAGGGACGCATCGGCAAAATACTTGCTCTTTGTAAATTCCGATGCACCGCTGGACCGGCTGACTATCAGAAAATGGGTAAGCGAGCTGGAAGCTACCGGTTCCAGAATAGCCGCATCGGCCGATAGGGACGTGCTTCTGGTCGAGACACAATTTGCCCGACAGTTCGACAGATGTGAAGATATGTTCGCTGCGGTTGAAGCCGATCCCCAACTCACCGGACAGTACGGCTACCACCACGGCATGATTTCAGATTTAGCCCGGCATGAGGACATTTCCGGAAAAAGCGTGTTGGTGATAGGCTGTTCATACGGCCTGGAATGCGAACTGTTCCGTCGTGCCGGTGCCGCGCGAGTGGTCGGCGTGGACACCTATGACAATCTGGGCATCTACTACCGCCACGGCGATATCGAATACGTAAAAGTCTCAGCCCAGAAGCTCCCGTTTGCCGACGCCTCATTCGATATATGCAGTTCAATCGCCACCCTCGAACACATTCCCGATCCCCGTGCCGCGATAAAGCAGATGCTCAGAGTAACCGCCCCGGGCGGCTTGATCTATTGCCATGCAGCGCCTCTGTGGCACAGCCCGCACGGCCACCACAAAGACAACTATTTTCCCGACCCCTGGATACATCTTCGCGCCCGTACGCCCGAGGAAATGAAAAACTTCTATCGGAGCATTCTCGACCGGCCCGCCGAAGGAGTCACTATCTCCGAGCTAATCGACTGGCTCTATGATTGCAACGATTGCAACCGTGCGCCGCTCGCTCAGTATCGGGCCATTCTCCATGAAATCGCCCCTGCGGTCCAGCCCATCCGAATCGACTTCCACATGCTCGACAGAAACCTGCTGACTCAGGACCTTCGCTCCGAGTTGCGAGAATACGCCTCCGACGAACTCCTGACGGATTCGCTAATCTGGATACTCCGTCCAAATTGATTTAGCAAAGACCAACGCACAAACATGACTGCCGAATATCCCAAACTGAAAATACTCGTGACCGGCGGAGCCGGCTATATAGGCTCGGTTCTAGTACCCGAACTACTTGCCCGAGGCCACGATGTAACCGTGATCGACCGCATAATGTATAACCAGACGTCCCTTCTTGACTGCTGCTGGCGAGACAACTTTCAAATCGTAAGAGCAGACGTTCGAGATGCCGCCATTGCCCAGAGCTTGATAAAGGACGTCGACGTCATAGTACCCCTGGCCTGCCTGACGGGCGCACCGATATGCGAGGCAAATCCGATTGAAGCAAAAGCCGTAAATCTCGAAGCCGTCGAAACCATTCTCAGGTTGCGCTCGAAGCAGCAGCGGATTATCTTCCCAACGACCAACAGCGGCTACGGCGTAGGCGAAGATGGGGTGTACTGCACCGAAGAAAGCCCACTCAACCCGATTTCTCTCTACGGCCGACTAAAATGCGACGCCGAAAAACGAATACTCGACGCCGGCAACTGCATAACCTTCCGCCTGGCCACCGCCTTCGGAACCAGCCCACGGATGCGCCTTGACTTACTTGTAAACGACTTTACCTGGAGAGCCGTCAAAGATCGCTTCATAATCCTCTTCGAGTCCCACTTCAAAAGAAATTACATTCACGTCCGCGATGTAGCCAAGGCCTTCTGTCATGGCCTGGAGAACTTCGAAGCCATGAAAAACGAACCTTATAACGTCGGCCTCTCAGATGCGAACCTGTCCAAGTGGGAACTCTGTGAGACAATTAAGACCATCGTCCCTGACTTTTACTTTGTCGAAGCGGATATCGGCGAAGACCCAGACAAACGCGACTACATCGTAAGCAATGGAAAAATAGAATCCACAGGTTTTAAGCCCGATTGTGCTTTGCCCGAGGGCATCACCGAACTGGTTAAAGCTTATCAGATAATCCGTAACAACACCTTCGCAAACATATAATGACAACAGCGCAGCTACAGACAACCGAGCATGCGGCGCCAGGCATTCAGCCCTCTTACCGAACGCTCTCAAGTCCCTGTCTATGTGCTCAGGCAACATTGACAAAAGTAACCAAACCTGCCAAATGACTGAAACTCACTACCACTGAAATGCGATGAAGATTAAACAGTTGCAAGCCAAAGCCGCATGGGTCAGAAACGAAACTCTGAGACTCCACGGCCGCGCCCCCGAAGTACGCATCGCCTCATGTCTGTCTGATGTCGAGATCTTTGTTGCGCTTTATTACGGCGGATTGCTCAACTGTACCGCCGAAAACTGCGCATCCCCGGATCGCGACCGGCTCATAGTCAGCAAAGGCCACGGCGCCGTCTCGCTTTATCCGATCCTGGCCGATCTCGGTTTCTTCGATTCGCGGGAACTTGCCGAAATCGATTCTGCGGATTCGCTGCTCACAGCCATGCCCGATTCCAGCATACCAGGCATAGAGACGATCAACGGTTCTTTGGGCCATGGTCTCGGCGTCGCCTGCGGCATGGCTCTGGCCCTTCGTGCAAATGCATCCGATGCGCAGGTATTTGTCCTCTGCGGAGACGGCGAACTCAACTGCGGCGCCGTCTGGGAAGCTGTAATGTTCGCAGCCCATCACCAACTCAGCAACCTCGTTCTTATAGTAGACAATAATAGCATTTCCATGCTCGGCTATCAGGCCGAAATCCTGGGGCTCGAACCTCTGGAAAAGAAGTTCCGGACTTTCGGCTTCGAAACCGCCTCTACGGACGGCCACGACATAGAACAACTCTACGCAAATCTCGCCACGCTAAAATACGATTCCACTCACGCCCCGAAGGCTCTCATCGCAAATACCATCAAGGGCAGGGGGGTCCCCGAACTCGAACACGACTCTCTATGCCACATCAAATCCTTGAAACCTGAACACATCGACCGGATTCTTGCACAATGACGGAACATGCCATAATTACCATGCGTGACGCGTTGATCGAGCGAATCTGCGAACGCATGCAGCACGACAGCAAAATCTTCTTCCTCACCGCAGATCTGGGTGCTCCGGCCCTAGACCGACTCAGAGACCGGTTCCCGAATCGCTTTGTAAACGTCGGCATTGCCGAACAGAACCTTGTCAATGTCGCAGCCGGCCTTGCCCTCGAAGGATTCACTGTCTACGCGTATGCGATCGCCTCCTTCATCACCATGAGAGCATACGAGCAGATTCGAATTAATCTTGCTCTGACCGGCCAGAATCGTCCGCTCAATGTAAATCTGATCGGTGTCGGCTGCGGCGTAAGTTACGACCTCTCCGGGCCGACACATCACTGCCTCGAAGATCTGTCCATAATGCGCACTCTACCCAATATTATGCTCTTATCGCCCAGCGACCCAACCATGGCCGCCGCCTTCGCGGATGTTTCGATAGATGTTGGCAAACCAAAATACATCAGACTGGACGGCAAGCCATCGCCCCGACTGTACGATTCGCAGGCATCGTTTGACTGGAACAGAGGATTTACCGAACTCGTCCCCGGCGAAAATATTTGCATAGTATCCACAGGCGCCATGACCCGAAAGGCCCTGGAAACGGCAAAGCGGTTCGTACACGATATGCAAATCGGCGTCGTCGATCTGTTTGTGCTGAATCCCGTCGACATCCGGACGCTGGCGTCTGTATTAGCAAAATACGCGCGCATAATAACCATCGAAGAGGGCTTCAAGAATCGCGGCGGTCTCGATTGTCTCGTCCAAGAATGCCTTCGGACCAATCGGATCTCCAGCGACGTAATCAACCTCGGCTTTGACAATCGTTATCTTTTCGAGGCGGGCACCCGCGAGAGCCTGTACGCAAGGTGCGGCTTCGCTGACAGGGACATCGCCGCAATTGTAAACCAACTGACGCCGCATCTGGCAACCAAATGAAATCCGAAAACGTCGACATTGTATTCATAAGGCCCACAGACCGCGAGGCAGTGTACGGCCGGCTTAGTCACTCGGTCTCGGCCGTAGAACCGCCGCTCTGGACTGCTCTGCTTGCCGCATACGCCAGACAAAAAGGTCTTTCGGTCCGCATCATCGACGCCGAGGTGGAATGCCTCGACCCTGTCGAACTGGCCGGACGGGTCGAACACCTTAAACCCTCACTCGCCGTCTTCACAGTGATAGGCTCGAATCTCTCGGCCTCAACCTGGCACATGGAAGGCGCACGACGCTACCTCGCGCCGTTTGCGCAGGTCTGCCCGGAAACCAAAACGCTGCTCTGGGGTCTTCATCCGTCGGCGCTGCCCGAACGAACTCTTACCGAAGAACCGGCCGACTTCCTCTGCTGTGGCGAAGGATTTGAAACAATCGTCAACCTGTGCCGGGCCCTCAAAACCGGCTCTCAAATTGAGATACACAATATCTGTGGTCTATGGTGCAAAAAGGGCCGGAAAATAATTCAAAACGGTGGTTCGCCCGTTCAGCAAAACCTCGATCTTCTCGCGGCGCCAGCCTGGGATCTTTTGCCAGTGGACCGTTACCGGGCCCATAACTGGCACTGTTTCGGCCGCCTCGAGTCCCGCCGGCCCTATGGCGTCATCTACACGAGCTTGGGCTGCCCGTTCAATTGCACCTTCTGCAATCTAAAATCTCTTTTCGGGCAACCCGGCATCCGATTCCGAAGCCCCGAGAAAGTCATTGCCGATATCGATACACTGGTCCAAGATTACGAAATAACAAACATAAAAGTTCTGGACGAGTGTTTTGTTCTTCGGCCCGCTCATGTAAATGCAATCTGCGACTTGATTATCGAACGCGGCTACGACCTCAACATCTGGGCATACGCACGAATCGACACAGTAAGTAAATCGCTGCTGGAAAAGCTCCGCCTGGCGGGATTTACCTGGCTGGCCTTCGGTATAGAATCCGCCGCCGTCGATGTCCGCAAAGCCGTTGCAAAAGGCCAGTATGACCGGTCTGACATTAAGCGGACCGTTGAGATGACAAAAAAGGCGGGAATAAACGTGCTCGCAAATTTCATGTTCGGCCTGCCCGACGATGACATAGAATCCATGCAGCGTACACTCGATCTTGCAAAGGAACTCAACTGCCAATACACGAACTTCTACTCGACCAAGGCATATCCGGGCTCCGCTCTTTACGAGCAGTGCCTTCGTGACGGCGTTCGTCTGCCGGACACGTGGCGGGGCTATGCTGAGTTCAGCTCCGAATGTCTGCCCTTGCCGACGAAACACCTCACCGGCCCCGAAGTCCTACAGTTTCGAGACCGTGCGTTCGTCGATTTCCACAGCGACCCGCTGTACCTCGATATGCTCGCCCAAACCTTCGGTCCATCTGCCAGAGACCACATGGAGAAGGTGCTCGAACACAGAATAGAGCGCAAATATACGCCGTCGCAGCCCGTGACGGCCTCACAGCTTTACGAGGAGTAACGAAAATGGCTGAACTGGTAGAAAAGCGAGAAGGAACGAGCACTCAGGCGACTGTCCCGAATCTGAACTGGCCGCTGATGACCAACAACATCACCCGGGATGACCTCAACACAGTAGTAGAATTTTTGCGAACCGACCCGCGACTGACCCAGGCCGACAACGTCGCGGCATTCGAAGCCGAATGGTCGCGCTGGCTTGGCGTAGAACACAGCGTCTTTGTTAATTCCGGCGCATCGGCCAATCTGATCACCATCGCCGCACTCAAGCATCTTTATGGGCCAGGCGAAATAATCGTGCCGCCGCTGACATGGGTGTCCGACATCGCGGCCGTCATCAACAACGGTTTCACCCCCGTCTTCATCGACATCGACCCGACCACCCTCTGCATGGACGCCGAACAGGTCATCGCAAAGCTCTCACATAACACCCGCGCGGTGTTCCTGAGCCACGTCCAGGGATTCAACGGACTCAACGACCGTCTGCTGACCGAACTGACCCGGCGCAGAGTCCCGCTCATCGAGGATGTCTGCGAATCCCACGGAGCGACTTTTGGCCACCGAAAGCTCGGCTCATTCGGTCTGGCTTCGAACTTCTCATTCTACTTCGCTCACCACATGAGCACCATAGAAGGCGGTATGATCTGCACCTGCGACCCCGACTTCTACCAGACAATCCGGATGCTCCGCTCCCACGGCATGGTCCGCGAAGCCTCCGACGACGGGCTGAAAGAGAATTATGCCTCACAGAATCCCGACCTTAATCCCGATTTCATATTCGCGTACCCGGCATTCAACTGCCGCAACACCGAGATTGGAGCCGTGATAGGCCGAAACCAGCTCCACCGCCTTGATGTCAACAATCATCGACGCCGCTCCAACTTCAAGCTCTTCCTCGACAATCTCGACCCGACGAAATACCGAACCGACTTCAATCTCGAAGGTAGCTGCAACTACGCCCTGAACCTCATACTCAAGCATCCCGATCCCGAACTCCGGAACCGCGTCGAAGACGTGCTCCGCAAGGCCGGCGTGGAATTCCGCCGCGGTAGTTCCGGCGGCGGCAATCAGCTCCGGCAGCCGTACCTCAAAACAATGCTGCCGAACGATTACTACAAGAACTTCCCCCATGTCGAACACGTCCACTTCTACGGTTATTACATAGGAAACTACCCCCATCTGGAAACCGCCAAAATTATTCAGCTTGCAGCCCTGCTCAACGCCTGCTGAAGTTACAGCTTGATTTGACAGAGACAATGATCAAAGCCGTCCAAACAGAACTGAAAGGCCTGCTCAAGATCGAACTCGACGCCTTCGAAGACCATCGAGGCTGTTTTATCGAGACCTACAACCGGAACCTGTACGCCCGCGCCGGCATTGACGTTGACTTCGTTCAGGATGATATCTCGATCAGCCGCAGGAATGTCCTGCGAGGCATCCACGGTGACGATTGTACTTACAAACTTATTTCCTGCATCCACGGCCGCATATTCTTCGCCGTTGTAAACTGTGACAGAGCTTCCAATGACTTCGGCAAGTCACAGTCGTTCGTACTTACAGAAGATAAGCCTGAGCAGATACTTATTCCACCCAATTTCGGCAACGCCCACCTCGTGCTGAGCGACACCGCAATCTTCCAGTATAAACAGTCCTGTTACTATGACCGCTCCCGGCAGTTTTCCTACAGATACGACGAACCGGAATTCGCTATCGACTGGCCGGTGGATAACCCGATCCTGTCCGAACGAGACAGCACTACTCCATACATCTGATCGCCCCGACTTTGCTCATTTTGAGCCTGGTGAAGAATCCCGGTCGGACAGGGCACATCATTCAAAAAAGCCAAGCAGGTTGAAATATTGAGTGCAATATGATAATAAGCAGAACCCCATTTAGAATTTCATTCTTCGGCGGCGGAACCGATTACCCCGCCTGGTACCGCGAGGACGGCGGGGCGGTTATCAGCACCACGATCGACAAATACTGCTACATCTCTTGTCGATTCCTGCCACCGTTTTTCGACCATCGCTACCTGATACGATACCGCATAATAGAAACCGTCAACAAACTCTCGGACATCCAACACCCATCCGTTCGCGAATGCCTCCGATTCATGGGTATCGAGGACGGAATCGAAATGGTCCACAACTCCGACCTGCCTGCCCGCTCGGGTATCGGCTCCAGTTCCGCTTTTACCGTAGGCTTTCTTAACAGCCTCTACGCTCTGACAGGCCGCATGATAGGCAAACGCAAACTCGCCTCCGATGCAATGCTCGTCGAACAGCAGATGATTCGCGAAAACGTCGGCTCTCAGGACCAGGTTGCCGCCGCCTTCGGGGGTCTTAACCGAATCGAATTCAACGGCTGCGAAAATTTCATAGTAAGCCCCGTCACCATAGACCGGCGAAAAATCAAAACCTTGCAGAACAACCTCATGTTCTTTTTTTCCGGACTGTCCCGCACCGCGTCCGAAATTGCCGAAGACCAGATAAACAATGTTCATTCCAACGCCTCAGAACTTAGAACCATGAGAAATATGGTTGATGAAGCGGTCGAAATCCTCAATGGTCCCATAGACGACCTGGAAAACTTCGGCCGCCTCATGAACGAATCCTGGAAACTCAAACGCACGCTCTCCAGCCGTGTCTCGAACACAGCCATCGACGACATGTACCAGACCGCTCTGGACGCCGGCGCCGTCGGAGGCAAGCTCTGCGGAGCCGGGGGAGGCGGCTTCATCCTCTTCTTCGTGCCGCCCAGAAAACAGCGTTCCGTCCGCAGGGCTCTTAAGGATCTGCTCTACGTGCCTTTTCAGTTCGACACTCTAGGCAGTCACATAATTCTCTATGCAAACAAAGAATACGAATCAAAAATCCCCAGCCTTGTCTGCGCTTGATGTTCTGATTCTCTGCGGCGGGGCGGGTACACGTCTGCGAAGCATCGTAAGTGACCGACCCAAACCAATGGCCCTGTTCAACGGCAAATGCTTCCTTGATATTCTCATCGAGCATTTCGCCGGTTTTGGTCTGCGCCGCTTCATCCTCTGCACAGGCCATAAGTCCGGCGTGATTCGCGAACATTACAACGCCATCTCAACCGACCTTGAAATAATAATTTCCGACGAGTACACCCGACTGGGCACCGCCGGAAGCATCAAAAACGCCGAGCGCCACGTAGAGAGCGACGCTTTTCTGGTCACGAATGGTGATTCGTTCTGCCCGACCGATATTCTCGAGTTCTACTGCTTCCACCTGCAAAAACAGTCGTCTCTGTCCATGGTAGTGACTTCTGCAAAGAAAAGTACTGACTACGGCTCGGTAAGCATAGATCGGGACGGTCGATTTACCGGCTTTGTCGAAAAAAAAGACGACACCGCAGGCTGGATTAACGCCGGTATATACCTCTTCAACAGAGAACTCCTTTCCATGATACCGCCCGACAAGCCGTTTTCTCTGGAATACGACCTCTTTCCCGAACTAATAAACGCAAACGCTTACGCCTTCCAATGCACCGAACGCCTGCTCGACATAGGCACTCCCGACCGCTTCGAAACTGCAAAACAGTACTTTGCCGACCGTCTGGCCAACCTGACCAAACAAAACGTTTCGCAAAGCAGCATGTAGTCATTGTCATTCTCTGCAAACCGGAATATTTCTCCAGAACCCTAATTAATATGGAACTGCAACAAAAAATTCAATACCCTCTCGTTTCGATAATCTGCTTTTGTCGAAATGCAGTCGACACCATCGGCACCTGCATCGACGCGATACTCGCGATGAACTATCCGAACATCGAAGTCGTGGTCCAGGACGGCGCCTCGACAGACGGCACTCTAGATATTCTCGGCCGCTACGGCGAACGCATAAAGCTCGTTTCCGAACCCGACGCCGGCCCTAACGATGCGATGTTCAAGGCCCTGCGTAGAATCAAGGGCGAGTTCTTCGCCTTCAGTCTGGCCGATGAACTGTTGCTGCCCCACGCCGCTTCATGGGCCGTCGAAAACTTCGCGTCTGATTCCGAACTTTCCGCCATCTACGGCGATCATTATACCACAGACGCCCACGGCAAAATGACCGGCATCGTTACCCCGCCTCAGTGGAATTTCGACGCCTACCTCTGTTCAGAAATAACGCCGCCTCTGTGTGCCTCCTTCTTCAGGCGATCAAGCTACGAAAAGATAGGCTTCACCGAGTATACGGCCTCGGACGAGTTCGATTTCTGGCTCAACATAGCCCTGCAGGGTCGGGTCCGCTACTGCAAACCGGCTGCGCCGCTGGCCAAATACGCCGTCCACACCGGTTCCATCAGCTTTACAACAGAACACCAGAACGCCCGCCTCGCCTCCCGCCGTCGCGCAGTTGAGGCCCTCTGCGACAACCCGTCAACACCCGAGAACATCCGCCGCCTGAAACAGAAAGCCCTCGACAGCCTCCTGGTATGGCACGTCGACAGCCTCTGCTGCACCGGCCTCTGGGACGAAGTTCTCAGCCAGGCGACCCGAGCTTTCGCTGCCGGACCTGATCGCAACCAACTGGCCGGTCTGGCCCACAAAATCCTCAACCACGCACTGGACCTGCACAAGCAAAATGAACCGGCTCAAGCTATGAAATTCGTTGACTTGCTCGTCCGCTGCAACATACAAAGTCCGGAACTGGATGATTTACGAAATCAAATTATAGCCTCCCCTTCAGCCACTGAATCTGGGATGCCGCCCGACATACAGACCGTATCCCCGCAAATCTCAAAGCCCTCGAAGTCATCAAAGGCCTGCAGGAGTTCCGACATGAATTACCGCTTCCTGATAATCAACACCGATTACGAACATTTCCTCAACAAATTCTACAGCGAAAACCCACGCCTTTTAAACACCTCCTTCGCCGAACAGCACGCCGCCAGAATGGCGACCTTCTTCGGAGTCAGTGATTTCTACTCCCGAAACCTTCGCCTCCACGGTCACAAGGCACTGGACCTCATATTCAATTGCCCGCCCATGCAATACGCCTGGGCCGTCGAAAACGGATTAATCTCGCCCGCCCGGTTCGACCCCGCGACTATGTCTGCCCCGCCGCGTGAATGGTTCGAGAAAATTCTTCAGGCACAAATCAGAATGTTCGAGCCCGACGTCATTATAAACCTTGCAATGGAAACAGTTACAAGCGGATTCCTCAAGAAACTCAAGCCTCACATCCCACTTATCGTTGGCCAGCACGCCGCACCTTTTACGCCCGCCATGCAGGACCTCTCGGCCTACGATCTGTTGCTCTCGTCAATCCCGCACTACGTCGACAAATTCCGCTCGATGGGCAAATCTGCCGAGTATTTCCGCCTGGCCTTCGAATCTACCGTATGCGAACAAATCCCGCCCCGAGACGATCGCGATGTCGATGTCGCCTTCGTCGGCGGCTTCTCCGCACATCACCTCGGCGGCGCCGAACTGTTCAACATGCTCGCCGAGAAGGGCGTTGCCATGTCCCTGCACGGCTACGATGCCGACTCGCTCTCGCCACAAGCCAGGCGGTGTTTCCACGGCCCTCTCTACGGCCGCGAGATGTACGAACTCTACACCAGAGCCAAAATCGTCGTCAACCGACACATAGACATCGCGGGTCGATTCGCAAACAACATGCGCCTTTACGAAGCAACCGGCTCCGGGGCCATGCTGCTCACCGATCACAAAGACAATCTCAACGAACTATTCGCCGTCGGCGAAGAAGTCGCCGCATATTCCTCGAACGAGCAGTGCGCCGAACTCATAGCAAAGTACCTCGCCGACGACTCGCAGCGCCGCCGGATAGCACGAAACGGCCACCAACGAACGCTCGAAACTCATACCTACTATGACCGCATGGCGGAACTCGCCGGAATTGTCTCCGAATACATCGGTAAACCCGCCCGGCCCTCTACTGCTCGAGTGCCTGCTGTCCACCAGGAAGAAGACACATCCGAACAGGTCTTGACTGTATCGACCGAGAGCGCAGCCGCCGACATGCAGCACCTGCTTAACATCGCCCGGCAAAGTCGTCACGGCAACTACCTCATCGACTTTGCAGGCCTTAAAATTTACTGCACCGATCTGCTGTCCTTCTATATGGCCGCCAAAGACATCTTCATGCACCGCATCTACGACTTCCACGCCGAAACCGAAACCCCCATTGTAATCGACGGTGGTGGCCACATCGGCCTGTTCACCCTCTTCGCCAGGAACAAATACCCCAATGCAAAAGTCACTGTATTCGAGCCGGACGCCGAATCTCGTGCTTTGCTCAAAAAGAACCTCGCCGCCAACAACATGACAGACGTCCGCATAGTTGAAGCCGGTCTCTACAAGGAAGCCCGCAAGATCAGCTTCGATTGCGATCACTCCGACGGAAGCACCATCTACTCCGAAAAAGGCCGCTCATCAATCGACGTCGTCCCCCTCAGCTCCTATCTGGACTCCGATATCGACATGCTCAAACTGAACATCGAAGGAGCCGAACTTGACGTCATAAACGAAATCGCCCCGCAACTGCCCCGCGTCAGAGAACTGGTAATCGAATACCACGGCTTTCCAGAAACGGGCCAGAACCTCCACAAAATTCTCACCAAACTCTCCGCTGCTGGCTTCAGATACCTCATCCACGACTTCGATCATCAGACCAACCCCGCAACAAAACCGCCTTTCAACATCGATACCGAAACCCGCTTTTTCCTCCTTATTTACGCCCGCCGCATACTCGCTCCAGAACCTGCCGCCGTCGAATCCGAAGAGCCAGGCCTGGAGCCCGTCAGCCGCCAGTTCGGCCTCGACCGCGGCACACCCGTTGATCGCTGGTATATCGAGCGATTTCTGCAGGACCAAGCCTCATCGATTCGCGGTGATGTCCTTGAAATTGGCGACAACACCTACACTCAGCAGTACGGCTCGAATGTCAGTCGAAGCGATGTCTTAAACGTCGAGCCGTCCGCCTCCGCAACACTCACCGGCAATCTCGCAACCGGTGAGAACATCCCTCAGTTCGCCTACGACTGCATAATCATGACCCAGACCATTCAGATGATCTACGACCTCAAATCGGCTCTGAAGAACGCGGTCGCCGCTCTCAAGCCCGGCGGCACACTTCTGCTCACCGCCTCCGGCATAAGCCAGATATCCCGCTACGACATGGACCGCTGGGGCGAATACTGGCGATTTACCGACAAATCCCTCCACATGCTGCTGGAAGAAATCCTGCCTGGGGCATCCTTGACAGTCACCCCATACGGAAATCTCGCCGCCGCCCGGGCATTCCTCGAAGGCCGGGCCGCCGAAGAACTCGAGCCTGCAATCCTCGATTACTGCGACCCCGACTACCAGCTCGTTCTCACCGCCCGCCTGACAAAAACACCCGTTGATGCCGAGTCTTCGACCATCGGAACCGCCACTTCGACCCTTGTCCCTGCTTCCGAAAATCCAACCTTCGCTGATCCTCTGATACTCCTGTACCACCGAGTGGCCGACGACCCGGTAGACTCGCAACTGCTCACTGTCTCACCCGAAAACTTCGACGCACATCTGGCACACCTTGCCGCTGCCTGCAATGTCTTACCGCTGCCGGATCTGATTCACCGGATTCGCGAGAACAAGTGTCCGCCGAGCACCGTCGCCATAACCTTCGACGACGGCTATGCCGACAATTTCACGAACGCACTGCCCATCCTGGAAAAACACCATCTCCCCGCGACAATTTTCGTAACCACGTCCGCGATTGACAGCGACCGGGAATTCTGGTGGGACGCCCTCGAGCGAATCTTCCTCACCGACCGCCAGCTACCCGAAACGCTCACAATGACTGATTCCGAAGGGCGACTCGAATGGCCTCTCAGCACGGCCCAACAGCGTCTCGAATGCTGCGACCAACTCTGTTCCATATTACGGAACAAACCGGTCGCCAAAATCGAACAGATTGTGGATATGCTCCTGACCTGGGCCGGAATACCTCTGGTAGCCCGCCAAACACATCTGCCCCTGAGCCACGGGCAGCTAACCTCTCTTGCCGCGCACCCGCTGATTGAAATCGGCTCCCACACCGTCTCGCACTCGCGTCTGTCCGCATTATCCGAAAAGGAACAATTCTTCGAGATACGCGCCTCCAAACAGCAGCTTGAAGCTTTTTTCAACAAACCCGTTCGCACCATTTCGTACCCGTTTGGCGGGCCCGACGATTTCACGCCGCAGTGCGCCCGATTCGCGGCCGCCGAAGGTTACGAAGCAGCCATCGCAAACACCCAGGGCCATATAACTGAGCCGCTCGATCTGTTCGCGGTCCCCCGGCACCTGGTCCGCAACTGGCATCGCGATGATTTCGCCGACTGGCTCCACGCTAATAATAAGTCCCTGCTCGAAACCCGTACCTTGGCCGCCCGCACTCAAAGGTTAACAAAAGGCCGGACAATCAGCGCCAATGTAAAGAAATAAGCACCATGGCAACTACGGATAAAGACCCCAGACTTTCAATACTGCATATAAACACTCACGATGTCGCCGGAGGCGCCGCGAAAGTAGCCGCTCGCTTAGCCCAGGCCCATCGCAGAGGGAAATGTCAAACGCGCATACTGGCCGGTTCGGTAACAAAGGATGCACGACAGTCCGCGTCCTTCCCGCTCGAAATAAACAGATATCTGCGGCCGATATGCCGCCAGACCGGTATGCTTTACTACGATTTGCAGGGAAGCCACCGCCTTCCGCAAAATCCACTCGTCCGTGATGCCGACGTACTGCACCTGCACAATCTCCACGGCGGACACTTTAACCCCTTCTCGCTCCCGGCCCTGTCTAGAGCCAGACCAACAGTCTGGACTCTCCACGACATGCAGGCCCTGACAGGTCATTGCGCCCACTCCTTCCAATGCGAAAAATGGCAGACCGGCTGCGGCGATTGTCCCGATCTGGCCATATACCCTGAACTGGCCGTAGATACCACCGCACAACTGTACCGGCACAAAAAGCTCATCTACGACCATTCCGCACTGCATATAGTTACGCCGTCGAACTGGCTTCGCGAAAAAGTCTCTAAATCCATTCTGCAAAACCACCCGGTCGATCTCATCTACAACGGCGTCGACACGGCGATATTTAAGCCGCACGACAAAGCAATCTGTCGCAATCGCTTCTCAGTCCCGCACGACAAACTGGTAATCGGCGCAATCGCCCACGGGGGAGCACTCGCCAACCTCTGGAAGGGCGGCAGTTACACCCAATCGGTACTGAACGCTCTGCAAAACCACCTCCCTGAATTCGTCTTTGTAAACATAGGCGACAATACACCCAGTCCGCATCCGCAGATAATCAATATTCCACATGTATCCGATGAATCCGAACTGGCCAGAGCTTATTCCACCCTGGACATCTTCCTGTATACGCCCGCAGCCGACAATTGCCCTCTGGTGGTTCTCGAAGCACTCGCCTGCGGCCTGCCGGTGGCGACTTTCCGAACCGGCGGCATTCCCGAACTCGTCCGCGACGGTGTCGACGGCTTCGTAACCCCCTACAAAGACCCGCAAGCTTTGACTGAAGCTCTGACAAAACTCGCAGTCGAACCCGAACTCAGAAAAGAATTCGCCCGCAACGCCCGGAGCAGGGCGGTTGAGACCTTCGACCACGAAAATATTGCCTCTCAGTATCTGGATGTGTACCAACGCTGCATAGAACAGCACAGCCGCCGAATCGCTGACCTGCGTCCGTTGCCGATGGAATCGGTTCCCGAAATCATCGTGAATGACGCTTTTCTGAATGCAAACTCCTCTCAGAAGCCCAGACCTCGGCCCTCAGAATCGCCTCAAACAAAAGAAACCCACATAACAAAGCCGACCATAGTAAGCAAAAAGACCACATTGCCCCGTATATCGATAGTCACCCCGTCCTTCAATCAAGCCGAATATCTCGAAGAATGTATCGACTCGGTACTCGGCCAGAATTACCCCAATCTCGAATACATAATAATGGACGGCGCAAGCACAGACGCTTCGGTCGACATAATAAAAAAGCATGAAAAATATTTGACCTACTGGCAAAGCCAGACCGACGGCGGCCAGTACGCCGCGATTCAGGTCGGCTTCGAAAAATCATCCGGCCAAATAATGGCTTGGCTCAATTCCGACGACAAATATCACCCCGACGCTCTGGCAAAGGCCGCATACATATTCTCCGAGCGGTCCGATATACAATGGCTCACCGGCAGGCATTCGGCCTGGAACGCCGCCGGCAAACTTATCAACGTCGGCTGGATTCCCCAGTGGAGTCGCAGTTTTTACCTCGATCCCAACCTAAAACTCTACATACAGCAGGAAGGCACCTTCTGGACCAGGCGACTCTGGGATAAAGCAGGTGCACGCATGGACACATCTCTTCAGTATGCCGGTGATGCAGAACTCTGGATCCGCTTCTTCAGATTCGCCGAACTGCACTCCCTGGATACCTGGCTGGCGGGCTTCCGCCACCACCAGGGCCAGAAGACCAAAACCGGAATGCAAGAATATTGCCGGGAATTTCGCATGCTCGTCGAGCGCGAGATGAAAGAGCAAACCCAGCCAAACACCTGCACAAGTCCGCCGCCCGACACGGTTATGTTGAACAAAAGCCGGTTCAGAAAGTTCAAACAATCCCACGGCGTCGGATCTTCGGTCGATCCCGACGACCGCATTACAGTCGCCACCAGCATAGCTCCCTTCAGAATCGAAGAGCAGCAGAAAGCCGTCCAAAGCTGGCTATCACTTGGTTTCCAAGTAATCAGCATCAACTGCACCGAAGAAATCGAACAACTCCAAGAGTTCTTCCCATCCGTCCGATTTGTACCCGCTCCACGCGATGCGCGCCGCCTCTATTCCAAACCGCTCATATATCTGGACGACGTACTCGCTGCTCTGGCGCAAACCGAAAGTCCCGTCTGTGGAATTGTCAATTCCGACATTCGCCTCGATGCCGACGCCCGCATATCGGATTACATACGAACGCAGACCCGCAACGCCATGCTGTACGGTTCAAGGCTCGATGTCGAGAAACCCGACCATGTCGAAGGCCGTGTCTACGATTGCGGATTCGATTTCTTCTTCTTCGACAGGGCGGTAATTGACCGCATTCCCAAATCGCAGTTCTGCCTCGGCATGCCCTGGTGGGATTACTGGCTGCCGCTCATGGCGGTGCTGACCGGTGCAGAGATTCGCGAACTCATAACCCCGTTCGCCTTGCATTGTCGCCACGAGTTCGAATGGGCCGGCGACGATTGGGGCCGACTGGCTGCTCAATTTGTCGAGCATCTCCGCCCCGGTATTGACGCCAACTTCGAAGAAGATCCTGAAAAAAATCCCTGGGCGTATATCGGGCAAGCCCTGTGCAGTCACCACCACCGTTATCTCAGAGACAATGATTTGGATGATTCTACACAGATGTCGGTATGGATACTCGTGCCCTGTATCCTGAAGGTACTCAAGAATTTAGCCACCCAGGTATCCTATTCTGTCAACCAACCAGAAACTCCGGCTACGGACTCAGGGCCGGCCGCAATAAGCGAGGAACCCCGCTGCGACGTAAGCATCGTACTGGCAACAAAAGACCGTGCCGAACTGCTCGACCAGACTCTCACAAGCCTTGAAGCCGCCGCTTCGGATATCGATTACGAGGTAATCGTCATCGAAGGCGAATCCTCCGACAACACTCTCGACGTACTGTGTTCCCACAACATCACCCAAATTTACTCCGAAACAGAAAATCTCGGCCCCGGCCGCCACTCGTGGCCGCGGCTCTACAATTTCGGTTTCTCCAAAGCCTCCGGCAGATATGCAATGTATGCCAGTGACGATATTCTCTTCAGCCCGGGCTGTATTACAAAAGCCGTTCGCACCCTGGACTCCCAGCCAAAAGAAACCGCCGGTGGGATCTTCTTCTACCGCAACAAGTACGCCTCCCACTCCGACTGGGCCCGATACGGTATAGACTACACCTACGGCCAGAAGCTTCTTATGAACTATGGCCTCTTCCGCCTGGAGGCCTTCTGCGCTGTTGGAGGCCTGGACGAGTATTACAGATTCTATTGCGCCGACACCGATTTCTGCCTTAAACTCTACGAAAACGACCACTCTCTCATACCGCTGCCCGACTGCCTGATCACACACAACAACATCCTCGACAACCGCAAACAGGAAAACCTCGCTGAAAGCGACCGAGACATTCGCCTCCTGCTCAAAAAATGGAGCCACTTCGTCTCTCCAGCCCTCCCCGACCCCCGTCGCCTGATGCACGAGTCTTGTGCAGGCATTTCGCGAACATCTGTAGAATACGAGACATCAGTCCTGATATTCAGCAAAGACCGCCCCATGCAGCTTCGCGCCGCAATCGAGTCATTCCACCTCCATTGCGCCGATTCCGATTCGGCAAAAATCGTCGTCCTCTATAAAGCCTCGAACGCCAAATTCGAGAGACAATACGACCAACTCGAAGAGACCTTCCCACAAGTCGAATTCATGCCGGAAACAAACTTCCGATCACAAACGCTTGCTGTCCTGGAGCATTGCGAAAATATCCTCTTCCTTGTCGATGACAACCTTTTCACTGTCAGTTTCTCCGTGCAAAAGACCGTCGTTGCAATCTCCGACCATCTCGACGCTCTGGGCTTTTCACTCCGTCTGGGCCGCAACACCACTTACTGCTACGCCCACGATTCCAACCAGGCACTTCCCGCATTCGACCGGGTCGCAGACTCGATTCTGAAATTCGACTGGACCGCGGCCGAACACGATTTCGGCTATCCCCTCGAACTGTCGAGTTCGGTCTACCGAACCGCGGACCTGCTGCCTCTCATCACGGAACTGCAATTTGAAAACCCCAACACTCTCGAAGCCGCTCTCGCAGCCAACGCCTCCCACTTCGCCCGAGCCAAACCTAACCTTCTCTGCTTCGAAAACTCAGTCGCATTCTGCAATCCGGTAAACATCGTCCAGTCGCAATGGCAAAACCGCTCCGGCGGCGATCCCCGGTACGGCCCCGAAAAACTCGCGGAACTCTTCGACCTCGGCCGCAAGATAGACGTCGACCAGTTCTCTCGTTTGAAAACTGATTCCTGCCACCAGGAGGTCCCCTTGAACTTTGTCGACGCCGACGCGGCACCGAAGTTTACGGTAGTAATGGCAAACTACAACAACGCTGCATATATAGACGACGCGATCCAGTCGGTTCTAAACCAGAGCCTTACCGATTGGCGTCTCATAGTAGTCGATGACGCCTCAACGGATGATTCGCTCCGAAAAATCGAAAAGCATCTCTCTGATTCCCGCATCACACTCATCAGGCACGATACGAACCGCGGCTACACCGCCGCGCTGAAGACCGGCATTTCCCACGTAGAGTCTGAGATCTTCGGCATCCTCGACAGCGACGATTACCTCGAACCCGACGCCCTCGAAACCATGCACGCAGCCCACACCGAAAACCCCGACCACGGCCTGATATACTCCCAGTTCACGTACTGCACCGCCGGTCTCGAGCCAATCAAGCCCGGTTTCTGTGAACGAATCTGTGAAAGCGGCTCAGCCCTGGACAAAAACGTCGTCAGCCACTTCAAAACCTTCAAACTCACCGACTACCGAAAAACAGAAGGCTACGACGAAAATATCCTCTACGCCGAAGATGTTGACATAATCTACAAGATGGAGGAAGTCACCCATCTCAAATTCGTCGACCGTCCCCTCTATCTGTATCGGGAACTGCCCACCTCCATTACCCACTCGAAAGAGAAGATAAACATCGCCATCATGTCCCGCGTCAAGGCCCGAATAAACGCCCTCAAACGCAGAGCCGTCGCCCGCGCCGTCGAACAGCACAAAGACGTCGCCGATCTCTTCCGCCGCTCCATGGAACAAGCCCGTTCCCAAAATCCGGACGTCGGACAATACTTCGAACTTCTGGCCCGCATTCACGACAATGGCCTGCTTTCCGATATACGGATTCCGCAGAACCTCGGCCGCGATGACGAACTACTCTGGCTCGCCGCCAACGTCAACATCGACTTCCGAAAGCTCTGCGAAAAGCTGAAAACAGAGCCCGGAGCCGAACATCCGCTGGTCTCGGTATGCATGGTCACCTACAACGCTGAAAAATACATCCGCCGGGCCGTCGAATCAGTCCTGGCGCAGACCTTCGCCGACTTCGAGCTGATGATAGTCGACGACGGCAGCACGGATTCGACTCCCGAAATCCTCGCCTCGTTCGCCGATCACCGAATCCGCTGCATACGCCGGAAACACAGGAATTTCGCCGCCGGCCTTAACCGTGCAATTCAAGCCGCGAACGGACGATACCTGCTCAACGTCGACTCCGACGATTTCATTGCCCCCGAATATCTCGAAAAGATGATCGCCGCCGCCCGAAAATACCCTCAGGCGGACTATCTATACCCCGCCGGCCTGACTATCATTGACCAATTTGACACACCCACAGGCGAGCAATGGAGCTATCGCAACTTCTGCGACAACTCGACCCTGCCGTCATTTATCTTCCGCAACGGCTTCGGCCCCATACCCAACCCCGGTTCACTCAAGAAGAAATCGCTTTTCGAGAGACTCGGCACATACGAAGAACTCGAAACCGTCGAAGATTTCGTCTTCCTCTCGCAAAACGCCCTCGAAATCAATTTCCAACGGGTCGACGACCACGCCCAATACTTCTACCGTCGCCTCCCCTCCGGAAACAGCAGCAAATTCCTCGCCAGAAACCGGATCATGGCCGAAGCCCTCGACCGCATGGTCGCCGTCTACAGCCCCGAACAGCTCTGCCCGGAACTGGCCCGCATTGACAACGCCGAAATCAAAACCCGCAGATTCTGGCGCTACGTCGCCATGGTTTTCGAAAACCACGCCTCCAACCCCATCACCGCCCACCCCGAATTCTTCCGAAAATATGCAGACAAATACAGAAAAAAAGTCGGTTCCGCTCCGCAAATCGCCGAAGCACCCGCCTGAACCGGCCTCGTTATAGGACCCCCACCCGCTATCTCCACCAACCGCGTATTTAGGTTCTAAACTGGCGTCCGAAACAACCGATAATAGCACTGACAGCCGCGGCCGGTCGTTTCCGACCGCACGCTGATCACCGGAAAATACTTCAGAACAAAGCAAAATGGCGGATCTACGGTTTTCAGGTCTACAGACAGGCATCGACACG
Organism: uncultured Pirellulales bacterium; assembly: GCA_964406945.1. Taxonomy (GTDB): domain Bacteria; phylum Planctomycetota; class Phycisphaerae; order Sedimentisphaerales; family Anaerobacaceae; genus UBA2266. Next base: position 70,229 of record CAYOTO010000001.1, read on the forward strand.
GATTCCATCATCAAGCAACTGATGGAACTGGAGCGTCGGACAATGTACGAGTACCAGGACCGCAAGAGCCTCTGGCAGCAAAGGCAGGACGCCCTCAGCGAACTGCAGTCCAAGCTCACCAATTTTCGCACCTCGGTCCGGGCCCTTTCCGATGCCGACGAACTCCGCGCTTATAACGTCACTACAAGCGACGAAGACAAACTAACCGCCGAAGCCACCAACAATGCATTCGAAGGCAACCACAACGTCGTCGTAAACCAACTGGCGAACTCCGAAAGAACCGTCCACACCGCCGGCTTCGAATATGCCGAAGACTACGTCGGCGCAGGAACCTTCATCTACTCCTACAACCACCAGGAAACCACCATCACTACCACCGCCACCACCACTCTCGACGACCTGGTCGGCATGATAAACAACGACGCCGAGAATCCTGGTGTCACTGCCAGCCTGCTCTATTACAACGACAGGTACCACCTCGTCCTCAACGGCGACGATGCGGGCACCGATTACAAAATAAACATAAATTCCTCCAGCACGGAAACCTGGGAGGCCGACTCCAGCCTGACGCGAAACTCCGACAATGCCTCGCTTACGACCAGAATTACCGACCTCGACCAGTTCTCCGGAACTCTCGAAGGCGGCGAGACAATCGAAATAACCGGCACAGACCGCAACGGCGTAGCGCTGACCCAGGTAAACCTCTCCATCACAGAAAACACGCGGGTCGAACACCTCATCGGCGAAATCAACGATGCCTTCGACGGCATCGCCAAAGCGAAATTCGAAAACGGTCAGATCGTTCTTGCCGACAATGTATCCGGAACCAGCGACCTTTCCGTTGCGCTCAACTACAATGCCAACGGCTCGGCCGCCACGCTGACCCTGCCCTCAATAGCCGTCGCCACCGAAGGCGGAGCCACCTCCGCAACCCTGGCAAATTTCGCCTCTTCGGATTTCACCGAAACTCAGTCCGCCCAGGACTCCAAGATTAAAGTTGACGGTTTCCCCAACAGTTCCGCCACCGCCGAAGTTCAAACGCTGAGCTTCACAAATGCATCCACCTCCGGCACCTTCAACCTGACTTACGACGGCCAGACAACCGACCCGATAAGCTATGACGCCACCACCGCCGACATCCAGGCCGCACTCGAAACTCTATCCAACGTCAGCGCAGGCGACATAACGGTAGCCGGAGACCAACTCACCCAGACCAACGGCACCATGACGTTCACCTTCGCCGATTCCGCCGGCGATGTCGATATGCTGAGCATCGACCCGGCGAATCTCAGCGAATCTACTCGAACCAATTACGTCTGGGCCGAACAGACCAAAGGCTCCGATGGATACATATCCCGAAGCTCCAATACCGTGGACGATGTCGTGACCGGCCTGACTCTCCATCTGCACGACACCACCGACGCCACCGGCGAAGAAGTGAACCTCACAAGAGACATCCAGTCGGTAAAAACCAAGCTCGACAAGATGGTCACTGCGTATAACAATGCGGTCGATTTCATCAAGGAAAACACCAGGTACGACCAGGCCACCGAAACCGCCGGTGTGCTCATGGGCGATTACGCCGTCTCATCGATCCAGTACCGCCTGCGCGAACCGCTCATAGAGCAGGCCGCCGGATTCATATCAGACGTAGACAGCTTTCTTACTCCACTGTCGGTAGGTTTCGATCTCGACGGAGACGGCCATCTCAGTCTCGACCACAACGACCTCGACGAAGCCATCGCCGAAGATTATCGCGATGTACTCGCACTAATCGGCGCCGACAAGACAGGCTCAAGCTCCTCCAACACAATCGAATTCTACAGCGCCGCCAGCAGTTACACCACAGCCGGCGAATACGACGTCCAGGTAACAGTCTCAGGAGGAGCGATCACCGACGCACAGATCAAACTGTCCTCCGAATCCTCATACCGCACCGCCTCGTTCAGCGGCAACATAGTAACCGGAAATTCCGACTTCGACGATAACGGCGACCCGGTTTACCCCGAGAACGGCCTGCAGCTCAGCGTCGATCTCTCCGCCGACGGTGTCTACAACGCAACTGTCCGCGTCAAACAGGGATTTGCCGGAAAAATCGAAGATGCAATCGACGTCATGCTTAAGCCCACCGTCGGAAGCCTCGTCCTCGACCAGGACCACGTCCAGGACCAGATCGAACTGCTGCAGGACAAAATCGAGGACGAAGAATACCGCCTTGGAAAGCGCGAAAACAGACTCGTACTGAAATTCGCCCGTCTGGAAAAGACCCTGGCACTTCTACAGAACCAGATGGCCGCCGCCAACATCATCCCGATGTAGGCCCGACCGACCCCCCCAACTTCTCGTATTGGCCCCCAAAATCCGAACTGACGCGGCACATTCTGTGCGCTCGCCAATTCGTACTATCCTCGTCGCTGCCTCCGTAGCCGGTAGATCATGGCAAGGACCTCCGCAACAGCCACATATAGAGCATCCGGAATGGCCTCCCCCGGTTCGGTGGTCGCATACAGCGTTCGCGCAAGCTCCGGCCGCCGCACAACCGGCACACCGTACGCCCGCGCAACCTCCATTATCTTGTGCGCGATGTGGTCGGCTCCCTTCGCAACCACTTCCGGCGCCTCCATGGTCTTGGCATCGTACTTAAGCGCAACCGCATAATGCGTCGGGTTCACCAGTACAACATTCGCCTTGGGAACCTCCTGCGTGATTCGCTTAAGCACCGTCTGAAACTGAATCTTGCGAATCCGGTTCTTAACCTCCGGTGAACCCTCGGTCTGCTTGCGTTCCTCCTTCACCTCCTGCTTGGTCATCTTCAGGTCTTTCATCCACTTCCATTTCTGGTAGGCCATATCCGCGACACCGATAACCAGAAGTGCGATACACACCCGGATCATCAGTCCCAGAATTATCTTCATGATAGCGCCCAGTAGCTCGAAAGACCACGCCCACCTCAGCGACGCCAGAAGATCCAGCTTCTTCTCGATGTAAACCCAGACGATGACCCCTACGAACACCAGCTTGACGACCGACAGCCCCAATTTGACCAGACTTCGCCCGTTAACCAGCTTGCTCAGCCCGTTGCCCGGGCTTATCTGCTCGAGCTTGAACTGAATCGCACCGGGCGCGAAATTCAAACCGCTAACTACAATGCTGCTTATAACCCCGCCCACACAAAGCACAAGCAGTGTGGGAAACATCACCTTGGTCACGTCCACTATCTTCTCATTGGCAAACCCGATGAAAGCGCCCGTGTCACGGAATATGCTTATGTCGGAGTTAACTCCCTCTTCAAGGCAGCGCGAAAACCACTGCATCCATTCCGAACCCGAAAACCACACCATAAAGACCAGAAGCGTAATGGATGCGAAAGCCGTAAGCTCCTGGCTTTGAGGAAGCTGGCCCTTGGACTTGGCCTTACCCAACCTTCGAGCGGTTGGTTGTTCGGTTTTTTCTCCGGCACTTTCGGCCATAAATCACACCCGCAAAACCGCCTCACAACGGCAGAAGCTTGTTCATCCAATCCGCGAATTCCGACACGTACGTTTCTATCATCGGCAGGAAAATCGCCACCATCAGCAGTCCCAGTCCGACACGCAGCGGCAGGCTTATGAATAATATGTTCATTTCAGGGGCGATCCTCGCGAGCACCGCCAGAATCACCATCAGCACCAGAAAAGCCGCCAGAATCGGCGCCGACAGCCGCAACCCGGCCAGCAGCAGCGTCGACCCGGCTCGAACAACCCCCGTCGCCAGCGTCGGTATTCCCGGAATCGTACCCAGCGGAAAAGCTTCATAGCTCTTTGATAACGTCAGCAAAAACAGATGATGCCCGTTTGCCGCCATGAAGATTATGATAAAGATCATCTCCAGCAGCATGCCCAGCGGCTGTGCCCGCTCACCTGTCATGGGATCAAGCACCTCCGCCATCGCCAGACCCATTTGCCGCTCCACAATGCGCCCGGCGAACTTGACAACCGTAAACAGCATCATTGCGATCAGCCCCAGCGCAAAACCGTAAATCGCCTCGTTGCACATAAGCAATCCCGCCTCTAGCGGCGACACCTTTGCTGGGTCGATGCTGGACGGAGCTATAGTCGCGAAAAACAACGCTAGCATCGCGGTCATCCCCGCCTTGACTCTGGCCGGAATACTCTTCCAACTGAACACCGGGGCAACCAGAAAGAACGTGCTGATCCTGGTAAGGACCAGTACGAACAGCAGCAGCTTCTCAATGACGAAATCCATCAGTGCCCGACATTCTGAATATATGCGAAAATCTCGTGACAGAACCGCAGCACGACCTGCAGCATCCAATTGCCGAAAAGAAGCATGACCCCGCCGACCGCCAGCAGCTTGGGGACAATCGTCAGTGTCATATCGCGAATCGAAGTGACCGCCTGAAACAACGTAACCGTAATGCCGACAATCATACATGTCAGCAGAATAGGAGCCGAAACAAGCAGCGCGGTCTCCAGCGTGTGTCTTCCGATATATAAAACAAAATCACCGTTCATCTTCTAACCTCAAAAATCAGTCTATCCTCCGAGCACAAAGAACACCTGGCAATTGGACCGCGGCGTCAGTTAAACCCCAGACTCAGACTCCTCGCCAGCAGTCCCCACCCGTCCACCAGTATGAACAGAATCAGTTTGAACGGCAGCGAGATCATCACCGGAGGCAGCATCATCATGCCCGCGCTCAGAAGAACGCTCGCGATCACCATGTCAACCAGTAAAAAGGGTATGAAAAGAAGGCATCCGATCTCGAAAGCCGTACGAAACTCACTGATAATGAACGCTGGAATTACTATATTCATCCCGATATCCATCGCATTCGAAGGCGGAGGCACCTTCGCCATCTCCAGAAAGATCTTGATATCGCTTTCTCTGCACTGCTTGAGCATGAATTCCTTTATGCAGCTCGTCGCACCCGAAAGAGCCGCCGGGAATGTGATCTGCTCCTGCAGATAAGGCTCCACGCTCACCTCATTGATCTTCGAAAACGTCGGCGTCATAGTGTACAGCGTAAGAAAAAGCGCCAGGCCCACAATCGCCACCGTTGGCGGTATGGTCTGCGTGCTCAACGCCCGCCGCACGAACGAAAGAACGATGATAATACGAGTAAAAGACGTCATCATCACCAGCAGGCTCGGAAGAATCGCAAGACCCGTGAAGATTACCACCAGTCTTACCGCCAGAGTCCAGTCCTGACCCTCTCCTTCCTCCGCGGTTGCCTTTTCCAGAACCGTCGCCAGGTCGCTCAGGCTCGGCACCTCACCTCTGGCCCTGGCTGCTTCGACGTCTCTCTGCTGCTGCATGTTCAATCGCGCCAGCCCCTCCTGCAGCGCACGCTCGGCATCCGGAATCTCCCCGGCATTGCCGTAAGCCGCTGCGCCCGTCAGCAGTACCGCCGCGATTGCGATGATGGCCGGTCCGGGCCTCATTCTTCCTCCTCGTTTGCTTTATTCAGAAAATCCATTTCCGAAAGCTCGTCCCCAATAGTCGCCAACCTCGTAATCCTCTCACTCGTACTGCCCAGCAGAAACCGCTGATCGCCCGCCTTAACCAGATGCAGCGCCTTGTGCTGACCCAGATGAACCGTCTCCAGCACGCGAACCTCCCTGGCCTGAATATTCGAAATCCTCGGCAGCACACGCCGCGAAAGGTAAAGTGCAGCTCCTCCCAGCAGCAGCACTATGAGAACCGCCCCGACGAGCTTATAAAGCATTTGGCCCGTATCGACGTCATTGCCCATCGTCAGGTTCGGGTCCGGTACGAAGTGCGAATTTGCGTCCCTCAACACCACTGGTGATGTGTTGGCGTCCGAAATCTCCTCAGCCGCCTCCGTCGCGTTAACATCCGCCACGCCGTTCAAATCGGCGCTTCCATACGCCGTCCCGCATGCCAGCAGCGCGCACAGCAGAACTCCATCCCATCGCCGGCCGGTAATATTACAGTATTTCCACATAATGCGTCCTTATGCAGATATACTGCAAATACCATGCCAGCGCCGCCGAATGACCTTAACGCTTCCAAAACGCACACCGAGGGCGCAAATACGATAGCCAATCCGGACACAATGTTCGAATCTCCGACACATCCGGCGCTATCTGGACTTTCTTTTTGTCAAAGCCTTCTAGCCTGCTTGTCCTCCGCGCAGCACGGCCACAAGTATTTGTGAGTCCCCGGACGCCGCGCTGTCCGGCCCCACCCAGCAGCCTCCCGCACCGGAACCCCACGAATACACCGGCCAGCCAGTACCTTCGAGTTTACTCCTCAAATAATCCGCCGCCGCCTTTGCTCTTTTCGCCGATACCAGCATCTGATTCTTTTCGCCTCTGGCATCGCCGGCCAGCCCCAGAACATACAGCCTCACCGGCCCGGTTCCTTCTCCCTGCCGCAAGTCCGAGGAGAATTCATCAAGATACTCCCGCCCCGCATCGTTCAGCGCCCATTCTTCGCCTCCGAACCGGATGCCGGTAACTGTAAAATCCGCCTTGTCGCCAACGATATTTGCGGGCATCGTGGTCATTTCATGGTTGATGCGTTTGAATATCTGTTCTATATCCTCCTGCCTCGAGCTGATCGTCCTCACGTCGTGCGTCTTATCGGGATTGTTTACAACGTACTTCCATTTGTAATTGCTGAAATTCGGCTCCCGGCCCTTGCCCAGAAGCGCTCCAAGCCCCACATATCGAATCGACTGCAGAAATGCCTCCCGCCCCTCCCGAAACAACTCCGGATTCTGATCCTGCGCCAGGCTCAGCAGCATAACGAAGAACGTCAGCAGCAGCGTTACCATGTCCGAGAACGTAACTATATATCCCGGAACCTTGGGCTTGCCGTCATCCTGTGAAAAACGCCTTCGCTTCAATTATAAATGCTCCTCTCCAGCAGAACTATTTCGATCTGCCGGTCGTCGTCTTTCACGTTCGATCCCTCGTATTCGACCTGTGGCACTGTCGTTGATTGAGCGATACTGAAAAGATCTTTGTCGAGTCTTTTTTCGTTGCTGAAGTACTCCAGCAGAGCCCATGACCTGTTAAGCCCCAGATCGGGGCGGCTTTCATCGCTGCCGATACTGTGCTCGCTTATCACCACACGGTGCGGCACTTCTCGCATGAAATCGCCCATCGTCGAGAGTATTTCGCGACCGCGCCTGCTGAAATGCGTGCCCATGCCCAGAAAAATCTTCTCCGAAGATATCATGAAAACCTTCCGGTTATGAAACTGCCTCGGTCGTGTCTCCGAGCGAAGATTCTCCACCGGATTCTGGGCGGCGGTCGGCTTCTCACTGCCCTGGTCAAGTTCTTCGCGCTTCACCAGCGGCATCAATTCCAGCAGCGCATCGCGATCCTCCAGCGTTATAGGACTGATACTGGTCAAGGCCCGGCTGTATATCACCCGCAGCTTCTCGAATAACTGCTCCTCGAATGCGGAAAAACTCAGCAGCAGCACGAAAAAAGTCAGCAGCAGAGTCATACAGTCGCTGAACGTAACCATCCACTCCGGCGCACCTGCCGGCCCGTCGTCTTCCGGTTGTTTCTGATCCCCGGCCATCAGATTCTCGCCTTTACTTCTTCACGCCTGCTTTTCGAGACGAATGTCTGCAGCTTCTCACGAACCGTCGTCGGATTCTCTCCGTGGGCTATCGCACAGATACCTTCCGTAATCATTTCCATTGTGGTCCTCTCCGCTGCTGAATAGATACTCAACTTCCCCGCAAGCGGGATAAAAAGCAGATTCGCCGCAAACGCCCCGTAAAAAGTCGTCAGAAGCGCCGTCGCCATGCCCTGCCCGATCCCGCTCGGGTCCTTGAGATTTGAGAGCATCTGCACCAGCCCGATCAGCGTCCCGATCATTCCGAACGCCGGCGCCGCCGCCCCCATAAAGTCCAGTATCTTCTTGCCCGTCGCATGTCTTTCCTGCAGGTACTGAATTTCCAGGTTCATTAATTCTCGGATCTTGTCGACATCCTGCCCGTCAACCAGCATCTGCATGCCCTTGACGAAAAAAGCATCGTTCAGATCTCGAAGTTCCTGCTCCAGGGCCAGAGCACCGTCACGTCGATTTATCGCCGCAAAATCCACCATCTTCTGAATAAGCTCCGAAGAAGACGGAATCTTCGTGACGATAGTCTTCTTTACAATTGAGAAAATCTGCAAAAACTGCGGCAGAGAAAAGTGAATCATCGTCGAGCACAGCATCCCCCCGATGGTAACCGCCAGCGATGGTATGTTGAAAAACATCTTCGCACTGCTGCCCCCGGCCAGTATGGACCCGATGACCACCGCCATACCCAGTAATACGCCGATTATTGTTGCAATATCCATCTGCTGTCCCTTCTATATCTCGCTAATGTGCTTAAGCCGCTGACTCAGATAAGCCGCCAGCGCCGGCTCCGTATTGGCCAGTTCGCCGAGCACTTTAGCCTTTGGTCGCTCCGTCATGAAGTGAAGGATTTTCACCGCATCTGTCGCTGAGCCGTTTTGACCTTTCGACATCGTCAGAAATATCTTGCTCGCACTGGTCGAATCCATCTTGTCGTAAGTCGCCGCAATCGTCGCGAAGTTCACTTTCTCCGACTTCGTGATCTGAATCCTGGTCTTCTCCAGCTTGTCTCGCTCGCTCTTTAGAGTCGCAACCGTAGTCGCAAGTTCCACCCGCAGTTTGTTCAGCTCTTCAACCTCTTTGTTCAACTCCGCCTGCGCCGTCTTCAAACGATCCTCTCGAAGGTTCAACTGCTCCTGCTTCCGTTCGTAATCGTTTATTTTCGCCCGAACATCGAAGATCAGCCTCTTAAGCTGCTTCTCTTCCAGACTCAGCAAATCCTCACCCGCCGATCCGAGATTGGGTATGCCTTGCTCATCGGTTGCCGAACCCGCTTCTCCGGGCTGCGTCCCGACTGCTGAATTTTGACCCCCGGCTGCACCTGCATCCGCCGCCCCGGCGCCCTGCGGTTTTGTAAACCATGCAATCGCAAAAGTCGCCGCAAAACTGATTAATCCCGCCCCGGCCGTTATTATGACAAATTTTTTACTCACAGGTCATTCTCCTGTACCTAATCGCAATTTCACCGAATCTGATCAATGTCCTGAAGACGAGCCTCTTACCGCCTCGCCGTCTCACGCGCGAAGCGTACTGTCGAACGCTCGTCGAATTCTTTCTGCTCCAGTTTTTCCTGCCTCTTCATGAATTCCGTCTTCGCCTTCTCACGAAGCTTCTCGAGTCCTTCACGGAACCGGCTCAGCTTCACCACTTCCGCGATCCGTTCCTTCCGCTCGACCTCTATAGTCCGCACCTTCGCTTCGAGCTGTTTTATCAACTCATCATGCCGGGCCGAATATTGCATGAAAAGCTCCTGTCGACCGAGCCGCTCCCTCGCATCCCTCTTGCTCAGGTCATCCAGAAGGCCCGCAAGCACGCGTTTCTGCACCAGCAGCTCGCTTCGCGCCTGCGTCAGCTTTTCAGTCAGCGCAATCAACTCGGCCTTTTTGGCCTGTTCCTCCTTTATCTTGATGTCCAGTACTCGCTGCAATCGCCATACAAAACGTTTCATCAAATACTCACTTCAGCCGCGTGGGCTGTACTTTCCTGCCGCTTACGGATGCACATCAACCTCGCACTGAGCGAAGTCCGGCTAAGCATCTGGCCATCGATCACCGGCCCTGAATTGTTCAATACAACGCTATATATACTTGTCGTGATCTCCAGACTAATCCTTGCCCAGCAGTTTGTCCCAGGAAGCCGTGATGCCTCTCAGTTGTTCCACAGTCTCCGCGAACTCCGTCCGCTCGCGAATCCCCTGAACCAGAAATGCTCCTATCTTGTCTATCAGTGCTATCGCACCGTCGATTCGTCTGTTGCTGCCCGGCGAGAACGCGCCGATATTTATCAAATCCTCCGCGTCGATATATGTGGCGTATATCTCCCGCAACTTCTGGGCCGCGGTTCGATGCTCCTCCGAAACCACCTTTGTCATCAGCCTGCTCACACTTCCCAGAATATCCACCGCCGGGAAATGCCCGCGATTTGCAAGCTCGCGGCTCAGTACGATATGCCCGTCGAGCAGACTTCTGGCGCTGTCCGCCACCGGGTCCGCAAGATCGTCGTTCTCCACCAGCACCGTTAGAATGCCCGTAATGCTCCCTGCCTTCGCCCGCCCCAGACGCTCGATCAGCCGCGGCATAAGCGCAAAAACGCTCGGACAATACCCCTTCGCCGCCGGAGGCTCGCCCGCCGCAAGTCCAATTTCACGCTGAGCCTGTGCAAAACGCGTCAGAGAATCCATCATGAACAGAACATTCTCGCCCCTGTCCCGGAAATATTCCGCTATCGTCACTGCAACGAATGCCGCTTTCACCCGCTGTATCGGCGGCGAATCCGAAGCCGCCACCACCACAACGCTCCGCGCCAGACCCTCCGGACCCAAATCGTTTTCCAGAAACTCGCGAACCTCCCTGCCTCGCTCGCCGATAAGCGCCACCACGTTCACCGATGCCTCGCTGGAGTTGGCTATGTCGCCGAGAAGCACGCTCTTGCCGACCCCGCTGCCGGCGAATATCCCCACCCGCTGGCCCTTCCCCAGCGTCAGCAGGCCGTCTATGGATCGTATCCCCAGCGACAGCGGCTCACTTATTCTTTCTCTGCTCAGAGGCGCCGGACTGCTCGCATCCAGCGGCTTCTTGTCCCTGCCGCCGAGAGGTCCCTTGTTATCTATCGGCTCACCCAGCCCGTTCACTACCCGGCCCAGTATCCCCTCATCCAGCCCCAGGAACCTGGGTGTGGTTCTCGCCGTCACTACGTCTCCCGGCGAAATTCCCTCGACGTGCTCCAGCGGCAGCAGAATAAGTCGTTCCTCGGCGAAACCGACAACTTCCGCCAGCACCCGCCTGCCGTCGCCTATCGTTATTCCGCAAAGATCGCCCAGCCCCACCTTCGGTCCCGCCGATTCGACCGTCAACCCCGATACCCGCACCACCGAACCGCGACAGTTTAATAAATTTACGCCTCGAAGCGCAGCATGAAACTTGTCGAAATCCACCAGCTTGCGTCCGCCCGGACTCAATGAAGCGTCGGCGTCAAAGCTCGAATCTGTTATTGTCTTAATCTCACCGGACATAAATTAACGTGTCTTACCTATCCTGCCGCAACAAGGGCCTTACTTATCTGCTCCAGATGACTTTCGATCAGGGACTCCACCGAGCCTGTGGCTGTCTCGATTCTGCACTCGGCCGGACCAAGTGATGAGTCCGCCTCGAACTCGATATCCGACGCTCCCCCGGCCTTTTCGGCAAACGCCTTCCGACACGGCTCCAGATCCGCCGAACTCAGATAGACAACCACGTTTTGCTTGGCCGGGGCATTCTCAAGAGCTTCACTCACGATCAACTCGATCTTGTAGTCGCCGTCTTCCACCTTCTGCGAAAGTACACGCCGAGCTATCTCGACGGACAGTTTTGCGATCTCCTCCTTGTGCCCCGCAAACAACTCTTCATAATGCCCGCTCAGCTTCTCGGCAACACCGCCAAGGGTCCTGCATATCCCGTCCAGGTACACCAGCTTCTGTTCGAGTTCTCTGTTCAGTTCTGCGTTTACCCCGACCGCCTTCACCGTCGCTTTGTCGGGAACTTCTTCCTCGAACGACAGCTTGAAGTCCTCGAGCAGATTTACCGCCTCGATAGAACCGTTCAGATTTACAACTGCTTCCGGTCGCACTTCTATTCGTCCGCAAACATCAGTTCGCCGTTCTCATTCATCTCACGTAACACCACCACCAGCTCCTCCCTGGCGTCCGTTACCTCTTCCTGCTTCGGACTGCTCATAAGCCCCGTCTCCTCGTCGAGCGACTCAGCCGCACGTTCCGATATATTTGCACGCACCGTTTCGACAATTGCCTCTTCGGCCTTGTATAACGCCAGGGCAAGCCTTCCCGAATCGACCCCGCGCAAAGCCTGCTGCATGGACCGGTCCGCTATCTGAGGAATATCTTCCCACACTACCATAAGCCTTGAAACCGCTTTGCTGGTCTCCTCGTTTTCCTCTTCTATCGCGGTGAGCAGCCCATCCCGAAGATCCTGGCCCAGGTTCCGAAGAATAACCGCCACTTTGCGAAGGCTGTCGTCGGTACCGCCTGCTGATTTGCCCGACGCACCCGCGGCTTCTTCCAGCCGGCTGCAAACCGTCTCGGCAATCCTGTGCTTGGCTTCGGCCGTAACCGATTCCGAGCGGGTCATCCGCGCAATCACGCTCAGCCGCACCCCGTCGCCGAACAGCCCCATAACCGCCGAACTCTTCTTCGGATCAAGTTCGGACAGAATGACTGCCGCGACCTGCGGATGCTCCTCCGCCAGAACGGATGCGATGGCCTGCGCATTTGCCGATCTAATCGGCAGAAAAGGGTCTTTCTTTTGCACCAGCTTCTGAATCTCGGTCTGAACCTGTCCGGCCCGCTCTTCGCCCAATGTGTTCTTGAGCATCTGCTGTAGAAAGCTTTTCAAATGGAACTGCGGCCCGTCCTGAATACTGCCAACGAATTCCTTGGCAAGCTCCAGACTCTGCCGGCTGTTTCTGTACCCCGCGGCATCAAGATAGGTCAGCTCCACGGCAAGCTCCTGCACCACCTCCGGATCCATGTCCTTAAGCAGCTCCGTCGCTGTAGGCATATCCAGCGCCATAAGGAGCATCGCGGCTTTTTGTTTGCCTGTAAGTGTCACTTTTTACTCCGTCTGCTCCACCCAACTGGCGAATAGCTGTTTCACCCGCGCAGGATCGTTGCGCAGGGCCTCCGCTATCTGCCGCTGCATAGTGACTTTGTCATTTTGGCCCGTTTCGCCCTCCAGCAGGCCCGCTGTTTCGCTCTCCGGCAGCGATGCCTGTTCGCCGCCCGCCTCCTTCTTGAATTTCTTCTTCTTGGTTTTTTTCCTTTTCTGGGTCTTCGAACCGCCGAGTATCTTCACGAACAAGACGGCGCACACCGCCATCGTCCCCATGGATGCCTGACGGGCGATGCCGATATACTGGGACAACCCGCCGCCCGCCTCCTCCGCCGGCGGAACAACCGACGAGCGATTGAACTTCACGTTGATCACCTTCACGTTGCTGGTATCCTTCAGCCCCAGCGACTTCATTATGATCTCTTCCACATCGCTCAGCGGTACGATGGTGGCCGCCTGCGCCCCCGCAGTTCCGTTGGCGTCCTCGACGGACAAATCGACCATGGCCGCAACGCTCAGGGATTTGACCGTGCCCGGCAGAACAGTCTCCTGCTTGACAATCCTGCCCACCTCGTACTCGGTCATGATCGTCTCGTCCTTCTTCATACCGGTTGCAGCCCCGGCCCCGCCCGCCTGCCCGCTCGAAACCGGTTCGGCCCCGGTCGTAATCTCCTCCTTCTTCGTGACCTTGCCCGTCGGGTCGTATTCCTCGGTGATCGTACTCACGCTGTTCATATCGATCACCGCACTTACCTTCACCTTGGCCCTGCCCGCCCCCAAAGCCGCCGTCAAAAGCTCCTCCACTTCGCTCGACAGACTCTGTTCGACCCGCTCCCGGTAGTCCTGAACCGTTTCGGCCCCAGTCGCCATTCCTGCATCCGAACCGCTTGAAAGCAGATTACCCTGGCTATCCACCACGGTAACGTTTTCGGTATCCAGCCCCTCTACGCCGCTGCTTACAAGATGCGTAATCGCCGCTATATTCAGATTGCTCATCCTGTAACCCGGCTGCATCCGCAAGACCACCGATGCGCTTGTATTGCCCGCGTCCGAAGTAAAGAGCGTACGCTCGGCGGTGACTATATGAACCCTCGCGTAAACCACCCCCTCGATCATCTGGACGCTCTTGGCCAGTTCCTCTTCAATGCCGCGTTTGCGTTTCAGGTCCTGGATAATCGGCGAATCGCCTATCTTGCCCTTGTCGAGCCAACTGTTGCCGAGCTGACCGCCCGTCGGCAGCCCTTCACGGGCCATATCCAGCCGCAACTCGCTCACGTGCTCCCGGGGAACGTAAATCGTGGTCCCTGCGCCCCGCAATTCGTATGCAATGTCTTTCTCGCGAATCTTCTCGGTAATCTTCGATGCATCCTCCGGTGAAAGATCCGAGTACAGCACCCGCATGTCGGGTTGGCTGGCCCAGTTCAGCAGCAGCAGCCCCACCAGAACAAAGGCCACAGAGATAGCGATAAGCAGGGCCCGCTGGACCACGCCTAAACGCTGCCATACCGCCTGGATTTTAGCCACCAGATTCATCAATGCCAAATCACCATTGTCGCCGCGGTCGTCAGCTCCTGGCCGACCCCGCAATTTCGTCCTGTGTAATCCTTAACTGGTTAGACCGGCATGTTCATCGTCTTCTTGTATGCTTCGACCAGCTTGTTGCGAACACCGACCAGCAGCTTGAAACTCATATCCGCCTTTGCGACCGAAGCCACCACCGTATTGATGTCTTCGTTTTTGCCCGCCAGCAGATCCTTGATGTTCATGTTCGCCGTCTGCTGCGTCTCGCTCACGTCCGACAGCTTTTTGCCCAGGCCTCCGACAGCATCCGAGAAATTGCCGTCTCCACTGCCCGGGACCTGCTTCTTCTGCTTAATCGCCTCGAGATTGAACTTCGAGCCGACAGAATTGATTCCACCATTCGGATTAATCATTGCCAATAACCTCACCTGAGTAAGTCTAATGCAGTTTCAACCATTCGCTGATACCGCTTCAAAGTCGCCGCATTCGCCTGATAAGCACGCGTGGCCAGCGACAGATTCATCATCTCCATCGGAAGGCTCACGTTGGGCATTTTCACGTACCCGTCCGGATCCGCATCGGGATGCCCCGGCTTGTAAACCTTCGGAAAAGCACTCGTGTCCGGCACCACCTCGGTAATCTCCACACCGCCCAGCGGCTCGTCCGAAGCCTGAAAAACCGCCTCCAGACGCTGGTACGGCTGTCCGTTGCCCGTCCGCGTAGTCTGGGAATTGGCCACGTTTCCGCTGATCAGCGTGATGTTCCGCCTCTGCGCTCGCAGACCCGAAATCGCTACATCGATCGGACCGAAACTGTTTGTCTCTACTTCCATAATTCGCTTCCTGACGGCTCCCGGCTATTTGGTTTGTATCGCTGCCTGTATGCCCTGCAATTTCTTCTTCAGCAGCCGGGCAAAGGTCGTATGCCGCAGCGTGTTTCTCACCATTTCACCTATTTCCGTCTCGAGATTGACATCGTTGCCGTCCTTCTTAACCCTGGTCGTCTTCGGCTGATACACCACGGCCTGGAGTTTACCAACATCGACTTTGCCGTCCGAATCCAGGGCCTCCGAAAGCAGTTCTTCGAATTTCACGGCGTACCTGCGGTACCCGGGCGTGCGAATGTTGGCGATATTGTTGGCAATCGCCCGCTGCCGGACCCCCTCGGCCTTCATCCCGGCACCCAAAAGCTCGATCATGTTTACTTTGCCCATAAGCGCACTCCAATCTGACGACAAACTGTAATCCGTAAATAATCTCTGCAAGAATCGTGCCAGATTGCTCCCAAGCCGTATTTCACCGACAAAATGCCCGTTTTCGGCACTCTGAAGCGGCTTTTTCCTCGATACACGCCACCGGCGCCAAAGCCGTACCGTAAGGATTCTGAACAGCCTGACGGTTTTTCTACAGACCCGCCGGGTCTCCACTTGCGGCAATTACTTCCTGTCCGGCCGGAATATTTCGCCGTCGCTTCTCCCGGACAGGACTGATTGCCTTAAAAACATTTCTCTACGTGCATGTAAGTCTTTGCTGTCAAAGCGTTTAGCTAAAACAGTCTCTTTAAGGCCCCATGCTGGCACGCTGCTTGCAGTAATCAGTCCTGAATATGGCTGCAGATGTCTCTACAAATAGCGTGATTCAGGCCGTCGCACCTGTCGTGCCAGCCGCAACTCGCGCGCCTAAAAAGGCGACAACAGCCAAATTCACCATGCCGGCGACCGAAACAGACCTTGTCGAACCACCCCAACAGCAAGAACCGCCCGGCGCATTCGCGCCTGAGAAAGCCCCATCCGAGAACAATGTGGATCAATCTCAGCCCGGCCAACCGGCAGAACAAAAGACTGGTTCCGATAACACTGGTCCCGTTCCGAAAAAAGCCGAACAGGCACCGGCCGAACCGTTGGTCCTCAAAACCCCGGCAGAGTTGCCTGCAAATCCCGCCGATCTTGCACCAACCTCCGAGAATCCCCCGATTTTGACCTCACTGTCCAGCCATACAGCCCAGAATGAACCACAGGCAGAAAACACCAAGGCCGAATTACCCCAGCTCCAAACGCCCGACACGCCTTTGGCGCCTCTTCCGGCCCAGGGCAAAAACAACCAGTTTGTAAACACAAATGCCCCGCTTCCGCCCGCTCCATCGTCTCAGGCCCGGTCAGTTTCGCCCGAACAACAGCTCAAAAGCCCCGGCCTGCCTCAGCCTGCCCCCGCAGACACACCTAGCCCGTCCGACTCCAAAGTTCCTTCACCCGGCGCCCAACAGCAATTACCACGCCAATCGGCTGAAGACCTTCCCGCAGTTCCCACCAACTCTGAACCTCAACCCACCCGGTCGAATCAGCAAAACACCCAATCTCAGACACCCCCGGATCCCGGCGTCAGCTCTCAGCCCCAAACCAAAAAACAAGCCGATGTACCTCAGTTTCCCGCTCAACCAACCCACAACCAGGACCAGCTTGCGAAAAGCGATGCCCCTTCTGCAACCGTCATCCCGGCTTCCAAACCGGCCGCACCCGCCCAACCTGCAACTGCCGCCCAATCCGGCAACCCAACTCTGCCCGCAGCCGACACTACAGAATCCTCCACGGATCACTCGAGCCAAAGCCCTCAACCCACCGATCTCCAAGCAGGCTCTGACCAGAAAAACACCCAGGATTCACAGCAGACAACCCCATCCGATACTCCGAACAAGCCCCAATTCTCCGATACCGTCCAGCAAACACTCGAAGACCAGAGTAACTCACCTAAAAAACCTCCGCAAAAAACCGCGCCCGAAATATCGACCGACCACCTCGACCACGCACCCCCAGCCGATACACAAAACAATCAAACTCAACCGGCGCCTCGCGCCTCAGCCGCCGCGGCGCCCAAAGATAACAGCACGCCAGAGACCCAATCCGACCCGGCTCCAACCTTGCGCGACCAGGTTCAGAACTCCATCATGACTTCCGTACGGGATGGTCGCCGCGACGTAACCGTCCGCCTGAACCCACCGGAACTGGGTAAACTTGTCGTCAAATTCCAGGAACAAAACGGCGAGATCACCGCCTTTATGGAAGTTGCCAGATCCCAGACAAGGGCCGAAATACAACAGGCCCTGCCAAAAATCATCCAGAATATACAGGAATCGGGCGTCCAGATAAAACGCGTCGAAGTTACCCTCAACAACAACTCACTGCAGGAGTCGCCAAAGGACGGCGGTTTCGAACAGCCCCAGCAAAGCGCACAGAACAGACAGGAACCGGCCGACTCTCATCCAAAACCCGGCAGCCGCTGGAATTCCACTCAACAGAACTTCGCCCCTCCCGACGCAGCCTCCGCCTTCAGCCGCCCGCAGATTCACGCCGCCCAGGGTTCGATCGACATGTTGATATAACTACTTGCATGACAGGGAGATATCGCTTTTGCAGCAGTGCAGCACAGAATCGCGAACAGCAAATGCCCCCGGTAACCTCGACCCAATCGCCCATCGGCTGGCCTCGGCGATACAACAACACTGCGCCGGTCGCCTCGACGATGCCTTCAGGACATACGGCCGAATACTGCAGAAACACCCGGACCATCCCGCAACCCTCCATGCAATGGCCGTTTTGAACCACCAGAAAAACCGTGGACCGGACGCCAGACTCTACGCCGAAAGGGCCGTTGCCGCCGAACCACGTAACGCCCGGTTTCACAACACTCTCGGCCTGATAGTCGAAAAAGACGGCGACCTCCGGACCGCCGGCGATTTCTTCCGAGCCGCAATTTCTCTAAGTCCCTCATCTGCCGAAGCTTATATCAATCTTGCAATCGTCCTGATAAACCAAAACCGGCATGAAGAAGCCCTCGATCACGCCCGCAAAGCAACCGAACTCGACCCGGAAAACGCCTTCGCTCACAACACCGCCGCCTGGTGCTTCGAAACGCTCGGTCGCGAGCAACAGGCCTTAGAAAGCTACGCCCGCGCCGTCGCCCTCGAACCCGAATTCGCCGAGGCCCACAATCACCTCGGCGTGCTCAACCACAAAAAGGGCCTGTATACCCGCGCCGTAGAGCACTACGACAAAGCCCTGCAGGCCGACCCCGACTATGCCGAAGCCCACTGGAACAGAGCATTGGCAAACCTGCTCACCGGCCGCTTTATCCAAGGCATGACCGACTACAAGTGGCGCAAGCACAAAGACTTACAGCTTGCACTCTACCCCCATCAACTCTCCGGACGCCAATGGCGCGGCGAGGACTACTGCGGCAAAACACTCCTGGTGCATTACGAACAGGGTTTGGGCGACAGCATTCAATTCCTTCGATACCTGCCCATGGCCAAAGCCCTTGGCGGCCGTCTGATCCTCGAAATTCAAAAACCGCTCCGCACTCTCATGGGCACACAGGCAGTTGCGGACCGGATAATAGAAGCCGACCCCGACAAACCGCCCCAGGCGCAATATGATCTCCATGCCTCGTTGATGGACCTGCCCGCCGTTTTCGCAACCGAAATCGACGCCGTACCCGCGGCCGTTCCATACCTCACCGCGGATCCCGTCAAATCCGAATATTGGAGAAACCGCCTCCTCGGTCCCCGATTCAAGGTCGGCATCGCCTGGTCGGGTGCGACAAGCTACGACCGCAACGATCTGCGATCAACAAGCTTCGAACTATTCCAATCCCTATGCAAACTCCCCAAAATCGCCGTTTACAGCCTCCAGAAAGGCCCTCGCGCCGACGAAATCAGGCAACTGCCCGCGAATTTGCCCCTCGAGGACCTTGCCGGCGATCTCCACGACTTCTCCGATACCGCCGCCGTCATCAGGAATCTGGACCTGGTCATATCCGTCGACACCTCAGTACTGCACCTGGCCGGCGCTCTCGGCGCCGAGGCCTGGGGCCTGATATGCACTGCCCCGGCCTGGCAATGGCTGCTCGACAGAACCGACAGTCCCTGGTACCCGACCGTAAAACTCTACCGTCAAAGCCATCCGGGCGACTGGCTCGACGTATTTGCCCGTCTTGAACGCGACCTTACGTCCAGAATCGAACACCCCTCAGCCGCCGGATCGGCCGACAACCTAAAAACCTGCGAACAAAAATGAAAAATCCGGAAATCCAACACGCGAACCCTTCCGAACCCAGTCCTCCGACTGCCCAAACGGACCATCCGCCCGCCGACCGGGATACTAAGCAGGAACGTTCAAGTTCTCTTCACGCCCGGGCCCTTGCCGCTTATGGCGCCAGCCGGTACGAACAGGCCTGCGAACTCGCATCTCAGGCCACCCTCGCCGATCCCTTCAATCCTGTAATCTACAACACACTGGGCCTGGCCCTGGAGGCCTCCGGAGATCTGCAAACCGCAATTGCGGCTTACAAACGGGCCGTCCGACTGGATCCGACCTATGCCCACGCACATTGCAACATCGCTGTAGCCTCTAATAAATCCTCCAATTACGCCCAGGCTGTTGAAAGTGCCGCCAGTGCACTTCAACACGCTCCCGACCTCTACCAGGCCTTTCACGCGCTGGCCTACGCCCGATACAATCTCGGCGATTACACCGAGGCTGAAACTGCCTGCCGAAATACAATCCGCCTCAAGCCCGATTTCGCCGAAGCTTACAACCACCTCGGCCTTATACTCACCGCTCTCGACCGCTTGCCCGAGGCCTTGCAGGCTCTGAACACGGCCACGCGCATAGACCCCCGATACGCCGAGGCATTCAACAATCTCGGCATGGTCCAGAGCCGCATGAACCGGATCGATGCCTCCTTCGAGAGCTACCGCCGGGCCTTAGCCCTGGACCCGCATTTCACCCAGGCCCACTACAACCTCGCAAACATCCTCGCCCGGGGCAACTGGATCACCGAAGCCGTTCAGCATTACCAACGCGCGATCGCCATCGATCCCGAATTTGCCG
The DNA here is from genome assembly GCA_964406945.1 of uncultured Pirellulales bacterium. Taxonomy (GTDB): domain Bacteria; phylum Planctomycetota; class Phycisphaerae; order Sedimentisphaerales; family Anaerobacaceae; genus UBA2266. The sequence goes on from CAYOTO010000001.1 coordinate 90,349, forward strand.
CAGCTCATTTCAATCTGGCAAATACTCTCAAGGACAACGCCCGTATCGATGACGCCATCCGCAGCTATGAGAAAGCCGTTCGTCGCATGCCCGAAAACCCCGAGGCTCGCTGGAATCTCTCACTGGCGCTGCTCACGGCCGGACGCCTTCGCGAAGGCTGGGCACACCACCATTACCGCCACCTCGCCCGACTGGGCGTCGCAAAATATCCGCATAACTACGAAAAGCCCGCCTGGCGGGGCGAGCCTTTTCCGGACAAAACGCTGCTCGTGCACTACGAACAGGGCCTTGGCGACAGCCTTCAGTTCGTCAGATATCTGCCGATGGTCAAACGCAAAGGCGGTACAATAGTGCTCGAAATACAGCCGCCCGTCTTTCCGCTCGTGGCATCCTGGCCGTGTATTGACACCTGCATCGAAGCCCGAACCGACCAAAAACCGGAAATCGACTTCGACCTCGTAACATCGCTGGTAGACCTGCCGGGCATTTTCGACACAACGCTGCAAACCATTCCCGCCCGGGCACCTTACATCTCGCCGCTTTCCGGCTATGAGCCTTCCTGGCTGCCAGAACCGGATCCTTCGACTCTGACCGTCGGGATCTCCTGGGCCGGTTCTCCGGATTTTGTCAGAGAACATGACCGTTCGTGTCCGCTGGAATTCTTTCTGGCACTTCAGGAACTTCCCAAAGTCCGTCTCTGCAGTCTCCAGGTCGGCCCTGCCGCTGCACAGTTGGAAAATCATCCCGAAGTGATCGACCTCGGCGCCAATTTCAAGGATTTCGCCGATACGGCCGCTGCTGTACAAAGTCTCGACCTGGTGATCAGCATCGATACGTGCATCGTCCATCTCGCCGGTGCAATGGCTAAGCCGGTCTGGGTCGTCCTTTGTCGCGTTCCCGCCTGGCGATTCATGCTGGATCGACCCGACTCACCGTGGTATCCGACCATGCGACTGTTCCGCCAGCGAGACGCCGGCGACTGGGCTCCTGTCTTCGCTGAGGTGGAACAAGAAATCAAGAAACTGCTTGCACAAAGATGAGTCTGGACCTGAATGAAGCAATCAAGAACGCCCGTTTGCAGCATGAAGCGGGCAATCTGACTCGCGCCGAAGAACTTTACTCACAGGTTTTGACAGCCGACGCCCGCCATCCAATGGCCCTGCACGGCATCGGCACGATAGCGCACAATCGCGGCGAACTCGAAACGGCCGTCGAAATGCTCACTAGAGCTCTCGAACACGGCCCTATGGTGCCGGCTCTGCACAACAGCCTTGGCGTCGCCCTGAACGCCTCCGGCCGGACCGAACAGGCGCTAAAGTCCTTCGCACGGGCCGTAGATCTTGCCCCCGACTATCACGACGCTGTCTATAACATGGCAAATGCACTCACTTCTCTCGACCGCCATCGCGAAGCCGTCGACTGTTACCGACGCGTCCTTGCCAAACGCCCACAGGACGCCTTTACACATTTCAATCTTGGTATAGTCTTGCAGCATTGTGATCAACACGAAGAGGCTTTGAGATGTTTTGAAAGAGTAATCGAACTCGGCCACGACCCGGCAAATGTGCTCAAACCCATGGCGGCATCACTGCAGATGCTCAAACGATATTCCGACGCCGCCGATGCCCTGCAAAATAGTCTCAAAATACATGATTGCGCCGAAACCCGGGCCGATCTGGGCATGATACTCCTTCAGATGGGCCGATTTAAGAAAGGCTGGCGACAATATGCATGGCGCATTGACGCAAGCAAGACCTGGAAACTGGCATACACTTCGGCACTGCGCTGGGATGGTTCGGCGTTTCCCGGCAGACGGCTGTTGTTGCTCTGCGAGCAGGGTCTGGGCGACAATATCCAGTTTATACGTTATCTGCCGATGGTGCGACGCATGGGCGGTACTGTCGTCCTCGCCGTTCATCCCCAGCTTCGGACGCTCTTCGAGCAGCTTGCCGATGCAGAACAGGTTGTCGAAGTATCCGAAACTAGTTCCCCGTGTGCCGATTTCGACATTGTGGCGCCTCTTATTGACCTGCCCGGACATTTCAACACGACTTTGAAAACGATCCCGGCGAATGTGCCCTATCTGCACCCGCAGCCTTCGAAGAAAGCCGCATGGAAACAGAGACTGTCGGTGCCGCAATTAAAGGTCGGAATAGTCTGGGGTGGGAGCACCGCACACTTGCGCAACGACCACCGTTCCTGCGGCATTCAGTGGTTTCTGCCACTCTCCTGCGTGCCTAACGTGCGGCTTTACAGCCTCCAGAAAGGCCCGGCCGCCGCTCAGTTGCAGCAACTGCCCCCGGAGACAGAGATTACTGATCTGGCGCCTTTAATCAACGATTTTTCCGATACGGCCGCCGCCGTTGCAAATCTGGACCTCATCATAACCGTCGACACGTCCGTTCTGCATCTTGCCGGCGCTATGGCCAGACCCGCATGGGCCGCCCTTTGCTTCGAAGGGGACTGGAGATGGCTCATCGACCGTGCCGACAGTCCGTGGTACCCTACTGTAAGACTGTTCAGGCAGACTACTCTCGGGGATTGGAAGGATGTATTCTCTCGAATTGAGAAGCGCCTTCGAACACTTGCCCGGGATTACATCGAAATCCCGACCAAACCGCTCAAATCGCAACCCGCCTGCCGAGACTCTTCGCCCGGGCCCGCTCGATCGACGCAAGCAGCCCTGATCTGAAACGATCTTTTGAAAACTTCTCGCGCACTGTTTGCCGAGCGTTCTCGCCCATCCGGCGTGCTAACTCTCGGTCCGCCAGTAATTTACGGGCATACTCGCGCAGCTCCTCCGCATCGTTGCTCAGAAACCCGCTTTCGCCGTGCACCACGGGAGACCCTGGATGAGCGTTGCCCAGCACCGGCAGACCTGCCGCCATGGCCTCCAGCGTCGCCATATTGTAGCCGTCCTCCAGAGCCGGATCGGCCGTATGGATATAAAAACGCGAATTTGCAAACGTGCGCTTCAAATCGTCCCAGCTCTCGGTCGCATGCACGTTCGTCATATCCGGGTTGTGCCCGACCAGCTTTACCGGTAGTCCGCCGAAGGCCTGTTCGTGAAAATCCCACATCAGTATGCGTCTTCTGCTGCTGATGTGATTGCATATTCGCAGACCGCACGCGTGCTCTCCTGAATATTCGTAATAGTCGGCCGGGTCAGCGAAAAAGGGCACAATATCGTCCGTAAAGCCCCAACTGGCCCCCTTCAAAACCGAAACGGCCATTGCGTGCCCGCCGATCAACTCGAGGTACTTGTGAAGCACGCCTCTCATCTGTGATGGTTCGACCGCCGAGTTCTCTTCCAGCCGACGTCCTTCCAGCGTTGAATGAATCACGACAAGGCGGGGCTCCGGCCGGTGTTTGACGTCAAGCAGGTCGCTGATATTGTGGGCTATTATGCAGTAATATTGCGTTTGGGAGCGTAAAGCCTCTTCGAGTTGAACCAACCGCCCGTGCTGCGGCACCGGTCGCATACGCGTATCCCATTTGTTACCGCTTTGGCCGTGAAGCCCCACAACAATGTCCAGACCCACTCCCAGAACGCCGAGTTGGTGAACCCAGGCCTCGTGGCAGTTGAAAACAAGCAGACGCTTTTCGGAATCTGAATGTGTCATTAAATGTTAATCGGCGCACCGCACCCCAATTTCTCCACTGTACCGTGGCAAAAAAGCCAAAAAAACCTCAAAAAGCCACATTTCCAGCGCAAATGCTTTCTCCAGAGGCCGTGCCCTGAAAGGAGAAGACCACGATTTTTGACGCCAGGTAAACATTCTGCTTCGCAATTTCTGCTGTTAAAGTGGGCAATCTCGGGTATTTGGAAAAAATTTTTTAGGCTGCGGCTTTAACTAAATCCCTCTTCTCAGTGTGGGCAGTCTGAACATTACAGGGCTATGCTGAAGGCCCCACGAACGTCTCAGAATAATGCCCTTAAGTTTTCGCAATCCCCATCGACAATGTTAGTGAGAACAAATTGGCGGGCGTGCTCGTTGCACGCATTTTCTCAAAAACTTGGGATTTGACAGGCCGGAAGAATTGACAGTCAGTTTACTTAAGGAGTCACGAAATGTTAGCAATTAAAAGCAACTTGATGGCGAGCAACGCCGCTCGGCACGTCGGTGATGCTTATGAGGCACTGAGCAAGTCGGTGGAGCGACTTTCCTCGGGCCTTCGCATTAACAGTGCTCGCGACGATGCCGCCGGTTTGGCCGTTCGCGAACTCATGCGGGCTGATATTGCCGTCATCCAGCAGGGTGCACGGAACGCACGGGACGGCATCAGCATGCTGCAGACCATGGAAGGCGCAATGGCCACTATCGACGATGCACTCATTCGTATGCAGTCGCTGGCCGAGCAGGCGGCAACCGGGTCGTACTCGTCGGCACAGAGATACATTATGCACCAGGAATTCGACGAGATGCGGCAGGAAATCGACCGCATTGCAGGCGCCACCAAGTTCAACGGCATCTCAATGCTCGACAACAGCAGCACCCGGTCGATTCACTTCGGGGAGCTTACCTCCGACAAGATCGACATCACCGGCAGCAACATGACCAGTGCTTCTGGCGGCCTGAACACCACAGGACTGGCGATCAGCACCGCTGCAAGTGCAAAAGCCGCTCTGACTTCGCTGGATACCGCCATCGGCAGCAAGGACACCGCACGGGCCAAGTTCGGCTACAAGATGAACAGGCTCGAAGGTACAATCAACGTTCTGAATATTCAGAGCGAGAACCTCCAGGCCGCCGAATCCCGCGTCTCGGATGCAGACGTGGCGAACGAAATGGCTGCCGTCACCAGAAACCAGGTTCTCTCTCAGGCCGGCGTCGCGATGCTTTCTCAGGCGAATTCCATGCCTCAGATGGCTCTCAGACTGCTCTAATCGCAGCTTAGGCAATGATTTCGGCGTGTTAGGATGGAAGATCCGGGGAGATGACGCTGCGAAAGCGGCGATCATCTCCCCGAGAATTTAAACAGCATGCCGAATCGCGGTAAGAATTTACGAGCAACCGCACCGCAGTGCGTTTTTAAGGAATGGCAGTTATGGACGGAGTCTCGGTATACCAGGAGACGGCGGTTCTCACACAGAGCAGAGGCAAACTCATTGTCATGCTCTATGACGGAGCGATCAAGTTCCTGCGACAGGCCCAACAGGCAATCAGCACGGGCGACTATGAGAACAAAAGCCTCTATCTAAACAAAGCCCTGGACATCATCAACGAGCTGAATATGTCGCTCGATATGGAGAGCGGCGGCGAAATATCCGGCAATCTTCGCAGTCTCTATGGCTTCATGACCAGCCACCTGAACCAGGCCGGTTCGAAAATGGACGCTAGAATGGTCCAGGAAGTCATAGACCTGCTCGAAGAGTTGAACCAGGGCTGGCGGGCCGTCGCTACATAGCACCAGTCGCATCGGACCGGGACCGATTTCCCGCCTTTCGGTTGATTTGCAGTTGCAGCTCTGGTCCCGGCTTGCGATAATGCCCATCACAAGCCAGGCAACCCGACGGGTGCCGGCAATTCTCGATGATAACGGATTCTCAACGAGACTCGATGGGACAATTTGAAACAGATACAGCAGATGTGCCCCCGTTTCTGATCCGGGCCCACACCGCCATGAAATCGGGTCAGTACGCCGAAGCCGCCGAACAACTCCCCCAAGACGCAATCCGGACCGTTTCCCAGGCCGTGGCGAAAGATCCCTCCCGAACGGACATGCTCTTCAGTCTCGCCGAAATTTACCTCAAGAGCAACTCCCCGGATCTGGCCGAGCAATGTTACGAATCCATACTCGACTTCGGCCCCAGTGCCGCCGCATCCAACAGCCTCGGCTCGCTCTGCCAGTACTCCGGCCGCCTGACCGAGGCCGTTCGATACCAGCGTCAGGCCCTCGACACCCGTCCCGACCGCCCCGAACTGGCCGCAAATCTCGCTCGCGCCCTCCTCGAAGCCGGCATGATGCACGAAGGTCTCCGGCTCCTGCAGGATGCCGCCGCACGCATGCCCAACAACCCCCAGGTCCACTCAAATCTGCTCTTTCGTCTTCACCAGGCCCCCGACTTCGACCCTCACAGCATGCGCGAACGCCACATAGCCTGGGCCAAGCGCCACGCCCCGGCTCATCTGGCCCGAACCGATCACTCGAACCATCCCGATCCCGACAGGAAGCTCCGCATAGGATACGTCAGCCCCGATTTTAGAAGAAACTCCGTCGCATACTTCTTCGAGTCTCTCCTCGACGGCTGCGACAGCTCCCAGGTCAGCAACTACGGCTATGCCAACGTCGAATTCCCCGACGCGATAACCGAACGCCTGGCAGGCAAATTCAATTACTACCGAAACATCTACTCCACGCCCGATGAAGCGGTGGCCGAACAGGTCCTAGCCGACGACATAGATATACTCGTCGACCTCGCAGGCCACACCGGCGACAACCGTCTCGGCGTGTTCGCTCTCAAGCCCGCCCCAATCCAGCTCACATACCTGGGCTATCCCGACACCACCGGCCTGTCCGCTATCGACTACCGCCTTACAGACGCCCTGGCCGATCCCCCACACCTCGAAGACGCCTGCACCGAAGAGTTAATTCGCCTCCCTGACGGCTTTCTCTGCTACCGCCCGCCGGAATTCGCCCCCAACATAAACCAACTACCGGCCCAGACAAACGGCTGCGTAACCTTCGCATCCTTCAACAACGGCTGCAAAATCACGCCCGCAACCGTCGAACTCTGGTCTGCCGTGCTCGAAGCCGTCCCGAATTCGCGCATTATGCTAAAAGTCAAAGGCGGCCTTGAGCCCGAAATCCGACAAAACTATCTCGATCTGTTCACCGCCCGCCGAATCGCCGCCGAGAGAATCGACATTCACGGCTGGACCACTCCCGCCGAGCACCTGAGCCTGTATGGCCGTGCGGATATCGCCCTCGACACCTTCCCGTACAACGGCACCACAACCACCTGCGAAGCCCTCTGGATGGGCCTGCCCGTAATCTCCCTCGCGGCCGAGACGCACCACATGTCCAGAGTGGGCCTCAGTATCCTCAAACGCCTGAATCTGGAGTTCTTCGCCGCCTCCTCGGCCCCGGAATACGTCGCAAAAGCGGCTTCTCTTGCTTCAAATTTACCATCATTGGCCGCGATCCGATCCGGTATGCGCGCAAGGATCGCCATCTCCGGGCTCTGCCACGCAAAAGCCTTCGCACGCCAGGTCGAATTCGCATACCGGCAAGTCTGGCGACGCTGGTGCAGTCGCCGAATAGATTGAGAAATCAACCGTACCTGGCGGCAGGGGGGTGAGCCACTGAGACAATCTTCCCCGGCGGGGCGCAACGTCTGATAACCTTCTGAAGCGCTCGATTGCTCACTATTTCCACACCGCCGGCCCCATTGTGCCGATATAATAATGTACGGTTTCAGATTATCCAAAGGAGAAGACAGATGAAAACTAACCGCTTTCCGTTGCTGGCCGCGGCACTTGCGGCCCTCGTGATAGTCTCACTGACGGGCGTTATCCATGGCAACGCACAAGTCTACGAAGTCCGGCCTGAAATAACCATACCCGCCTATAAAACCGACACCGCCAGGGCGATCGAGGCCTATGAGAAGTTGATGGCTCGATACATGGACCTTTCAGAACTCCACGCAGCCGAAACAAACGCAGACATCCGCGATATCGCACGAACTTTGGAGTCGATGGACAAATCCCTCCTGGAATTGTCGCGAAGACTCTCTCGCATAGAAAAGGAAATGGGAATCAAACCGATTGCCGACCAGGCACTTGGTGAAAGCGAGACCACCGAGAAAGATAGCACCGCGCCTCCAAAATCGCAAAACCCCGCCGGCACCCAACCGGCAGCCGACTAATTGCAGGGAAACGGCAAAAAGCTGCGCACTAAAAAACGGCCGAGCCCATTCGAACCCCGCCGCCGGCATCGCTTCGAAAAATGTCTGGCTAGCCCGCTCAGACGCCGAATTCCATCATTTTAGCCGCCGCACCCCTGATCATCTCTGCACTGTCCAACTCGCCCGAGGCCAGCATCTCGCGGGCCTTCTCGACGGCCGCGGCATCCTCGGCGGGGCGGACCGCCGCACGCTCGATCAATTCCTGATAGTTGACTTGCAGCGAGGCATCGATCCGCTCGATCGGCGCCACCATACCTGCCCCGCCCGGGTCGTATGTGGCCTCGCTCACTATATGTCTGATCTGATTCGTGCTTATTCTGTCCATAGCGCTCGTTCTCAAATAACTGTCTTCAGCTATTTACATTTTCGATGCTTTTGCCTGGACCTTAAGTTTTTTCTCGCAAATCAGAAGTTTTTCTAAAGTTGTCACCGCAATTTGACGAAGCCTTGCCTCTCTTCGGTCCTATAACAAACAAGGCTGCAGATAAAAACCAGCTTTTAGACGGCCCGTGCCGGCCTGTGGCTGGTTCGGCGAAAGTAATACCTGCCGGGCGAGATTCTTGGAACGTCCCTGCAGAGCCTTATGATGAGAGTAGTGGTCTCGAAGTGCTGATCAGACTCCGACCAACTGGCGCGAACTCGAACCGGCGCCCGATGCGGTCTTGCTCGCCTGGCCATTGCTGCCGTAAGCAATCTTGTACAACTTCAATTTGTCGTATAATGTCGCCCGGCTGATGCCCAGAAGGGCGGCCGCACGGCTTTTCTTGCCCTCGGTCTCCCGCAGCGCTCGGCCTATAAGCTCCCGTTCGGCTTTTGCGAGCGAAAAGTCCTTCATCACAGACGCCCCCGATTCATCCTCGAAGTGCGTCAGATGAGCCTCGATGGTGTTTAGCCCGATTTTATCGGTCGTCTCGTGAAGAATCGCACGCTCGATGATGTTCTGCAGTTCCCGCACGTTGCCCGGCCACGAGTGCTTCCGCAAACGCTCCACCGCCAGTTTGGTCAGGCATTTTATTTTGCGGCTCTTGTTCGGACAAATCGTCGAGGTACGAACGAAATACTCGGCCAGAAGTTCCACGTCTTCGCGCCTCTGTGCAAGCGAAGGCATTGTTATGGGGCAGACGTTCAACCGGTAGTAGAGGTCGCTTCGGAATCTGCCCGCCCGTGATTCGGCGTGCAGGTCTCTGTTGCTCGAAGCGATTATTGTCGCCTCGCACTGCAGATCCGCCACATCACCGACCTTGCGAAAGGTCCTTTCCTGCAGCACTCGCAGAAGTTTCGCCTGCAGGTCCATGGGCATCTCGCTTATCTCGTCCAGGAAAATAGTCCCGCTGCCCGCCTGTTCCAGCAAACCCGTTTTGTCTCGCTCTGCGCCGGTGAAAGCGCCTTTGACGTGGCCGAATAACTCGCTTTCCAGCAGCGTCGCCGTCAGCGCCGCGCAGTTCACGGCCACGAAAGGACCGTCCTGATGACGCAGATTGTGTACAGCCCGCGCCGCAAGTTCTTTGCCCGTTCCCGTCTCGCCCACGATCAGCACCGGGTTGCACTGGCTTTTGGCCACCAGCGTTATGGTCTCAAATGCACTTACCAGAGCCTTGCTCTGTCCCACCAGAGCCACCGCCTCGGCATCGGAGTTGACAAACATCCGATTCGAATCGATGCCGACAGGTGCATCCGCACCGGCTGTTTTCTCTGCTTTGCTCAGGATTTTTTCGAGTCGTGTCCAGCCTTCTTCATCGCCTATATAAGCCGCTCCGGCTGCGATACACGCCTCACGGTCCTTACCGCCTTGCCCCGCAACCGCGACCGGCACCTTGATGCTGTGTTTCTTTAATGTGTCGACCGCAAGCCCGATCCGGTCCATTCCGAAGCTGTCGTCGAAAACAAGCAAATCGGGCGCCGCCGTCTTTGTTATGTCCAGCGCCTCGCCGGGATCGTCGGCGACAAGCACCGATTCACAAACCCTGGCAGCCGACTGCTGAACCTTCGCACGCCTTGTTACCGCTACAATCTTTGTCAAGCTCATATCATCCGTGATATCCGTATTTTGTCCCCCACGACTGACACCGCGTTAACCGTCACATCGTCATACTTGCATGCAGTGCTTTAGAAAATTTTTATGGGACTGGCCAATAATACCGCGGACTGATCGCATCGGATGACGAAAAAGCCCTTGAAAAACTTATCGGACCACGCCCGCGGCTTGGGCCAAGTGACCTGCTGGATGCACTTGCTTTCAACCAGATGTGCCCGGTGGACGCCTGGGATGAGCCGGGGATATGCCGTAATCCTAAGATGCAAATGTCTGCGAAAACACCCCAATCTTGAAGGAAATGTCCTGGCGTGCTAATTGCCGCTCGTTCTTTTACGAAGTGCCTCGACCAGGCCCTGATGGACATTGCCGAGGTCCCGCGCCTTGCGTACGTCGGCCCACGCCTCATCGTATTTGCCCAGACTGTAGTAGGAGATCGCCCGATTATTGTAGGCAATGGCGTCTTTCGGATCGATCTCGAGAACCTTTGTGTAGTCCGTAATGGCAAGGTCATGGCGTCTCAGCGTTGCGTAGATGAGTCCGCGGTTGCTCAATGCGTCGGTGTCGTTCGGATCGAGCTGTATCGCCATTGTAAGATCGTCGATCGCCGCCTTATTAAGATTCTTGTACAGATAGGCGGTGCCCCTGTTGTAGTAGGCCTTCGAATCCTGGGGATTGATCTCAACGGCCTTGTCGAAGTCTTTTATCGCCGCGTCATACTCTTTCGCCGCCGCCAGAGCCAGACCGCGATTGAGATATGCCTTCGGGTCCTCAGGATTCGCGTCGAGAGCCTTGCTGTAATCCGCTATCGCCTTATCGTACAGCTTCTTCTTCGCGTAAAGCTCGGCCCGCGCTTTATAGGCCGCCGCCGATGCCTCGCCCAGCGATATTGCCTTGGTATAATCGGCAAGTGCCGCTTCGACCGAACCTTTGGCCTTTTCCGCATTGCCTTTCAACAGGTAAGCCTCCGCCCGGTTGGGATCTCTGGATAGAATGTTTCTGCAGGCGGCAATCACCTCATTGTGCTTATCCTGTCCCGCATACGCCCTGGCCCGCGACAGCAGAATGTCCGGGTCGTTCGGGTACTTTTTCACCAGTCGGTCGAAGTCGTCCACCGCCTTTTCATACTTATCCGTTTTCAGATAAGCCGTCCCGCGATACTTGTACGCCTGGTCTTCATCGGGGCTTATCGCCAGGAGTTTGTTACAGTCGGCGACGACTTCCGGATACATCTGCTCGGAACTGTAAACTTCGATGCGATTGCCGAGCGCACTGACGTTGTCCGGTTCTATCTCCAGTGCTTTGCTGAAATCTGCTATCGCCTGCTCTATCCGGCCGAGTTCACGATGTATTCTGCCCCGGCTCACATAAGCATCCGCTTCGTTGGGATCGACCTTGATTGCGGTGCTGTAGTCGGCCAGCGCTTTCTCCGGCTCATCTGTAAGAGCATACGCCAGCCCCCGGTTCATATAGAACCGGGCCTCGTCGTCGTCCAGTTCTATTGCCTGATTGAAATCGGCTATCGCCCTGTTGTACTGCTCCTGCAGTGCGTATGCATTGCCTCGTCCGAAATAGAGATCAGCCTTATCATCGGCTCTCGACATTGCCGCGGTATAATCCTCTATCGCATCCTCGTAACGATCGGCTTCCTTATAGGCGTTAGCCCGATTCACGTAAGCCTCCGTGTTGTCGGGCTCGATCTTGATGGCCATAGTAAAGTCCATAATCGCATCGCTCATGTTCCCGGTGAGCACGTACACCATGCCGCGATTGCTGTAAGCCTCGGCGTTGCCTCTGTCCATCTTTATCGCCGCACTGTAGTCTGCAATAGCCTTATCGTACTGCTCGGTTGCGAAATAAACGTTGCCTCTGTTGGTATACGCTTCGACATATCCGGGCTCGAGTTCCAAAGCCCTGTTCAAATCCGCCAGCGCCTCGTCGTATTCACCGCTTCTGGCGTATGCCGTCCCTCGTTTGCCGTATGCTTCTATGTCGTTCGGGTCGATATCGATTACCCTGCTGTAATCGCCGATGGCCGTATCCGGATCACCGTTTGCAAGATGCGCATTCGCCCTGACCAGATACGCCTCGACATCATTCGCATCCTGCTTGATCACGGCATCGCAGTCCGCTATGGCCTTGTCATACTGCCCGGTCGCGCTGTACGCTTTTCCTCTTCCCAGCAGCGCCTCGGCCGAATCGGCGTCCCGCTCGAGCACCGCGCTGTAATCGGCCGCCGCTTTTTCGTACTGCCCCAGTGCCTGATAAGCCCGCGCCCGGCACATATGAACACCGTCGGCCTCCTGGTCGAGCCTGAGAACCTCGTTACAGTCGGCGACCGCCTGTTCGTAGTCACGCATCTCGAAATATGCTTCCGCACGACCGCTGTAGGCTTTGACCAGATTCGGGTCGACCTCTATGGCTCTGCTGAAATCCTCGACCGCCGGTTCGTATTGTCCCGTGGCCGAATAAGCCAGTCCCCTCTCAGCGAGAATATCGGCGTCGTCGGGATTCGCTTCCAGAAATCTACTGTAGTTCGAGATGCTTTGGTCGTAAAGTCCCTCTCCGTCGTAAATGATGGCCCGGTTGAGATATGCCGTCTCGGAATTCGGATCAACCTCGATAACCTGGTTGCAGTCTTCGATAGCTTCGTCGGGTTTGCCCATAGCCATGTAAGCGTTCGCACGTTTGAGCAGTGCTTCGACGTTGTTCGGCTCGCTCTTAATGACCTCGGTCAGATCCGAAACGGAGCGTTTATAATCGCCTTTCAGCAGATAAGCCGAACCCCTCTGTATCCGCGCCTCGACATTGCCCGGCTCCAGATCCGCCACCCACGTATAGTCGACGATTGCCTTGTCGATCTTCCCGGCCTTCATATAGGCCTGTGCGCGCATTTTATAAGCCTCGGCCGCCGAAGGATCGCGTTCGATCGCATTGCTCAGATCCGAAATCGCCATGATATAGTCTCCGCCGGCATTGTACGCGGCACCTCGTCGAAGGTAAGCCTCGGCGTTCGTCGGATCCGCCTGGATCGCCTTGGTCAAGTCGTGCGCCGCCAGACTGTACTCGCCCAACTCCGTATAAGCCACTCCCCGGTCGAAATAAGCGCGCGGATCGCCTATATTCAACTTGATGGTCCGCGTAAGATCCGACACAGCCCGCTCATATTGACCTCTCAGTAGATAAGCATGCCCTCTCTGATAATATGCTTCGGCGTTGGCGTTGTCCTTTTCGACCGCTCTTGTAAAGGAAGCGATTGCCAGATCGTAATCCTCGGCCTCCATGTGCATCATGCCCTGCCTTGTGTGCTGGTCCTCACACCCGGCGAAACTCAGTGCCGCTACAACGCAGAACATAACGAACTTGCCAACTCCCCGCATTTTTTTGTGAAATTGCATGGCGATAACCTTTCCTGCTGATTTCTCTGAGCACCGTTCACATAAACCAGTCCATTTTACCCCACCTGCACCGCTCAATAAAGACTTTTAATCGTCTCTGCAGCAACCCCGGCCCCTCCATTGGCCGCGTTTTCTGGCGAAAATCCGACCTGAATCCCGCTGATCCATCAATTCAGGCGCAGACCGTCTTATTTGCTTGTGCATGCAATTCTCGCGATGGTAACAACAAAAAGCACCTGATGACAGGCCCTTCGCCATTCCATCGGCCTCTGCCTGATTGCCGGCTTACTCCTGCACTATGCTCCAGTACACAATTTCACCGACTTCCATTTTTTTTGCTTCGCAGCTATTGACCTGAAACCGAACTGCCGTATAATGCACCTTTCCTGAATCGAAGAACCGATTTCGTGGCCGGTTCGCATCCACATGGCAGGGGGGATGGATCGCTTTAGGGTTTTCTGATGCCTTCACACGCGAAGGATCGCAGTTGGAACATGCACCCGGTTCAGGTAAAAGTACGCCGAAGAAAAACGCACTGGAGCAAGGTTTTTGGAAAACGTTTAAGGAGAACCCAGCAATGAGAAAAGCAACCTTTGTATTCGTGCTCGCCGCTCTGCTGTCGACGCCGATACTCGCGGCCGATCCGCCCACCAAGGAAATCGGCGTGACCTATGACATCAGCTATTGGAGCAAGTGGATGACCAAGGGCTTCAGAGGCTATGGAAACCAGGGCGCGCTGTTCAACACGGTCGACGTCGACCTCTATGACACCGGCCTGGGCTTCAAAGTCACACACAGAAACGCCACCGCCAGCGGCTATGTGGACAAACAGCGATTTGATTACAGACCCTACTTCAAGAGCAAACTCTTCGCAGGAGATCGGCTCCAGACCAACTACAACATAAGTGTTGGATACGAGCACTACTACGGTCTGGACAGACGCGATGCAAATACCACATGGGAGTGGGTGTTCGCCTTCGCATGGCCCAATCTGTGCCCCTTCGGTATCGTCCCCAGATACATCGCTCACTACGAGTATCCACCCGGGACAGGCTATAACCTTAGCCCCGGGTCCGGTTGGGTCCACCGTTTCGGCCTCGACTACGACATCGAAAATCCTGAATTACCCATACCGCTTCGAATCTCCGCAGAGGTGGCCTACAACGACGGCCTTGGCGGAACACAGGTCGAGCACGACTGGTCATACGCGAACTTCGGACTCTCGACAAATATAGAAGTTATGGAAAATCTGACGATTGTACCCAGAATCTTCCAGCAGATATCCATGGAAGACTCCGTAAACGCGCACAAAGACGAAACGTACGCCATCATCAGCGCCGTTTACAAAATCAACTGATCGCAGATTCCGATTTACAGCTTGACGCACAACTGCAACTGCGATTAACAAACGGCCCCGCTCGACGGGGCCGTTTTTTTATAAGCCTGCTCACCGGGCTGAACTGCTCTTGTCGTTTTTCCATTCCCATCCCTCGCCTTCGGTCAAGTCATCCTTTGCCGATATGCACTTTCCACAGGCAAAGATGCACTGCAAAATCCGCTGACAGGCGAAAATGCCTTTTTTTCCGTTGACAAGCGTGCGTAACTGCTTTAACTTGCAGCGCCTATACTAGGAGTTCAGTACAGTGTGGGCAATCCACACCCAAACGCCGACAAATGACGTTTTCCGATATGCCGATAATGCTGAAGAGGCCTGAGTCGGATCACTTTGTAGGCAAAATTACCTATTTTCACACATGAAGGAGAAAGTTATGGGACAAGAAAAAGGAATTGACTCTCTAATGAGCGAAGGCAGGAAGTTTCCGCCACCGGCTTCTGTCCAGCAGAACGCTCACATCGATAGTGAACAGCAGTACGAGAAAATGTGGAAGCAGTCCATCGACGATCCGGACGGCTTCTGGCTTGAGCAGGCAAAATCCCTCACATGGTTCAAAGAACCCACAAAAAGCCTCGAATACACATGGGATACCAAGGCCCGCAAAATCGAGCACACCTGGTTCGCCGACGGCGAACTCAACGTTTCCTACAACTGCCTTGACCGCCATCTCGGAACGCCCGTCGCAAAGAAAACAGCACTGATCTGGCAGGGCGACGAAGATTCGCAGGTCAAGAAGTACACCTATGAAGAACTTCACAAGGAAGTCTGCAAGTTTGCCAACGTACTCAAGTCCAAAGGCATCAAGAAGGGTGATCGCGTGGCTATTTACATGCCGATGGTCGTCGAACTGCCCATCGCGATGCTCGCCTGTGCAAGAATAGGCGCCATCCACTCGATCATTTTCGGCGGCTTCAGCTCCGATGCCATCGAAGGCCGTATAAACGACTCGGACTGCAAGATGCTCATCACCTCGAACGTCTCGCTCCGCGGCGGGAAGCACATTCCGCTTAAGAAAATAGCCGACGTGGCCCTCGAAAAAACCCCAACCATCGAGACCGTCATCGTAACCAAAGTCAGCGACGACCCCTGCGACATGAAGGAAGGCCGCGACGTCTGGTACCACGATGAAATGCAAAACGCCTCCGAAGAGTGCGAAGCCGAGCACATGAACGCCGAAGATCCGCTCTTCATCCTCTACACCTCCGGCTCCACCGGCAAGCCCAAGGGCGTTGTCCACACGACCGGCGGCTACCTCATGCACACCACCCTCACGCATAAGCTCATCTTCAACATTCACGACGACGACGTCTACTGGTGCACCGCCGACATAGGCTGGGTCACCGGACACAGCTACATCGTCTACGGCCCGCTCGCCAATGGTTCGACCTCGCTCATGTTCGAAGGCGTGCCCACCTACCCGGATGCCGGTCGCTTCTGGCAGATATGCGACAAATTCGGCGTAACCGTCTTCTACACCGCTCCGACCGCGATCCGTGCTCTCATGCGGCATGGCGATGAGTGGCCGGCAAAGTACAAACTGGATTCCCTCCGCATCCTCGGAACCGTGGGCGAGCCCATCAACCCCGAGGCGTGGATGTGGTACTACGACAAGATCGGCCACGGCAACTGCCCCATCGTCGACACCTGGTGGCAGACAGAAACCGGTGGCTTCATGATCACTCACTTCCCGGGCGCACACGCGCTCAAGCCCGGTGCCGCCGGCCGCCCGTTCTTCGGCGTCCAGCCCGCCGTGCTCCGCGACGACGCCTCGGAAGTCGACAAGAACGAAGGCGGCAAGCTCTGCATCCGCAAGCCCTGGCCCGGCATGATGAGAACCATGTGGGGCGACCACGAGAGATTCATCGACACCTATTTCACCATGTTCGATGACATCTATTTCGCCGGCGACGGCTGCAGAATCGACGCCGACGGCGACTACTGGCTCCTCGGCCGTATTGACGACGTCGTCAACGTATCCGGTCACCGAATCGGAACCGCCGAAGTCGAATCGGCGCTCGTGAGCCATCCCAAAGTGGCCGAAGCCGCCGTCGTGCCGATGCCGCACGAAGTCAAGGGCCAGGCCCTCTACGCATTCGTCACTCCTCTCGGTGATATCGAGGAAAGCGAGGAACTCAAGAAGGAACTCGTTACGCACGTCCGCAAGGAGATCGGCCCGATCGCCACTCCCGAGGCCGTGCAGTTCGCACCATCTCTGCCGAAGACACGCTCCGGAAAGATCATGCGTCGCATCCTCAGAAAGATCGCCGAAAAGCAGACCGACAACCTCGGCGATATTACGACACTGGCCGATCCCAGCGTAGTCGAAGCCCTCATCAAGGGCCGCGGCTGAGCCGCTCAATCCTGTAACCGGAAAGCCGGATGCACGATTTCTCGTGCATCCGGTGTTTTTTCAATTGCGAAAGGAACGAAAATGGCTCAGGAAAAAGTCATGAACCGATGGCTCGTGGTTGTCGGCGGCATACTCATCCAGTTGTGCCTCGGAGCGATCTACGCCTGGTCCGCTTTTACCAAGCAGCTTACCGGCGGCGATTACGGCTTCTCCAAATTGCAAACTCAGGTCATCTTTTCAGTTGGTTTGGCTACATTCGCAGTCGTAATGGCTTTGATAGCAGGAAAATGGCAGAAAAAGGCCGGACCCAGAAAGGTCGCTATCACCGGCGGAATTGTACTTGGCCTCGGCTACATCATAGGCGGCCTGGCTCAGGCAAATTTCTGGGGCATGCTCTTCGGCATCGGCATCCTCGGCGGTGCCGGCATAGGACTCGCATACGTCTGCCCCATAGCCGCACTGGTCAAGTGGTTCCCGGATAAAAAGGGCCTGATCACCGGCCTTGCCGTGGCGGGCTTCGGATTCGGCGCCCTGATATGGGTCAAACTTACCGGCGGTTTCGAGTTCGGTCCCATCGACTTGACGCCGGGCTGGAACGGCCTGTTCGGCATGGGCTGGTCGGCAAGTCAGGTCTTCATACTCTACGGCATACTGTTCGCCGCTCTCGTCGGATTGGGCGCAATGGTGCTTGTAAATCCGCCCGAAGGCTGGACGCCGCCCGGATGGGTTCCGCCCAGTACTACCGACGCCAATTCCGGCGGAATCAATTTCAATGTGAATGAAATGGTAAAGACGCCCCAGTACTGGACGCTGTTTATTACCTTCACCGTCGGGGCACTGGCAGGTCTGATGGTAATCGGCTGCATAAGACTCTTCGGTACAGAACAACTCCAGGCAGGCGGAATTGACCAGGCGGAAGCTGTCAGAATAACAGGTACCGCCATGGGCCTGTTCTATGCGCTTCTCAACGGCCTGGGAAGAATTATATGGGGAACTATCTCCGAAAAGACCGGCCGTAAGAACGCTATAGTGCTGATGAGCGCCGCACAGGGCATTATGATGATATTGTTCTACTACATCGGCGGCAGCGAAATAGGGCTTTATCTGGCAGCCGGAATCATCGGCTTCAACTTCGGCGGAAACTTCGCTCTGTTCCCCGCCGCGACAGCCGACTACTTCGGAAACAAAACCGTGGGCGTCAACTACCCCTGGGTCTTTATGGCCTACGGCGTGGGCGGCATCATAGGCCCGTTCCTCGGGGGATACATGGGCGACCAGCAGCTCTGGCTCTGGGCCTTTATCCCCGCGGGAATAGCCTGCCTCGCGGCCGCGGCACTCTCCATGACCCTTAAGCCCGTAGACACCAAATACCACCCCGTCACCTCATAACAGGTGAACAACAGTTCGGATACCAAAACGGCCCGGAAGTCAATAGACAACCGGGCCGTCTTATTTACATAGCCCCCGGTTCCACCGGGGGTTGTCTTAGCAAACCAGTGTCCCCTCAATTATTAAACACCACCGCTCAATACTCCGTTTTTGCTCTCTATATCCCGTGCAGCGAAAAGATATAACTCTTCACCGTCTCTATAATTTCATCCACCGCGGGCTCCACAGTTTTTTTCTGCTCGCGTCGTACCGGCAGCACGCGGTCCCTCAGTCCCTCCTGCCAGTCCGTGCTCGCCAGCATCACCCCGCCCATGGCGTGGCTCATATCGACGCTCCTGTCGCTTCCGCATAGAACACTCCACGCCAGCGACCACGCCCGCACAGTATTCTCCACGTGATAACCGCCGCCGCCCGTCATTAGAATAGGCTTGCCGAATCCCATCACCTTGTAAAGAACGTCGGCATAAACATTATTAGTTAATTGCAGGTGCGCCAGCGGATCCCCGGCCAGCGCATCGGCTCCGAGTTCTAAAACGATCACATCGGCGTCATAGAAATGAATCAGCGGCGGCACAATCTCGTTGAACGCCTTCATATACGCTTCATCGTAAGTGCCCACCGGCAGCGGAACATTCACGCAATACCCCTTGCCCTCGCCTGTGCCGATCTCATCTGCAAAACCCGTCCCCGGAAACAGCAGCTTCGGGTTTTCATGCAGCGAAATCGTCATTACGTCCTTACGGTCGTAGAAAAACGCCGCCACACCGTCGCCGGCATGCACGTCCACATCCAGATAGAGCACCCGCTTGCCCGCATCCGCCAGCTTATCGCAGGCTAGCGCCACATCGTTGATATAGCAGAAACCGGCCGCCTTCTCGGGATGCGCGTGATGATAACCGCCGGAAGGATTGAACGCGTATTTGGCCTTTGCTTCCAGAATCAGCCCGGCCGCGGCAAGGCTCGCCCCCGTCGCAAGCGCCGCATACTCATACATGCCGTGAAAAACGGGGCAGTCCCCCGTCCCTATGCCCATATACAGCGCATCGATATCCCACTTTCCGTCCGACGCGGCCTTCAGAGCTTTGAGATACCTGGCCGTGTGAAATCTTTTCAGAGCTACCCGGTCGGCCGCAACCGGCACAACTTCCTCGCGTCCCTCGCTGCCCAGCAACCCGAAACTCCGCACCGTAGCCCTGGTCTCCCTCGCTCGGGCCGTATTGAACGGATGCTCGGATGGGTATGAATACTCCTCCAGTTGCTCCGAATAAACAAAAACCGCTTTCTGACCAGCCAACTACCGGCCCTCCAGATCACAACAATCACAAAAAGACTTCGTCATATAAAACACCGTCCGGAACAGAGCGCCCCGGCAATTGCGGATCCACTCCGAGACCGACCGCTGCCGTTCTTCGCCTGCTCAGACCAGATCGTATGTAATGCTGTAAACTTCACCGTCGAATTCCGTGTTCACTTTGAAGCCGGAATTGTGGAAGATCGCCAGCATTGCCTTGTTGCTTGGCAGCACTTTAGCGCTGAACGTCTTAACGCCGCGATTCTTCGCCACCTGCGTCAGATAGTTCAGCATGAGTGTGCCCATACCCTTCTGCTGCCATTCATCCTGAACGATGAAGGCTACCTCGGCGGATTGCCGACGCTCATCGAGAAAGTACTGTGCTATGCCGACAACCTGCTGTCCCGCGGGCTTGGGCACTACAGCCACTATAGCCAGATCACGCTGATAGTCGATATTTGTCAACTGCTGCACATCCCTGTGTGGAAACGCCATAGTATGCGTAAAATACCGTGTACGAACCGACTGCTCGCTCAGCGAATAAAGCATTTCCGCCAGTTCCGGCTCGTCGTTAGGCTTCACCGGCCGGAAAAATATCTCCGAACCGTCTCGCAGCGTCTCGTACTTCTCCAACTCGTCCGGATAGCGAACCTGCTCCCACGACAGTTCGATCTGGTCCTCGTAGATATACTTGCGCGATTTCGCCGCCTGTATGAGCTGCCTGCGAAACTTCGGATGGGCTATATTAATTAGATCCAACACCCGTTCCCGAATGCTCTTGCCGTGAAGATAAGCTATCCCGTACTCCGTTACGACATAATGCACGTCCCCTCGCGTCGTGACTACCCCGGCGCCTTCGGTCAGATGCGGAACGATCCTGCTTACCGTGCCGTTTTTGGCCGTGGACGGCATTGCTATTATCGCCTTACCCTCGCGACTTCTCGCAGCCCCGCGGATAAAATCAACCTGCCCGCCGATGCCGCTGTAGAACTTGTAACCCAGCGAATCGGCACAGACCTGACCCGTAAGATCGATTTCCAGACCGACGTTAATCGCCACGAGTTTCTCGTGCTGAGCAATCAGAAACGGATCGTTCACGTACTCGGTCGGATAGAACTCGAATAACGGATTGTGGTTTATATAGTCGTACAGTTTCTCTGTGCCCATGCAGAATGTCGCCACGATCTTGCCGTTGTTCACCGTCTTCTTCTGACAGGTGATCGCCCCGCAGTCTATCAGCTTGATGATCCAGTCGCTGAACATCTCCGTATGAACGCCAAGGTCCTTCTTGTCGACCAGATAATCCGCCAGAACCTGAGGAATATCGCCGATCCCGCACTCGATCGTACTGCCGTCTTCGACCAGACTGGCGATATTGCTGCCGATCTTCTGCAGAATTTCGTCGCTCTCGGGGATCGGGATCTCGATTACCGGCTCGTCCTGCGGCACCAGCACGTCTATGTTGTTAACGTGCAGAAAGCTGTTGCCGTGTGTCCAGGGCATATTGCTGTTCACCTGGGCGATCACATATTTGGCGTTCGCGGCGGCGCTCTTGACGATGTCCACCGAAACTCCGAGACTGCAAAGCCCGTTTGTATCCGGCGGTGTAATGCTGATCAACGCCACGTCGATGGGCACTCGTCCCGACTCGAACTCTTCCGGAATCTCCGAAAGGAATATCGGCGTATAATCGCCGAATCCCTCTTCTATCGAGCCGCGAACGTTGTCGGCCACGAAGAAGCTGTTCATCTTGAATTTGTCTCTGAACTCCTCCGTCGCATACGGCGCCTGGCCCATCGTCAGAAGCTGAATGATATGCACGTCGTACACGTTTCTCGAATGCGCCATCAGTGCATCCGTAAGATGCTGCGGCTGACCGCAGCCGGTCCCGATGAAGACATGATAGCCGGACTTGACCAGCTTCATCGCCGCTGCGGCCTTCTTTATCTTATGCGAGTACTTTTCTTGCCAATCAAAATTGCCCATAACTTACCCCAATACCCCACCCATGAAAACATCAACAACGCCGCACAAAAACGGCCTTTCAAACTCTCCCCAATCGAACCCCGTAAACCTTCAACGCCTGCCGCCAAATCCTTCCCAATGTCACTGGACTCCGGCGTCTGTGCTGCGAGGCCCTTCTAACTTTTTACTTTTTACTTCTAACTTGACTACGCTATTTCCACACTTATCCGCGCATCGACCGCAATCGGAGTAACTCCCGCCGGGCCCACGACGTACGGATTAATATCCATCTCCTGAATCTGTGGAAATTCCGTCACCAACTGGCTGAGCCTCTGCAAGCCCTCGGCTATTTCATCAATGTCCACGCCTTCCTGCCCCCGCGCGCCCTGCAGCAATTTATAAGTCCGTGTGCTGACCAGCATCTGCTTTGCCTCTTCGGCTGTAAGTGGAGCCAGATAAAACGAAACATCCTTCAGCACCTCCACCATGATCCCGCCCATACCGAACATCATCAGAGGCCCGAAGTGCGGATCCCGATGCATCCCGAGAATAACTTCGCGTCCGCTAGCCACCATCTCCTGAACCAGAACACCCATGATCTGGGCCTCCGGCATCTTTTTCGGCACCCGGTACATCATAAGATCGAACGCGTCCTTGACCTCTTGCTCGCTGTTGAGTCCGACCTTCACCCCGCCGACATCCGACTTATGCAGGATGTCCGGCGACCATATCTTCAACACGACCGGATACCCGAGCTGATTCGCAATACTCGCCGCCTGACCTGCCGTAGTCGCAATCGACCCCTTCGGCGTCACAAAACCGTACGCTTCCAGAATCTCCTTCGACTCGGTCTCACCGATCTCCCGCAGCCCCTGCCTCAGATGCCTGTCCACGATATTCTCGACCTTGCGGCGATTCACCGGGAACATTTTCACAACCCGCTTCGGCCGGGCCTTCCATCGAACATAATCGCTCATCACCTTGGCAGTCGCCACCGCACTCTCAGGACTGTCATACTGCGGAATTCCTCCGGCCTGCAGAAGCTTCACGCCGCCGATGACCTTCTCAGCCCCCAGAAAACACGCCAGCACCGGCTTCTTCGCCTTGCTCCTGCAAACTCTAACCAGTGCCTCGGCCGTCTTCTCCGACTCCGTCATCGCCTGAGGCGTCAGCAGCACCAAAATCGAGTCTACGTTCGGGTCGTCCAGCACCAGATCTATAGCAAACTCGTACCGGTCCGCCAGCGCATCACCCAGAATGTCCACCGGATTATTGATGTTGGCCGCCGCCGGCAGTCCGCCGGCAAGCTTCTCTTTCGTCTCTTCGGTCAGTTCGGCAAACGTCAGCCCCTCCTGCTCGACCGCATCGGCCGCCATAATCCCCGGTCCGCCCGCATTCGTGATTACCGCAACGCTCGGTCCCTCCGGCAGCGGCTGAGTCGAAAATGCCTGGGCATAATCGAACTGGGCTTCGATCGACTTACAACGTATTATACCCGACCGCTCGAATGCCGATTCGTAAGCCACTTCCGCACCCGCCAGAGAACCCGTATGCGAAGAAGCCGCCGCTGCACCCGCCGCCGTACCGCCGCTCTTCATAAGCAGTATCGGCTTGTGGTGCGAAATCTTCTCCGCCTGGCGCACGAACTTGTTGCCGTCGGTAATACTCTCCAGATAGCCCGCGATAACCTTAGTCTCCACATCCTGGCCCAGGGCCTCGATTATATCCAGTTCGTTCACATCCATCTTATTGCCGATGCTCGCCAGCTTACTGAATCCGATCCCGTTGGCGTTGGCCATATCCAGAATTGCCGCCAGCAGGGCCCCCGATTGCGACAAGTAGCCGATTCCGCCCGCCTTGGGCAGATCGCCGCCGAAACTCGCGTTAACCTTGCTCGTCGGGGCGATAACACCCAGACAGTTCGGCCCGATCACACGCACCCCTCCCTGCCTGCATATGCGTCTTATCTCTTCCTCCAGCTTGCGCCCTTCCTCACCGATTTCCTTGAACCCTGCCGTGATAATAATCGCACTGCCGACTCCCGCCTCCACGCACTCACGCATAACGCCCGGCACAAACCGCGCCGGAACAATCACCAGCACCAGTTCCGGCGTCTCACCGGTGGACGCAATGTCCGGGTAACACTTGAGACCCTCGATCTCATCGGCCTTCGGATTGATTGGAAAAATCTTGCCTTCGTATCCGGCCTCGAGCATGTTGGCCAGAATCTCATATCCGACCTTGCCTTTTGTACGGCTGGCGCCGACTATCGCCACGGATTTAGGCTTGAAGAAGCTGTCCAGTCCCATTTCGAAAATTGTCCTTTCTGAACCAATCAGGGGCTCTTAAAGGCAGGTTATACTACCCCCGTACACCCCCGATTGCAACGCTTTTCGCCCCTATTTCCCGCATTATCCAAAAACTTAGCCTCTCTAAGACTCCCGACACACCAGAACATCGGCCACAAGACAAAACGGCGTTACTAAACCCAACAATTCACGCCCGGCCCGTTTCAATCCCTCGTTTTCCCGTAAATGGTTCTTCTGCGAGCCGTCCGCCCGACGTGTTTGCCTTTGCGGTGCATAGGCGATTACTTCGGCCCCGCAAAGTCTACTAAATCCATCGCTATTCCGGGTTTTGCGAAATTGCTCTCTCGGTTGCGATTTACGTTGGGAATGTTAATATGAGCTTTCGAATTTCCTGGAACCGACGGCCCGAACCCGATGAATCAGATCGAAACCGATAAACTGCAGTTCGTAATCCAGCGGCACTCACGCCCCGGCGACCTTCACTGGGACCTCATGCTGCAAAAGTCCCCGCAGCCCGATGGCGATTTGGAAACCTATCACCTGAGCCGTCCGCCGCAGGAATTGGCCGCTGGCCCCACTACCACCGTAAGAATTGCCGACCATCCCCCGAGATTCCTCACTTACGAAGGCCCCGTTAACAACGGCATTGGCTCGGTCGAAATTGCCGACCGCGGCCTGTTCCACGCCCAAATCAGCCGGACCGACACCAGAATAATCTATTTCGAAGGGCGAATCCTCAGTGGAAAATACGCTTTGGCCCGAATAGACAGCAAAACCCACCGCCTCGAAAACATCTCATAGCGACAGATTGCCATCGTGTTCAGGAATGAATTGCGCTCAGGAACTCGATAAGGTGCGGCCCGAGAATCAATAGCCCTATAAGCGCCGACCCCGCCGCCGATATCAAAACCGCCCCCGCCGCCACATCCTTGGCCTTCTTGACCAGAGGATGAAACTCCGGACTCGCCACATCAGCAAGAAATTCCAGCGCCGTATTAAGCGCCTCGGCCGTCCACACCGCCATAATCGCAATTACCATCCAGCACCATTCGCTGGCGCTGATCCCGAAAATAAGCCCCGCGGCAAAAACCGCAACTGATATCGCCGCATGAATCCACGCATTATGCTGAGATCGCAGCATAAGCGCGATTCCATGCATTGCATGCTTCACACTCTGTACGCGATTGGACAACGAAAAACGCATTTCCGGCAGGTCTACTACTGGCATTTCCTCGGCATGCTCGTGTTTACTCACCTGATCACCTTCCCAGCTTTTCGATCACCGCTCCAAAAACGCCGGCGGTCGCCGCATAATCCGGCACAGAAGACCCTCCGGCGTGCTGAAAGTAGTATCGGAATATTCACAGGTCCGGTTAAGCCGAGTCCGCCCGGATCGTTTCGCCTCCCGCAAAGGCCCGAAACAGCCTTTTTGCAGCTGGGAGGCCCGAAACAGCCACAATACGCCATTCTAACCCGATATGTTTTAAAACTCAAAGGCTTTTCTCTGTCTTGCCGGAATTGCCCGAAACGCCCAATAATCCTGCTTGCAAATACCCCCATTTGTCAAAACTGCCCCCCTTGTCAGATGAAAAACATTTTACAGCCTCAGCCAACACCCCCGATTCTAACCGCCCCAATCGACATTTCCAGCAAAATCCCACCGGCGCAGGTATTTTTTCCGTCCGTTTCAAGACGCACCATAAAGCGCGGGCCTTGGCGCCCTGGCGGCAAACCAATCACCAATTCAATTCATTCGTCTCGCCTGAACTCCGGAATATCCGGCTCGATATGCACTGTAATATTTACCGGCCGCGCCATCTTCTCTTCTATCGCCGCTTCCAGCCGCTCGGAGATATCATGTGCGGCCCGAACGTCCAGATCCGGATTGACCATTATATGCAAATCCAGAAAGACCTCTCTGCCGACCGACCGCGTCCGCAGCCGGTGCCATTGTCTCACGGCCGCATCCGCATTGACAACCGCCTTGATCTCCTCCACGGTATCCGGATCAACGGATGCCTCGGTCAGTTCCTGAAAGCTGTCCAGCAGCACCCGCACGGCCACCAGTACGATCATCACTCCGACAATGATCGCCGCTACCTGGTCTCCGTGATGATACCCCATCTGAGCCGCCACAACCCCGATTATAACCGCAATCGAACTCAGAGCGTCGCTGCGATGGTGCCAGGCATTCGCCGCAAGCGCCGTACTGTGCGTTCGCACCGCCACCTTTTGCGTCGCCCGATAGAGTACCTCTTTTACCACCACCGAAATTGCCGCCACAATAATCGCCCATACCCCCGGTTTGGCCACGTGCTCTTTTGCGATATCTATCGCCGCGTAGTAGACCATCCCGCCTCCGACGGTCAGCAGAATTACGCCGATAAGCACGGCCGACAGAGTCTCGATCCGCCCGTGCCCGTAAGGATGGCTCGTATCAGGCTCCCGCGAGCCGAAATGACTGCCCAGCAGCACCGCCACGTCCGTTGATAAGTCGCTGACCGAGTGCAGACCATCGGCCACAAGTGAAAGCGAACCGGAAAGCACGCCCACGATCACTTTCACTATAAAGAAAGCGACGTTAACTGCGAGTGCCGCGTTCGTAATCACGCGAATCTGCCGATTCGCCGATTCCCTGCCGGCATGCCCTACATGCGCCATCCAAAAACCCCGACAAAACTGTGAACCACCCTCTCGCAACCCCATCGAACATATCGGACAACCTCCCCCCGCACAACAAGAAAAACATCCGAAAACGCCATGCCCGGCAGCTCGAGCAGCAGGTATTACACAAGAATTCAGCCCAGATGGTAACTCAAACTATGCGACCATCCCATCTACATTTAACCCCGCCGTACACGGCGGGGTCACCCCCGAAAACGCAGCCTTCTCAACCCAAACCCCACACGCGAACTTGACCCGGAAATTAAAGGTGTCCGGTATGTTTTGCGTGTTGAGCACATGGTTAACGTATCCGCCTAACGTTATTCTTTTGGGCCTTGGCATGGAAGAAATTAT
This sequence comes from uncultured Pirellulales bacterium, assembly GCA_964406945.1. Lineage (GTDB taxonomy): Bacteria > Planctomycetota > Phycisphaerae > Sedimentisphaerales > Anaerobacaceae > UBA2266. The sequence goes on from CAYOTO010000001.1 coordinate 117,406, forward strand.
ACATGAATGCTCGGCGACGTCAAGAACAAATGTACCGGATACCTTTAATTTCCCGCCGTCAACATAATCGTATTTACACTTCTCGCATTTCCCTACAAAGGCAACTTCGTCGTCAAACTGCTGGCAAAACTAAGGCGCCCCTCACCTGTAAGTCAATACCAGGAGTAGATGGCCAGCCACAGAGAGCCGCCGCAGGTTTCATATTATTGCGAGCTTCGCACTGCGTGGGGTTGTCCGCACCCGCACCTACAAACGAACAATCCCTCATCATCAGCGATTCCACCAGCGAAATACGATCGACGAAATACGAACTAAGGCCTGCCGTGGGGGAAGTACTCGTCGATAATATCCTGCACCACCTGCCGAATCTCCGCGGCCGTCTGCTCGTTGTACTGCTCCCAGCGCCTCGCATGCTGACGCTCGGTCATGAACCCTTCGTCACTGGGCTGCTTGCCCCACCATTTAAGGGCAAACCCGCGAAACGCCTGCCTGTTCGCCGGCACGAGCGATTTGTAGTGCACCAGCGCATCATAGACCTTCGCCGAACGCGGCAGCCTCTCCACCGCCACCGCCGCCTTCAATGCATCCGCATCTTTCGGTGGAATACCCCAGAACCGCAACAGCGGCGTCAAATCCGCACCCGCCTTCTGCGACAGCCGAAAGCTCAGCTTGTCGCCGGGCGTCCCATGCTTCGACCACGCCCGGCCCGCCTCCAGGTCCTCGCTCCACGAACGCCAGAATTCGCCGAGGACATCCCATCCGAACAGCCTCGCAATATCCACGAACTTCGCGTGCCCCTTGAGCTGATAGGCCTTCTCGCCCGCTTCCATCGGCTTTTTCTCGACAAAATTGTCGCTGGTCATCCATGTAACCGCCGTATTATCCAGCGTCCGGTGCTCGTTCTTCTGCATGTTCCGCGACGCCGCAAACGCCTCATCCAGGCCGTACCCGAACTTCCGGTTCCAAACCGCCACATGCAGCAGATTCACCGTCGACTCCGCCTCGCCGCCGAACTTCACAAACAAATACTGATGCCCCTGCTCGTGAAACACATAATCCGGCGCAAACTGCGGCCCGCGAACCAGGTAATGGTCCGCGTAGCCGTCATACTCCCTCTTCGGATCGTATCGGTCGTTCACCGTCGGATAACCCGGAGCAAAGACACGGGAGCGATTCTGAAGATCCACCTGCAGGTACATCGTTTCCTTGCCCCACACCCGCGGCAGCCCCATCAGATCATTCATCGCATCCATCGCCGCATCCCAGTTCTCCATCAGAGTCGCCGGGTCGTCCAGATTGTAAATCCAGCTTGTCGGCACCTGCATCATGAACTTGTCCGTCTTGAAGTCCGCCCACGGTGCTTTACGCTTGCGTTCGACATCTCTCCACTCACTCAGCGATGTTCTGTGGTAATCCGTCGCACAGAAAAACGGAGACCGCACCGCATTGCGTATCGAGACATCGACAACGCCGGCCTCGGCGTATAAGGGCACCTCGACATAAATACCCCCTCCAAGCGGACTCGCAATCTTGACCTGCCTGCTTTCGATAGGATAGGTCAGCGATGAACGATCCAGTCGCAGAACTCTCGGCTTCCTTGTGTTATCCCAGCAGTGCGCCCCCACGCGGACCTCATAGCCCTTGTCGACTATCGACTGCGGAACCGTGACGGTCGCAATCGTGCCCGGCGCCAGGTACGCCCCCGTGGGCCGCCGCGCGGGCCTGTCCTGATGCATGATCTGATGCTTGAAGGGCTTGGGACAACCGGCGTCCACCTTCACGGTGTACACCGCACCCGAATCCGCCGACGGCTCCACCTTGCCCGGAAAATGCGCCGAGCACCCGAACTTGTACCCATCCAGAAGATCACCGTAGCGGACGACGTTCTCGGCCGTATATACGTGGTCCATGATGTACTGCATTACCCAGTAAACGGTCCAGTGAATGTCATTGGCCGCAGGCCCGCTTCTGCGGTTAAAGCCCCCGCGGGCCACCCACAGCGGACCCTCCACGCGGTCGTATGCAGCCACGCAATCCAGAGCGGCCTTAATGACCTCGCCGCTGGTCCCCATGCTCTGAGCATACTCGTCAATCCCTTTCTTATGTGCGTCAATCTCGTCTGCACTCAGGCTCTGCTCGCCTTCGATATGTCCTTTGAGAGCAGTCAATGACGCAATCAGCGCTCGCGCCCCTGCCGCATTGCCGGCCTTTTCGTTCCCGGCCGGGCAGACCTGAACCAAAGCCGCCAGAATAATAACAACAACAGCGAAGAATCTCCTGGTGCTCATCATCGCGCAGTCTCCAAAAATTGTTCCGAGCTAAATTGCTTTCTTGTTTTCCCCGCGAAGCTCCACCCTGTACTTTTTTGTAAGTCCGTCCAGCATCATCGTCACCAGCGTACAGCTCATGGGAATTTGGGGAATTAAAGGTGTCCGGTACATTTTCCGGCCGTGTCTGGCTTGGAGTGTAATAACAAGGCCCGGCCTGTGGCCCATTTCTTGCAACCCCGTCGCGACCCCATTCGACCGCCGCACAACCGTTCGAATCAATCATCTTCACGCCCGAAGCTCCGCAAATCAATACCACCTTGACACCACCGCTATTCTGCGCCATTGCCGAAGCCCCTGTCAACCAAATTCTTCAATCCCTCCCAATCGACAATCGCAAATCGTCAATCAATAATCCCCTTGATCGCCTCCATATACCCGGCAACCGCCTGCTCGCTGTCGGCCTCGACAATCGCCCGCATCACCGGCTCGGTATTGCTCGTCCGCAGGTGCACCCATCCATCGTCAAAATCGAACCGGCACCCGTCCGTAGTATCCAGCCTAGCATCCTTGAACGCTTCCCTGGCCTTCTCGAGAATCAGCTCGGCCTGCTCCGGCTCGGCCCGGAACTTGTCCTTCACCATCACATACCCGCCGATCTCATCCGCCAGCTCGCTCACCGGCTTGCCCGTCTCGGCCATCAGAGCCAGCACAAGCGCGATCCCCACCAGACTGTCCCGTATCGGCCCGACCCGCAAATCGATAATCCCGCCGTTCCCCTCGCCTCCGATTATGCACTCGTTCTCGATCATCGCTTCGGCCACGTTCGCCTCCCCCACGGCCGTACGGATCACCTCACCGCCCGCCGCACCGGCAATATCGTCGATCATTCTCGAAGTCGAAAGATTCGCCGCCGCCTTGCCCGTCCGCTTACTGAAAACATACTTCGCCGCCAGCGCCAGCGTATATTCCTCCCCGATATACCGCCCGTTCTCATCCACAATCGCCAGCCGATCCGCATCCGGATCCTGCGCAAAACCTACATCCAACCCCGCACCCTTAACCGCCTCACACAGCCCGCCGAGATTCGCCGCCGTCGGCTCCGGCGTATGTGCAAACAACCCCGTAGGCTCGTCGTTAATCGCCGTCACCTCACATCCGAACTTGCCCAGCAGCTCTTTTGTCACCGGCCCGCCCGCTCCGTTCACACTGTCCAGCACAACCTTGAACTTCCTGCCCGCAATCGCTCCCGCATCCACAATCCCCAGCACCTTCTCGATATGCGTCCGGTTCGCCCGCTCGTCGCAGCACACCCGCCCGCACCCAACCGAATCCACCAGCGAAAACGCCTTCTTCTCATAACAATCGATAATCTCCCGCGCATCGGCCTTCGGCGGAGCAATCCCGTTACCCAGCAGCAGCTTGATCCCGTTATAAGCAATCGGATTATGCGACGCGGTAATCACCACACCGCCCGCACAACCCAGCTCCCGCAACATAATCCCCACACTCGGCGTGGTCGCAATCCCAATGTCCACAACATCCACCCCCGCCACGCACAATCCAGCCGTCACCGCCGAAACCAGCATCTGCCCGCTCGGCCGCGAATCCCGCCCGATACAAACCGTCAACTTCTCATCGCCCCCGCATCGCCCCTTCAAAAACGTCCCGAAACTGCTCGCATAATCGGCCGCAATAGCCGGCGTCAGATTCTCCCCGATTATCCCCCGCATCCCGCTTATACCAAGAATCAACCGTTCAGCCATGCCAAAAACCTCCATACAAAATCCGCCCCCATCGCAACCGACAGGGGCGGACCATAAAAGTCACTTTATCATTCAAGCAGCCGGCTGCAATTCAGGCGCCGAAGCTACAAGGCCTCAGAAAGGCCCAAAAAACGCAACTGCGAACTACGAGCTAGTCCAGCTTGCAAACATAAAGCTCGTTTACGAAGTCCAGTTCCCTAAGCTCCTCGATCGCCTTCTCGTCCGGGGCCTTGTCCAGACTCACCGCAAGCACCGCCTGTCCCTCGTCCGGTTTCTGCCCGACACCCATCGTGCAGATATTGATCCCGTGCTTGCCGCAAACACCGCCGACAGACCCGATCACGCCCGGCTTGTCGTCGTTGAAGATTACCAGCGCCGTCCCAGTCGGAGTCACCTCGATATTAAAACCGTCGATTTCCAGTATCCGCAGCAGTGAGCCGCCAAGAACCGATCCCGTAATCGTCCTTGTAACCTTGTCAGTCGTTACCTTGGCGCTGAAGCTCGACGTAAGATAATCCTGCGATTCGGTATTCTTAGTCACGTCGATGCTGATTCCACGCTCTTTGGCCAGCGCCGGCGTATTCACCATATTCAAAGGCAGCTCAAAATGCTTCTGCAGCAGCCCCATTGCGAAATTCAGAGTCACGCTCTCGACGTTCAGCTCCGCAATCTTGCCCTGATACTTGACCTCGATCGCCTTGATATGTCCCGGAGAAATCGTACTCGCCACCGACCCGATCCGCCTGGAAAGCTCCGAATACTTGACAACCTGCGGCGGAGCACCTCCCGCCGTCGAAGGAGCATTCAAAGCGTTCCGAACCGCTCCGCTCTTGATCGCATCCACCAGAATCTGGGCCGCTTCCGCCGCAACCTCGACCTGAGCCTCTTTTGTACTGGCCCCCAGGTGCGGCGTCACAACACAGTTCACGTACTTGCTGAAGTCGGTATTCTCCGGCGGCTCCTTCGGAAATACATCCAGTGCGGCCCCGGCGATCTTGCCCGCCTCGAGCGCCTCATAAAGCGCTTTCTCGTTAATAATACCGCCTCGCGCACAGTTTACCAGTCGAACCGTCGGCTTCATCATCTCAATTTGGGCCGAATCTATCATATTCAGGGTCTGCTCGTTCCGCGGCACGTGCACGCTGATGTAATCGGCCTGTCTGAAAATCCGGTCCAGATCGTCCGTCACTTCGACCCCCAGTTTCTCCGCATCCGGCGGCGCCGCCAGCGGATCGTAACCGAGCACCTTCATGTTGAACCCGAGCCCCATCTTCGCAACCGCCATACCGATCCGCCCGAGCCCGATCAGCCCCAGCACCTTCGCATTAAGCTGGTTGCCCATATATTTCTTGCGGTCCCACGCGCCGTCCTTCAGACTGTTGCAGGCCGGCACAACATTGCGGCTCATCGCCAGCAGCAGGGCCATCGTATGCTCGGCCGCACTCAGCGTATTACCGCCCGGCGTATTCATTACCAGAATGCCCTTTCGCGTCGCCTCCGGAATATCTATATTATCCACGCCCACCCCGGCCCGCGCAATGCCTTTGAGCTTGCCCGGGTTCTCCAGCACCTTCGACGTAACCTTAGTCCCGCTGCGGATAATCAACCCGTCATATTCGCCGATAATCGAAGCCAGCTCATCCTCACTGATCCCGGTCTTAACAACCGCCTCTGCCCCCTCCGTATTATTGATAAGGTCTATGCCTTCCTGCGCCAGCTTGTCTGTAATCAGAATTTTAATCATTCTCAACTTCCTAACTTAACTTTTGTCTGCAACTTTAAAACTACCTATTTTAATAAAGTGCCTGAACCAAACAGGTCCGGCATGTATGATACCCTCGGAATTGTACCCCAAACACCGCAAACCAGCAATCGGCAATAGAAAATCGCCAATTCCTACGGGCTTCTTGTCGCCAGCGCTCTTGCCAGCGTAACGGCCCAACCGGTCCCGATTACCACAATTAGGCCGATAATCCAATACCAGAGCCTCACTTCCCTGAATATCCGCTCCACGAATCGGAAATATACCCCAAAAACAGCGGTCGTAAAAGCCAAAAATGCCCCGATAACCAATAAGCTGCAGATCAGGCCCCCCGCGGGCTGTATGTAGAACGATCTGAGCACCTGGCCCCGCGAAAAAGCCACTACCGAAGCCGTCATCTCGCAGGTAGGGCAGGGCAGCTCGTATTTCTGCTCGAATCCGCACGCCTCGATTAGCCTGACCCGCCCCCGGCCAACCAGGCCCGCCAGAGCAAAGCAGCCAAGAATGCCCAGAAACACTCCCGCCGCAATTATTCGCCCTCTTTTGCTCGCTCGAAGCACTATTTTGCCCTGAAAAACCTTTAACCTTGCCGAAATTACCCCGCCACAATAGAATTATCCACAAAACCTGTCAAGGTTCGCCCAAACGCCCCCTAAACGCTCAAACGCTCAAACGCTCAAACGCTCAAACCCGATAACTATAGATGCCGCATCGCTTGACGGCCCAGGTAAAGAGAATCCGCTAACAACCGCCGACGTAGTCGGCCTCAATCGGCGAAATAAGATACGAAATACGAAACACATGGAAAAAAGACAACTAAGCCAACTCCAGGAAACCGCCATCGTAGCCGCACGCATGGCCGGCCAGCACGCCCTCGAACTGATGAGCTACGCCAAAGGCCGGGTCAAAGAGAACAATGGATACCGCGAACTGGTAACCCAGGCCGATCCCCAATGCCAGAAAATCATCATCGACCGCATCAAGGAAACGTATCCCGACCACGGCTTCATCGCCGAAGAGGGCCGCGAGGATAAACTCTTCAAACAGCCCCCCAGAGGCGACGAAGAAATCTGGTGGGCCATCGACCCCATCGACGGAACCAACAATTACGCCCATCAACTGCCCATTTTCGCCGTTTCCATCGCCGCAATGCACGAAGGCAGACCGGTCGCGGCCGCAATCTTCGACCCGGCCACCGAGTCCATGTTCACCGCCGTCCTCGACGGCAACGCCCAGCTTAATTCCCGCAGGATAAACGCCTCCGATGAGAAAATGTGCGAGTTCTCCACCATCGGCATCGACAGTCACTTCGACTGGCGGGGCCACGATGCCGAATGGACTCTCAAGATGATGACTCAGACCAGATTCCGCGACATAGGCTCAACGGCCTTGCAGTTCTCGTACGTCGCCAAGGGATCGTTCATAGCCACCGTCCAGCCCGGCCCCAAACTTTGGGACATCGCCGCAGGAACACTCATAGTCGAACGCGCCGGCGGAAAAGTAACCGACTTCCAGGGCAATCCCGTGTTCCCGCTGAACCTGGAAGAATACTCCGGCCGGAAATTCAAGACCGTAGCCTCCAACGCCTCCGCCCACCCCGCGATCCTGAATCTCATAAACCAATAACCCTCCCGACCGGCACCCATTCCTCTAACCCCTCGTAAAAGGTGACGCAAGAAAGAAACGTACAAACAGCTATTCAACACCTGTCCCAACCGTGACTAAATCATGCTGAGCAAAGAGAAGCATCCGGTAGACTTGCGTGGTTCGTCACAGCGTCCTCCGCAAAAAGAATTCACTTGACCATCGCCAACCCGCATCGTCGCAAATCGTCAATCCATCATGCTTCCCACCGTACCACGCCATCGTCCCGCCGAGAGCATCGCTTCAAATCGGCAATCGGCAATCGAAAATCGACAATCACCTGGGGTCCGGCACCGGCGAGATTGCAACTACCTTCACCTGGTCTTGCGGCCGATAGACATTGCTTCTATCTAGAATCGCGATCACCCGTTTCTGCGGCCCGGTCTCTCCGATGCGAACCAGAATATACGCCGTAAACACGTCGCTGCGAACCGTTGCCAGATTGCTTATCCGCGATAGAAGAATATCTCTCTCCTCGAAATCGTCCACAGCACCGTCATTCGGCGTCAGATCAGGATAGCCGGCAAGGTCGGCATTGTCCCTGCCCAGCCAATCCATGCCACGACCGGGCAGCGGGATCTGCACCTGCATCAACTCGCTCAGACTTCGATAGCCCCCGACTATATTTCTGGTCCGAACTATATCGCGACTTAGTTGCATCGACATCCACGGAAGCTGTGCAATTACAAACGGCGGGGCCGTGTTAACGTTTATTCGCCCGGGTACCTTCAACTCGGCTCTGTAGCCGCGTGAGACAACATAACTGTCGTTGGGGTCGGTTATTCCATCGGCATCATTATCCAGCCCGTCGCGTGCCGGATCGAATACAGTCAGGTACTGGAAGAGATTCGTAAACCCGGGCGATTCTATATCCAACCGTATATCCGCTTCTCCCGTCGCGGCCGCAAACTGCAACCCGATCATATCGTTGGGATCCGGACTCGGAGCGATCGTAAGGACCCTCCCTATCTGGCCCACCGTCCTGAACTTCCCACCCGTAGCTAGGTTGTAGTTATGTTTACTGCCGCCCGGCCCGTTATCCTGGCCCAGCGTCGAGGCCGGAGTTGAATTCACATCCTGATAAACGACATTCCAGTTGTCATCGGCTCTGGCGTAATACTGCGCCGTGCCTCTGATTTGGTCCCAATCGAACCATGTGTTCTCTGTCTCCTGCCTGTCAAGATAGAGATCACCAGTCGGCCCGATTGTCCGTTTAAGCTCGATATCGTAGTTTTCCGCGATATAATCCGGCGGCTGATTCGCCGGTGTATTCGGATCCAACGTATAAGTCGCCAGAACCAGAGCCGCATTCACCCTCCGATACGGCAGTGCGCCGGATACATTCAAATCCGCCATTGCATCCTGACGGTTGGTGATTACAAAATGCCCGCCGGCGGGCACGACTCCGCCCGTGAAATTGACCGGCCCGGCAGGTGTCCCATCCTGTTTTCGCAGCTCAAGCCGGTAGTTCGTCAAGCCAATTGGTATGTCGAACGGATTATATAGTTCCACGGCAAAGCTATTGTCCGTCGAAACCGACGGGTCACCCCCGTCGATCAAGAAGCCGATCTCGCTTATGAAAGGCTGCGGCTCGAATCCGTAATACGTCACTGCATTCGGCCCCGGAGCTGGCGTCCACAATGTCGGGTCGGCATCGCTGTCCCGGTAATCGATTATATTAACCGCAAGCTGAGCCGCCTTGCCGTTCGGATCGACCGCTCTGTTGCGCCGCAACACTTCATTCAAAACAAGGTAAAGTTCATTCACGTCCGCCGTATTCAAACCCGCCATCCGCCCGCCATTAAACGCGAGCCCCAGCGGGTTTATTGTCCTGTCGTAGCTATAAGTAGTGGAAAGGTGCCTGTATGCGTAATCTACATCAATATTCGGGTCATTTACCTCAGTCGCGAAGGCACTTTGGAACCATTCGTCCAGATCTGAGGCGGTTGCTACGGGACGTCGCTTGTCTTTCGGCGTTCGAAAAGCCCACATCAGTTGCGGATCGAAGGTTTCAATGCGAGCATCAATATCTTCATGATTAATCACGTATCTATACCGCAGTTCCAGTTCGTCGGAGATGTCAAAAGGAGTGTACCCGGCCCGCGGACGCGAGTAATTCCATATCACATCTTGTTCGTATAGTCCGAAGTTATTGGCCAGCACGCTGTCGCCGTCAGCCCTTGCCAGCAGCAGTTCATTCCTTCGCTGGGGGTTATAATTCCAGACTCCCGGCCGCCACGACATCGCCATGAGATTGACCTGCAGCAGACTGCTTCCGTCTATATCGCCGGGGGCCAGGTTCGGGTCGGTCGGATTGCGCGGAAATTCCAGTCCCGTATTCACATTCAGCATACCACAGTTGTCGATCACCCGTATAGCCGCGTATATCGGCTTACCCCTGCTGGACTCCTGGCCTTCCAGTTCAATCCACTTCGAATCGGCTACGCCGTCGCCGTCGGCATCGGCCATCTGCTCCAGCAGATTGCCGTCTGCAACTATAACAGGTTTCTGATCGGCAATTATCCCGGCATCGGGATCGGCTAGTGCCGCTGATTCTTTGATTCGCACGTTGCGAGTCGACCAGCCTTTGTTATTCGCCGCCTGGCGCCGCCTCTTCAGATATCCTGTCACATCACTGATCTGTTCCCACAGATACGCCGGGGCCGTACCCATGATCCCATCATTCGGATCATACGGCTCGTTACTCGCCAGCCACTCGTCCTGAAGTCCTGGATAATCCTCGTATTCGATATTGCGATTCGGATCGATTCCCGGCACGTCTGATACCAGTTGCTCGCATATCTCGGCCACCACCGTATCGACCGCCAGATTCAGCTCGCGGTTTTCACTCAGTGCCGAGCTGGCCACGTTGTCGACGCGTGCCATCAGCAGGAACGCAACCCCCACCACGGCCAGAAGCGTAATCAGGACTATAGTCAGCACCAGCGCCGATCCGCCGCGACCGCCCCGAACAGAATGTCGCAAAACAGTCATATCCATACCAATTCCACCCCAAAACCAACATCCGCCAACCAACCGCTTAAAAACGTCCCAATATCCGACTCAATCGCCCCGCACCTGATTCGGGTCCAGCACCATCACACAGGCCTGCACGCAAATACTCATATGCCGCTTCCGACCCGGCGACCCTGCTTGCACCTGCGAACCCGAGCGAACCCGCCGACAACCGCACGACTTTTTTACTTTTTACTTTTTACTTTTTAATTGAGATAAACTATATGCGTAAACGTCCGCCCCTTCTTCAAAACACCCTTCGAATCATAAAGCGTAAACGTAAACTTCAAAGCCCGCCCAAGCCCCGGTATCATATCAAAATGCGCCGCATCCAGATTCTGCGGATAATTCGAACTCTGCTTGTAGGCGGCAAATGGCCCTCTGCCCTGGAGCATTTTTCGGGGATACCACAGACCCGGCGCCTCGGTCTTATGCAGAATTGGCGAGCCGTTCGGATCCAGAATAAAATGCGAGTCGATCAGACTCCCGTCTCCGTCCGGGTCAACTTCCGGAATCCAACGCCCCGTATTTCCCCTGGACTTATGCCACCCTTGAACCATGAACTCCCCGACACCCTCGCACATCAGCAAATGAATCGAATTAGGGTCCCCGCCATCGATTCTGCTGCCGCGTATCCGCTCATCCGTCCGGGTAGGCTGTATCTCGATATCCAGTATCACACTCAGCATGTCAACCTTGTCCTGCAGTGGCAGCGTCATCCATTGACCGAGCGAAATCCTCTCGTGTTCACGCTTGTTCCAATCCCGCCAGCCCTGGTCATTGTTATTGAACTGTGCGAATGGCGGCAGAGCAGCCAGATCGGCGTCGTTGACAAGAATATGCTGGGTACGTGCCAGTCTACGCTTTCGTCTCTGTTGCCCATCCGGTTTGGTATTATTCTTATCCCTTGCCAGTGAATAGCAGATTCTGGCGAGATGCCCGCGGACGGGGTCTGGCGGCGTCCCATACAAGCCGTAAGACTGAAAGTCGCCATTTGCAAAGAACATAATCCGGTCCATCCGCAAATAGCCGTCCAGATCGTCCCCGTCAAGCTTCCCGGCCCGTTTCGCAACCCAGGCCACGCATATTTCACCATCCTTCCGAAGCCCCTTGAAATCCGCATTCAACTGATCCGTAATCGCGCGGAACTTCTGCATGATCTCCGCGTTAGCCATCGCCACGCGGTGCGATTCGATACAGACCCGGAATATCTTGCTCGCAATCAGCAGAACAACCACCAGTATCGCAATCGAAACCGCAAGCTCAATTAGCGTAAATGCTTTTCTCATCGCAAAAACTTCTCGACCGCTCAAAAACGGATCACTTTCTGATAAACCGCCACACAAGGATACCGTCCACCACCCGTCGGCGGACAGACAACCCAAACAAGCTTCGGGGCTGAAGGTCCTCGCCATGGTTTGTCCAGTACCACAGCGTCGTTGCTATTTCCAGGCTGTGGCTGCCGTTCTCTAACCCTGTATAACTGCCCCGTCTCATCGTCAACTATCGTGCAGCCGTCGTTTATCCATGTCTCCTTATTCACCGTCGGATCCGGATCTGCTATCGTAAGGACATTTGCCCCAGCCGTACCCGTCACAACAACCGGCATCCGCACCGGCCACCCGTGTCCCCCGGGGAATTTCGGCGAAGCCCCCACCTTGCGACTCACAAACACCGTCACCTGCACCGTCCGCGGATTCGCAACCAGATTCGGGTCATTCGGATCAGCCGCAAGCCGACACAGAGCCGACCAGTAATACTGCTTCGGGCCCGAAGTCTGCGTCGACGGATAAGCAACCTCGACCTTCGGCAAATTCGGATCCAACTGGGCGATCAGTTTCTCGGCCGGTGTTTGGGAGTTATACGCCAGTCCCGACGGATTCAGACCGAATATCCGAATCTTCGCAAACGCCTCGTCCGCCGCGATGCTCGCCGTGGTCCGCTCCGAAGCAACCGTCGTCATATGCACGCTGACAAGAAACGTCCCCCCCACGAACAGCATCCCCACCGCCAGCGTCGCAACCGCCAGCAGAACCTCAGTCAGCGAAAAACCCCGTTGTCGTCTGCAAATCTTCATAGTCCGTTGCACGGCCAACCCGTGCCTGAAACAGTCATCAGCCCAAGGCTGATTCCACAACTTCATCTTTTTTACTTTTTGCTTCTGCCTTTTCACTTGTTCCCAACAATCCGCCCCGTATGCGGATTAATATACATCACCTCCGAAGCCAGCTTCGAAAGATAACCGCTCCAAGCCGTCCCCTTCTTGTACTCCTGCAGCAGCCGCTGCTTCTCGAAAACCACAAACCCATTGCGACTGGCCTCCCGCCCGTACCCGTACGCCATATTGTTGGGATTTGCGGGACGGGGATAATCATCCTGGGCGAATCTGCCCGCCCGATTCCCCGCAGACGCCTGGGCAATATTGTATATTGAATTGAAAATTCCGTCCCATGCCGCTATCCCGTTGTCGTTGTCCGGCCTGAACACACCCGTTCGATTGCGAACCCGAACGTCGTGAATAACCAGCTTGCCCGCCGGCGAAAACACAATCGAAAACGTAGTCATATCGTTCACATCCACCGGATCGTCCGCCTCGACGTCGGTGTCGACCCGCTGGTTGCCCGCGATCGTCAAATCCGTCACCCCGATCCGCTCCGAAAGCTTTATCGGTTCCATCCCCTCCACGGCCTTGAAACCGTACGCCATCATCGCCGAGTCCTGAATAATGAAAATCATATATTGGTTCGACTTCAACGGCGCGCCGGAATCATACTCGTACTGAAAACGCACCCCCGCGTACCGCTGATTCTTCAGAGCAATCGACCGCGCCGTCGAAAGGGCGCCGCTGATCATCGCCTTGGCCCCGGCCGCGTCGTCGAACGACCGAAAGAACATCCGCGCAGCCGGCATCGCGATCCCCGCCAGCACCACTATCGCCGCGACGACCATCGTGACTTCGGTCAGCGTAACACCGGATTGTCTGCGTCTGTTTCGCATGTTATTGATTCGTCAGGTCGTCGTCTCTTTTGCCCGGAGCGAACGATTTGTTCGGCCCCGCCGACCATACCTGCGGAAAAGTATCCCTGTTCTGCCTGTATCTGTAATCCAGCACCGTCCCCCAAGCGTCGCGTATCTGCGGCGTATTCGGTCCCGCGACATAAAACCGGCTGTCGATCTTCTCGATAATCTCGCGACAGTCCCGAACGGCCTGCAGTTGGCCGTACATGTCCCCGCAGTAGGGCGGTGAGTTCGGATCCTGCGAAAGATCCGCCGGAAAAGCACCCTCGCTGTCGTAATACTGCTGCAACGCCGCATCCACAATCGACAGCACATTCTCCGTAGCCCGTTCCTTGCTCTGGTCGTCAATGCGCCTGGCAACGCTTATAACAAGACCGGCCAACACCACGATTACCGCAATAACCGCAAGCATCTCAACCAGAGTCAAACCAGGTTTGTTCTTGTAGCAGTCCATTGTCCACACCAGAAACTTATACCCTAATTGCCAAAGTTGCGAACGTCATCTTCCGAGCCATAAAGCCCGTCCGGCCCCGCCGAAATCAGCATGTAAGAGTCCGGCCTGTACGGCCAGACCCGTGTAGTCACCTTCGGATCCTGAAAGTAACCGGTCAGCCCACCTATACCCGTGCCGTAAATGAAGTCTGTCTGGTTGACTCCCGGCAAGCCGCTTGCAAGGGGGTGCGCCCTGTTGTCGCTCATCTCTTTGACGAGTACCAGCTCGTTATTATCGAGAAAATTGTAAATCTGGTCAATCTGAGAACCCGATGTATTGGCCTTGTAATACAGCACGGGCGATCCGGCCTTGACCACATCGCCATTCTGCAACTGGACCTGCTTATAATGATAAACATCGGTCATAACGAAGGTGTCCGGATTCAAAGCTCTTGTGTCTTTATACAAACCCGGCCGGATCGGTGGAATATTGCCCAGACGGAAAACTTCCGCCGTCTCCATCTCCAGGTAACGGCCCTTGCGCTGGGCCATCAAAGCCGGAACATTTGCATCGTAAACGTAAACTCCGCTGGAAGTCCTCCCGTGCGAGGTAAACTCCGAATCCGGATGAAATCCCAGCAGATCCAGACCGAACATCGCCTCGGCCAGCTTCTGAGCGCCGCAGTAGTCGCCCGTCAACGGTGTCGGCGTACGCCTCGACTCCGGATAGTCGCCGAAGTCGTTTCGGAACGCTTCGAGCCCGGTTGAAATCGCCGAAAACTGAGCGTACTGCTTGGCCTTCAGTGCGGCGTTCTGAACCGCGCTCAACGCCGGTATCAAAAGCCCCACCAGCAGGGCGATCACCGCCAGCACGACCAGCAGTTCGATTGTCGTAAACGCATTTTGTCTTTGTTTGCGTTTCACAGCTATACTCCTAACACCGGCCGACATCCGCCGGCACAGTCCGTAATTCCATTTCCAATCGCATCCAATATCCAACTACATCATCTTCGCTCCTGTCATGCTGAGCGAAGCGAAGCATCTGGCTATTGCACATCAAAGAACTTCATCCGGGCGTCAGCCGTTCGAATTTCTGTCATTCGGCCATTCGAATTTGTTTCGAATTTCGACATTCGAATTTCGTGCTTCCACTTTTGCTTTCTACTGGCCTTCAACCGGCTCTTCTTCGAGCCAACTGTTTTCAAGCCACGTCTCCAGCATCAGCACCATATCGTAAAAATTAATAACCGCCTCATCCTCGATGTCGTCGCCCTTATAGGCGTTGCGAGGGTCGTCTCTGGCTACTTGGTTGCTGAGCCAGACCTCCGCCAGCGCCTGCACGTCGCTCATATCAACCCATGTCTCCAGCATCGCGGCCAGATCGTAAAAGTTGATAAACGCCATGCCTTCGATGTCGTCGCCGTTATACATATTGCGGGCGTCGCCGGTGCCGACCCCGTCCGCGGCCCAGACCTCGGCCAGCAGCCTGACATCGTTCATATCCACAAAGCAGTCGCGGTTGAAATCGCCCGGCAGCAGGCCGCCTCCGTTGCAGTAGTACACCAGCTCGAAGTTGTCCCACTGCGTAATATAGTTTTCGATCCAGCCGCTCGCATCGATCCGAAGAACCATCGCAAGTTCGTGCTCGCCGCTGCGCTGTTCGTCGCTCAACATATACTCCTGCGCGAAGTACTCGCCGCTGACGTTATCCGCCCCGGCCGGATTCTGCCATATCACCTCATCGTCGATAGTGACCATGACCGTAGCCGTACACGGATCCCACGCGCCGAACAGCCCCGTATCGAGTTTCACGTCGAAAAGCAGCTTTTCTGCTCCACTGAAATCCACCGTCTGAGTAGCCTTCGCCGTTTCGCCGCCGTTAAACACGGCCAGTTTCGAATTAAGCGACAAGTTATAAAACCCTTCCGTAGCCCAGTCCGTGTACACGTATCTCTCGAAGAGCTGTGTTCGTAAATCAACGGACCAGCCGTTCGGATCGTTAACGTCGCGAACGCGAATACGTCCGTCGTCTTCGAAGCTGCCGTTAATAATACCGGCCGCTCCTGCGTCCGCGATTGCGCCGCCCACGCACATGACCGCCGCAACCGAAATAATCATCCATCTTTTCATAACCCTGCTCCCCGTTTTTTCGCAAACGAGATTGACATTAAAACGCCCCTTAACACCTCTTTCTCGGCGCTCTGTTTAACCGGCGCACGGCAATAATCACCGCCCGCCGTAACGCACGCCCCAGCCCGCCTACTGACTTATCTTTGCGTCGAAGTTGCAGATATCGTCGGCCGTACCGTATTCGCCGTCGTATCCGGCACTGATCAGCAGATAAGTATCCGCACGGAAAGGCCTCGCCGGTGTCTTGATCTTGTCCGTCCGCGTAATCGCATAAAATCCGTAATCAGGATTTGCAGGCTCCGCCAGCCCATGCCGGTTTGTTTGCGTTCCGCCGCCGCCGGTCTGACCCGGAAATCCGAGCATCAGGAGCATCTGATTATCCAAGTAGTTGTAGATATTGCCAGCGTTGTCGTCCGGTGTCATTTGCTGCGCCACGTTTGGATCGTGCCGAAAGCCCGAAGTGTCGGCCTTGTAATAAAGAATGGGCATCCCCGTCTTGTCTGAATCGGGCCGCTGTTTCTCATAGACATCGCACAGAACGTAGTTGTCGGGCAGAAACTGATTTACATTGCCGGGACCGTAAATATCACCAATCTTATACGCATTCGCCTGCTCCAGTGGAAGGAGCGGGCCCGAAACCCTGTCCTTGAGGTTCTGCGTGTAAAGAGGCTGACCACTGCTGCCCATTCCGTCTCTGCGGAAGATAGAGTGTTTGTGAAATCCCAGCAAATCCCAGCCCATAAGGGCCTCGGCTAATTTCATTGCCCCGCAGTAAGGCTGGCCCGTCGGATCCAGTGCATCCGAAGGCGGATAGCCGTCGTACTCGTTGTTAAACAGTTCCAGAGCCGCTTCCATACTGTGGAACTGCGCTTTCTGCTTTACCTTCAGGGCATACCGACGAACCTGACTCAGGGCCGGCACCAGCAGCCCGATCAGGATGACGATAATGCTCATCACCGTCAACAACTCGACGATGGTAAAGCCCGTCCTTTTTGTCTTGTTTCTCTTCTGTTTCATCGCAACTACTCCTTCAACTTTGTGGATATTTACTGCTAGATATTTCACTTTTCATTTTGATTCTTGACCAGTCTACGATGCCGCACTGAGACTCGTAATAACCTGAATCATGGGCAAGAACACCGCCAGGACGATAACCAGAACGATACCGCCAAGGACGATAATCATGATCGGCTCCAGCAGCGACATAAGCGAGCCGACCAGAACGTCTACCTGCTCATCGTAATTGTCCGCCACCTTCAGAAGCATCTTGTCAAGGTCGCCGGTCTCCTCACCCACCGCAACCATGTTGCAGACGATAAGGTCCACCGTTTTCGATTTCTTAAGCGGATCGGCGAACGTCTCGCCCTGACGAATCGAGTTATGTACATTCGCTAGACATTTTGCATATACCTCGTTACCTGCTGTCTCACGGGTTACGTTAAGCGCATCCAGAATCGGAACGCCCGCGCTGATCAGCGTACCAAGCGTCCTGGTCCATCTGGTAATCGAAATCTTACTCGAAAGCTGCCCCACAACCGGCAGTTTGAGGTTGATGGAGTCCAGTATGTAACGACCCTGGCGGAATCGGCGCATTACTCGCGTCAATATTATCATGCCGATAGGAACGCCCATCAGCCACGCCCAGCCGAAGTCATAGGCAATCCAACTGCTGATCCCCAACACCGTTGTCGTGATCACGTTAAGATCGTCACCGACCATTTCCTGAAGCACGTCTTTGAACTGCGGAATCACGTATTTCATAAGGCCCAGCAGAATCAAAAACGCAACGCACATGACGGTGATGGGATAAACCATGGCGCTCTTAACCCTGGCCTTGAGCTTTTGCGCCTTCTCCATGAAGTCCGCGACACGGGAGAGAATCAAGTCGAGAACACCGCCGGCCTCACCCGCTGCAACCATACTGACCAGCAGTCGGTTAAAGGCCCGCGGGAACCGTCCCAGTGCCTCCGAAAGCGTCGAACCGCCTTCGATGTCGTCGGCCACGTATCCGATGATTCGCTTGAAGTTACCAGACTTGGCCTGTTCTTCGAGAATTCGAAGCGACCGTAGAATAGGAAGGCCCGCATCCTGAAGTGTCGAAAGTTGGCGAGCGAACTGTGTTATGTGTTTTACCTTTACCTTGCCGCCGGCGCCTCTGCGCTTCTTGCCGGTTCCGCCCACCGCTGCAGCCGCCGCGGGTTTCTTTTTCTTCTGCCCCTTTGTGTCTACCTTCGTGGGGAAATACCCCATGTTACGTATCTTACTGACTGCTTCCTTCTCGCTCAGGGCCTCGATCTCATCCTTGATTTCCACACCCTGCGAATCCAGTGCTTGGTATTGGAATAACGGCATCCTAGATACCTCCTTCTGACCACGTCCGGCCCAAAGCCCGATCCACAATCAAACCCGTATTAACCAGTAAGTACTCTAACATCCAACCGCCTCTTGTTAACTTATGTTGTCACGCTGAACAAAACCAAAGTCCTGTCCTGACCCTGCCCAAGGGCATCCGGCCTTCACACAGCATACTATCCATCACAGCCTGTCATGTATCCATCACAGCCTGTCATGTATCCATCACAGCCTGTCATGCTGAGCGAAGCGAAGTATCTGACCTTCGGACGAAAATCAACACAGCATCAAACCGGCAGTCGCATTCGCGACACCCGGCTTTTTATTACTTTTTTACTCCCAAACTAAACTTCCGGTCAGTTTGGCTACGCTTGCATGAGCGTCTCTTTCACGACCTCGTCGATCGTGGTGATTCCATCGTATATCGCCGCCAGGCCGTTCTCGCGGAGCATGACCATGCCTTTCTTGATCGCGGCCGCACGAAGGACATTCGTCGAGGCGTTGTTCATAACGAGACTGCGCATCTCATCGTCGAATGTCATAATCTCGAACAACCCGCTCCTGCCCCTGTAGCCGGTGTTGTTGCACTTGCCGCAACCCCGGCCGTAGTAGAACTTCTTGCCTTTGATGTCGTCTTCGGTCATGTCGAGTTCTTCGAGTTGCTGTTCGTTGGGTTGGTACTCGGTGCGGCAGTTGGTGCAGATTCGACGAACCAGACGCTGTGCGACAACGCCTTCAAGCGTCGCTGTCACAAGGAACGGCTCGACGCCGAGGTCCAGAAGACGTGCGATTGAACTGGGGGCGTCGTTGGTATGAAGTGTCGTAAAGACCAGGTGGCCGGTTAACGACGCCTGTGCGGCGATCTGTGCCGTCTCGAGGTCTCGAATTTCACCGACCAGAATAATGTCCGGGTCCTGACGAAGAATTGACCTGAGGCACTTGGCGAACGTCAGCCCGATCTCCGGCTTCATCTGGACCTGGCACAGTCCGTCCACGTCGTATTCGACCGGGTCCTCGGTTGTTATTATCTTTGTTTCTACGTTGTTAAGCTCACTCAGAGCCGAGTAGAGTGTCGTCGTTTTACCGCAGCCGGTCGGGCCGGTCACGATGATAATGCCGTTGGGCTTCTTGATAAGCTGGTTCACCATCTCGAGGTCGTGAGGCCTGAGCCCGAGCTTTCCAAGATCGAACATGACCTGCGACCTGTCGAGAATACGCAGCACGACGCTTTCGCCGAACATGGTCGGCAGCACGCTGACACGAAGGTCGACCGGGTTGCCCTGAACGGTAAGCGAGATACGGCCGTCCTGCGGCATCCGCCTCTCGGCGATGTCCAGATCGGCCATGACCTTGATTCGCGATGCCAGAGCCGCTGCGATATACTTCGGCGGCGGAATCATCTCGTACAGTACGCCGTCGATTCGGTAGCGCATCTTGTACTCGTTCTCGAACGGCTCGAAGTGTATGTCTGATGCCTTGTCGCGAATCGCCTGCAGAAGAACCAGGTTCAGAAGCTTCTTAACCGGGTTCGATTCCGACAGCTCCTTCAACTCATCCAGGTCGATACTGGCGTTTCGGCCCTCGAACTCGGCCAGGAATTCGTCGCCCTGAATCTCATCGATAAGCTCGTCGATATTGCTCTCGTCCTGATCCTCGGAATAGTGGGTCGAAAGGGCGTTCTCCAGAAACTCGTGGTCGGTGATCTTGGCCACGATTTTATAGCCGGTCAGCGTGCTCAGGTCATCCGTAGCCCGGAAGTTCTCCACGCTGTCCAGAACCACGGTCAGCGTGTTGCTGGCCTCGTCGAATTCGACGGGCACTATGTGGTAGGTGTTGGCCATCTGCGTCGGAACCTTCTCGACCACATCCGCCGGAATGTCGTAACCCTCCAGGCTCATGTATTCCATGCCGCGCTTGGCCGCCAGCGCCATGTGCAACTGCTTTTCGTCGATCAGGCCCATTTTGAGCAGGATCTGGCCTATCTCGGGTTTGCCTCCCTGTTTTTGCTGTACCTTGAGCGCTTCGTGTACCTGATTTCTGCTCAGGGCTCCCATTTTGATGAGAATTCTGCCGAGCGTCCTGCCCCTCAACTGCTCGATAGGTGGGAGAGAAGTTTTTGCCATGTTGTGCACACCCTCTTAACAATAAACTCGATTCAGGGCTATTATAGCACAGTAAGTACCTTTTTTCAAACAAATTACGAATATGACATTTGGTTAATAAGACATTCGGCCGCGGGGTGGAAATCGTTGATGAGGTTCTCTGAAGCCGGAATTTGTACGCAGATAACCGCTAGAGGTTCTACAATTGATACAAAAGCTGCAAAAAATATTTTCAGAACGGCCTGAGGCGCTGCTGAGCAGGCGTGTTTGATGCGACATTTGGTTGATAAGACAGTAGGGGGATTGGCGATTGTAGATTGGCGATTTTCCCTTTGGGTTCGGGTGGGCAGTCGGGGATTGGCGGGGGCGTTCGGGTGCGGTTTGGGGTGTTAAGATGGGAGGGTTGGGCAATATGGAAGGGCGATTTTGAGGGGTGATTTGGAAATTTTTTGAAAATCTGATTTTTTGCAGAATTCTGGTTAAGTGCAGTTGGCGTAAGGGGTTACGGTGATTCAGGGTGGTCTGGGAAAATGGGCCGGAACTGACCAAAGTTGGACAGAAATTGACACAAATGTAGTGCGCGACGCAAAATGGCAGTCAGCGCACGTAAATGGCAGTGGAATTCAGCGAGGCGGCGGCCCTCCGGAGGAGTCAACAAGACTTTTTTGCAGAAAAAATGAAAAATATTGGGATTTTATCCGGGGGTTAATGGGGGTTTGAATCGGGTTTATTTGCCGGCGGATCGGGCCACTTGCCGAGCGGGCAGGCCTCCTCTTCCACCCTGGCCTTGGCCGGTATGTAGCACCCGCAGAGCGTGCACCAGAGGCTGCGGCGCTCCCACTTCTGCTGATCCTTGCGGTCGCACTGCCGACAGATCCTCAGACGATCATCAGTCGCCGGGCACTTGCGACCGATCGCCAGCCGCGTGAAGCCCTTGGCGATCCTGCCAGCCTGGCGAATTTTCTTGCAACAGCTCACAGCATCACTCCACAAAAACAGGTTCGATTGCAACTGTACCAGGTACGCATAATTGACCGCTGAATGTGTATGACCCTCCGCTGCTTTTTTGCAACTGCGAACAATCACAATCAGACACAGTTTCGTCTGGTATCGGCCAGCCTTCTTCGTCCAGACATCGTGTTGCCACGCTTGGAGTCGTCGTTGCAATGTTAAAGCACTCGCTTGTGACGTCAACGGTCCAATGGCTCGTAGCTTCGACAATATCAAAATCTTGTCGCTCACTATTCGAATCAAGCCCAGACAATCGAACTGTAATTCGAGCTTTGCCATCCGTATAGATATCAACCCATAAATAAAGCTGGTCCAATGAAATCGTCATCAACTCTTCGTCACCACTGCAATCGGCGGGCAACAAGCTGCTGTTGAAAAAAATCTCAACCGATCCAAAACTATCGGATACAGTTAGTTCCCACGTACATGGGCTTACATAAGGCAGGCGGTATTTTCCGTTGATCGTAGCCGCCACGCCGTTTGTTTTCATCGCATAGTAATTGTTGCCGATTATGATGGACTGCCTGCATCCAGCGCAATCAGTCCAGCTTGCCAAAGTCAAGTCCAGCCATTTAGGGGTAATGAACGAATTGTCTGCGCACAGTTGGCACTCGCGTTCTACCCGCAATATCCGCCCGGTGCTGGCCCTGCGGATTATCCTGCCCGTACTTGGATTTCGCTGGATTCTGCCGGTCATGTTGCGCTGTAACAATCACAGTCTTCGTCGCCGTCGAACTGGCTGACGAAGAAGTATCGATCGCTCTCCATCTGCTTGGCAAACAGGATATCTCCGATGACTATGCGGGGCGTGGCCGTGTCGAGGTTGCTGAAGCTGCCGCTGTTGCAGAACAGCGCGTATACATTGAAGGCGCTGCCCACCTCATCCCAGGACGAGCTGCCCGTGTTCCACGTAACTTTCATGCACGAAATATATGAGCGGGCCGCCGCGCTCTCTTTGGCCTTGACCGCAATCACTTCTTCGCTCTGCTGGCCGGCCGCTGCGAATATCTCATCGATATACCACTTGCCGTCCCGGGCCTTGAAGACCGGAATAATATCGTATTGCTTGATCAGAGGGCTGGCCTCATCGAGCGCCGTCAGGCTGGATGCATTCGCCATCAGGCCTTCGGCGTCGAACGCATCGCCGGTCGTATTGCCGTCTGAATCGAGCAGCTTTACGCTGATGAATTCGTCAGCCTGCGCATCCTCCTGGGCCTCCGCCAGGTAGCGGACGCCCGCAAGTCTGATAGCCCGGCCGGGCTGGATGACCTGTGGCGATGCGGGTCGTTCGCGGATGGCTGCATCGATCACGTGTGATACCCTGGTGCGGATACTGCTCAGCATCAGTCCACCTCCTCCCACGCCCCTGAGACGCGGGATATCGCCGGCGGACCGGTCGCATCGATCACCTCGGACACCTCGTCTGCCGTCTGCGTCTCACCCCCGGCCGAGCTGTACGGCCGCACGCAGAACTTATACGGTTGCCCCCCGGTCAGAGCCGCCGAAGTCCACTCGTACTCGCCCGCGCCGCTAAGCACCGCTCGCACCGTACCGTCCGGATTGTCGTAGTCGAAGCCGCTGCCGGAATCTATATATATACGGAACTCGGACGGAGCTGCGTCGTGGTCAATCGCCACGTAGGCCCACCGCAGCCGAACCTTGCCGCCGGCCACCGGCTCGATACTAAGCTGCTGCACCGCGTTCGGCTCAAGCGGCCGCATTGCACCATCGGACCCGATCCGCACCAGGCAGCTCGGCCCGTCGGCCGACTCCAGGCCGCAGTCGCTCATACTCCGCCGCGTGTACTTCCAGATTGTCCCTGGCGGCAGGTTCTGCTGGGAGATCGCCGCGCTGCCCTCATCACCGGCGACGACCGCCTGCACACTCTCGTAGTCCACATTGGCATCCTGGCCGCGATAGATCGCATCGCAGCCGGCCGTCCGCGTCCAGAACCATCCCTGCGTCAGTGCCGTGCCCAGCTTGAAAGCATTGCTGGTGCAGCCGTTATACAGCGCCTCCTTGAGCCATCGCTTGGTTATGCTCAGCGAGCCGCCCGCCCATGGGCTTCGCGGCCGGTACCGGACCGTCCCCGACAGTGCCCCGCCTGCCGCAACCATCCCGCTGATGCTCACGTAGCACGGCCCAGAAAGCGCAGTCGGCGAAAAAGGCCGTTGGCAGACCGCATACGGGTCGCGAGCCAGCCATCGCACCTCGGCAGCGATAAGCGGTCGACTCCAGATCATCGCGTGCGCAATCTTTGCCTCGGGACTGTACTGGGCCGGGTGGCCCAGCCGGAGCTGGTAATCGGAGCCTTGGTAAATAGCTCCCACCTGCCCGGATCCCTGAAATATCGCGTCAACGTAGACCGATAGCGTATCGCCGTCATAGACACCGGTCACGTTATACCACCGGCCGAGCTCTATAGTCGGCCCGGGAATTGTAAGTTGCGTCCCATCCGATCGCCAATAGATCGCGACGATCTTATCGTGCCAGCCCGCCCCCATGAGCGACCAGCTGTGCCCACCTGAGTAAATGTAATCCAGTAGGTAACAAGTGGTGCTGCTGCTCGGCAGTGCGTAGAACATCACCCGGATCGTCCAGGCGTGCGGCCCAAGGTATGTGGCGTCTTCGCCGTCGAGATTCGCGTAGCCGCTGGTGCCGTCGAATTCGATGCCATAGCCCTCCGGCCCGGCTTTCCAATCATAACCACGCTGCAGCTGCCCCTCGGTCCGGCCGGCCAGGTCAAATAGCATATTGCCGCCGCCCTCGTTGAGCAGCCAGCACCGGTACAATCCCCGCCGCAGCGGGTGATTGACTTCGAGTTGTGCGCCCCTGATGGGTTTAAGCAGTGGCACTTAAGGTCACTCCGTAGAATCGGTATTCCATCGCGTACCGCGTATTAAACGCCTCTTTCCTGTTGTGCCAATCCTCTCGCAGCTTCGCGACAACGTCGGCCTGGCTCTGCTGCCCCGTCACCGTAATCGTCGCCGACATCTCCACCAGCGTCCCGGCAGCCAGGGCCTCGGCCTCGGCCTGGTCGATAGCGCTTAGCTCGCTGGTCGGCGTCGGCACGACGCCCTCTTTCGGACTATCCACCGGGATATGGTATACGAGCCTGGCCCGGCCTCTGGCCTCCCCTCCCACTGCCTCCATCTTGCCCACGTGTATATCTGCCATCGTGTTGCTCCTAAACCGACTGGTACCGCCAGGCCCTCGACTTGGCGGTTACCGTGATTGTATCAGTACTGCCGCTGCGCTTGCAGTACAGTCTGAATTGCGCCACATCGCGGATCGTAAAGCTGATCTGATTCGGGTCGTTGTCGTTCTCCAGCACCACCGCCTGCAGCGGCGTATCGTCCCAGTTGCTGCCGTCTATCGACGCCTGCACCTGTATTTCAAGATCGTCCGTCGGGCTGGCCGGAAAGTCCGCATCGACCGTAACGTGCGCCCCTTCGTAGCCGTCCGTCGCCAGGTCCACCGCCGACGAATACGACCCGGTTGTAACGCTGACCGCGTTCATAATTGTCGCTTCGGACGCCCAGTCCTTCTTTATTGTCGCCATCTCTAAGCTCCTAACTTACAGTCAATTGCAGATCGCCGGCCTCGAACCTGGGCGCATCGCCCGTGCGGATCTCCTGCGAGCTGTTAAGCGCACCGCTGGCCAGCATATTGCCGCCGCTGACCGCGTCGAACAGCGCAACATGCGAAACAGTCCCCCAGGAGGCCGTCGCCTCGGGGAAGGTAATGTTGGCGGCATTAGCGATCGTACCGCCCGAAGCCGCAGCCCACTTACCCGCCGTCGCTGTGCGGGCATAACCGTTGCCGGCGGGCTCGGCGATGGTCGAGCCATCCTCGCCCGGATCCGCCGTCGACAATGCCAGGTAAACCGCAGGCAGAGCCATCCCCGTCTTGCCGGCGAGCAGTTCCGCAATCTTATTCTCGGTATAATTGCTAAGGCTCATATCAGCTCCGGTCCCGTGTGATGCTGCTCTCGCCGTCGGTCGGCGTCAGCGTGAGCATCAAAGTCGCTCCATCGTCGTCGTAATGCTGGATAGTCCCCGTCGATTTATTTTGCACGGCTTTGTTAATCAGGACTTTATCGGCCGTGAGAATGGCCGTGCCCGTCCAAAAGACGATTCGCTGGCCGATCCACGGATCTCCGTCCGCCGGACTTCCGCCGCCCTGATAGAACGTCTGGACTGTGTACCGGCCCGTACTTATATTGGTGTCGAAGTCGCCGACGAACAAGGATCCTCCCGTCTGAGCCAGCGAAATTGCATAATCGGCCGCCGCCCTGCCACTGGTGCCCCAATTCTCGAACACCTGGCCGGTGGGCCACCACACCTGGCCGGCCCTGTTACGGATCACAGCGTACACCTGATTGCCCCACGTGTGGGTCTCGTGAATCTCGTTACTCACTGTTAGACCTCCTCAGTCCAGGTTCCGTTCTTGGCAATCGTTACCCAGTCGCCGTTTGAGTCGGCAACCAGCTTCAGGCAGGCCCCGATGGTGCTGCAGGCCTTGTACTTGTCGGCGGTCTGGCCGCTGTCGTCGCGGATCGTCGCGGTGCCGGGGTCGACCCGCAGCTCCTGGGCGGCCTGGACGGCGAAGGTGTAATTGTCGCCGGCCGCAGGCGAGGCCGGCAGTGTCAAGGTAATCGCCCCGGTCGCCCCCAGATTGGTGAAGACCTTGCCGCAATCGGCGGCCGCCACACTGTAGTTCGAGGTCTTCGCCTCCAGGTAGATCCGCTCGCTGTTGTACGCCAGCGCCCACTTTCCGCGAAGGTCCGTGATCGAGGTGATCGTCCCACTGCTGTTGACCACCACTTCAGCCAGCTTGAGGTGCTCGGTACTCGGCCAGCCGTTGGCGTCGATATCATAGCCGATCGTTCCGTCGGATTTCATCCAGACGTAGGTCGTATCGTTGTCGGTCGGATCGATCGCACTGCCGGATGTGTACGTCTTGACAGTTCCGCGCCACACATAAGAGCCGCCGGCCACCTTGAAGGTAGTCGCCGTGGCCGGGTAAACCGCCAAAGCCCCCGCCCAGTCCTGGCGGTTATGAATCGCCCACAGCATCTGGAGGAACTGGGTATAGAAGTCGGAGTTGTTCTCCTCGATAGGCTCGATTCCGCGAGCCGAGAGGAACGTCTGTATATCGGCATCGCTGGGATACCCCTGCGTGAAGGACATATCAGGTCTCCTGCATCGGCGACATGACCAGGTCGCCTATTATAATTCGCATCTTCAGTTTACGCGCCAGCACCACGAGCTGAGCCAGTGTCGGCAACGCATCGCGGTCGACCGGCCATCCTGCGGGCATCTCGAAGCCCAGATCGAGCTTATCCCACCGGTAAGCCCCGATACCCAGCTTGTCCATTCTCGCGGCGATCTGCTGATCCAGCCGGAGCCTGGCTTGTATGCTCATATCGATTGTCAGCATCTCGACGGCACTCATTATCCGCCCCCCATGCACGGCCTGGGCGCAAAGAGCACGCCTTGGCCGCTGGCGTCGGCCACCATGGCCTTCTTTCGTTTGTGAGCCTGACCGATCCGCCGCTTTGCTTCGCTGATCCTGCCCTCGCAGTAAGCCTTCCACGCCGCCGGATCGTGCGTCAGACAATTGCCGTCCGGGTTAAGCCCGACGATCCAGTGGCCGCCCTCCCGCAGCCTGGTGAGTATCTCGCGAACGTGTCGCCGTTTGGTCTCCCGGCAGCCGCCCAGACCGAGCTTCTCGGCAAGCTCGATGGCTGTCATGGGCCCATCGGCCTGCTGCAGCAGCGTCAGGCAGGCAGCAAGCTCTTCACGTGTTACGGTCGGCTTCATAGCTGCGGCCTCCTGTAGTGGTCCAGTATCTCCCGGACATTCTTCAAGAGTGCTATGGGTTCGTGCTTGGATATCTGAGCGCCCTGGATGCCGACGGAGGACAGGCCGATGTCGTCGCGGCGTTTGAACAGGAACGAGGCCTGCTCGATGGCTGCCTCGCGGAGATCCGCCGGCAGTGCGTACTCGCCGGATCCGGGGCTCTGGCCCGCCGCTGCGTAGCCGCCGCGATAGACCACCTGCACCGAGTCCGGCTGGGAGGCCCAGTTCAAATACATCCGCAGGAGCACTCCGGAGCGGCCGTTTGCCACTATGCGGTAGCCGCTGTCGGCGGTCAGGGCGTCGGCATTGTCGAAGTCGTAGGTGATCGATTCCTTGATGGAAGTGATGGCGATGATCGGATAGCGCTCGAGCTGCAGGCGGTTGCCCCGGCCGGTATAGTACTCGGTTACGGCGGCGGCCGGTGCGATCAGCGTGCGGCGGGTCTGCGAATTGAAGATCTCCTCGATGCCGGTAATCAGTCGCGTAAGGGCCGCATCGTAATCGGTGACTGTTATTCCCAGCCGGTCCTTGACGTCGGCCAGCGTGCAGATCCTCGCGGTAGAAGAATCGGCCAGCACAATCGCCGTGGCCGTGGTGTCCTCGCCGGCGGCGCACAGGGCCCGGACGCGGATCCAGTTTGCCGTCTCGGTGAAGGTTTCCTGGGCGGCGGCGCCCGATGCTATCGGAACGGCGGGCACCCCGCCGTGCTGATCGAGGACGGGCGTTACACCGGCATCAGCGGACGTGTCGATCTGGACATCGGTGATGTCGTTGCCCGAACCGCCGCCGGCGTTGGCGATGACGATCGTGAAGCCTGAAAGCCCGTCGATGCAGGTCCAGTCCAGCAGTGTGGTCAGATTCTCATCGACGGCTATAGCGGAGCTTGTTTTTGCGACTAATTGCGACATTCGTTAGTCCGGAGTTCGGAGTTTGGAGTTCGTTTTAACCACGGATTGGCACGGATTTACACGGATGCCGGTCGTGGTTATTTGGTGACGTATTTACTTCGAGCGTTTCTTTTTCTTACCTTTTCCGGGCTGTACTGCCTGTCGTTTGGGCTTTCGGTCATCTTTTGTTTTGGTTTGTCCGTCTTTTTTGGGGTCTTCGGAGTCGCTGTCATTGCCGGTCTCCTGCGGTTCGAGGGCTTCGATTTCGAGTTCTTCGCCGAGCTGTTCGGCGAGCTGCCGGGCCTTGCGGGCATGCTCTTCGAAGTCCAGGCGGGCTATGTCTCTGGTGCCCCGGGCCACCTGATAGCGGCCGAGGGCAATGTCATGCAAAGCTGTTGCGCGGATGCGGACGACTTTGGTGCTGTCGGCGTCGGCTTTGGCCGCTCCGCGTGCTTCGTTGTCCGCAGCGATTGCATTGTCCACGGCGGTCTGGCTTTCGGCGGCAGCGGGCGCCAATTCCTGCAGTTGGTCGCGTTTCTGCTCGTAAAGTCTGCGACAGTGGCTGACGATGGCCAGTTCGGCTTCGAGCCGCCTGCGCATCTCGGCGCGTCGGGCGGCCTTTTCGTCCCTGTGGGCGTCGTGGGGAGGCGGGACCTGTTTGAAGTACTTCTTCTTGCCGATCCGCTTTAGCTGGTCTTCGGGCAGGTCGTGGATTGTGTCGGCGGCGAAGAAGCCTTCGGGCCCGGCGTAGGTGCGTTTGAATTGTACGTACATGGCGGTTCCTTTCGTATCGTGTCAATATTGAATTTTGAAGAAGGTCCGGCCGGGGCGTCCGTGCCGCCGACCGGACACAATACGCTTAAACTGTTAGGCCTGAATCAGTTCGGCCAGGCCCTTCTGGGCGGCCGTGGTGGGGCCGCGATCCGCCCTGCTCAAAATGCCGATCGCGCAGAAGGTTGCGCCCGTTGTGCCGTCGCCGGCGTGCGGGGCGTTGATCCGCATGTATCGCTTGTGGCTCTTGGTCAGGTCCACGTCGATGGCGAACAGCTTGCCGTCTTCGTCGTCGGCAATCGCATCGGCCAGGGCCGCGCCGCTGATGTCGCTGGCGTCGGAGAAGTCGGCGTTGTCGGCCTCTTCGAGTTTAACGGCGTTGCCCTCGGCCGTGGAGCCGATGGGCGTATCGAGTACGCCGACGGCCATGAGCACGCGGAGGTGGTGGTACCCCTGCGTGTCTATGTATGTGTTGTTGGCGAAGTCGCCGTTGTCTTTGGCCTGCGGGTAGGTGAGCAGGCCGAATGTCATGTTGTCAACATTTATCATCTGTCAATCCTTTCGATTAACGGTTAATCAACTTTCAAAGATCGATTCTCATCGGGTCCGCCGTCCGGCGGTTAAGGCGTCTGTCAAGAGGCGGCGAGCTGCAGGACACAGATCGGGCCGGCGTCGCTGCTGGTGCCGGGCTCGACGATGGTCGGGGCCACACGCTGGGTGCCGCGAATCATGACGATGTCCTGGCTGAACCCGGCGTGCTCGCTGCGGGCGATGGTCGTCTTGCGGGCGTCGCCCAGGTAAGCGCCCATCCGCAGGTTGCCGAAGACGCAGCAGTACTGGCTGGCCGCCGCAGCCTTGGGCAGCGCCGGGGTCAGTTCCACCGGATAGCCGAGGAACTCCTTCTGACGCCGCATGCGGTTCATCTGGACCTCCAGGGCGTTTGCACCGCCGGAGGCCAGGGCGACCCGGACCATTGCGGTGTAGTAGAAGAGGCGGCTGCAGTAGAACTTCAGGTCCATGCCGTCGTCGGCGTATTCGGGAACGGTGCCCAGCAGCGTCTCGAAGTTCGCCAGGGTCAGGTCCGTATAGGCGGTGCCGGCCCCGGCTACGATGCCGGCGTTACTGGTTACGTTCTTGATTGCGCCGATGATGCCGGTGTGGCCGAAGTAGGTGCTGGTGCCGTCGCCCAGGAAGCCGACTTCGTCTTCCTTCTTGGCGAAGGCCCGGGCGATCTGGCGGCCGACCAGTTCGCCGACGGCGATGGCCGAGTCCTCATCCAGTTCGCTGTCGATGCCGGTGAGCGTGGCCCACTTCTTGGCGGTAAGGCCGACCGTCCCGAACGCCAGGTCGCTCTGGGTGATCGCCGTGCCCGCACCGGGGCAGTAGACGGTGAGCCCGCTGGTGAGCTTGGGCGCGATGGCCGAGTCCGAAGGCATGGGGATCTCCTGGGCGTTGCGGCGGAATGCGCCGTAGGCCTCCTGGAGGACGATGAGGTTCGGGATGAACTCGGTCGGGACCAGGGCGCCGCCGGTGGAGTTGGCGTCCTCGCCCATTGTCTTTAGGCGGACCGAGTCGATGCCGTTGGCCTTGCAGTACTCGCGGGCGTTCTTGTTGCCGGCGACCTCGGCCAGAACGACCATGCCGAAGTCCCTGGCCTGCTGCCAGGAATCCCAGACGCCGTTGTAGTTGTTGTTGGAATCCTTGACCGCAGCGAAGCGGGTGCGCTTCAGGGTGGCCAGGTCCGCCTTGAGCATGTCGTTCTGGCTCTTGAGTTCCTCGATCGCATTCTTGTAGGGCGTCTCCTCGGCGGCCTTGCGGGCCTCTTCGAGTTCGGCGACCTTCTGGTCGATCAGGTCGGTGACCTCTTTCTTGGTCGCCATGTTCTTCTGAATGCCGCCCAGGGCGTCGTTGATCTGCTTGATGGATTGTTCTTCTATCTGTGCTAATGCCATAGTTACACTCCTTGTAACCGTTGAATCTCTTCGAGTTGCTTGAGAATGGGGGCGGCAACGTCTGCTTCACCGCCGTCGCCGGACTTATCGGGGTGCCCGCCGCCTGAGTAGGCCTCCGCCAGTCCGTCGGGATCGGTGATCTGCAGTGATTTAAGCTCGTCCAGTTCCTCTCTCATCCACAATTTGAACTGCTCATAATCGGCGGTTAAAGCCGCTTTAAGTTCGTTTATTTTGGCCGCGAGGGCGTCGTTGACGGCGGCCTTTATGTCGCCGGCTTCGGCGTGGTTGTCGAACATCGCCATTGCCCGGGCCAGGGCCTGGCGGTTGGACGGGACCGGGACCGCCGATATCTCCAGCAGCTCGATCTCGGTGTAGGTCCTGGTCGGCCAGCCGTAGCGGTTGCGGTTGTCGGTATCCTCCTCCCACTTGATCGGCATAAAGCCGATGCTGAAGGCCCGCATGTCCCTGTCGCGGTAGAGGATCCAGTACTCCTCGCCCAGATTGGTGTTGGCGAACCGGATCCGCAGGCCGACTTCGCTGTCGGTGATCTTGATCGTAGCGGGCAGGCCGGAGCCGATGACCGGCGAGGAGCCGGTGGAGAGGCGGTGCTGATGGCAGGCCAGGATGACGGGATTGTCCCGGAAGTACTTGAGGTTGGCCTTTATCGCCGACGGCAGGATGATATCACCGTCGCGATCCTCGTTGGAGGTGCTGGCGACGGCGTCGATGGTGCGGTCCTGCTCGTTGATCTGCTTGACCTGCAGGAACAGATAGTTCGGCTCTTTGGGGTCGAAGTCTTTCTGGGCGTCTACATAGAACATTGTGGCCTCGTATTTCGTCGATTCATATTTCGTGTGTGAACCACGGATTAGCACGGATTCACACGGATTACTTTCGTTGCTCTTGTGTTAACCACGGATTATCACGGAGTGTCACGGATTTGAAACCGCAACACCTGTCAGTTTCCGTGTTAATCCGTGTCAATCCGTGGTTCTTTGTACTTTTCACTTTTTGCTTTTGACTTGTCACGCTGCATGTCGTGATAGCTGTAGAAGGATCCGGCATAGCTGGAAAGTTCTATTGTCTTGCCCGCGACCTTGCGGGCGATCTCTACGCAGCGGCAATGGATGATCTCGCCGGCTTCGCCGTTGGGATCGCCGGGGTACATGAGCATGGAGCTGCCGACCTGGAACGGGATGTCGATGTCTATGCCCTCGGCGTAGCGGACAGCGGCGGCCTTGTGGGTCCGGCGGACGGCATCGTCTTTGCTGTCGACCCAGGACTTTTTTTCGACACCGGCGGATTTGTGGCCCTCGTGGCGGCCGCTGCCGACGGCTCCGGCCGTCTGGGTGCGGGCTATACCCAGGGCCCGCTTTCGGTTACCGCCCAGTGTGGTCTTGATGCGGTCGGCGAGCTGGTTGAGTCCCTCGCCGGATTCGAGGCCCCTGCCGAGCTGCTCGGCGATTCGCTTCTGGGTGGTGCGGTTGACCTTCTTGACCTTCTGGCTGCTGATTGTCAGCGACCGCTTTATGGCGGGCAGGTTCATGATCCGCTCGGCGGCTTCGTCCAGGGCTTCGGATTCGAGGCCCGCCATCTCGGTGAGGACCTGGCGGGCTCCGAGTTCGGCGCCCTTTTCGAAGAAGGTGACGTTGATCTTCTTGAGCTTTTCGTCCTCGATCTGCAAATCGAATACCACGCGGCGGACTATGTCGTTCGGGTCCTTCACCGCTCGGGATTCGGACTCGTAGGCGTCTTTGAGATACTCGATGAGGATCCGCTGCTGGCGGATGAACAGGGTGCGGACGGCCTGGCGGTATTCCCTCTCGATCGGCTGCCAGGATGCGACCCAGTTCTTCCAGATTCGCAGGCGGATATGCTGGTCGTTCGTGTCGCGGGTCTCGGGTTCGGTTTTGGCGACGGATCTGTCCTCGCTTTCGCCTTCGGGCAGGCTCTCACCGACGGCCAGTTCCTCGCCGCCTTCGATGGCGGTTTCGGCCGGGACCAGGCCCATGGGCACCAGCCAGGTATCGCCCCAGGCCACCGGCTGGTACGGCAGGTCGTGGGCGTCTATGACCTGGTTCAGAGGCACGCCGCGTTCGGTGTGCTTGAGGACCTGGTCGGTGCGGTTGCGGGTGGCGGCGGCGACGGTTGGATGATCGTCGCCGTCGAACCAGGCGAAGACCTCGCGATTGTCGATACTGGCGGCCTTGGCGGCCGTGCGATAACCGGCCTTGCGGTGCAGGCCGATGGAGCGTCCGCGATAGGCCTGCGACTGCTTGAGTGTGACGCTGCGGTGATCGCTCTGGAAGAAGCGGCTCAGGATGCCGGCGGTGATCTCGGAGGCGAAGGCGCCGGCCAGCGGAAGGATCGTGTTGAAAATGAAATCCTCCTGTGCGGGGCCGTGGCTGTACTGGGCCTCTGTTACCAGGCCGACCACGCCGGGCGGCACGCCGAAGGCCGAGCAGATCTTCTTGTCGGACATCTGGGTCAGTTCGGCCACGGCCATATCCACCATGTTCATGGCCACCGTGTCCAGATCCATGCCGCCGGAGAGAACGGCCGTGCGTTTGGCCTTGTCCGGGCCCTTGTGTCGCGAGTTGAACTGGCTGCGGAGCATTTCGGTCTGCTCGGGGGTGACTGCGCCGGCGGCCCGCAGAATAATGCCGGGCTCTGCCCCGTTTGCCAGGGCCGAGGCGTTGAACATCGTGGCCGAGTAGCTGTAGTCGATGTGCAGCCGGGCGGCATCCAGGGGCGAGAGGCCGTGGAACTTATCGTAGGGGTTGTAATTCTTCCACTGATGGACCTCATCCAGGCTCAAACCGATGCGGCGGCCGCCGCCGGGGCGGAACTCCCAGCCGGTAAGCTCGCCGTCGGCCCGGCCGGTGGAGGTGATCGGGTACATCTGGGTGCCGGAAATTACCTGGACCGATCGGGGCCGACCGCCGGGCGGGTCGAAGACCCAGAAGACATCGCCGCTAATCAGAAAATGCCCTATGGTCTCGGTCACGAACTTGACCCAGCTCATCAGCGGGTTGCGATAGAGGACGTCCCAGGCGGGTCCGGACTCGATGATGCGGTCGTCGGCGGTGCTGAGGACCAAGGGCAGGCCCTTTATGGTGGTGAGGATCTTGTTTATGCAGGTGTACACCAGGGCCACCTGCTTGTATGGCCGGTCCGAGTGGCCGCCTTTGGCCAGGCCGTCGACGTCTTCGCCGGCGATGAACAGCCTCGCGTACTGGCTGGTTGTCAGGCTCTTGGCGGTAGCCCGGGCGGCGACGCCCTCGTACCAGGCGTCGGCCGCTTTGAGCGACTGGGCCGCCTGTTCAGTTGTCAATCTCTGTGCGGTGCTCACAGAATAATTACCTCCGGTTGGGCTCCCAGGTCGCTGGCTGTCAGGCACAGGGCCCCGGCCCAGAATCTGTCGGCGTGGCCGTCTTTGGTTCGCTCGGCGTCGAACCGGATATTGCCGGCCGCCGTGGTTGTCTTCTTTACGCTGTGCAGGTCGTTGCGGAGCGTCTGGTCGACGGGGATCCGCAGCAGGCGGTCCTCGACGGTTCGGCGCATCCGCGTCGCCATATCGTTTTTGGTTTTGGCGGTGAACTCCACCGCCTCGGCCCGGTAGGTGCCGAACCGCTCGACCGTCTCCTCGGCCAGTTGGGCGCCCAGGCCGGTTGCGTCGATGCAGACGCGGGTGGCTTTGGTCCCGGTGATGACCTCCCACAGTCGCTCCCGCTGGACCCTGAAGGGCTGTCTTGTAAGGCGAAGGATCAGGGGTGTCCAGAAGACGTCGCCGAGCTGCTGGAGGATCCAGATGATCGTGTGGTCTCGCTTGCGGCCGATATCGACGCCGATGTAGACCGCACCGTCTTTGTCGAGCCGGAGCATGGACGGCTCGAAAGTCTCGTGTGTGACTTCGGGACGCAGTTGGTCGGTCTCGCAGGCGGCGATCATCTCGTAGGTCAAAAAGGCGGTGGCTTCGTCCAGGAACTTGCACAGGAACTCCTGCTCCCAGGCATCTTCGTCGCCGATGGCCTTCTGGAGTGCTTCAATGTCATGGGGGACGCCGTCTTTGACGGCCTGGTAGATGTCTACGAAGTGCTTACTGAAGCCGTTGTCGTCGCCGGTGAAGACCTGGTAGAACTTGTTCTGCTTGCCCTGGGGAGTCGATACCACGCGGAGCTTGAAGCCGCGAGAGACTGTCGGGAACAGTGCCTTCCAGATCGCATAGGTGTCACGGTGGAAGGCGAACTCATCCAGCGTGCCGTTGCCGGTGAAGCCTCGCGCGGTCGAGGGGTTGGCGGGCAGCCCGATGATCCTGGCGCCGTTATTGAGACCGACGCTTAGCTGCTTGTACTCATTGCCGTCGTCGTCGCGGTAGCGGTCCTCCTCGATGGCCGAAGCCGCCACAGAGACGGCCTTGCAGTGCATCTTGACCTTCTCCATGAGCTCGCGACTCTGGCGTTCGCCTGCGCTGAGCATGATCTCATTGACGGCCGTCTCGGCGGCGGTTAAGACCGCGTCCAACGCAATCATGAAACTCTTGCCGCCCTGGCGGGTGACGCACGCCGTCTTGAACCGATTCTTGTCGGCTATCCATCGCCTCTGAAACCCGTATAGTGGTACGGCCGGTGCTACCATCAGGTATAAATCCCGTAGATCTGTTCGCGGATAATCTTCATGGTCTCGGCGTCGATGCCCTTGCGGCCGGCGACCTTCTTCTCGATGTTCTTGGCGGCCTTCTGAGCCTTGGCCTTGACCTGCTCTCGGTTGTACTTATCGACCTTGAGGCTGATCGAGGCGCAGTCGCGGATGGCCTGGGATACTTCCTTGAGCTGCTTGGCCGAGTAGTCGTCGTGGCTGGTCATGAACTCCAGGGAGAGGGCCGTGGCCATCTCGGCGGCGGCCTTCTGAATGCGGCCGGCGTTCTCATCTGTCATGTGGCTCATCGTCTCGGCGGCTATCAGGCCGGCGGTCTTCATGCGGGTGATCGCCCTTAGCTGCATGGCCCACCGCCCCACCGCCGAATGACTCACCGGATGGCCGCAGTGCAGGCAGTAGTCGACCAGGTCGTCATAGGTCGGCTTGCCCTTATGTGAGCCGGGCCAGTCGCTGGGCCAGGAGCCGTCGACCACCATGGCCGTGAGGGTATCCCGCAGGCCCTTGGGCAGCTTGTCGATCGTGCTGTGCGTGCGTCTGGCCATTGTTTCGTATCGCGTATGTCGTATTGCGTTGTTAACCACGGATTAACGCGGATTTACACGGATTCACTTTCTAGATTTCCAGGGCCGGGTCGGTTGCGGTGCCTTCGGCGATCTCCTTGCCGGCGGCGGTGAGCTTGACGACCTTGTCTTCGAAGGCGGCCGCCCCGCCGAGAACGTCGTCGCTGAACTCGATGTACTTCTTGGCCTTGAAATAGTGGATGTCCTTCTGGAAGTAGCTCTGCGAGTAGGTCGGATCGTCGCAGACGGTGCGGTAGAGCGTCCGCAACGTCACCGGCTGGGGGTAGAACAGGTTCAGGTTGGTGAGGACGCGGCCCCGGGCCTGCTTGATTTTGATCGCTTCGAGTCGTCTATCCATTGCGTGTGTCTCCCTCGTGCAGTTCCTTGACAACGGCCCGGACCACGCCGCCCACCACTTCCGGGATCTTGTTCATGACGTTCAGGCTGGTCTCGACACGGCACATCGTGGCGGTAAGTTCCTTGATCTCCTTGCGGGTGTAGCCCTCGGAGCGGACCCAGTCTTCCTTGCTGACGGTGTTGCGGTCGCAATCGACCTTGCAGGCGGCCATCTTATCCTTGAGCGTCTCGATCTTGACATCCTGGCGGTCGACCTTGCCGGTCATCGTTTGGACGTCCGCCTTGAGCGACTTGAAAGTGTACAGGACAAGGCCGCTGAGCGTAGCGGCCATGCCCGATATGATGATTACTGCGACGTCGGCTGCCGACATTTAGGCCCCCTTCTTCAGC
This sequence comes from uncultured Pirellulales bacterium, assembly GCA_964406945.1. Classification (GTDB taxonomy): domain Bacteria; phylum Planctomycetota; class Phycisphaerae; order Sedimentisphaerales; family Anaerobacaceae; genus UBA2266. The sequence continues at coordinate 154,345 of CAYOTO010000001.1, forward strand.
TCGCTTACGTGTGCGGCGGTCTGCGACGACTGTGCGGACCGCTGGGCGGCCTTGAACTTTTCGATCTCCTCGGGGCCGGCCTGGGCCTTGAAAAGCTCGGAGCCTCGCACAACATCCTGGAGGGCCTTGCTCTTGGACCGGAGGGTGCTCAGGCCCTGGGCGGCCCTTACTCCGAAGCCGCCGCCGATAATACCGGCGATGGCGATGCCGATTCCGATAGCCTCGTCGGCGACGGCCCAGGGATCGGGCCGCTGGACGGCGTCCTGGGCGGCGGTGGCGTTTTCAGTGTCGAAAACTGCGATATCCGGGGGCGATGCCGGACGTCCGATATAAGCGAGATTAGTACGAGTGCCGTCGACGAGCTTGCGGGTGGCCGGGCTGGCGGCCTGGGCGCCTTCGGCGTCGACCACCACGGCGAGATCGTGGGTCAGTTCCGCGACGTTCTTCTGGGCCTCGGTCGGTGCGAATCTGAGTGTGGAATCGCAGCCGGAGAAGCTGCAGAGCAGAAAAAAGCAGAACAGGGGGATGAGGATTAGTTTGGCACGCATGGCGAATTCCTTTCGCAATCTGAGGCTGTCGTCCCTGATTTCAGGCGTGCGCAAACAAAACGCCCGCCACAAAGGTCGAACGCACCTCAGCAGGCGGGCTGATAAAACTAACCCGTTTCGCAGGTGGTAGGACACCGGCGAGAATCGATTGTCAAGGGGGATTATCGGGCAAGGAGGGGCTGTGTCAATAAAAAAAGAGAGTATTTTTTAATAAATCGTGATTGTAATACGCGACCGTTCCAAGTCTACCTTCGGGAAAAGCGGGTCGGGGACCCAGCAAATGCTGCCCGCTTGCCGGGGTGCTGCGGAGTTCGGGAAGCTTGCGGGCTCGGGAGGGAAGCGGCGAACCATCACCCCGTGGGCGTCCCGTAATTCGATGGTATAATGCCCGTAAACCCAGTCATGCGTGGAATTTTCTACCCAGGCTGTCCAGGCAATGGCCTGGCCGCTGTGGCCTAGAGCGTTAGAAAGATCTTCGCGGTGCTGAAACTCATACTTGGTGAGGATTACATTGCCGGAGGCCGGGCGGACAGGCCTGAGAAACAGGTGAGCGTAAAGCAGCAGGGAAAGCGCGAGGGCGGCGATGACGCCGCAGGTGGCTAAAAATGCGGTGCGGAAGGCCAGGGGACACCCATACCACAGCTTCCCAACGAGACTGCCGCTGAATCGAGCGACCTTACCAGGGACGGCCAGCGGCGGCCGCCGGTAGCGTGCCGCAAGAAATACTTGCTTGCACACGGGGCACTTGATGGGGCGGCCTTCATACGTACCGGGGGCCTTGAAGAAACTCTGGCAGTGAGGGCAATGGATCTTCATAACGGCCACTCCCGTTTTTGCGTTTATTTTTTGTGGGCAGCAAAGCCCGCTTTCATAACAGCTTACAGTCGCAGGCAGACGTGTCAAGGAAAAAAACAGTTGCACTGGGCGGTAGTCTGGGCGTATAAGGGGGCGAGCTGCCAGTTGCGATTAAAACGAAGCGAGTCGCGGAAACCGCAGCAAGGCAGCGAGGGAACTCCACAGGGGGGAGTTAGGACGCAACAGGGATGGCAAGCAAGGATTGCAGGGGCGGCAACTTGATCAGTCGGCATCATCTTTCACCGGCATTTCTGGCGGGTTACTTAGTCGGGCTCTCAGCCCAAGTTCGAGTCCTCGGCGGAAATCGTCCCAAAAAGCCGGATCAACGGCGGGGCGGCCTTTCGCCTCAACGCGGGCCCACTCTCGAATCTGGGCGGGGAGATACTGCCAGATAACAAGTGCACCAGCGCAATCCTCTTGAGCGAGGTTGCCTTTTTCGGCACAGAACTCGACGAAAGACTCCTTGACTTCCGGCGGAATGGGCCAGCCGGCGGTTACTTTATCCTTCTTTTTGCTCATTGGGCCCATTTTCTAAATCTTTGTATATTACGCAATTACATAATTTCTCTAACGTATTTGAGAAATTCCTCTAAAATTATATTGACGGTTGCCGATAAAGGCGTTAGTGTTACTTAGTAGTAACGAGTGAACGGTTTCCGGAGCGATATCATGGCCAGACCCGTAAGGGCAATAATCTTCGAGCAGCGGCGGAAGGTGGACAGGCCCGTAATGGCCCTGCTTAACGCGGTCGCAGAGCAGACCCCCTGTGACGACGCGACCGGCATTGCACGGCGACTGCTGCATCAGGCTCTCCTGGACCATATTGACAGATACGATCTTCACGCGAACGTACCTCAGCCGGGTGTCGGCTGAGGCTTTTGATAACCCCCGGCGGGGTAGGGCCCGCCGGGCTCGTGAGCAAGCGGGATCCATCCCGAGAAATGAATAGCGGAGTATAAAGCAGTAAATGGACAGTGTCAAGAACAAAATTCGCAACGTCTCGCCGAGGGAAAACTTCCGCTTTGCTGCTTTAGTACTACTCGTCATTGCCGCTGCCGCTCTGGCCGGGCGGCAGCGGTCATTTTTGCCTCTTAGCGGCTCGCCAGCCGCTTTCGGATCGGTGGGTCTCTCCCCCCAGCCCGCCGATCCCATCTCTAGAAGACGTGATGTGCGGGGCGATTGCCCCGCGACCCTCCTCCTTATGGCTCCGGCAGCGAGGCTGCCGGGCCTGTTATCATACATCCGTGATACGGGCCGTTCGCTCCGCGAGACGGGCGGCCCGTTTGTTTATTGCGGCGTGGAGCAGTTGGTAAGCTCGGCCGGCTCATAACCGGCAGGTCGCTGGTTCGAATCCAGCCGCCGCTAGTGACCCGGAGGCCTCCGGTGGCCTCCGAATTGTGAGTAACGATCCGAGGGAACGCTATGCACGGTGTCAGGATGACAATCGGCAGGACGGCCGGGGCGCTCTGGGGCGGCCTGGTGTGGGACTGCCGGATGCTCTGCAAAGGTGTGCGGGCAATCGGAGCCGTGATGTGCGGGCTGCTGGCCACGGCGGGCAGGCTGTCGCAGGGAGGCGTCTGATGGCCAAGGTCAAGGGTAAATACCACCTTTGCTCTCCCCGGATCGGTCGCGGCCGCTGCGGGGTGCGGGCGGCCACGGGCATGCTGGTGAGCATCTACGTGTGGCCGGCGATTCAGGCGAAGCACCGCTGCAGGCGGTGCGAGAAGGAATATAAGAAGGTAAGGGGGCGGCAATGATCGACTGCGAAGAACAGGTGTACATTCCCGGGGCGGTATGCCCCGAGTGCATGAAGAGCCTGCCGGGTGTTTCGATGACGACGGGGGCTGAGCGGCGGCGGTACTTCTGCTTCTGCACCAGGTGCAACAGGGGGTTCGAGGTCGAGCAGGTATACAGGTACGAGCGGTGGATGATTGCCAGGTATCAGCCGTATTCGATTGTGAATGATGAGCCGGTAGCCGACGGGGACTGGATATGCCTCGGAGAGCCGCCGGCCGAATGCATAGCAGCGAGGCCGGAAGCAACGTGCGTATGAGTGACCAGTTTGTGGACATTAAGACGGCGGCGGGGAGGCTGGGGGTTACGGAGAGGCACTTGAGACGTTTATGCGTGTCAGGCCGAGTCCGGGGCGCTTGCAAAAACGGACGCCGCTGGCTGGTACCCGCAAGCTACGATCAGCGATTGACTGATCCGGATGCAATTCAAAAGACCGATAATACTGATGTACTCAGTAGTATTTCCGCCGAAAAACGCGATGAGGCGATGCAGCGACTGGGCACTGTTCAACAATTCGAGAGGTTTGCCGCGAGCTTCGACGGCAAGATCAGCGATGCACTGAGCATGTTCGCCGGCATCCAGGGGGTCGGCGAGCGGACGCTGTGGCGGTGGCGGAGTCAGTACCGCAAACGCGGCATCGCGGGGCTGGTCGACGGCAGAGGCGGCGGGGGATCTGGTGCCACTATCAGCGAGGAGGCGTTCGAGCTGTTCAAGAGCATGTATCTGACGCAGCAACAGCTCAGTGTGAAGTTGTGCTGGCAGAATGTGCAATTCGTGAACAGCCGAGACGAACGCGGATGGGACGTGCCGAGCCTGCGGACGATGCAGCAGATGGTCAACGAACGGATCCCGCTGGCGGTGCGTGTGCTGCACCGGGAGGGGCTTGCGGCCTATGAGGCCAAGTGTGCGCCGTACGTGCAGACGGATCCGGACAGCGTCGAGCCGGGCCAGGTCTGGGTCGGCGATCATCATCAGTTCAACTGCTGGGTTCGATATCGCGGACGCTGGGTAAGGCCGTGGCTTACCGCCTGGCTTGATATGCGGAGCCGCAAGCTGGTGGGCTGGCATATATCGGCCTCACCGAATCAAACTACCATTATGCTCGCTATGAAGAGGGGGTGTGAGCGATACGGGCCGCCGTCCGCGTGCAAGATCGACAACGGCAAGGACTATGACTCGGAGATGTGGACCGGCACCACCAAGGCCAGGCGCCGCGCCCTGGGCAAGGGCTACCTGGATGAGCAGATGGTCGCCGGGATCTATGCGATGATGGATATTGCGGTGACGTTCTCGATTCCGTACCATCCGCAGTCCAAGAGTATCGAGCGGTTCTTCGATACCGCCGACCAGCAGTTCACAAAGACTATGCGGCTGTATTGCGGCAAGGATTCGGCCAGGCGGCCGGACGAAGTAAATGAGCTGCTCAAACGCGAATCGGAAATCCAGCGGGCTTATACGCTGGATACCTTCGCCGAGGCGTTCGCAGAGTACGCCAGGGTCTACGACAAGACGGCCCATACGGGCAGGGGCATGGACGGGCGGTCGCCGGATCAGGTGTTCGCCGGGCGGGGGACGCAGCGGGTCCTGGCCGACGGAGTGCTGGGTCTGCTGCTGCGAGTCTGGAGCGGCGAGCTTAAGGTCGGCAAGAACGGTGTGCGGTTCAAGGGCCTGTACTACGGCCAGTTCAACACCGAACTGCTGCTGGCTCAGGGCCGCAAGGTCCGACTGGCATACGATCCGGACGATCTGAGGCGTGTGCACGTCTACGACTCGGCCACGCTCAAGCTGTTATGCATCGCCGAACAGAATCAGCTCGTGGCCTACGGCGAGCCGGTGGCCGAAGAGAACCTGCGTCAGGCCATGAAAGCCAAGGGCAGGGCGCTCAAGACTGTGCGGGAATATCGGGACGCCGGCCGGATCCGCAATACCGATCTGACCAGTCTGACCATTGAGGCGATGGCCGAGGCCCAGGATCCACAGCCCACTCCGGCCAGGCCCCAAAGGCTGCAGCCGGTGCGGACGGCTATGGATGACCAGGTCGCCGAGCATGAACGCCAGCAGATCATAAAACACGTGAAGCGAGCCAGCGGCGCAGAGCAGACGACCGAAGTGTTGGATTTTGACTTTTCGAAACTGCGAAGAACTGAACCGGAGAAGCTGACGCTAAAATTCAATGAGTGACCTCAACAAAGCCATCGAGCAGGATGCCCGGTGGATAGAGGAAAGGATTCCCTCGAACATGGATACAGCCGAGATCAAGCAAGCGCGGCAGAGAGCCAGGGACTTCATAGCTGAACGGCGACTGACTCAGGCACAGGTCGCCAAAAAGATAGGCGTCTCGACCGCCAGGCTTAATCAATTCCTGGCCGGCAAATACCAGGGAGACGTACCGAAGATCGTGGTGACGGTCCTGCGATACATCGATTCGGTCAAACGCAAGGAGCGACACGGCAAGGCGGCCGATTCGATTCAGACTACTGTGGCTGAGCGGATTTATACGACTATCGTGCAGACCGAGGCCATGAGTGATCACGAGGGTAAGATCGGACTGATCTTCGGGGACGCCGGCCACGGCAAGAGCCATTGCCTGCGGGCTTATGCCAGGAGCAATCCCAACAGCGTGTACGTGGAGTTGGACGATACGATGACCTCGACCAGGATCTTCGCGGAGATCGCGGCGGCGCTCAAGTACGACTCTTCGGGTTCGCTGGCCAATCTTACCCAGCGGCTTATTGAAAACCTGCAGAACCGGCAGATGATCGTAATGCTCGACGAGGCGTCGAGTCTCACCGTCCGCCAGCTCAATCAGCTACGCCAGATTCTAGTGGTCAAAGCCAGGTGTCCGCTGATCCTGGCTGGCAATCGCTACCTGTGGGACACCATCATGCAGCCGACGGCCAGACGCGGCCACGAATCGCTCGATCAGTTCATAACCCGACTGATGGGCAAGCTCGACCTGGACAAGGAGGCGGCCGACGACGACGGCGGACTCTATACCGAAGATGATGTTCTCAAGTTGTACCAGTACGGCGGCATTCGTCTGACATCGGATGCCGTCCGGGCGTTGCGGAAGATATGCCAGACGCCGTATTCAGGCAGGCTGCGGACCTGCAGTCATATTATCGCAGCTTTGCATATTGCACCGCAGATCGTCGAGGCCGGGCAGATCACGGCCGAGAACATCAGAAGCGCCATCCAATCACTCGGGCTGCCGGTCAATGTTCGGCTGCCGATGGCGACTATTAACAAGCAGGCGGCCGAACGGAGGTCAATCGCGGCCGCCGGCTAAACAGCAGTTAAACATGAAACAAGGGCTGAATAACAACCAGATAAAGCTGGTTCAAACGGCTGTTCGCAAGGCCGGGCTGCGGGGTCCGGGTAATAGCGACGGTCGCTACCGGCTGCTGCTGTCTCAGTACCGTCAGCCGAACGGCAAGCCGGTAACGAGCTGCAAGCAGCTCAACCGCAGCCAGATGGAAGACCTGCTGGCGATCTGCGAGGCCTACGGCTGGCGGATGCCGGGCAAGCCGCCGAATCACTACCGGCGGAAGGTCGAGATCTTCAACGAGGGCACCGGCAGTTACGCCCAGGAGACGGCGATCAGGCACCTGGCCGGCGATCTGGGCTGGGATGATCAGCAGCTCAAGGGTTTTGTCAGGCGAATGACCAAGGGCCGCACCGATGCGCTCGAGCAGACCGGCAGCCGCCAGGCTTACGCAATTATCGAGGCGCTCAAGGCCATGGTCGGCCGAGAGCGGGGCACACAATACGGTAACCTAAAAGAAGTCAGGGATGATATGGAGGCTAAGGATGGCCAAGCGGGTAAAGTCACGTGAGCAATTGATACCGGTTGAAAACTGGAAGCATGCGGATGTCCTTGTTAAGAGGATGGGGGACCTGCAGCAGCAGATTGATGGCGCTCAGGCGGCGGCGAAAGAAAAGGCCAACAAGGCCAAAGCTGAACTCGCCGACAAGGTGGAGGGGCCGAACGCGGAAATTAAGCGGATCACCAAGAGCCTGGAGTCCTTCTGCGCAGCCCGCAAGAAAGAGTTCGGCGACCGCAGGAGCCGCAAGCTGAACTTCGGGATTGTGGGCTGGAGACGCAGCACTTCGATTAGCTGCAAGAAGACAACGGCCGACAGGATCCGCGAGGTCTTCTCGAAGGCCAAGGCCGCGACGCTCCTGCACGTCAAGACCACGCCCGACAAGGAAGCCCTGGCCAAGCTGGATGACGAGCAGCTTGTGGCCGTCGACGCCAAACGCAGAGTTAAGAATGAATTCTACGTAGAGCCCGGCCAGACCGAGGCCGCCGACTATGGAGAGTCGGATTAATGCAGATCGAATTCACAATGGGACCGGATTTCCCCCGCACCGCCCGGCAGTTGAGCGAGGCGGGCAAGGCCCTGCTGGCCGGCTGCAGCGAAGGGCTGCGCGAGGGCGTCGAGTACGCCGCAGACCACGTCGCCGAGAACTACCTCTCGGACCAGGCCCTCAGGAGCCGCAGCGGTTCACTGCGAAGGGCCATGGGCGGCTGGCTGGCCGGACCCCTTCACGGCGTGGTGGGCGTCCGTCCCGGCGCAGCCGTCGACGCCTACAAGTGGCTGCTCGGCGACGAACAGAAGACGATTACCCCCCAGCGGTCGAAGTTCCTCACCATCCCGATCGGCGAGAACCTGCGGCCCTCCGGAGTCCCACAGTACAGCAGCCCCCGCCAGGTGCCCGACGGCTTCTTCGTCCGCAGCAAGGGCCGCCTGCTGTTCGGCTACAAGCGCGGCAAGAAGGGCAAGTTCCGCGCCCTGTTCGTTTTGGTAAAGAGCGTATTCGTCCAGGGCACCGGGGCACTTTACGACGGCGTCGAAGAGACCCTCGACGACATCGCCGAATCGATGGAAGAGAAAGGACGCAAAGCGATAGACCACAATGCCTGATTCCGGAATAACATCCCAGCTCGAAGCATGGTTCGCCACACAGCTCGCGCAGATAACCGACAGCGGCCGCACGGTCTTCCGCACGGCCGAAGTCTGGAAGCACCAGGTCGCAGCCACATCCGGCGGCATGGAGGCCTTCGACCGCTACGCCCCGTTCGCTTTCGTCAGTGTCAGCGGCACAACTCCGGCCCGCGAGGGCGACTACGACCTGCGAGAGATCTTTGAGACCACCATACTGATCGGCCAGTCGGCGTCGAGCCCCGGCGTGGCCCGTTTCGGATCCACCCGGACCCACGGCACCGGCAGCCTCCGCGACCTGGTCGTCGCCGCGTTCGACCGGCAAGTCCCCGAGTCATCCCTGGCCTGCGACGAGATCTATCTGACCGACGAAGGCGAGGTCCTGGACGCACCGAAGGCCCACGCCATCGAGCTTGTATTCCAGACCAGCAGAATGAGGGCACCGGCATGAAGTGCAAAGTAAAAAGAGCCACGGATGCACACGGATTAACACGGAAACTCACAGGCATTGCGGTTCTAAATCCGTGCCAATCCGGGTCAATCCGTGGTTAACACGAAACACGAAACTCAATCGGAGATTTGAAAAATGGCCAACAAAAGAATCTACTCACCGCAGGCCGTAACGATCAACGGCGTCGACGCCGGCGGCGCGATGCAGCTCCGCATCCAGGCCGGTTACGACGGCAAGCTTCAGAGCGCCCCGGACGGCCTGGGCGTTCCGATCAAGGACAAGCACTCGGGCTTCTGCCGGGGCACGCTTATCAGCCAGGACTGGCCCCACATCGTGGACCTTCTGACCGGGACCGTCGGCACTCTGGTCTGTTATGAACGCGAGAGCGGCGCGGCCACGTACACCAAGCACACCATCACCAACCCGGTGATCCACCGCGTGGCCCTGCAGTTCAACAAGGGCCAGTATGCAACGCTGGCCGCCGATTTCGAATGCCGGGCGGCCCTGACAACAACCGACTTTACCCAGATGTGGACCGCCGAGGCGGGCCAGACCGCCCCGACCTATGTCAGCGCCGCTCGCGGCGGCTGGCGGATCGAATCGGCCGTCTTCAGCAGCCTCGCGACCGAGAAAATCATCAACCACGTAGACCGCTTCACCTTCGAGATCGTAATGGACCTGCTCAAAGACAGCGCCGACCTGGACCTGGCCTACACGGCGGTCGACGCAGTCGAAGACCGCATGCAGGCCTCGGGCTCCCTCGGCTCCCAGGACTTCGAAGTCGCAAGCGGCTATGCCAAGATGCTCTCGCTGATCGCGGCCTCCCGGGACAACCTCGTACTGGAGATCAGCCAGTCCGGCTCGGCGGCCAATAAGGTTGTAACGATCGCCGGCGTCGACTTCCAGGACGCCGAATCCGATTCCAACGCCGAAGGCGGCTACAGCGGCCTCGGTGTAAACTTCGACGTCACCAACGACGCAACAACGCCGCTTAGCCTGTCCGGCGACAACAAGATCATCACCATAGCCGACAGCGCATAAGCCGCCTGTTCGCCGGTTTTTTAATTTTTAATTTTTACTTGGGACCGCAGTGACCAAAGACGTAAACATCCACATAAAGACCCGGGGCGCCGACAAGAGCCGCCGCGATCTCGACAAGGTCGGCAACTCCGCTAAGGGCGTCGGCGACAAGACCCGGAAGGGCTCAAAACAGGCCGGCGACGCCGTAGAGCAGAGCACCGGCAAGCTCAAGGGTCTCGGCGGAGTCCTGGGCACGCTCAAGAGCCAGGTCATGGGCTTCGTGGGCGCATGGCTGGGCTTCTCCGGCGTGCAGCGGATCCTGGATTACGTCATACGCAGGCTGGAGACCATCAAGCGGCTGCAGGCCGAGATCCACGACCGTACGGTCGAGGCCTCTCAGATCGGCCAGGCCCTGGAATTCCAGACCGGCACCCTCGGCCGCCAGCAGTTCTGGAGCCGCCAGGCCCTGGCCCTGCAGCAGGCCGGCGGCCTGGAAAGTCCGCAGACCGCCCAGCAGATGCTGGTCTCGATGGACATAGCCTTCGCCGACCAGGGCGGCATAAAGAACCGGGCCGTCCGCGACATCGCCGGCAAGCTCGCCCCCTTCGTCGGCGCAGCCCAACTGGGCCCGGCCGAGGTCGCCAAACTCTTCGAGTTCGCCGGCACCGCAGGCGTAGCACCCACGGCCACAGCCTACGAGGACTACTTCGCCAAGCTCACCGCCGGCTATACATCGGCCAAGGCCACCGACTTCGGCCGATTCATGGTCGGCCTCCAAAAAGGCGGCACCGCCTACATGTCAGCAGGCGGCACACTGGAGCAGGCAATCAGCGCCTTCGGTTCGGCCCGATCGGTAATGCCGAACGAGGAGCTGGCCGCCACGCTCATCGAGCAGGTGGCCCGCCTGTCGTCCGGCGCATACGCAAAGCCCAGGGCTGCGATGGAACGGGCCCTCGGCGTCGACTGGGGCTCGCTCAATATGGACCAGCGGATGGAGTCGCTGCTGAAGTACGTCCGTCAGATCCCCGAATCCCAGCGCGGCAGCCTGCTGGCCGAGCAGGGCTTTCCCGTAGAGCTTACCACTCAGATCGGCAAGATGGTCAGCCCCGAAGCCAGCAGGGCCATGACCGCCACCCGACAGGCGGTGGAATCGGCGGCCGGTGCATCGGTTCGCGCCGCAAGCCAGGCCTATACCGACTCGGTCCTGGGCCGCCAGCGCCAGACCGCAGCCCGGGCGGCCGCGACACGGACAGCCGCCGGCCCGGACTTCGCCGACTGGCAGAACCGCATCAAGCAAGCCCGCGCCGAGTTCGAGGTCCTCCAGGCCAAGGGCGAGGATACGGACGTCTGGGACAAGCACGAGCCCTATGTAATGGCTTTTGATCAGCTCTATCGCGACGTCGTCGCATTCAAGAAGTCCCTTCCCGATGACGATCCCCGCCGCGCCGAGGCCGACAACCTGCGTGGGGCAATATTGGCCGCCCTGGCCCGGCGCAGGGAGACGGTAGCCGGCCTGCTGACCCCCGCCGCCGGCGGCGCCGCAACAGGCTACAAGCTTACCCGCCGCTTCGCTGAGCTGCAGCAGCAGCCCGCGAACCAGCCCGCACCCGTCACCATCAACAATGTTCAGAACCATATATTCCAGCCGACTGTCGGAACCGACCCCGTCGACCTGGGTATAGGAGATAGAGCTTTCAGTGACTAAAGCACAAACATCCGTGCGAATCCGCGCTAATCCGTGGTTAACAAAATACGAATAAGAAAATGGCAACAGCACTTACATCCATATTCGGCTCTGAGATAACCGTCCACCGCACCGGCCGCGTGAACAACCGCCAGTACTCCGGCTTCGCCGGCGCCAACGGAGTAACCGCCATGCATTTGGGCACTCGCGGATACAGCCTGGTCGTTCGCGGCACAATCCGCGCATCCAGCGTCGATTATTCCACGGCCCGGGCCGCAGTCCAGGCGGCCTTCGACGCAATCGAGGCGTACCTCTCCGCCGCAGCCGCCGACTACACCCACGCCGGGGTCACCTATTACGCCATTCTCTGGGACCGCATCGAGCCGCTGCTGGCCGGCGACGACAAGGCCTTCTTCTGGACCGGCAGCCAGGTCGTCCTGAAATTCGTCGCCCAGGGAAGGAGCCTTCTATGAGCGTCGCAGACGCCCACAATGCCGACCGTGTGGCTCAGCCGCTCATAGTGGAGCTCAGGGCCTCCGTAGGCTCTCCACCGCGACACACGGGATCCTGGAGCCCCGTGAGCGCCGCCAGGGTCGACCGCATCGACCTGAACCACGGCAGCCGCCCCTCGAGCGCGATCGTAACCATACCGGACCTCCGCTGGAACAGCGGCCGGTCCATCCCGCACAGCGGCGCAATGGTTCGGATCCGCACGGCCGAGGCCGATCCCTCGGCCCGCTCGGTTGTCTTTCAGGGCTTCATTACTTCCCACCGCCCCAGGTTCACCGGCGGCTCCGGCGACGGCGCACGCGAGGAGAACCGCTTCGGCCTCAGCGACTACCGCTGGCTGCTCTCGGCCACCAGCCCGGTCGCCGGCTGCTACGGCCGCAGCCCGGACGATTACACCAACTTCGGCACCGCATCCCAGGCCCCCAAGGCCGACAGCTACACCTGGCTTCGAGGCCGCCGGGCCATCTTCAACGCCAACGGCAAGCCCAACCGCGACCCCGACTACCTTCAATACGGCAGCCCCTCGATAAATCTGCCCCTGTTCGCCGATCCGGATGTCGGGCAGCGCTGGACCTGCCGCGAGATGATCGCCTACTGCCTCTCGCCGCTGATCAACCGCGCAAAGACCTGGCTTCCTATCGACGAACCGCTCCAAATCGCCAGTCTCCAGCATTCGGACTTCGAGCGCCAGATCGGCCACGTACCCGTAGACAGCTTGAGCGCCCTGGAGGCCATCGCCTATATCTGCAGCCGCATCGGTTGGAGCTTCCGCGAGGACTACTACATCGACGCAAGCCCGCAGCTCGTCTTCTACAAGCCCGGCGACTCCTACGCCCGCAGCCGCTCCGGATCCTATCCCACCATCCTGCACGAGCTGCACGCGGCGGCCGCCGGCGAATCGGTAACGACCGCCACCGCCGCAGGCCGCAGGCTCATCTGGTCGATGGCCCTCAACCGCGACATCACCAATCTCACCAACGCGCCCTGGGCCATGGGCGCACCGGACCGCTTCGAGTTCACCGCCGAGCTGGTCCCCGCCTGGGAAGACTCCGACCTGGCCCCCGACACTTCGGATTCCAACGCCCACCTCTACTACTCCGAGGCCGACCTTCAAAGCATCGCCGACCCGGACTCCTACAGCTTCTTTAAGTACTACCACGCCTCCGGCTCGCGGTTCCGCCGCAACGTCGGCCGCAAGTGGGCACTGAACGAATCCGGCCGCTACAGCATCGACGCCGACCGGGGCGAGCCGTTCGACTTCACGGACGTCATCGATTCGAAGTACCTCCTGGACGCCGATGGAAACCGTCTTTACGGCCCGTTTAATCGCCGGTTACTGCCCTGTTTAACGCGGGATAAAGACAACCACAACTCGGTCGGCATCGTGGTGGATATCTCCCTGGACGGCGGCACCACCTGGCAGCGTATGCCGGCGGCGATCGCCAACCTCGACGATGAGTGCGGCATCTATATAAACGAGCAGAACCTCTCGGAGATGATCGACCGCAGCCTCGGCACGATCTCCGGCGGCGACCTGGACGGCGTCGAGAAGAACTTCTGGACCAGTCTCTGCGACGACAAACTCAATTCCCGCTCCTTCAAGGCCGGCGAGTGGAAGACCCGCGTCCGCGTCACCGCATCGGTCCAGATGGATCAGCGGCTGGCCCGCGATACCTACAGCCAGTCGGCGTTCAGCTCGCCCTTCGCCCAGATCAAGCTCCACGACTTCTCCGACCGCTACGCCCGCATCAGCCGCTGCGACTCCAGCGTCTACCACGAGAACAACTGGCCGTCGGAGATGGACCCCATGCCCGCGTACCAGGTCGACTCGGACAATGTAATGGCCGACCACCTCGAAGCGATCCGCAAGGCCAACCAGGACGCCAGCATCTCGGGCGTCTTCGTCCTCGACCGCCTCTGGCTCGGCGACGGCTCAGCCCGGCCCGAGTTCATGCTCGGCGACGGCATCGAGCGGATCACCGGCCGCAACTACCCGCTGGCCATGAGCAACGGCGCATCGATGGTCTACCCCGAGGTCGTCCAGATAACCTACCTGCCCGCCGAACAGCGAATGCGCCTCGTAACCCGCGACCTGAGATTCGCAGAAACAACCGTAACCTGAGAAACTAAAAAGCAAATGAGAACCACGGATGAACACGGATTATCACGGATTCAAAAACAAACGGCCCGCTTCGCCTGTCATCCTGAGCGAAGCGAAGGATCTGGCCATCGCCTGAGAATAACAGTCACACATCAGAAATCCCAATGAGCGCAGTCATCACAATAACCTCACTTATTCCCGCCGGCTACGCCCAAGGCGACTACGCCCAGCTCCACTCCAACGGCGGCTCCGGCGAGATCGACTGGAACACCCCGGTCGATACCACCCGTTACGACCTGTTCCCGGACGGCGCGGGTCTGCACGGCTTCGGCCACGGCCCGTTCGGGTCTTTCCCGTTCGGCCACGCCTGGGCCGATCGCGTTCGCGGCTTCGGCCACCTGCCGTTCGGCGATTTTCCCTTCGGCTCCGGCTGCGTGCAGATAGAGGCCACCCATCGCGTCACACAGTGCGGCGCGTACAAATACGGCCTGGCCTGCTACGACGAATCCGGCAACGCCCACAGCGGCTCACCCGCCGAGGCCTCTGTAGACGTACACATCGCCCCCGCCGCCCCCGCAGGCCTCCGCCAGAGCACCTACAGCCGCTCAGCCGCAACACTGACACTAACGCTGCTGAGCAATTAACAAGTGAAAAGTAAAAAGTAAAAACGAACGGCCCGCCTCGCTTGTCATCCTGAGCGAAGCGAAGGATCTGGCCCTCGAATGAAAATAAACACAATACGAACACACAATACGAAAGGAAGCGCAATGTTAGGAACGGAACTCACAATCGCAAACGACTGGGCCATGATCGCCCTGATGGTCGTTATGATCGGCCTCATCGCCTACATTAACCACCTGCTCGACGACCGGCCGATCCTTCGGGCCCGCAACAAAGACCTCAGCCGCACAAACGATTACCTCCGCAAACTCGGTTTCGGCCGCCTGGTCAACGACGCCGAAGCCGAAGCCCAGCTCCGCGAATCCTTCGAGCAGTGGCGCGATACGAGAGGTCGCCGGCCATTGCAATCTCATCCTGAGCGAATAACCCACTTCGACAGACTCCTCCACAAACACCCGGCCGCCGCCGAGGAGCCGCTGCTGGAGGCCATAGCCGATCTGGCCGCGACGGTGCTGCGTCACTACAACCCGGCCGAATACGCCGAGCTGCGCCGCCGCATCGAGCACCTCCGGGCACTGCTCGAAGACGACCTCGCCGACCCCGCCGAAGCCGCCCAGGCCCTGCTCGATATCGACGACGCGATCCGCCAAGCCCACAAACACCCGGCCGCCGCCGAAGCCAGTCAGGAGGTGGCCGTATGATAGCCCTCGACCTGGATTCAGCCGTCGCCGACGGCACAGTGATCGTCGCGGTCGACTTCGCCACCGGCCGGGACTGCACCGCACGCACCACGTTCGAAACCAGCACGCACGAGCCGACCACCTGGCCCTGCAGGGAGGTTCGCGTGCTCGAACGGTTCCGGGATATCGAAGTCCCGTACGACGACGATGAGCAGCTCCCATCGGATCCCAAACCCCTGGCCGAGCGACTGGGCGCCGTCTACGACTGGTGCTGGACCCCGAGCCTGGGCGTGTACCTGCGATGCAAGCTCTACTGGCCCGCCGGCCGCCGCCGCGTGGAGCCGTCACAGCGTGAGCTTCGCCTGACTCACCGTTGGTTTGCCGGCCACCGCGATCGCAACCGGGGCCGCCACCGCGACACCCGCCTCAATACGTCAAGGAGCTACCGATGACTCGACAATCGACAGCAAACAGTAAATCAACCGGCCTCTGGCGGGTCGAGCTGTTCCGCTCCGGCACCGTCATCGTCAGCAGGACCGCCGCCGACCCGGACCATCCGCACCTCTACATAAGCTGCCTGCTCGGCGACGACGACAGGCTCCAGGTAGCCCGCGACGTCCGCGACCTGCTCAACTGCGTCCGGGTCCCCGCCTGGTGGCCCGACATGGAGCGGATCGCCCCCACCGTACTCATGGCCGCCGACGGCACCAAGATCATGGCCGTCGGCCCTTACATCGACGCCGCACCCCCCACGCTCAACTGGCGCGAAAACACCAGCCCAGTCGCCATCACCGCCCGCATAAAACTGATCGACCTGCTCTGCCGCAAGGCCACAGGCAAGAAAGACGCGCACAAGAATCCGTGATAATCCGTGCTAATCCGTGGTTAACAAACGACACAATACGAAAGTAAAACCAATGACACGCGCAACCGCAAAACCGAATACGAACCGCCGCCGCAGCGGCCTGGCCCAGTGGGCCAAACACCCGGTGGCCTGTTTCTGGGGCTGCAGCTACAACTGCCGGTACTGCTACGCCCGCGCCAACGCCGTCGGCCGCAACCGCAAAGCCAGCGGCAAGACAGTCGAGAACTGGCCCGCCATGACCCTGGACGCCAAAGCCGCCGGCAAGCGGTTCGGCAAACGCAGCGGCCGCTTCGTCTTCCCCAGCCGCCACGACATAACGCCCGAAACACTGGCCGCCTGCACCGACTACCTCAAGCGGATCCTCGAACCGGGCAACGAGGTCCTCATAGTCACCAAAGCCGACATCCGCGTGATGGAGAACCTCACCCGCGACCTGGCCGACCACGCCGACCGCATCGAGTTCCGCATAACGATCGGCAGCTTGTCCGATGAGACGCTCAAGTTCTGGGAGCCCGGGGCCCCCAACTTCCAGAGCCGCCTGCTGAGCCTCCAGGCCGCCCGGCTCGCGGGCTATCGCACCTCCGTCAGCGCAGAGCCCTTCCTGGACTCGACCGTCGACGGAGTCCTGGCCATGACCGACGAGTACATTACCGGCACCTTCTGGCTCGGCACACTCCGCAACCTCAATGCCAGGGTGGATCTCGCCTCGCTCCGCACCCGCCAATTCGACCAGTTCGTCCGCCCGCTGATGATCGCGCACAGGATGCCCCACCTCGGCCTCCGCGCCGAGAGGATGATCGCCCACCTCAAGGTCCGCCTCAAAGACAGCATACTCGAAATCCTCCGCCGTGCCGACAGCCCCGCCGTCGACACCACCCGAATCCTCCTGACCCACAAAGCCCACACCCTCGAAGACGAATCAGCTTGCCGGCCTGAGCCTCCTACTTGTCATCCTGAGCGCAGCGAAGGATCTGGCCCGCGACAATGAACACAACACACAATACGAGAACGAAACAATGATAACATTCGCACTATTCTACGAAGGCATACAGGTGGGCGAGGAGCTGCACAAGTTCAACGGCTCGACCAACTCTTTCGAGATCCTCCACCGCCGCAACCCCGAAGCCCCCTGGCGCCGGATCATGCCCCCGGCCCCGGGCTCGCCCGCCGCCTACATCACCCACAACGCCAAAGTAATGACCGACTTCACAACCAACAAAACATGAGAAAACAGGTGCCGGTGCGGCGGGACTATCGGAACAACCCGCTGCCGAAGCGGCTAGCACCCGCAGCGGCATTTTACGCACCGGCGTCAAAAGGAATGAACCAAAACTATCGGAGAATTGAGAATGCAAGATGAGTTCCTTCTTCCCATGGATGGGCGGCAAGAGCCGCATGGCCAAACGCCTGGCGGAGCTGCTGCGCGATCACAAGTGCTACGTCGAGGTCTTCGCCGGAGCCGCCAATCTGCTTTTCGCCAAGAGCCCCAGCCCCAGCGAGGCAATCAATGATATCAACGACGATCTGGTCACCCTGTACAGAGTCGTCCGCTGCCATGAGGCCGAGTTCCTCCGTGAATTGCGGGGTCTACTGCATAGCCGTACGGAATTCTCGGACTATCAGTCCCAGCCCGGCCTCACCGATATCCAGAAGGCCGCCCGCCTCTGGTTTATCCTCAAGGCCTGCTTCGGCGGCAAGGCCGGCACGAACGACTGCCACTTCGGCTACGTCACCACGGGCAAAAGCCGCTTCCGTCGCTCGGCCCTCTCGGCCGTCCGCCGCAGCCACAAAAGACTCGACGGAGTCTGCATCGAGAACCTCGACTTCGAGGATGTTATCAGACGCTACGATCGCGCCTGGACGGCCTTCTACTGCGACCCGCCCTACCTCGGCACCGCCGGCTACAAGGGCGATTTCGGCATGGCCGACCAGCAGCGGCTGGCAGCGACCCTGGCGGCGATCAAGGGCAAATTCCTGCTCTCGATCAACGACCACCCCGAGATCCGCAAGCTTTACAAGGGCTTCAAAATGCTGAGCGTCACAACCAGATACACAGTCAGCCGCGACAAGCAGGCCGCCGCCGGCGACCGCCGCGAGCTACTCATCGCCAACTACAAACTCCCCAGGAAATTCTGATGAGCGTCTACGTCGACCCACTGTTCAAGACCGGCCGCACCCGGCAATGGCCCTACGACCGGGCCTGCCACCTCGTGGCCGACACGCCCCGCGAGCTGCAAGAGTTCGCCGCCCGCCTGGGCCTCAAGCGGTCCTGGTTCCAGAACGGCTCGTTGGGGGGCCACTACGACCTGACCCCCAACAAACGCCGCCAGGCCGTGCGCCTGGGAGCCGTCGAACTGACCGGCCCCCGGATCTCCGCCACCTTCCGCCGCCTCCGCAAACAACACACCCCGCCCTCTGGAGCGACACGATGAAAGCGATCTCCTTACATCAACCATACGCGTCACTGATCGCCTTCGGCTTTAAGACGATTGAGACCCGCCGCTGGCCCGCCAGCTATCGCGGCGATATTCTCATCTGCGCGAGCAAGAACCCGAAGTTCGACCGGCTGCCGACAGGTACGGCCCTGGCAATCGCAGAGATCGCAGACTGCCGGCCCATGACCGTGGAGGACGAACGTGCGGCCTGCTGCCCGCTCTACGATGGCGCATGGTCCTGGCGACTGGCAAACGTCCGCCCCATCGAACCGCTGCCCGTACGCGGCCGCCAGCGGATATTCACCGTCGACATCGACCCCGCCGATATCCGCGAGCCGACCACCCGCATTTTCTACCCCCACTACTGTTATAGCTGCCATCGAACCGACGTTCGAAAAGAACCGCTCACCCACTGCAGGTTCTGCGGCAGCGACAACACAACCAACTGCTACGGCGAGCACCCCCGAAAGGTAATCGACTCGCCCGACGGCGACCAGCTCAGGCCGTCCGAATCCCGCCTGAAAGACCTGCGGGACCTGCTCGACTGGGAGCGCCAATCACAGGCACGACTGGCCGCTGCGCGAGCCGCAGCCGACCACTGCCGGACTGGAGATAACGTGAAATTCAAAGTAGATACAACCCGGCCGCCCTTGGCTCCGCCGAACCGCACCACGGACCATGACGGCGCCGTCGAGACAGCCGAATCAAAGGCTCGCGGCCGGGCCTACGAAAGATACCTCGCGGCATACAAAGCCGCAAGACAGAAGAACGGAAACAACAATGATCGTGGTGAAGCTATTGGCACTGATTGGTTTCGTGGCGATGCCGGCCGTTTTGGTCCTCCACGTCAAATAGCAGGAGCGAGAATTCCGCCGGCCGAAACGCGACGCCGGCACTGAAAACTGAATACCGAACCGCCCCTCACGAGGGCGACCGCCAGGCGGAAAAATCGAGTAACCACCCCCCGATCCCGCCCGCTCATTTTCTGCCCTCACCCCAAAACCCCCCTCAAAAATGTCCGCAGCAGATGTCCGCACGTCCGCAATGCACGTCCGGAACTCTGCCGTTTTAGCCCGACCCTAAACCGCCCCCAAACGCTGTTTAACTCCCGATTAAACGCCCTTAAACGGATCACGCTCCGCACAGCGCACACTGCCATCTCGCTTGCGCACGTGGCCGCCTGAGAGCCCCACTGCCATTTATCGCCCCACAAACCCCTCCGCTTCAAAACCCCCACAGATCGCATCCTCCCGCCGTCTCGCGGCGAATCCCGCTTTATCCCGCCCCCTCCGACCTACTGCCATCTTCTTCTTCGTTTTACAACAAATGCGCCCAAAATGACCAGAAGTGAGCCGAAATGAACTACTTTGAGAATTA
>CAYOTO010000002.1:0-102477 GCA_964406945.1 uncultured Pirellulales bacterium
AGAGTTTCGCAAAAATTCGGTCTTTTTCGCTGTAACCGGTACACAGCAGGGGGTGTGATCAACTGGCAGCAGAGGTTCCTTTATGGTAATATCAGGTGGTTCAAATTCTCAGCCCCCGGCAAGACGAGTCTGGATTTGCGCGGCGGACTGGGACTAAGGACGGCGTGAGGTTATATAGACGATGCTTGCCGGAGACCGGGCCGCTTGGCTTGAGGCGATGTTCACCTTGTTAGAGGCGCCCGTATTGTGTTTTTATGGAGACTCGACACATGAAGTTACGGCTCTTGACGGTTCTCGTTGCTTTTATTACATTTTCAGCAGCAATTCGGGCTCAGTCCGGCGGCGGAGCAGTCTACGAAGTGGATTTGCCGGACGAATGCAGCCGCAGCCTGGTGGAGACGGTTCGGGTCGATGTGAGTCCGGCGGGGGCGCCGGCAGGGTGTTTCTGGCATCGGATTAAGTGCACAAAACTTGACGACAGTGGCTTTACATTGTGGATTCTAGCCGATGGGGCGTCGCTTGACCCGAATGCATCAGGGAATACGAATTTCCGCAGATATATTTTTCAGGAAACCGGGCGCAATGCGGTTGAGTACATCAACGCCCGAACGCAAAAGGCGCTTTTGCCGCTTTTTGATTTCACCGGGGAACTTCTTCCCAGGCCGGATACGGGTAGCTGGCCCAGCTTCGAGAAGGGTACTTTTCTGGGGCATCGGCTACGCCGCAAGGCAAGTTACGAGTCCGGATTCGTGGATATGCCGCGAGTGATAGTCAAACTTGTTCTGAATCCCGATTTGCTGATAGGAACAAGCCGGAATTTTCGCGATGACGGCAGTGGACGGCCCAGTGCCGAGGCCAACTATAACTATGTGCCGCTAACACGAGTTGATTACGCCAGGATGATCGCGGCGGGTTTCAACTACTTTCTGGTGGATGAACGCCAGATCGAGCACATCCGAAACGAGTCGGTTTTTTACGAAAACTACTCGCGGAAAATCGATTATCCCGAAGAGCTGTTTAGGTCCAACTTCATGGGCGCCGGCATGTTCATAGACGAGCCGGCATGCAGGCTCGCGGGCAAATACGACCCGCAGGATTCGCCGACGGACGCAGTGCGGAGAATTCAAAAGTACATAGCCGATAAGCAAAGCAGGTTCGCATATCGTACTCGGCTGCAGCAGGGGGGCATCGATATAGGGTCAATGAAGCTGACAGAGCCGGCGATACCCATCTGGGAGACGTATGTAGGGACCACTTATTATCAGCTCGAAGCGAATCGTTACGGCCTTGTGCAGGAATGCCGCTGGCAGATTCGTCCCGGCAACGAAGCGCGCGGGCGAATTCTGCAGCGAGTGAACGAGGAATTCGGAACCGATATCCCGGTTACGCCTCGAAATGTCTTTGTGTGGTATTACAGCCAGATGATCGGACCGGCGCGGGCGCTGAAGGCCAGATGGGGCATGTCTTTGTACGGCCAGTCCGAACCGGAACTAAGGGTGCCCTCGATGAAGCTCGCATACGACATGGGGGCGTCCTTTATATGGTTCTGGACTTCCGATCACGACCATCACGTCCCTTTCGTGGAGCAGCTTGGGCTGGCTAAGGCCATAACCGACTACGCCGAAGCAAATCCCAGGCCGCCGCTGCAGAAACTGCTGGAGCGAGCCGACGTCGCCATCGTACTGCCGTACGGTTATATGCTTCCGAGCTGCTGGGGCTTGCATATGTTCGGGACGCATTTCTTTCCGCTTAGCCGGGAGAATTCCCGGGGCCTGACCTACAAACAGGTGTTAGCCCCGGCTCTCAAGCACGTCGAGAATTGCCTGAAGAACGATATCGCCTATGACGTCCTGCCGGCGGGGGAGGCTTTCGATCCCAATGATTACAGATGCGTGATTCGAATAAACGAAGATGGCAAAGTTACGATAACAGAGGATTAGCTGATGGTTTTTACTAGACGTAGGTTTCTTAAGGCGGCCGGTTTTGCGGCCGCGGCAGGATTCTTGCCTGTTGAGAAGTGTAATGCGGAGAACCGGCAACCGCCGAACATCGTGTTCATACTGGCGGACGATATGGGTTACGGTGATTTGGCCTGCCAGAATCCCGATTCCAAGATACCCACGCCCAATCTGGACAGGCTGGCCCGCCAGGGCGTACGATTCACGGATGCACATTCGCCGTCGGCGGTCTGCAGCCCGACGCGATACGGCATTCTCACAGGTAGGTACTGCTGGCGGTCACGGCTGAAGAAGTCGGTGCTCTGGCCCTGGGACAGGCCCCTGATAGAGCGTAACCGTCTTACGGTGGCCGAAATGCTCAAGAGGCACGGGTACGATACGGCGTGCGTCGGCAAGTGGCATCTGGGCATGAACTGGCCGACGAAGGACGGCAAGGCTCCGATCGGCCTGGGCAACAGGAACGTCAAAAACAGCGGGGCCAACGTAGATTTTGAAAAACCTATTACGGACGGGCCGACAGCGAGAGGTTTCGGTTATTACTTCGGCACGGCGGTTCCCAATTTTCCTCCCTACTGCTTTATTGAAAACGAGCGAACAGTAGGAATTCCGACGAAGACCAAGCCGGCGGGGATGTTCGGGGCCCCTGGGCCGATGCTCGAAGGCTGGAAACTCGAAGATATACTCGGCGGGCTGCAGGAGAAAGCGGTTCAGTACATCGAGAGCAAGGCGGGCAAACTGGACAATGCTGCATTTCGCCAGGAAAAGGGTGCGCCTTTCTTTTTGTACATGCCGCTGACGGCTCCGCATACACCCATTGCTCCGGCACAGGAGTTTCTCGGCAAGAGCCGGGCGGGGCGGTACGGGGATTTTGTGTATCAGGTGGACTATGTGGTCGGGCGGGTGCTGGACGCGCTCGAGAACAATGGATTCGCCGAGAACACGCTTGTGATATTCACCAGCGACAACGGTTCGCCCGGGCGGGACGGAACCAATATGAGCGGACGCATCAGGAGTGTGCGTCGTTACAAGCACAATCCAAGCTACATATACAGGGGGATTAAGGCGGACGTGTGGGACGGAGGGCATCGCGTTCCGTTCATCGCCCGCTGGCCGGGACGGATAAGAAGCGGCTCGGTAAGTGATGAAACGATATGTCATGTGGACTTAATGGCGACCTGTGCGGCCATTCTCGGGTATTCGCTGGGCGAAGATGAGGCGCCGGACAGCTACAACATTCTGCCGGCTCTTACGGGTGAGCGTTTGGAGCAGCCGATACGCGAAGCGACCGTTCACCACTCGGGAAACGGGATGTTCGCAATCAGGCGGGGCAAATGGAAATTGATCTTCGGCAGAGGCTCCGGCGGCTGGAGCGGGTCAGGCGATAAGGACGATCCGCCGGGACAGTTGTACGATATGGTCACCGACGAGACTGAAAAGAAGAATCTGTACAATGAGCGTCCCGACGTCGTGAAGAAACTGTCGGCGATTCTGGACAGATATAAGAGGCAGGGTTACAGCCGGCCTATGTCGCCTATGTCGGGCGGAGAATCTTATTAGAAGCCCAGATTCTTCGCCGGCGCTCAGGATGACAAAGACAGGACGGTTCTTGCCGCCTGGTTTTAAGGGAGGCGTTCGCATGCGCAGAAGGAGCCGGTGCGCAGAAAAGAAGCCTCTGTGGTCGGGAGAGAGAGGAAGAGGAGAGGAAACCCCACAGAGGCTTGTTTACTTGTTTTTCCCCAATCCACCGGTTACTGTATCAGAGGACCGTGAATCAGTCAAGGAAAATCGGTAATTTTGCGTCCCACCAAACAAATATCGTGCGAAGCCCGCCGCACATACGTTTTAACTGCTAAAGCTGTAGATGCCTGGCTGGTTTATGGCTCGAAACGGCCGGTTATCGACTTTAGAATTAAAGTTCAACTGCAAATAAGTTGGTCCGCCGCGGGCAGTCTTGGCCTCTAACTTGTTGCCCTGCAAGCCCTTACCGTTACTCGGCCGGCCCCCACGGTTCGGGGCTTGTTTTTCCGCCGTAGTCCGCTTTCGCCGCTCTCTCCTGCGAGCCCGTAAGGGCCCTGAAGCGGCGAAAGAAAGGCGCACGCAAAAAACACTCGCCGGATTCGCAGGAGCCCTTTTCACCAACTTTTTTGCAGTTGATCCAGAATTAATAGTCCGTATACCGCTGCATCCAGTCGGGCCAGTCCTCGGTGCGAATGCCGCCTGCGCGGGTATAGTAGCCGGCGGTATTGAACGATCTGTGCCACTTGAGTACGTACAATTCCTTGACGCCGACTCTGCGCACCGACCAGTCAAGAAACAGCCAGTTAACCGCGCCGTTGTGGCGGTCCATACAGAAGTGCTTCATTTCGTGGTAGTAATCAACCCACTGACCGTCGAAGTCAGGGGGGGCGATCCGATCTCCCGAGTTATCGTACCAGGGCCCGCCGCCGCGCCACATAGAATCGCCGAACAGAGGTATGCGGTAGGCGCCTTTGACAGAGGCTTGCTGCCAGTGGTCCTTTATAACACGTAGCTGAATGGGGCTTGTATAACCTGGGGGTGTGTGGTAAGCCCAGTTGTTATGGCCGTAGCTGCATTCTTCTTTGAAATCTCCGTAAGCATTGTCGCCACCCATGATGTACGTCCTGAATGTGCTACCCCAAGTTTGAAGACCCGGCCTTCTTTTCTTCGCCGTGGGGCACTTGAGTATATCCGACTTGGTATTCCACTGATTGCGAAATGCAAAGACCCATGTTCCCCGGGTCCAGTTCACACCACCCGAGTAATTCTGCATATCTGGCAGTGCCGGATGCGGGAAATTGCCGTCGTTTTCGTCACAATACATTTTCCAGATCAGGCCCCACTGTTTGAGGTTGGACATGCAGACGACGCCTCTTGCCTGCTGTCTTACCGCCTGGAGGGCGGGCATGAGTATGGCCATGAGTACGGCGATTATTGCGATGACGACCAGGAGTTCGATAAGCGTGAATCCGCGTTTTGTCGATTTCTGACTGGATGTGTCCATAGCCTTCCTTCTTAAGTGGCTTAATCGGTCTGTTTTGTGATCAGCCGGTTTCTTTACGTCACGCGGAACGCAACGGCTGTCGGGGCGGGAATCGCAGTGGTGTAGCCGCTGTTCCGTGTAGAAACAACACTCCTTGCGAGTCCTATATTACATCAGTATCCATATAATTGTCAATGCCGTTTTTATCGAAAAGGCAGCTTTTTTGCACCTGCATTTCTGTTCATGTCCCTCTGCAACGCTAGTGAAAAAAGGGTTTTTGAGGCCTGGTGGGGCACTACCTGGCTATTTGTCCGATAATTTTCTTGACAGAGAACGGCCAAGCACATAATATCAGTTGTGCAGGTTTTGCTTACCGTGGCCAAGCAACCGCCTGCTTTGTCTGGGTGAATCCCCAGCGTTTCGGCGGAGCGGGATGATGGAAAGCTAGTCGCGAACAACCGCGCAAACAGAGGACCGAAAGGTGTCAGTTTGGAGGTCTATTTCAAAGCAGGGGGGCTCTCCGGCTCGGCGGAGAATGAACGCATTTCCTATTTATACTTTCCCGAAGGAGGATTGTCATGTGTAGAAGAATCACTCTGTCATTTTTAATAACATCGCTGGTGTGCATGGCTGCTGCATCGCCGGTTTCCGCCGAGCTTGTAGGCTGGTGGAAGATGGACGATGAGGGCGCCGGAATGGCGATGGACTCATCCGGCAACAATCGTCACGGGACATTTCGAGGCGATGCCTATCTGACCGCGGGCCTTGTAGGCGAAGCCGTGGCTCTTGACGGGGCCGGCGATTACGTGGAAATTGTCGGCTGGACTGGAATTCTGGGAACAGCCTCCCGAAGTGTGACGGCCTGGGTTAAGACGAGCCTAACCGGAACCGGCGCAATCGTAGGCTGGGGGCCAAATGGAAGCGGGACCAGGATGGGGTTCAGAATCAACGACTCAAGGCTTAGATTCGAGCATCATGCCGGCAACATTCAGGGCAATACACCTTTGACAGACGGCGAATGGCACCACGTCGCGGTGACTATTGCTGAAAGTGCGGCCGTTAATAACAATGACATCAAACTGTGGCTGGACGGCAAGGAAGATCAGCAGACTGTTAACGACCCCGATGCAGTAAACACAACGTCGGGAGCCAATGTTCGCATTGGCAGCCGCCCCAGCCAGAACGACCGTTTCTTCAACGGCCTGATTGATGACGTACGCATCTTTGATCGCGAGCTGACTCAAGCGGAAATCCAGGAGACAATGGTCATCCGGGTGGCTCATGACCCGACTCCTGCAGACGGCGCTGAAAGCGCCAGCACAACCGTTGCACTGAGTTGGCAGCCGGGTGCGGATGCGACTGAATATCAGATATACTTCAGCGAGGACCGAAACGCCGTGGCTACCGGTGCGGCCGAAGCTGATAAGGGCATCAAGACGGGTACATCGCACCTGGAATTCGGTCTTACGTTCGGAAGCACTTATTACTGGCGGGTCGATGCTATCAATGACGCCAATCCTGACAGCCCCTGGACCGGGACTGTGTGGAGTTTTACTATACCATCTCTCAAGGCCACGGAGCCTGATCCGGTCGCGGGCAAAATAAACGTGCCGACGGATATTCAGTTAAACTGGACCGAAGGCTACGGCATGATCATCCAGGATGTGTATCTGGGCACGAGCTTTGACGATGTCAACAATGCGGACACATCCACGGCGGATATATTCCAGGAGAGCACCGCCAATACAAATTACTCCCTGACGGGCCTGGAATACGATACAACCTACTACTGGCGAATCGATACCTCCAGACTCGAAGGTGCGGATCTTCTCGTGGCCAAAGGCGATGTTTGGAGTTTCACTACGATGCCCTACATTCCTCCGTCGTCGGATCCGAATCTTGTCGCCCAGTGGACCTTCGAGGAACTGGCCGGAGATACGGTTCTGGACAGAGCCGGCCGCGGTAATCATGCGTATCTGCGCGGGAACGCCACATTCGAAACACCCGGCTATATGGGTGACGGAGCGATGATTTCGGACGGTGATGCGGGCAATAGTTATGCGGCAATCAGCAACTTGAGCTATGCAAGTACAGGCATGCCGGCCGTTTCTGTTGCCGCATGGGTTCGCACCGAAGGCACAGACGGAACCATGTGTATCGTATCTTTCGACCGTAACGAGTACTGGCGGTTCGAGATAGGCGGGAATAACGGAGGCATGGGTCCGGGGCGCCTCGGATTCGAGACAATGACCGATGCCGGTCAGCTCGATTTCGGCGGCAATGCCCTTGTAAACGACGGCAACTGGCATCACGTAGCCGCGGTTTATGACAACGGCACGGTGAACCTTTATGTCGACGGATGGCTGGACGCTACGACATCGATGGGGACCGGGTTCGGCAGCGGGAATACCCGCTACGGCTTCATCGGTTCGCGATCCGAAGCCACCTATTTTGACCATACCGATTACGGCGGGCATAACGAGAAATGGGCCGGGTCACTGGATGACGTGCGAATCTATGATAAAGGTCTGACCCGCGACGACGTTCTGCTGGTCATGAGGGGCGATCCGTTGCAGGCCTGGAATCCGGTTCCGACGAACTGGCGTACTGTTACGGTGGACCAGTTCAGTGTGCTGAGCTGGTCGCCCGGAGACATGGCTGCAAGGCACGATCTGTACTTCGGTACTAACGAAGATGCGGTCCGCAACGCCAGCATCGGCGATCCGATGGGCGTCTATATCGGCAGACAGGACCCGAACAGCTATATTCCGACGGGTATGGCATTGGGTCAGACTTATTACTGGCGTGTGGACGAGTACAACACCGACGGCTCGCTCACTACGGGCCGTATTTGGTCGTTTACTCTCGGCGCATTCCTGTTGATCGATGACTTCGAGGATTACGGCGATCTCCAACTCCCGAACGAACCCGGAGGCAGAATATGGTACACCTGGCTCGACGGATTTGGCTACAACAATCCGCCGCCGGCTTATCCCGGCAACGGGACCGGTTCGGTGGTTAATCCGACCAGTGCCGCTAATTCGGGCAGTCAGGCGATGTTCGTGCAGTATGACAACACGGGCACCTTCGAGAACAGTCTCGGCGTGCATTATTCGATGGTCAACGCAAATCCGGCGAATCTGTCGCTCGGCACAAATTGGAACAGGAATGGTACAGCCGCACTGAGCCTGTGGTTCAGAGGCGAACCCTCGCCGGCGGGTAGTCTGGTGAATGAAACGGACGGCTCGACGACTATATCGGGCGGCGGCGCCGACATCTGGAATGTTACCTATGCCGGACAAAGCGGCGAGCCATATCACGATGAGTTCAATTTCGCTTATGTCGAGACAAATGTGAACACTTTCACCAGTGCAATTGTCAAGATCAACAGCGTAGCATTTACGAATACGTGGGCGAAAGTCGGCATTATGGTCCGACAGAGTCTGGACGACGATTCGGCTCACAGTTCGGTAGTCGCCACTCCAGGCCAGGGCGTTTCGTTCCAGCGTCGAACGGATACCGGCGTTGCAAGTGCCAGTACCACCGTTGCCGGCATTACCACACCGGTCTGGCTGAAGCTCGAACGCTCTGCGGGCGGCAATACCAATGTGTACTACTCCACAGACGGTACGGCCACATGGGAGCAGATTGACGGCGTGAATGTTTTCATGTCCGATACGATTTATGTCGGCATAGCTGTGACCAGTCACGACAGGAGTCAAATCTGCAAGGCGAACTTCTCAGACTTTACAATCAACGGTTCGCCGGTAACGAATCTGCAGACTCAGGCTATCGGCGGCAACGAGCCCGAGCCTCTGTTCGTCAAGCTCAGCGACGGCATAAACGAAGCGACGGTTACGCATCCCGATCCCGACGCGATTCTTAATACGACCTGGCAGGAATGGAATATTCCGCTGGCGGACTTTGCCGGCGTGAACCTGTCAAACGTGCAGGATGTTGCGGTAGGTGTCGGGACTATCGGCGGACCGGCCGGCGGTACAGGCAGATTGTATGTCGACGACATGCGCGTATATGCCCCCAGATGCGTGCCCGACCTGGCGAAACCGGCCGCGAGCTTTAACAACGACTGCGTGGTCAACGAAGCCGATCTTGCAATACTGGTTGCCGACTGGCTGGCGAGCGGTTACGAAGTTACGGTTGAGACCGCAAGCGACGCCAATCTCGAAGCCAGCTATCAGTTCGAGAATTCGCTTCTGGACAGTTCCGGCAACAGCCGCCATGCGGATGCGAACGGCGTAATCACGTACGTTACGGGCGTCAGCGGCATGGCCATGGAGACCGATGGAACTACCTGGGCCGAGGTGCCAGACTTCAACGGTGTGACCGGTGCTTCGGACCGGACGATGGCCGTCTGGGTCAAATCGGATGACGCCGACGACGCGGACTTCGTCAGTTGGGGCCAGGATGTGCCGACCCAGAAGTGGGTATTCAGGCAGCAGAGCAACAACGGTCTGCCGGGCACCATCCGCTGCGAAGTTAATGGTGGTTTCATTTGTGGATCAACCGATATTCGCGACGGCGAATGGCATCACGCCGCGGCTGTATTCACCAATGACGGCACACCCATGCTTGAAGACGTCGATTTGTATGTAGATGGTGCACTTGAACGTATCAGTGCCTTGAACAACAACGCCGTCAATACTGTGGAGACTGGGCACGTGGTTATCGCAAACGAGCCCTGGAACACGGGCCGGCCTATGGTTGGAGCACTCGACGATCTGCGGATCTACAGTCGCTCTCTGAGCCAGGGCGAGATTCTGAATCTGGCCGGCCTGACAGCCGGTTCGGTATTCCAGCAGCCGGTCGCGGCTCTGATCTCGACCGCCGAGGATATCGACCTCAATGACGACGAAGCCGTCGATTTCAAGGATATCGCCGTCATGCTCGATTCCTGGCTGGATGAAGTGCTCTGGCCGTAAACGCAGGGCCATTGCACAATTGTTCGACAACTCGGGGCCCGCATCGAAATTCGGTGCGGGCCCCTGATTTTCAGAATGAAGTGATCGCCTTCAGTGTGATCAAAAAGAGCCGAGCGGCATTTTGGCGTTCACAAATGAGGGTCTCTTTGGTATAATAAAGAACGTACATTGAAGCCGCCCGCCTTAGCCACGGCCCGCCTGAGATTGGAGTACGAGTGAATCGTTTAGGGCGTTTTCTATTTGCGACATTTCTCGCAGCGACCCTCTGGCCGAGTTTCGCTGCTGCACGGTGTCCGCACGCGGACCTGAGCGGCGACTGCAGGGTCGATTTCGAGGACCTGTTCGTGTTGGGCGCGCGCTGGCTCGAACCTCCCGAAAGTCCGGCCGACCTGAATGGTGACGATTCGGTTGATTTCATTGACTATGTCGCAGTGGCTTCGCAATGGAGCGAGGCCGGGATTCCACTGGCTATAAACGAGTGTATGGCTTCGAATCCGGATACGCCCGCCAAACGCCAGTATGCCTACTATAATTCGTGGCGAGACCCACAGGGAGAATTCGAGGACTGGATCGAAATCTACAATTTCGGCGACGAACCGATTGATGTTCGCGGGATGTACATGACCGACGATCCGACCGAGCCGCAAATGTGGCGGATCGAACCCGATACTTCCACACAGACGGTTATACAGCCGGGGGATTATCTGATAATCTGGGCGGACGACGAAACCTCGGATTCCGGTCTGCATGCGGGCTTCCAGCTCGCTGCCGACGGCGATGAGATAGCGATGTTCGCGGCAGACGGTAAGACACTGATAGATGCTATCCATTTTCCGGAGCAGACGGCCGATATCAGCTACGGACGCTACCCGGACGCTAACGAGAGTTTGCGGTTTTTGAGTCTGCCGTCGCCGGGAGCGGTCAATCAGGGAGCCTATTTGGGGGAGGTTGCGGAGGTACAGTTCAGTAAAGAGCGGGGTCTGTGCGACGAACCTTTTACGGTTACGCTGAGCACCGAAACCGACGATGCAAGAATCTATTACACCCGCGACGGCTCCGAGCCTTACGATTTGTCCGAACGTCCTCCCAAAGGCTTGCGCTACACCGGCCCAATAACGATCGACCGGACAACATGTATCCGCGCCAAAGCCGTGAAGTACGGCTACAAGCCTTCGAAGCATGTCACCCATACCTACATTTTCCTCGACCAGGTGTTGGAACAGCCGGATAATCCGCCTGGATTTCCGCAATCCTGGATAGACCGGCCGTCGGACTACGCAATGGATGCGAGAATAGTCAACGATCCGGTTTACGGTCCGAAGGTCAAAGATGCTCTGGTAACGCACAGGATCATGTCACTGTCTCTCGACCAGAAACACCTGTGGAATGCGGAAACCGGCATATATGTTAACCCGGGTCAGGAAGGCGTCGCATGGGAGAGGCCGGTATCGATGGAAATAATCGACCCCAACGGCGGCAAAGAGATACAGGTAAACGCCGGGCTGCGGATTCAAGGCAGCGCGAGCCGGAGTCTGAGCCGCTCCAAACATAACATGAGGCTGCTGTTCAAGTCGATGTACGGTCCTTCGAAGCTTGAATTTCCGATGTTCGAGGACTGGCCGGTGGAGCGATTCGATACGATAATCCTTCGAGGCGGCAACGGTGATTCGTGGATTCACCCTAACGTCAGCCAGCAGATTCGCGCACAATACATACGTGATCAGTATCCGCGGGATATGCAGGTCGCAATGGGTCGCATAACCGCCGGACAAGGTTATATTCACCTGTACATAAATGGTTTGTATTGGGGGCTATACCACACGATAGAAAGACCGAACGCGTCTTTCTGGGCCGAGCACCTCGGCGGGCGTAAAGAAGATTGGGACGTGGTCCAGCATAAAAACGGAACCGTGGACGGCAACCGCAACACGTGGAACATTATGATGCAAATTGCCAACTCGGGCCTGGGTTCCGAGCAGGCTTACGAGGATATCGCCCGGTACGTTGATATCGACAATCTGATCGACTATATGATTGTGAATTTTTACATAGGAAACACCGACTGGGACCACAACAACTGGTATGGGGCCAGGAGAAGATCGCCCCAAGGGCGGTTCAGGTTCTGCAACTGGGACTCGGAACGAACCTTCTTGCGAGCGAACGACAATGTCACAGGAAAAAACAACAACAATCAGCCCACTCACGTTCATCAACAACTGACGGCGAACAGCGAGTACAGGCTGAGATTCGCGGATGCCGTTCACAAGCATCTATTCAACGGCGGATTACTCACTCCGCAGGCAGCGGCCGATCGCTGGATGGCATGGGCCGACAGGATTCGTCTGGCGCTGGTTGCCGAATCTGCGCGCTGGGGCGACAACAAGCGTCCGGCCAACCCCTATACGCCCGACGTCGAGTGGCAGGCCGAACTCGACTGGTTTATGAACACCTACTTTCCCGGCAGAACTACAACAGTTCTGCAGCAGTTGAAGGGCAGGAATCTCTATCCTGCTATTCAAGCCCCGGTCTACAGTCGCCACGGCGGAATTGTGGAGCCCGGTTTTGCACTGTCGATGACAGCCCAGCAGGGCGATATCTGGTATACAAAGGACGGTTCCGATCCTCGCGCACCCGGTGAGAGTACGCCGAAGACGGACATTCTCGTTGAAGAAACCGCCGGCAAACGGGTTGTTGTGCCCACAGCGTCAATTGATCAGGCATGGACCGGGAAAGACGATTTCGATGATTCGAGCTGGCTTGGAGTTTTCGGCGAACCGGGCGGTGTCGGTTTCGATCGGGACGGTGATTACAACGATCTATTGAGCACCGATCTGGTCGACCAGATGTATGGTATCAACGCGAGCTGCTACGTTAGAATACCGTTCGTTATCGACGAGGTGAATCCATCGAACTACAATTCACTGTCGCTGTACATAAGATACGACGACGGCTATGTCGCCTACATTAACGGCGTACCGGTAGCACGCGCCAATGCTCCAGGCTCGCCCGCATGGAACTCTCAATCGCTTGCGGGTCATCCCGATACGGCCGCTGTCGAGCCTGAATTCGTCGATGTTTCGGCCTATATTTATGCTCTTCGTCCCGGCGACAACATTCTGGCCATACATGCAATGAATCGCTCGACCACCAGCGATGACGTACTCGTAACCGCCCGATTGACGGTGTCAACTGTACCATCGGTCACCGGGGTATCGCCCACCGCATTCAAATATGACCAGCCGGTAGTCCTTAATGAAACCACCTGCGTCAAAGCGAGAACGCTGAATAATGGAGACTGGAGCGCCTTGAATGAGGCGGTTTTTGCGGTAGGTCCCGTTGCGGAGAACCTGAGAATAAGTGAGATCATGTACAGGCCGGAAGACACCGGAGATCCCAACGATCCGAACGCCGAGTTTGTAGAACTCACGAATGTTGGCAGCGAGACGATCAGCCTCAATTTGGTGAAATTTACGGACGGCATCGACTTTACCTTCCCGAAAATGAACCTTGCGGCGGGCGATTATGTTGTTGTAGCTAAGCATCGAAAGGCCTTCGAGACCAGATACGGCACCCAGCTAAATGTTGCCGGCTACTATGACGGCCGTCTCAGTAACGGCGGAGAGCGAATAACGCTGGCCGATGCAGCCGGCAGGGAGATAGTCAACTTCAGGTACAAAGACGGATGGTACGATATGACAGACGGGGAAGGCTTCTCGCTGACTCTGCGAAATCCGACTTCGAAGGATCTTTCTCTTTACGACCGGAAAGAGGGCTGGAGGCCGAGTGCACTGGTGGGCGGCTCGCCCGGATGGGACGATTCCGGATTTGTTCCTGAGCCGGGTTCGGTTGTGATAAACGAAGTACTCGCACACTCGCATGCGGCCGCTGCCGACTGGATCGAACTGCATAATACAACCGAGAAGGTTATCAATATCGGCGGCTGGTATTTAAGTGACAGCGATGCCGACGACCCGAACCGTATGAAGTACCGCATACCGGATGGAACACGTATCGAGCCGAATGATTATATCGTTTTTTACGAGTATTCGCACTTCGGCGGTCCCGATGCCGACGAGCCGTTCGCACTGAGCGAAAACGGGGACGCGGTGGTTTTGTCTTCGGCCCAGGATGACGCCCTGGCCGGCTATCGCGACCGGGAGGATTTTGACGCTTCGCCGACCGGCATCGCGTTCGGTCGATACCGCAAGGCGGTCGAAGGCACCTTCAATTTCGTTCTGATGAGCGAAAACACACCGGGAAGCGCCAATGCCTATCCGCTCGTAGGGCCGGTTGTGGTCAACGAGATCATGTACAATCCACTTTCCGGAGATCAGGACCGCGAATACATCGAACTGCTGAACATAACCGACTCGCCGGTAACGCTCTACGACTATGCCACCGGCGATCCCTGGAAATTTACCGACGGCATAGAACTGATCTTCGGCGGCAATCCGCCCGTAACCATCCCGGCAAATGGATTGCTGCTGCTGGTAAAGGACGATGCCGAATTCGTTTCGCAGTACGGTGCCGCACCGCCCGGCGTGCAGGTCCTGCAGTGGCATAGCGGCAATCTCAGCAACGGCGGCGAAAAGCTCGAAATCTCCATGCCGGGCGATGTCGACAAATTCGGCGTGCGCCGGTACATCCGCATCGACAGGATAAATTTCAGTGATGGCTCACATCCTGAAGGACAGGACCCCTGGCCTTCGAGTCCGGACGGCGGCGGCACTTCTTTGGGTCGAGTCGCACCATGGCTTTACGGTAACGAGGCGGCGAACTGGCAGCCGATTCCGCCTTCTCCAGGCCTTCGCTAGTTTTTGCCGGAGCCAAGTCACTTGTGGTGACCCACTTGCGTTAACCTCTCTATATCTGCTAAACTCATATGGTCTTTAATCGGCGCTATCTTTGCAGGATAATTTACTATGCCTCAATTAAACGCAAAAAACGTGGTTTCTTGTTGCCTGGTGGCGGTCGTCCTGGAGGCTGTTTGGAATCCGACTTATGTGGAAGCGGCGACCGCCCACGACCCGCGGTTCGAAGACAGAGCAATCTGGCCCAAACTGAGCGGCAAGGAGTACTTTCTCGAACAGCAGTGGTCCGAAGGGAGGCTTCTGGTGTGGGCCCACCCCGGCAAGGGTGGGGGAAAAAGAGTTCGAAACGGTCTTGACGTGACCAAACCGGCAAACTGGCTCTGCGAAGGTAAGCCGTGCGAAGAACTGATTCTGGACGAGAATACGGACCTGCTGTTTCCGGCGTCACAAGCGCCGTACAGTGTGGGGTTTCGGGGCACGGATATTCGCGAGATCTGCCGACATGTAACCATTGAATCCGGTGCGGGTTTCATCGGCGGCGGCGATGGAGTGGGCCGCAGTATCTACGGCAATGTATGGGTCAAAAAAGGCGGAGGCATGGATTCGCAGGGGGCGACCCGTTTTCTGGGCTCACAGCATACGTTCTTTCGCAACGACAACACCAGGGAAACCATCGAGTCCATGGGCCGGGGCGATGGAATAATGTCATCGCAATACTTCACCTTCAATAAGAAAAACAACGCATCTGTTGAATTTCTGGGTCATGTGACCGTACTGGATGAATTCCGCATATTCGGCTGCACGGTGATAGTCGGTCCGGACAGCATTTTGCAGCCGGGCAGAAACGCATCACCCACCATACAGCAGGGCGGAGTGCTGGCGTTAATGGACGGAGCCGTGTTTGAAAGCTGGAACAACGACTTCGGCTCCCCGGAAATGCAGGTGCTCGGCGGAACCATTCAGGGCGGTTTGCCGGATCGGCCGCTAACCAGAGACTGTAAATTCGGACTGGCATTCAAGAATCACACCAAGGCCGACCATGCAAACGCCGACCAAAAAACGCGCAGCCGCAGATTGCGTCGCGTTCCTGCTTTAGTGGTCAAAGAGGGCGCACTGAAGTCTTACACCACAGATTGTGAAAAAGCTCACCTGGTTTTTTCGGTAATGGCCAACCAGGATATCTGCCCGCGGCCCGGTACCGAAGATTATGAGAAAGCTGTTAAACGCTCGCCCGAAAAGGCCCCGCTTTACAAATGGATGCTTCAACTTCCGCGAGGCACCGACTGCTTTATCGGAAGCGGCGTTACGATAGACTGCGTGGAATTCGACTTCCTTCGCAGGGGCGGCCTGATGTGCGAAGATCCGGAAGCTGTGCACAAATACAAGAATCTGTTCTTCGGTCCCCACTGTAGGGGCGAATCATCAGAGCTTATCAGTCATTTGCCATCCCTGGGCAGAAGGGGCGATTACTGATTCGCGGTTTTTCACCAAATGATCTAAGTTTTGAGGTAGGAATGTTCAGCAAGCAGTCTTTCATAATTGGGGCCCTCATGCTGTGCGTAACCGGCGCATCACATGCATTGGTAAACCCACAGTTGCAGCCGACTCATCTTATCGAACGGCACGAGGCCGTTATCGCCGGTGTTGTAACTACGGCGGATTACGGTAGCGGTAAGGTTGTGTTTCTCATTACGGATATCTGCAAAGGGCGATTCGAACCGAATCACGTCTCGGTAGATGTACCCGAAGTCGATTTTGACGAAGCCAGTCTGTTCGACGATGTCGAAGAAGGCGGCACTATAGTTGCTTACGTGGGCAAGCGGCGCAGACGACACGAGAGAGATGTTCTCCTGTACGCCGGATCGCGGTGGCACGAAGCGCAAATGAAGAGCCTGCACGACAAGTCGCACTGGGACTGGGCCGCTGCACTCGGAGATGAGATGGTCGGCACATTCAACGGCGACGCGGGTCGACTGCGGGATATGATGCTGGATGCCGCCGAGGGCCTCGATTTCTTTCCGGCCAGGCCGACGATTAAATTCAAGGACTCGGTTGCCATCGGCAAATTCAGTGCTCCGATACGGGCGGTAGCTATTTTCGATATCGACCGGGATGGAAGACCCGATCTATTCGCTGCGAATCGCCAAGAGTCGCGCATCTATCTGCAATCCGGTGATCTCGAGTTCAGCAACCCTGCCAATCGACCTGATATGGGTGTACCCGGCTGTGTGAGCTGTTCTTTCGTTGACCTCAACGCCGACGGCTACCCCGAGCTGCTCGCTGACGATATTGTGTATAAGGGCTCGTCCGGGGGCTTTGTCCGCTCGGATATGCTGCCCGGGTCGCCGAGCGGAAAGGTCGTATCCAGTGCTTTCGTCGAAATAAACGGGGACGGTCGGCCCGATGCAGCAGTATCTTACGAAAAGGGCGGTATGAGGGTTTTTCTAAACACCGGCTCGAACTCACCGGTGTTCGAGGATGCAACCGCTTCGATCGGGCTCGAAAAAGAAAAAAACGGCGCCGGTTTGAGCGGCTTTTTCGCCCCGGGCGACTTCAACGGCGACCGGCGATGCGATCTGTATTACGGAGCGGGCAATGGGTTTATCCTGCTCCAGGATGGCAACGGACGGTTCGCTCCCATGCAGCACAAGCTCCCATTCGATTATGCAACTTTTTCGGCGTCGGACGAATCGGCTCTGACGGGCGCCGGCTGTTTTGCGCCCATCTGGAAGGTCGATTCGCAGGATCTGATTGTGCCGGCGGAAATGCACTTCATCCTGGCGGTGTATGAACAGGGCAAGGCCCGTAATGTGACCGGCTGCGGCAATGAAATCCGGCTCGGGCGGGTCAGCCAGATCGCTACGCTTGCCGAGGACCTGAATGTCGACGGTTACCTGGATTTGCTTACCATCACCCGCGCTGCCGACGCTGAGAACATCTTCCACGCCAACCGCGGCTACGGCTCGTTCATGCTTTCCGAACTCTACATGGACTACGAGGGTCTTCCAGGCGAGGGCTTTGGAAAAGGCGCCTGGTCTGTCGCAGCCGGAGATTTGAATGACGACGGAGCTCCCGATTTGCTTTTGGGCGGCGCAGACGGAACACTGCGTCTGGCTCTAAATGATGTATTCAGACACCCCCTGCGTCAACCCAAAGAGCACCCAACCGCCTTGCAGGCAGCGCTGGCGAAAATTAAGGTGCTAACCGTGCAAACGGATCGGCCAGGCGTCGAAATTACCGTTACCGACTCCAAAGGCCGTACCGTAGCCCGCCGCATTACCGGAGCAAGCGTTCTGACGGGCTGCTGCGGGCCATATACCGTGGATTTTGCCGTTCGCTCCGACGGCAAATGTACGCTCGCAACCAGAACCGGCGAAAGGCCTGAAGTGAGCAGGATAATTAACCTGAACCGGAAAGAACGGGTAAAAGTACGCCTCGATTGGAAATAGGGGAGGCGGCATCAAAAAAGGCTCTTCTCGAGCAGTCGCAACTTTTTAGGCCTGACTGTGTTACCATTGCCGCTTTTGCGCTACTAACAGGGCAAAAGCGATAGATCGCAGCCGGGCAACCGGATAGACAAGTTGATAACCATTGTGCTGCAAGAAGGAGTTGTAAGATGGATGCTCACCGTATGGTACTGGATATGGAGAACTTTATCAATACGAGACTGAACAGTGGACTTGGCGGGTGGCCCACCAGGTGGAATGCGGGGTCGGATTTGAATTCCGGCGGGAGAACCTCGCGGTTTGTCCCGGTAAGAGCAAACCGGCCCGCACGGAGGAGTTGCGACGTCAACAAAAGTGCCGGTTTAGCCCTCCAATAGAATACCCTGGCGGCCGCAGACCTGTCGAGAGACGACTGCGGCCCGGTCTTTTACGAACGATTATGGTAACCTCTAAGAATCACGTTTTCCGCCGCGAACCGGCTCATCTATATCCAGAAACAGCGGCTCGTCGAATACGTCTTCCAGGATTTGCTCGACAGCCTCAATTACCTGCGGATCGGAAATCCTGTCTCTGGCTCTCATAAGCTTGTCGCGAAGGTCAGGCCTGCTTATCGTCTCCAGTGTGACAAGAACGTTTTCTCTAACCTCGATACTCTCCGTTTCCAAAGCTTCGATAAGTGCATCGACGCTCTCTTCCTTTTTCGCGTTTTCCAGACTTACAGATGCTGAGATGCGGGCCTCATCGGCCGGGTCTTTAGTCAGCACATGGGCGAACACCGGCTCGAACGAAGGCTTGCGGTAATCGCCCAGCGTTTCGACGGCCTCGCTTCGGATGTCCGGGTCTTTGTTTCCCATGTCTTCGAGCAGATCCACAACACTGTCGTCGGACCCAACATAGACAGCAACATCCGACAGGACCACCGATTGCCCGCCTGACAGCGTTACATAAGCTCCATCACTGATGACGGGCAGTGAGGCGGCTTGAGCTATCTCGGTAATAACCTCTTCCGGTCGCGATTTTGTTTGCCATGGCCGGTTGGGCACAATCCTGCGACGCGCGACCGACCTGAACGGGATATTTGCATCCTCACAAACGGCCGCAATCACTTCTTGCAGCGTAACAACGACCCGAGTTTCATAGTCCGGCTCGGAGGCGGTGGTTTGCTCTTTTTCGGACCGTATCAGTGCAGGTCCGGTTTCAGACTGGGCAAAGGCCACCTCGCGGGAGGAAGTATTTACTGACAAGCTCGGGGCCTCTACTGCTCGATTAGAACGTTTTACAAGTATAACCGCCCCAGCCAGACAGAACGCGGTGAGCGTGACGGCGCTTGCCGCAAAATATATTTGTTTTGATACGTTCATACCACCAAAAGTCTCCTGGTTTTCGAAATCAATGCCCGCGTCTGTTCGTTATGGCCGAACAGCAAACGATACAAAGTTTTCGAGCGGTCTTTTGGAATCCGTATTCGCATTAATATGAAAGCAATTGCCTGTCGCCGCTTGCTCCCAGTGTTCTGCCGGCCAGGCCGATTTCAACGATTTGATCGAAGCCGCTTCCGCCGCCGGCGGGCGTATAGGTTAACTGAATTGTCGGATTATCCGAAATGACCGTGTCGGGCAGATTCGATCTGCTGATAGAAACGCTTATCAGCCTTCTGTCAGCGTCAAGTTTAATCCTGCAATTCTCATTGCCTTTTCGGGTCGACCAGGAGGCTTTGGTTCCGTCCTTCAGAATCCGCGTCCATTGATCGGTGCCGCCGCTGCCGTCGGCCGACAGATTGAAAATCTGCTTATTGTCGATCGTCAAGGTCAGGACGCCCATCGCACTGAGTTTCATCGGGGCTTCGTACGTCAGCACGGTTCGAAGCCGGTCTCTATCAGTCCGCCTGGAATCACGCCTGAGTACGAGCGAATTGACCATGAGTTTGGCCGAGTTGTAGAAGTTTTTCGGCCTTCTGAAGGTCGCGCCCAGGGGCAGCCCACTGTTGCGTCTGACCGACTTGGTCGGAGTGATTTCCAACTCGTCGTCGAAAGCACCCATTTCCAACTCGGTGGTAATCTCATCCAGGTCCATTGAGAAATTCTGTCTTCTGGCATAGAGTACGAATCTGCCGCGTGTCGAGCCTCCCTGGCCCGGTTTGACGGCCGCATAGACCTGCGACTGGGGATCGCTGTAGAGATATTTGTCGCCTCTGGTGGTTTTGCGGAAGCCGGACGCCGGAAGATCGAACACATGCTGGCCCTGACCTCTTTCACCGGTCAGGCGCAGCGTCAAGCCGTCGCTGTCCGGGGCGATTCCTTCACCGTTGAATTCGCCTTCGAGAAGAACCGCGGCTCCGGGCGTGCGATTTCGGTTAAGTCCGGTCACGCTGAAGCGGTCGATTCGGGCCCATTCGTCTTCTATTTGTATATCCGGAACGCCGGTTACGTTGAACGAGAGACTTTCCTCGCGTTCGAAAGGCGGCACCGGTTGGGAATCCGAATCCGGTGCGTCCGGGGCATCCTCGAATGGAAGTCCGACCGTGCGACCGTTCTCGTTAACTACCACAAACCGGACCGTATATGTGCCGCTGCCGTATTTGTTTGTGTCGGTATAGTAGTTGGAATATATGCCGTCATCGGGCGTTTCATCCCCGTGATTTTCGAGTCCGTCGTCATAGAGCATGACGGAGCCTGCGTCCGTTCCGTCCGGGCCTGTAATCTCCGCGGTCACGGAAGCACCGCCGACGGGCGGGCCGACCGAAACCAGGCACGTCAAGAGCTGCTTTGTTTCTCCGGCGCTGTAATCATAGTCGGAAGAATCCAGGCCGCTTTTAACGTCCAGCAGAGGACTGGAGATAAAAGTTGCGAGCTGAACGTCCTGATCGGACGGATTGTTATTGTCGGCAGTAACCTGCCAGTCGCCCGGTTCGGGATCGACCACTCGGAAGAACTTGGTCTGTTCGGCCTGTACGTAAGTTACTCCGGCGTTTGGATCGTCGGTCGAATAAGTTACACCGGACGGACTGGTGATTGTCAGTCCAACGTCGCCGGATTGCTCGGCCAGCACAAATTCGGCCGTATCGCTGAGTGAATCTACGCTGATGGTCCGGACCGCCGCAGCCGATGCCGGCACCGTATGCGAGGAGTTATCCCGCAAGCCGCCCCGGAATTCGCCGAAGAGATCCAGAAATACGCTGATAAGGTCCCAACCGCTGCCCGCGTATAGGTACCGGCCGCCCGTTGTGCTCGCTATACCGGCCATGAGAGACGTGTCCACCCCGTCGCCAAGACCTATAGTATAGACGCGAACATTTGCGTTTTTGCAGTCATTGGCGGCTGCGGTCGGGCTGCTGCCCGAGTTGTTTTGGCCGTCCGAGAGAAGAACTATGACGCGCCCGCTGGCCGGGCCGCCGTTCGGATCGGCGTCGACCCGCAGATGTTCGCTCAGACATAACTGCAGTCCCGAGCCGATGGCGGTCGATCCGCCCGAACTGAGGCCCGCAATAGCTGACTTGGTGTCGGCCTTAACGCCGCCGGTCCATTTATCCACCTGCCGCAGCGCTGCATCCAGGTTTGTCGAACTGCTGAAGCTGGCCGCACCGACCCAGTCAGCCTTCTGTTTGAGTCCCTGCTGCGTGGATCCGAGGTCCCGTTCCGGACCGGTGATCGTAACGAACATTCTCGCGGCCGATTTGGCCAGATTCATTTGTTCGGTGCCCATGCTGCCGGATCTGTCGATGCACAGCATCATTCGGGACATGGTAGGTTTAACGGTCCAGTCAATGGCCGCGGCATTCTGCAGGGCCGTCGGATAAGCCGTTGGAGTGCTGCTGAAGACGTCCCTGCCGTCCGAGTCCTTCAGCCGCCTCATAATCGTCCAGCAGTCCTTCGAATCGTGGTCGTTGTCCTGCAGGTTCCAGTAAAACTGCTGATGAGTCAACCAGATATCGTTTGCCGCGTCCGGAGCCCCCGAATTGTGGCTGTTGGCATCATAACAGAATCCCAGCGGATAGCCACCGCCCGAAAGCGCCCGCGGTCCGCCCATAATGGACTTGTTTTCGTACGTCGTACCTATGAGGCCGCAACTGGTTTGAGTAACCGATCTGCATAGGCCGTAATGACCGTTGCCCGTTACCCAGTTGCTGCCGTCCCATCCGCCCAGGTCGCCTTTGACCCAGGTATTCGCCTTGGCCGGCGGAACCCACTGACCCGTATACTCGTCTCCAAGATTGAAGTGGTAGTGGCCCCATTCATGAACCAGGATCAGCCCTACCGAACGGGAATCGTTCCAGGGTTTGTCAGCGTTGCCGTTGGGCAGGCTAAAGTTGTAGTCTACGTAGATGCGTCCGGTTCCGCCCAGCTTGCCCATGTGGGCGTTCGCCGTCATACCGCTGCTTCGCTTTCCAACGATAATATCCGCGTCCGAACGATGGCTCTCGTCGCGGATGTATACCGTAATTTTGCCGAGCCTGAGTTGTCCGTCCGTTGCGGTAAACAACCGGTTGGACAATTCCTGGAACTGGGGTTTCCATACGTTCTCGAGGTTGTCGTCGGTCTCGGGATAGCTGAAGTATACGGTAATATCGCAGGTGGCCGGCGACGACGATGCATCGCATGTGCCTGTTCCCGCCAGAGCCGGAGTCTGTAGAAAAACCCCGGCTGCAATCAAGAGTATCGAAACCATCACCGTGCGCAATTTTCTCCTTCGCGACATTGCTGCTCCTCCTTAGTATATGTGTGTGCCGCTGAATTGGGGTACTACCTATTAAATCTGGCAGATTGTACACTTTTTTGGCAGCGGTGTCAATCAAACAAACAGCGTTTTTGCGACCGGAAGGGCGGTTTGCCAGTAATGGTCAAACTCCTGCGGGGCATGCCGAGGTCTTCCGGGTAGGTTTCAAATTCGTCTTTTTGTGCCCTTATTGGGCCCGAAGTGTGTCCTCTTCTTGAATTAGTGCGGCAAAAACGCTATAATGGGTGTTCCGGATGGGGGATTTTTCTTAGGAGTGGGTGCATGCGAAAAACTGCACTTTTTACAATTTTCTCATATCTGGCAATAACGAGCGGCGTTTACGCCTGGGAAAACGCCGATATCGGCACAGTCGGTGCATCGGGCAGTGTACTGGTTGACGGTGATACGTACCAGATTACTTCTAACGGCTCCGATATCTGGGGCAACGCCGACGAATTCCATTATATGTATATGCCCCTGTTCGCGGACGGGCAGATCGAGGCCCGCGTTATGAGCGTTGAGAACACGAATAGCTGGGCAAAGGCGGGCGTAATGATCAGAGAACGCCTCGATGCAACGAGCGCCCATGCAATGATGATAGTTACGCCGGGCAACGGGGTGGCGTTTCAGTTTCGCAACAGTACCGCCGGTCCTTCGGCCGGTTCGACTTTGCCCGGCATAAACGCGCCTCGCTGGGTCAGGATCGTCCGACAGCAGAACACCATTACCGGTTTCGAATCCGTCGACGGCTCCAACTGGAACGAGGTCGGCAGTGCGTATATTCCCATGGCCGAGGAGGTTTACATCGGTCTCTGCGTTACTTCGCACAACGACGGCGTGCTGTGTACGGCCGAATTTGATTTTGTAAGCACTCAGGGGGTGGGCGAACCCTGGCATGCCTCTAATCCTTACCCGCCGGACGGAGCAAGAAAGATAGAACCAGACGGCGTTGCCCTTACCTGGCAGCCGGGCGAGGCACCGCCGGAACCCGTGAGCAGATATGACGTGTATTTTAGTAATGACAGATCGCAGATAGGCCGGCAGTCTGCACTGAGGCGGTCCATACCCGCCGGCGATCAACTTCAGTGTGCCGTCGGTCCTTTGGCTGCGAGCACAACATATTACTGGCGAGTGGATTCCGTCATTGACTCGGAAAATTCAGGCATCGGGCGAATATGGAGTTTTACGACCGCGGTAAAGCCTGTCGACTACTGCCCCCAGGCCGATATCGACGGCGATTGCGCCGTAACGCTGAAAGATGTTTTGTTGCTGTCCCAGCAGTGGCTGGATTCTCCCGCCTGCGAAGCCGGACTCGCGGATTGTGCAGATGTAACGAACTCAAATTCCGTCGACCTCGAGGATTACGAAGTGATCTTGAGTCAATGGAAAGAGCGTACAGGCCCCGTCGTGATCAATGAGATTCACATCGATCCAGACATCAAAACCCAGCTTGTGGAGTTCATCGAATTACATAATGTCTCCGACGAGCCTGTTGATATTTCCGGGTGGTATTTTTCACGAGGCGTGGATTTTACGTTCAGTCCGGGCACGGTGATTCCCGGCAAGGGCTTTGCGGTAGTCGCACAGAACGCCGAGGAATTCGAAGCCAAATTCGGCATGCCGCCGACCGGGCAGTTTACGGGCAAACTCGACAACGACGGTGAAACACTGTTTCTACGCAACGGGGCCGGCTACAAGGTTGACGAAGTGGACTATCAGTTGGGGTTCCCATGGCCCACGACCGGCGATCCGCCCGGCAATTCCATACAGCTTGTTAATCCTGCGCTGGATAACGAACTGGGAGGAGCCTTTCGTTCGGCTCTTCCCACGCCGTTCGAACTCAATACCGTCCTGGCCGAGAACTCACCTCCTTTGATGAGGCAGGTCAAGCACTCGCCAAAACAGCCCGCGGGCGGCGAACCGGTGATCATAACCGCCAAAGTAACCGATCCGGACGGGGTGGAAAGCGTCTTGCTCAGCTATCGAATCGTCGAGCCTGGGGCTTATATTCCGCTCACACACCGTCTGTACAACGAC
Source organism: uncultured Pirellulales bacterium (assembly GCA_964406945.1). Lineage (GTDB taxonomy): Bacteria > Planctomycetota > Phycisphaerae > Sedimentisphaerales > Anaerobacaceae > UBA2266. The sequence continues at coordinate 24,907 of CAYOTO010000002.1, forward strand.
GGCTGGTTCGAAATAGCCATGAACGATGAGGGGCTTGACGGCGATGCCGAAGCTGGTGATGACATATATACAGCCGTCGTACCTTCGTTCGTGCAGAGCCACCGGAGGCTTATTCGCTATCGGGTTACCGCCACGGACAGTACCGGGCTGTCGATAACGGGCCCTTACGAAGACGATCCGGTCCCGAATTTTGCATACTTCGTGTACAACGGTGTGCCGTCGTGGACTGGCGCCGCTCGCCCCGGCGTTACTCCTGCTGTGGAATACTCATCCGAGGTACTCCAGCGGGTGCCGGTATACCACCTGCTCAGTCGCAAATCAGACGTTACGGCATGCACCTGGGTTGAACAGTATCGCGGCAGTCAGTACAAATGGTACGGTACGCTTGTCTATGACGGCGAGGTTTACGACCACATACGCTACCGGGCCCGCGGAGGTGTCTGGCGGTACGCGATGGGCAAGAACATGTGGAAATTCGATTTTAACCGCGGCCACTATTTCGAAGCGCGCGACAACTATGGGGACAAATATGATACGAGGTGGGACAAGCTCAATTTCTCAGCCTGCATACAGCAGGGCAATTTCGGCCAGCGCGGCGAGCAGGGCATGTTCGAAGCGCTCACGTTCGGCATCTTCAATCTCGTGGATGTTCCGGCGCCAAAGACGCACTGGGTGCATTTTCGCATAATAGATGAGAACAGCGAATTCGGGTCGAGTCAGTTTGTCGGCGATTTCTGGGGCCTCTACATGGTTATCGAGCAGATGGACGGCAAGTTTCTGGACGAACACAATCTGCCCGACGGCAACCTCTACAAGATGGAAGCCCGCTACGGTGAATTGAACAACCAGGGCCCGACCGCCGCCACAGACGGTTCCGATATCCAGGCCTTCAAGGACACTTACGAGACCAATCCTGGAACCGAATGGTGGGGCGACAACGTCAATCTTGACAACTACTACAGTCACATGGCCGTTCAGCGGGCCTGCCACCACGGCGACGTAACGCATAAGAATCATTTCTTTTACCTCAATCCTGAATTGACAATTAACGAGTACGGCCAAAACCATCTCTGGTGGCTGCTGCCCTGGGACGTGGACCTGACCTGGACGACCTACTACGGTTCGATGAGCGATCCGTTTACAAGATCCGGAATTCTCTCCAACACGCCAATCAACATAGACGCCAAAAACCGCGTCCGCGAGTTCTGCGACCTTCTGTTTAATGCCGATCAGATGAATCAACTGATCGATGAGTACGCCCGGGTGATAAACGACCCGGCGGGGGGGCTGTCCATTGTCGACGCCGACCGCGCGATGTGGGATTACAATCCGATTATGGTTACAAGCTATGTGAATTCGAGCAAGGCCGGCCAGGGCAGGTTCTATGAAGAAGCCGCCGAACGCGGTTACAGTAGAGATTTCGAAGGTATGGTCGAGGTTATGAAAGGCTTCGTGCTCGAACGTCAGTCCTATATGGCGGCGCTGGCCTCCGATACGGCCATTCCCTATAAGCCCGTGATTACCGAAACGTGCCCGCCCGAGTTTCCTGTTAACGCACTTACATTTGAGACCAGCGATTTCAGCGATCCGCAGGGCGATCATACCTTCGCCGGGCTGAAGTGGAGAATCGCCGAAGTTGCCCCCGGATCGACATTCACATCTTCAGGACAGGGCAAAACACTTGTCGCACAGAATTCGAGCTGGCGCTATTTCAAGGGTGTTCGCGAGCCGTCCGGCGTTCAGGGTCGGTGGCGACATCCGGATTTTGACGACAGTTCATGGGAGACCGGCACAACGGTGATAGGCTATGGCGAATCCTTCATAAACACTAATCTCAGCGACATGCGAGGCTCTTATTCGACGGTGTATTACCGCAAAGAATTCAACGTCGATGACCTCAGTGAGTTGGGCGAACTGTCGCTCGAAGCAATCTACGATGATGGAATAAACATCTGGATTAACGGTGCATTCGCGGGAAGCGGAAATACGCCGTCGCCGGAGATGCCTTACAATTCGACCGTGAACAACCGATCGGAGAACCATAATTTCAGTACAGTGACACATCTGGACTCGTCCGAGTATCTTACATCCGGACGAAACTTCATAGCCGCCCAGGTTATCAACCAGAGCCTGAGCAGCAGTTCCGATTGCACGTTCGATATTCGGCTTACCGCGGCGCCGGCCGACCCCTGCGATCCCGGTCAGGGCGAACCCCAAGCACCTACCGGTCGCGGCAGGTATGAAATACAGACTGTGTGGGAGAGCGATTCAATCACCGATTTCCAGAGCACGATTGCTGTACCGGCCCGTTTCGTCAGGCCGGACAGAACTTACCGTGTACGGTGTCGAATGGCCGACAATACGGGCAGATGGAGCCACTGGTCCGATCCCGTTCAGTTTGAAGCAGGTGAGCCGATAGCGGCGACTATTCTTCAGGATATTAGAATATCCGAACTGATGTATGCTCCCCCCAAAGCCCCGGCCGATGACAACACAGATCGTGATGAATTCGAATTCATCGAGTTGACCAATATCGGCGACGAAGTGCTGGATATTTCAGGCCTGGCCTTTACCGACGGTGTGGACTTCGACTTCGGCAATTCCGCCGTTCAAAGCCTTGCTCCGGGAGGGTTTGTTCTGGTAGTCGCCAACCAACCCGCCTTCGAATCCCGCTATGGACTCGGCCTTTCACAGTTCATTGCCGGTACCTACGACGGCAAGCTGAGCAACGGCGGTGAGTCGATCAAGCTGGTTGATTTCTGGAATGGTACAATCGCCGATTTCGAATATAACGACTCGCGCGGCTGGCCGCTGCCGGCCGATGGAGCGGGCCATTCGCTTGTGCCGCTCGATTCGGCTCTGCTGAGCCAGTCGCAGGACGTGCTCGATTACCCGGGCAACTGGAGAGCAAGCACTTATATCGGAGGCTCCCCCGGATCGGCCGATCCGGACTTGTCGGCATCGATAGTGATCAACGAACTGATGGCCCATACCGACTACTCTGATCCGGCCAACCCGGACTATGATTCCAACGACTGGATTGAGCTGTACAATAAAACTTCTTCGGCGATTCCGCTGTCCGACTGGTATCTCAGCGACGATATCGACGAACTTGGCAAGTGGCCGATTCCGGTGGTGTCCGTACCGGCCACCGGCCTGATTACTTTCGATGAGTTGACGGGTTTCCATAACCCCATCACTTCCGGATTCGGTCTGGACAAGGCCGGTGAGTCGCTGTTGCTGTCCTATCTGCCCGGAGATGACCGCGATGCCGTAGTGGATGCGGTAAGCTACAAGGGCCAGGAGAACTACACGTCTCTGGGCCGTTTTCCCGATGGGGCCGACTATTTCCATGCACTGGCCCCGTCTTTGAATTCGACCAATACCGCGCCGCTGCCGCACATAGTAATCAGCGAAATTATGTATCACCCCAGCGATCCCAACGCAGAATACATCGAGCTGTTTAATCCGACAGCCCAACCCGTAGTTCTTCGAAATACCGACGGATCATGGCGTCTCGACGGCGGGGTGGAATACACATTCACCCCGACTGAAAAAATTGATCCCGGCGCCACCCTTCTGGTAGTCGAGTTCGACCCCGCAGCGGATGTCCGGGCTTTGGATGCTTTCGAGCAAGCTTACTCAACGGACGGTCTGATTCCGGGTGTCGACATAACAGGTCCTTACTCCGGCAATCTTTCCAATGGGGGCGAGAGAGTCGCCCTGGAGCGTCCTCAGGTCCCGGACGCGCCCGATGATGATGTATCGTGGTTTATCGTCGATGAAGTAATCTATGGTGATGCGGCTCCGTGGCCTCGGCAGGCCGACGGATCGGGACATGCCCTGCACAGGGTAAGCGCCGACCCGGCCGATTCCGGAAACAATCCAGAAAACTGGGTTGCTTTGTCTGCCTCTCCGGGGCAATAGGACCGATACCCGGAAGGCGCCGGCCCTGTCAAAACGCGAATTTGTAGCTGAGCATTTTGTACACGAGCTTTGCGGCAAGAAAATCGGGAGCCTTGTTTGCGGGATTCGGACACAGTTCCACCACGTCGAATCCGACGACCTTCTTCTGCTCGAAGACTTTCCGCACGAGGTCAAGAACTTCATACCAGCCCATGCCTCCCGGCTCCGGTGTTCCCGTCGAAGGCATAATCGCCGGATCGAAAACGTCCAAGTCCAGTGTAATGTAAACCTTGTCGCGCAAAAGCTCCACAGCCTGATCCATCCAGGCGGTTCGTTTTCGGATTTCTTCGGCGAAAAACACGCGATCACGTTCGATCATCTCCCCCAGGCACATGCTGCGTATGCCGACCTGAACGATCGGACACACCTCTCGTACGCGGGCCATGACACAGGCGTGATTGTAGCGAGATCCTTCGTACTCATCCCGCAAATCCGTATGGGCGTCCAAATGCAAAACGCTCATCCCGCGATAACGCTCGGCGTGGGCCTGAATGGCTCCTGTGCTGACCGAATGCTCCCCACCGATTACCACGGTGAACCTGCCGTCCGCCAGGTGAGCGGCGGTTCGCTCTTTTACCGATTCGGCCATGTTTGCCGCATCGTCGCAGCTGTCAACCGGCTCATCCGTAAGAATACCCCTTCTGCAGACCTCAGAATTGGTCTCTATATCGTACAACTCCATATGAGCCGATGCCTCGAAGAGTGCGTCCGGCCCTTTGTCGGCTCCTTTGCCCCAGGTGCTGGTTGCATCGTAAGGAACGGGCACCAGCACTATTTCCGCCGTTTTGCTCTGCCATACCCGGGCTTCCGAGCCTCCGAAAGTCTGTTTTTGCATTTGTGCGTCCATAGTCTTAAACCGTTTCGAATCAGTCAAAGAGAAATACCGCCATGGCAACGACCGTTGTCCACAGATCTCTCTTGCCCTGCGCGGTCTGGGTTATGTTGCTTGTACGGATAATAAGGCCGCTTGCCTTATAAACTTGTTCTTTCTCCGACCATGCCTGGTTGGGGTCCACTTCTAAGCCGAGGGTTGTGCCCAGCATACCTGCCGCCAGGTCCTCGCTCATATCCGCGGCCTCGCGCTGATTCATTCCATGGCCATGCACTTCGCTCAAATAACCCCACTTGGTCCTTTCTTTAGGCACGGCAACGCCAACGGATGCCGCAACGAGCCTGCCCGACTCATCGGTATCGGCTCTGGCCATCACGCTGAAGCATATCGCGCCGGGCTTAAGCTTTCTCAGGCCCCGGTCTTTGGCGATAATCCTGCACTCAGGCGGTAAAATCGAAGAAACCTGCACGAGATTCTGCTGAGCCACACCCGCCTTGCGGAGCGCCTCCTCGAAGGATTTGAGTTTGTATTGATGTCTGCCCACTCCCTTGGTTAAAAACAACTGCGTCGGAACAAGTTCCATTGGCACACTCCCATCAGCAAATTACACCGGATACATCGACCAGCCCGGCTGACCACTAACCACATTTTGACAAAACAGTGCGGATTCTAAGCAAAAAACAAGGCCGTGTCTACCAGTCAATTTTTCAAAGGTGTCGACGGCTCGTAATATTCGTGGCGTATTCGGCCGGTTCGGGCGGCAAACCTGGGTTCATGCGGCGGTTCTTTCCGCCTTCAATTCAGAGCGTTGGAGTTGATTTGAGCGAAGCTATTGCATCTGACGGATACTCTTCGAATCATTCGGTATGTATCCGGTCACGCGCTGTTTTACAGTTCACAGGATTGCAGCCAAATCACACTTTAGCCGCCGGCGCCCTCCTGGGCAAGTAAAAATGCGGCAGTGGCCCCTACGATCCGGCCAGATCGAATGATGCACACCATGAAATACTAATGTGCAAGTGGAACCGGCGCCGCAATAAAGGGCGCTAAAGTACGTTTGGTCTTATACCGACCTTTTTAGGGCAACTGTTGCAGTCCGGGAGGGGCATGCCGTGGTGGAACAAGAAGAAAGTTTGTCTCAGCCAAAAGCGCCGGGACTGGTACCGTAAGGAGAAAATCATGGGTTTCAATCCACTCAAAGAGAAGGGTATACCTCTGGAAGATCAGATTATGAACTGGGGCAAGATGAACATCGAACCCTACGATAAGCATCAGGTTCATCCGTACACCAGGACCCGTATTATCCTCATGGCGGGCACCGAGTTCGAGGGTACGTGGTTCGGTCATCAGTTTACCAGGCACTGCAAGGATATGGAAGCCAAACGCAGAGCGGCTTTAAGTCGACGCATCGAACAGCAGCAGGAAAAGCACCTGAACTGTCTTATCCCCGGCGACGAATCGACTCTGGAGGTTACGCTGGGATACGAACAGGTGGCTGTCGATCTTACCGCCTGGCTCGCACGCACCGAACCGGATGCGACGGTTAAAGATGCTCTGGACTTTGCTCTTCTGGAAGACTTCGACCACCTTTATCGCTATTCCAATCTGATAGAGATGACCGAGGACAAGGACGCGCGGGATATCGTCGGAGACTACACGGAAATATTTCCCGGTCGTCCCACCGCCGAGGAGCACATGCATCCGATGGACGGCATTCGTATGCATTACGACAAGGACAGCGCCGACGTTATCACCAAACTGCATGTTATGACGATTGTAGCGGCCGAACAGCAGACCATGAACCTGTACATGAACGTCTGCAACCGGCCCGAATCGCGACTGGCCAGGGGGTTGTACCAGGAAATCGGAATGGTTGAAGAGCAGCACGTGACGCACTACGAGTCGCTGGCGGATCCGCGGATGACCTGGTTTGAGAGGCTTCTTATGCACGAATACAACGAATGCTATCTTTACCATTCCTGCATGGAAACGGAGACCGACGATCGCATTCGGAAAATCTGGGAGCATCATCTGGCTTGTGAAATCGCGCATCTTCATGCCGCGGCTGAGATGCTCCAGCAGTACGAAGACAGAAATCCCGCGTCGTTGCTTCCGGAGGAACTTCCGGAGCCGGTCAAGTTCGAATCGAACAAAGAATACGTCAGAAATGTCCTCGAATCACAGGTCAATCTGACGCCGGCCGGTTCGGGTTACACGGACATGCGGGACCTTGGGGACGACTCAAGATTCCGACGCTTCCAGAAAATGGTCAATGAAGACGGGCAGATACCCAGTATACAGGTTATCGACGAGCACGTGGATAAGTACGGCAAAGAGTACCGCCTGAGCACCGAAGGTGAGCACCCTGTCGAAAGACTGCGGGAAAAAGCGGCGGCGCACTGATATAATCGGGGGAGAAAGGTGGCGAACGGGCCCTGGAACCGCAAGCTTAACTCCCGGGGCCGTTCGCCCGGTTTGCTGAACGTTGTCAAACGTGAATACTATAAAGACCATAAAGCAGACGTTAAAGGGGGCCGTTAGGGCTTTCGCAAAGGATGAGGCGATTCTTCTGGCGGCGGCGCTGGCGTTCTTTACAGTGCTTTCACTGGCACCGTTGCTGATTCTCCTGGTCACCCTGGGTGCTTATCTGGGTGAAGAAACGGTGCAGGGAATTGTCGAACAGGTGCAGGCCTCCCTCGGTTCGACCGCGGGCGATGCGATCGAGCAGATGCTTGCGAACGCCAAAAGACAGAAAGTAGCGGCCACCTGGTCGGCGGTCATCGGCATCGCGACAATAATGCTCGGTGCGGCCGCGGCTTTCGTGCATCTGCAGAAATCGCTTAACAAAATCTTCAACGTACAAACGAAAGCCGGGTACGTAACGGCCTGGTTGTACAAGCGTGCGCTTTCGCTGCTAATGGTCATTGCAGTGGGTATTCTGCTTGTAGTCGTGCCTGTGCTGAGTTCCGTTCTAACCTGGGTGTTCCCGGAGGTGCCGATTTTGTCCCGAGGAATCGCGCCTCTGGTCTCACTGGTGCTTTTCTTGCTTATATTCACGATTATGTACAAGGTTCTTCCTGACGTAAGAATTGCGTGGAAAGATACATTCATAGGCGCGTTTATTACCGCGGTTCTCTTTTTGGTCGCCCAGTGGCTGATCTCGTTTTACCTGTCCCGGAAGGGCACTCTTTCGGTCTACGGGGCCGCCGGCTCACTTTTCCTCCTGCTGCTGTGGACCTTTTACACGGGCATTGTGGTTTTATTCGGAGCGGAACTGACGCAGGCTTATACCGAATGCTGCGGGAGCGAAGTCAAGTTGAACAAATTCGCTCAGTGGGATGAGACTGCGCCGAAGAAGAAGCGCGAACGGACCAAGTCCGGGAATGATGGTTGAGTCGCAAAGTGGGTTACGATTTTAATTGCTATTGTGGCCACGGATGCAAGACGATTTTCCGCTTCCACGAGAATGGCCCAGGAATTCTCACTGTCGGACATCCCGACCTTGTTCAGATAGTAGAGTATGCTCAGACAGGTTCTGGACATGTAAAGATCGACCTGCGATGCAAAATCGCCTTCGAGGTTTTGGGCGTTGGCCATGTAGGTCTCAAGAAAGATTTCAGGCGGGGCGTTGCGCTGCACATCGTGATGATCGAAGAACATGTTGTTGTACTGAGCCATAAACGTCCCTACGTCGAAGGCGCGCGGTAGTTGATATGAACTGTGGAAATCGACTGCCGCCACATATTCCTGATCATTTGGTTGCGGTTTACGTCCGACGAGAATGTTCTTTGCATGGTAGTCGCCGTGGCCCTGAAACAAAATTTCGGCGCGGTGCTCCAGCAGGGTCATTTCCCTGTCACGGACCAGCTTCTTGATTTGTTCGACGCGGTGGGCATGGCGATGACGGGCATTTAGCAGAGGTGCAAGATAATACGCGAGGCGTTTGGGTTCGACGTTTCTGAATTCTTCTTTTGGCGTCAACTCGAATCGGCCGTTATGCAGTTTCGCAAGCCACAGCGCGGTTTTTTCCATGTATGCGGCTGCTTCGTAATGAAACTATCGCAGGGATTGGAACGACTGGTCGGGTCGCATGAAAACGACTCTTTATATTTGCGCGATTTCGAGCGGTCAGCACCGTTGTTAATATGGACAGGCCACCAGTCGAATGCCGATTATCTACGCAGAGAACTGGAGGAATTAACCGTCTTTCAAGAAGAGTCTAGGCATTTTTACGTACAATGTTTAAGTTTCACATACTCAAATACCAGTACCTGACGCTGGGCCTCGGCAGTGGGATCGTCGTTCTGCTGATACTGATTGTGCTCCTACTGGCACTGAAAAGGCGAACGCCGGATGAATTCGGCTTCGAGCGACGGTATTCGTACCAGCGGATGATCAAATCGATTCCATTGCTATTGCTTCTGATATGGGCTGGCGTCACCCTATATGCAGTCATTATGACGGTCTACTGTGCGTTCAATCCGCCTGCCTGGTAAATTCTCCGTCGAATACATAGGTGGCCGATCATGCTATCTGTCGCAGATGAGTCGGTCGAACCGCTCCGAATTCGCAAGTCTTCAGTTGGCCGGCCACAGAAGCAGTTTGAGAGCGACGAGCAAGAGAAAAACCGCTATGAATGTGCGGAAGTACTTCTGTGGGATTCTGTCCACCACCCGTTTTGCGATGTGGGCGCCCACTAACGAAGCGGCGATGAATATTGGCATTGACCACAACGTAAAAGAGTTCAACCGGCTGCCGTCGACGACATACTTGATCAGACGCGTCGTGTCGATGAAGATAGCGATGGCTCCCGCCGTGCAGATGTATACGCCTTTGGGCAAATCGAACGCCGTCAGGAACATGCCTCTTACGGAGCCTCCTATGCCGAATATGCCCGCCAGAAAACCTGAAAGGGTTCCGCCGGTAACCTGTGCCCGCATGCTTTCTTTGATTTTGAACGATCCTTTGTACAGCACAAAGGCAACATAAACCGCCATAATGCCGCCAAGCAAACGTCTCAACAGTTCCTTGTCCACGCTTGGAACAAGCGATGCCCCAAGATAGCTGCCGAGAATCCCCGGAATTCCAAAGCCGAGAATCAACTTCCACCGTAGGCCGCGTCGGAACAGCAGTATCTTCCACAGATTGCCGAACCAGTGAATAATTCCGACGAAAAGCAGCGTCTCATCAAAAGGGTAATATAAAACAAGAACGGGAATCATTATTGTGGAGGTGCCGAAGCCGGTCATAGTACCTACGGCCGAACCCGCTATCGTCAGTGCTGCTATCAGTATGAGCTGCATGATTCGCTCTAACGCCTCCGTAAATAACCCGCTTTAGACTTCCGCTACCTGCACTTGAGAGTGCATGTACGACTATGCTCTAGGTTTCGGGCAGCCGCTGAGCATGAAGTCGGTTGGGACACGTTCAATTTTCAATAAACATGTTCTTCGCCATTTTCTTTCCGGTCGGCGTTCGAAACAACTGGTCGATCTGCTTCGCGGCTTCTTCTTCGTCATTGGGCCATCTCCTCCTGGCATGGTTGACCAACCCGTCAGCATCCCACACAATCTGGAACTCGATAGTATCGACTGTCGATTCATCTTGGGCCGTATGATGGTTCGCAATTATGCGGCATATACCCTGCGAACGGTGCGCACGTAAACTCGCTTGGCTAGTGCATGGTTTAGAGTGGATTTGGAAGGCAAAGATGGCGGGTTCGGGAAAACGGGGGTCGAAAGAGAAGAAAGCTCCTAAACCTTTGTAGTTTAGAAGCTTACAAGAAATGAGAGTGTTGGGACTCGAACCCAGGACCTACCGCTTAAAAGGTCCAGCGGCTGGAATTAGGTCCTATAAATGCCTTATTTACAAGGGTTTACGTGCGTATTCTTTGTCCAATTTCAGCAAGTATAAAAGAAGTCAACTCAAATAGGACTGTTCGCCCAAAAAATGTGTCAATTTCAGGGTCTCCTCGGTCCCTTCCCAATACCCTCATTTCTGAGCTACTACAGGGGGCGAGTGGACGGGCTGGACAGGTTGATGGAGGAGGGAGAGTAGGTAATCTAAATGGCAGTAATCCGGCAGTTCTTCAAAAAGAGCGTAACTTCTTGCGATATTCCGCGTCTTATATATTGTGACCGGCCTGCCTCGTGTACGATGAGAGGCCTTTGTGGGGCCGGTCTGCAGATAGGGCTGGAACTGCCCGATTGGCGGCCAGCTCTGTGGAATGTGTTCTTCTTAAGGAAATTGTGGATATGCGGGAAGGACGTAGACCTTTGGCAGGTCAGAATGATCGGGTTGCAGGAGACGCCCTTGTCGGGCCGCTCCTGATCCCGTGCGTTCGATGCGTAAAAACGGAAAGGAGAAACAATGATTCGTTCTCATATCTTTATTCTAATAATACTAGCGACTATAATTGTTGGATGTAACAGCACCCAACGAGCTTTAGATGGCACCTCTACACAAACACCATTGAAGCTTGAGTTTGATGTCCAAGAATCAGCCCAGACCCCGATGAGACTTAGATCTGGCCAAGTGTTTATTCCACCATTCTGCTGTCCACCTCTCTTTTTGCGTAATGTTAATGGTGCTAAAGTGCAAAAGTTTGATTCCACCGCCGGCGAGCAGCGTCTTGTTGCCCCTGCTGGTATGTATGAATTAGTTGGACATGATCCTGCTGGTGGAGAATGTGTACTTCACCTTGAAGTAGTGAACGATTGAACATCGAACATTTGCCTGCAAGGGACATCCAAGGGCTTCGCCTCTTCCGGCCCCTGAGACAGGCGTTATAATCCAAAAAGGAGACCTGTCATGAAGAGATGCATTTTCTGGACGTCATTGCTGTTTATAGTCGTTTCTCTTGCTGGATGTGCATCTACACCAGCTATCACAACTCGTTCCTATGCACTGGTTAATCCCGAAACAGAAAGAGCTCTGATCAACAAAATCGTTATCGAAGATGAGATTGCTCGTGTGGGTATAGATAATTATCAGAGTATCGTCACAGAGGCAGGTGGAAAATATAGCCCAGCTGAGACCACTGATGAGAATACTGTTATTGTTCGGACTACATCCCATTCACATGCAGCAATAAGGAAAGCGTTGGATGAATCCCGGAAAGACATTGAAGATGTGAAAGAGAATTATAACAAATGAATGCAAAGGGACCTCCGGGAACTGCCGCTCCCTTCCTCCCCCCCCAAACCCAACTCACCTACCACTGCCTAGGACTGACTTGTAAGTAATTTGGGACAATTTTGGGACGCCCTGAGCCGTTTTGAGGGGTGAAGTAGGGGGGTAGCCAAGACTTGCCGTTCTCCCTAACTCCTTATAGAACAGGTAGTTATAAGGAGTAGAGAGTAATGAGAGTGTTGGGGCTCGAACCCAAGACCTACGGCTTAAAAGGCCGTTGCTCTACCAACTGAGCTACACTCCCAGCGTCTTTCAAAGCCCGGTACTATATCGGATGGTTCAACGCCTGTCAAACAGTTTTCAAGAAAAAGCCCCCTCATGGGCAAAAACCGGCCGCACAGGTGCACGGCCGGTTTGTTGAAATTCCCCGAGCTGCCAAAAAGGTGTTATTTGCCGGTCTATAAGCCCAAAGACGCTGTCTTTGAGTAGCTGCCCAGTTCGAATCTAAGCACTGAGTCGGACCCGAGTTCGGACAGGTCGACGCCGTCGATGTTGAGCCTGAAAGCGCCCCTTCTCAGATCGAGCGTACACATGCTTATTCCGCCGGGTGCGTTTCTGCCGGCTCGACCGCGATACCTGTATCTGCCGCTGTTGAGGTCATCAGCCGGTACCGTCAACTCTTCGGTCAGCAGCACCGAACCGTTATTCTCGATAGCCACCACCATAATCTCATCGTCTCCGGCATCGGCCGCCGTCAGGTCGATCGTGCCCGATACACTCAGACTGTCCTCTCCGGCATTTCTTCCCCGGCCCATTCGTAACCTGGCTCTTTCGACCGCGAATTCGACTGCTTGTGCATTATTTCTTGACCTGCCCCTGCTTCTCATATTCAAAGCGCCCGGACTGATCTGGACATCCGCCTCGATCAGACTGTTTACTCTGAAATCGTCCACGAGGACTTTATCGGCGCCACCCGGTTGCACTACGAACAATTCAACGGGTGTGCTAGATATTAACCCTACAAAGCCCGCTGGGTTCGGCGAATCTACTCGCGCGATTTCGTTGTCCGAAGAATCGTAAAGGATTACGGTCGAAGGGCTCTGGACGCCCGAAAGAACCATGGCGAAAGCGTTCAGCGGGCTGTCGAACATACCCGCCACCGGGCCCGGCTCATCGCCGACGTTGGTAATCGCATCACCGGTCCACAAAACCTATCGGTTAATCGTTGCAATTGCAAACAGAAATTCTTCACAAAGTGGAGTAAGGCGGTCCTTTGTCGTGATAGTTATTGCTGCAAAATGAATTCGATTCCGCAAAGAAAGGTTTCTGCTTGGGCGTCTTCAGGTTCCAGCTTGATTTCCACGCTCTCTGTAGTGGTGACATTCTTGAAAGACCTGAAGATTCCTTTGTCTGTCGAGCCGGCGGCCTCGACAGGGTTGAATTTCTTCAGCATCTTTTCGCCGTTGATTATAACGTCGAAAACGCTCTCGGTCTTCGCATTCTCCCGAGGATCGAGAAAATGAAGCGTAACCGTATAATTCAGTGGTTTTTGCTGAGAGGTATTAGCGTCCTGCGGAATCAGCCGCACAGTGACTTGTCTGACTCCCAGAAGCCCTGAAGCGGCAACCCATCGCAGTCCGTCTGCTTTGACCAGGGAAGAGTGCTTGCGAAAGGCCGTCGGCTTTGCAGGTTGCAGTTTCACCTGCACGGCGGGCGAGGGTCCGCCGACGCTGGGATAATCCAGCCAAAGTGTTCCGTTATCCGCGACCCTGTCGCCGGGGGCTCCGAAATTGATGCCAAGACGTGTGATCGGCTCGGTGGCGGCTTTTATGCGATTAAAAGTCCACATCTCGGCCGCCGGGCTGTGAATCATCGCAAGAGATGTCTGGTTCTGGTAGCTGCACGTGCAGGTTCGCGTGTATTCGGGGGCGTTGAGCACACCATCGGCCACAACAAGGTTTGTAGTGCAGCCCGACTTGAAGCCGCCCAAATTGCCCGTACCGCCGTTGTTTGCCAGATCGTAAAAGCCCGCCGCGGCTGAACGAAATGTCAGCATGTTCCTGCTCGCGATAGCGGTGTTGCACCCGTAGTTCCGCGAGTAACTCCACTCGATCATCTCGTTCGAAATGGGGTGTTTGCGCATATGTGTTTCGCCCGTCAGCAGATCGAACGCCTTCCCCTGCGTAATGACTCGATCGCCGACCAGCATGCATGGGCCGTTGTAGGAGACTGACTTATACCAGAGTTCTTTGCCGGTGCTTCCCTGCAACGCGGCGATTTCGTCGCCCGGCTCCCAAACCATGTCCCGCGAACGCCTTTGGGCCTCCAACAGGACATCGTGTTTTTTGCTGTAACTGAGCCAACTTCCGAACACACCCTCGTTCTTCTGCCAGAGAATTTCGCCCGTTTCGGCGTCGACTGCAAGTATCCGCTCGGCCGCAGCGCTACTGTCCTTGTTCTCTGTGACCACTTTGCGAATATAAGGAGGCATGCCGTCAAGGCAGTAGATTCGTCCGTTGCCCGCTGCTATGCCGTTGTGAATAAAACCGATTCTTGAATCAATCGTCCAGAGCACTTTGCCACTGTGGCGATTCATTGCAACCAATCGTCTGCTGCCGGCCTTTTCGAATACATCCGCCCATCCCGCACTGGCTCCCTTGTCAAGGCCCCTATACTTGTCCATCAACTTCCTGTCACCTAGCAGGGACAGGTAAGATGCATAGTCGGCCCCCGCAAGCAGTATATCGCCGTATATGTTTATATACGCCCATTCCTCGGGCTTGTGGCCGTCAATAACAGGCAGCGAAAACCTGTTGATGTCTCTGCCGCTTCCTGCGTCGATAACGCGGCACGATGCTCCCTGGACGATATAAACTTTGTCGGCCGCGGCGATGAAATTTGTCCCTCGGGTATTGGCGCCCGGCAGATGAAGCTGATTGTAAGATGTGTCGCGATAGTCGCGCACAAATGAATCATCATGGTAAATATCGAATGTGTCGGAATCGTCGATAGTCGTTTCCCACAGGATACTGCCCGTATATACATCGCGGGCGCTGAACGAATTGACTCCTTCTATGAACAAACGCCCGGCCACCACCTGTTCGGGCGGGCCGTGCCCGTGCCTGGGAAGAACGTCCAGGAAATCCGAATCATCGCCGAACCACAAAACTCCCAGAGGCAGTCTCAAATCGTCCTGGGAACAGACTGTATTGCCCGCATCGCCGTATTGTCCAGTCCAACTGCCGGAGCCCGGCAAAGGTCCGGGTTTCTCTATGCACACCCAATCGTCCCTGGTCTTTGACGCAGCACCCGGGAATTCAAGATCGCGGACTCTCTGTTCCAGCCGAATCTTGTGCAGGCCCGAAGCCCCGAGCCACGCCTGTCCGCCGTAAGGCCGCAAAGTCCGGTATACATTATCGAGTACGTTTTTTCGCCTGCCCACGCCGTAGCTGACCGCGTCCTCCACGATAAACAGATTCGCCATGTAGGGCGGCAGCATGCAATCTTCGAGGTCGCCGGCAAGAAGGGCCACACGAGTTCCATACAGCCCGGCAGCGTCCATTTCTCGCCGAAGCAGGTCGACCTTGCGGACATCTTGATCGATCCCGATCACCTGCAACTTCGATTCGGCGATAATCGCCTTGAGCAGACTGCCATCTCCGATCCCCGCCAGTATGCAGTATCCCCGGCTGATTCCCGTCTCATCGAGGATTCGCAGCGCCCTGCGACGGTCTCCTTCGGAAACGAAGAATTCCGAGTACTCCGGTTCGAACTGCTCAACGGTTTCTTTCTGTCTGCCAAAACAATACAGAACGCCGTCTTCACTTACCGCAAAAAGCTTATCGTCAGCGGCGAGCATACTCCAAACCGCTCCGTCTGTCTTATATTTCCAGATTATCTCCGCCTTGCCGCCCGCTTCGGGAATATCTACGGCCGCCACCAGGCCATCACGATTGCTCCCGTAAAGCCGGTTGCCGGCCCGGCAGTGGATTTTGTCCAGTCTCGGGCTAACACTGCTTTTCCACAGCCCCTTTGCCTTCACCGGCGGCTGCCCCTTTTTGCGTTCGGCTTGCGATGTCTCTACGGGTCTGTAGGCTACCATATCCCCGGCCGAGTCGAATGCGATGATCTTATCGTGCATCTGCACCTGAGCGTCGCTCCGCACAAACGCCTGCCCGTCGGTCAGTCGGTGCAGCACGTCACCGTTAAAGAACCACTTTTTCCACACCGAGACTGCGTAGCCGCCTACGTGCTTGCCCTGGTCCCGATCCGACAGATTATAGTAAATCAACTCTCCGGTTTTGCGATTGTAACAGGCGGGCCTGGTCCGGCTGGGTATCAGCAGTCTATCGCCCTGAACTGCCATATAGCCCTGGGGCGCAACACCGCCGAAAGCCGGACTGTTGTGAGGCTGGTCAATGTAGATCGAACCGCTTCCGCTGTTCTGCCAGACTGACTCTCCTGTTACGGCGTCGACTGCATGAATGAATATCCCCATGAACGGCCAGATACTGGCTGCGCAGTAGATTTTCCCATCGGAAAGAACCGGTGCACCGCGGGCCGGCCACGTCGATATCAGCCGCCCGTTGCCAAGCATTTTGTCGTCGGCCGGGGCCAGTCTCTTTCTCCAGACGAGCTTGCCGCTCGAGTCGAGACAATAAAGACACCCGTCATCGCTGGCGAACCACACTCTTGCTTCCGATGCCACCGGAGCAAAACGCACCGGCCCTTCGCAGTAGTAACGCCAGTTTTCCGCCCCCGTTTCGGTATCGTAGGCCGTGACGCTGTCGCTGACCATGGACCCGACGAAAATCTGCTTGCCCATCACCACCGGCTCGTAGCTCCGGTCGAACTGCAGTTTGTACTGCTCCTCCGTCCAGGCCGGATCGGGCTTCCTCAATTGCCTGGTCCATAGCAGGTGAAGTTCTTCGGGCAATTGGTGGTCTGTCGACGCCGTCCGGGCCGCGTCATATCTCCACATGGGCCAGTTGGCCGCCGATGCCGTGTGCGAAAATAGTAATATAACGACGAACGCACCGTAACCGGCGCGTTTTTTGACCTTCATAATTCTAATCAACTGCTGCCTCACTTCTGTCTATTTACACCGGATCCATTCCGGGCCAATGTCTGATTAACTTCTCGGGCGCCGGCGAACTTCGCCGACATCGCACTCAAAGATACCACAAAAAGGGTCGTTTTGCCAGCGGTATTGATCGAAGCAAGCTGGTCCAATTGCGGCAAAAACGCCCCGCGCCGGTTACATTCGGCCCCGGAATCTGCTATTCTATATCAGTCGATTGTGAACAGAAAAGACGGTCCAATGGAGAATCGTGCAAAGATGTACGTGAAATTAATTCACTTCACACTCGCAGCAGCGGTGTTTTGCTGCTCCCGGGCACTGCCGGCCGAGCCAACAGCACTGCATCAGCGAATGGATTCACTCCGACTGGCGATAGAAGATTTAACCGCCTCATTCGGCGCCGATTATCCGCAGCACCGGCAGTTTCTCGCTCGCATTAACACTCTTAGAAAAGCCGGCGTGAACGACCCACCAGAAGATTTGAAAAGGCGTTTCACGGAACTGCAGCGTGAGGCTTTGCTGGCCAATCCGCTTGTCAGCGGCAACCCGATTCTCTATGTCGCACGAAGGCAGTACAAATCCGATCACCACAATACGGCGACAATGTTCGTAACCGGTGAAATCAACACAAGCAGTTTCACGGGCGGCGGCGCACTTAAGACCGTCGATTTTGCATCCGGCCCACGAGTAAAAACTCTTCTGGAACTCAAAGAAGGACTCATCCGCGACCCGGAAGTCCACTTTGCCGGCGAACGCATCGTCTTCGCGATGAGGAAGAACATCCGGGATGACTACCACATATACGAAATCCGCGCAGACGGTTCGGGGCTTACTCAACTGACCGCGGCCCCGGGTGTGGCCGATTTTGATCCGCTGTACCTGCCGGACGACAGCATCGTCTTTTCCTCCACCCGCGAGCCCAAATACTGTATGTGCAACCGCCACATCATGGGCAATCTCTTCCGCATGGATGCCGACGGCGCCAACATTCACCAGATCGGCAAGAGCACCCTGCACGAAGGCCACTCCACCTTGATGCCCGACGGCAGGATTCTCTACGATCGCTGGGAATACGTTGATCGCAATTTCGGCGACGCCCAGGGCCTCTGGACGGTCAACCCCGACGGCACCAATCATTGTGTCTACTGGGGCAATAACACCAACAGCCCCGGCGGTGTAATCGACGCGAGAATTATCCCCGTCACTCAGCGAATTATATGCAACTTCACCTCCTGTCACGACCGGCCCTGGGGCGCGCTTGCAATAGTGGACCGCCGCCTCGGCGTGGATGGAAAAGAACCGGTCGTAAGAACCTGGCCGGCCGCGGCGCTAAACCGCGTCGGCAGGGGCAATTATGACCAGTTTAAGGGCGTCAATCCCAAATACGAAGACCCTTACCCGCTCAGCGACAAGTATTTTCTGTGCTCTCGAATGACCGGCGGGGGCGAGCAAACGGGCATTTATCTGCTCGACGTGTTCGGCAACGAAATCCTCCTTCACACCGACGGCCCCGGATGCTTCGATCCGATGCCGCTAACCCCTAAGCCGCGCCCCATGAACATGCCCCCTAAACGCGATTATCAAAACAGCATCGGATACTTCTATGTCGCCAATGTGTACGAAGGCACACACATGGAAGGCGTCGAGTCCGGCTCCGTAAAGTACCTCCGCGTCGTGGAATCTCCCGAGAAACGCTTCTGGACTCACGCCCAATGGGGCGGCCAGGGCGTCCACTGTCCGGCTATGAACTGGCACAGCTTCGAAAACAAGCGGATCCTCGGCACCGTTCCGGTCGAAAAAGACGGCTCGGCATATTTCGAAGTTCCGTCCGACAAGTTCATTTACTTCCAGTTGCTCGATGAGAACAAGATGATGGTCCAGTCCATGCGCAGCGGCACCATTGTGCAGTCAGGAGAAGTCGCCGGTTGCACGGGCTGCCATGATGAACGCCGAACCGCGCCGTCCGGTCTTGGCGACAAAATGCCGCTGGCAATGCAGAGACCACCCAGCAAACTCGACGGTTGGTACGGTCCGCCCAGACTTTTCAATTATATGGAAGAGGTCCAGCCGGTATTCGACCGGCATTGCGTACGATGCCACGACTACGGCAAGGAAGCCGGCAAAAAACTGAATCTGGCCGCGGACAGGACCAACACCTTCAACACAAGCTACAACGAACTCTGGCGCAAAAAGTATATCGCAGCCATCGGAGCGGGCACGCACCGAATCCAGCAGGCTCGGAGCTGGGGCTCCCACGCAAGCCGCCTCGCGAAGATCGTCATGCAGGGCCATAAGGATGTCCAACTCAGTACCGAGGAACGCCAGCGCATAGTAACATGGATAGATATAAACGGCCCGTACTATCCGAGATACGACTGCGCCTATCCGGACAATCTCACGGGCCGCTCGCCCCTCAACAACGAACAGATTGCCCGCCTTTCGGAACTGACGGGTGTGAACTTCAAGGTAAACGCCAACCACAATCGCAATTCCGGACCCAAGATCAGCTTCGACAGGCCGAACTTGAGTCCCTGTCTGAGCAAGTTTTCGGATCCGAACGATCCGGCCTGCATCGAAGCTCTCGACATAATCGAGGCCGGCGCAGGTATGCTCGCGCAAAAGCCCAGAGCCGATATGCGCGGTTTCCGACCGTGCCCTACAGACCGGCAGCTACAGCGCAAATACGTCCGAAGGCAAAAAATAGAAATGCAAAACCGAGAGGCTATTCGCAAAGGCCAAAAGAAATACGACAGCATTTCACAATAACACCGCACACCCGTTCAATCAGGAAACGGATATGAACAACAGACTTCGCTTGATAACAGTTCTTCTTTGCTTAGTGGTGTTTGCCGCGATACCGATTCGCGCAAATGACAAATGTTACCTTTTCACCTCGTTCAGGGGAAACGGCGAGGACGGCCTGCACCTGGCGTACAGCCATGACGGGTACTCATGGACCGATTTGAACCGCGTATTTCTAAAACCACTGGTCGGCAAAAGCAAACTCATGCGAGATCCCTGCGTAATCCAGGGCCCCGACGGCAAGTACCACATGGTTTGGACCGCCGGCTGGTGGGAAAAGGGCATAGGCTACGCAAATTCCAAGAACTTCCTGGATTGGTCGCAGCAGAAGTATATCGAAGTCATGGCCCACGAGCCCACGGCAAAGAACTGCTGGGCGCCCGAACTATTCTACGACGCAGCGAACAAGCAGTACCTCATATTCTGGGCAACCACCATTCCCGGCAGATTCGCCGAAACAGAGATTAAGAACGGTGACAACAATCACCGAATCTACTGCTGCACCACCAGAGACTTCGAGACATTCAGCCCGACATGTCTGTTTTACGACCACGGCTTCAACGTAATAGACTCCACTATCGCCCGCGACGATGATCGCTTCCTCATGTTTCTCAAAGACGAAACCCGCCACCCTCCTCAAAAAAACATCCGCCTGGCAACCGCCGACAAGCCCACCGGTCCCTGGTCGCCCCCATCGGAGCCCATAACCGGCGACTACTGGGCCGAAGGTCCGACGACGGTCAAAATTGCCGACACCTGGTTCGTCTACTTTGACAAATACCGCAAACACAACTACGGCCTGATAATCTCAAAAGACCTGAAAAACTGGGAAGATGTTTCCCAAAAGCTGGTCTTTCCGGAGGGGTCTCGCCACGGCACCGTAATAGAGGTTCCCAACAAACTGCTGGAAAACCTCAGCAGAGCTGAGTAGCTTTCGCCGACGGCCCGCGCTGCACCGGGCGTTTTCAATCAATATCCAGCGGCTGCGCCGTTGCGTCTCGGATCGGCTGCGCCCTTCAACAGACCTGTTTCAGGATCGATTATTACCCCCTGGGCGTTGCCTATTCTTCTGGTTTCCACGAGTTCATGGCCCATTGCCGCCAGTTTTTCGGCGGTAGAATCGGTGAAAGATCTAGTTTCGTATTTAACCTCATCCGGCAGCCATTGGTGATGAAAACGCCCTGCGCCGACAGCCCCGGCTATGTTCATTTCATGGTCAATCACGTTGGAGATGCACTGCAGCACGGTCGTGATGATGGTCGGCCCGCCCGGCGTACCAATCACCATAAAATTCCTGCCGTTCCTGGTAACTATCGTCGGGGTCATCGAACTGAGCATCCGCTTGTTCGGCTCGATCGAATTTGCCGTCCCGTAAACAAGCCCCGCGGTATTCGGCACACCGGTCTTGGCGCTGAAATCCCCCATCTCGTTGTTCAGCAGAAAACCCGCCCCCTCGACCACCAGGTAGCTGCCGTAGCTGCGTTCAAGCGTAGTCGTCACAGAAACCGCCATACCGTCCCTGTCGACTACCGAGAAATGCGTCGTTTCACTGCTTTCGTAGGCAAACTCATCCACATCGCCGGCCCGTATGTCGGCGCTCGACGTGGCCTTATCGATCTGTATATCCGAGCCTCGCATCCGTGCGTACTTCTTGGAAGTCAGCACCTCCTGCGGCACATCAAAAAAGTCCGGGTCCGCCATGTGCCGGGCGCGGTCCGCAAAGACGCGCCTCTCGACCTCGATCATAAGATGAACTGTCTCCGGCGTATTGTGCCCGAGTCTTCCCAGATCGTACCGCTCGAGCATATTGAGCATTTCAACCAGGCTTATCCCTCCCGAACTGGGCGGCGACATGGAAACGATGCCGTACCCGCGGTAATTGCCCCTGATCGGCTCCCGCTCTACGCATTCGTAACCGGCCAGATCCGCATGCGTAATTATCCCGCCGTACTTCTCCATGGTCGCTACAAACAGGTCCGCAACGCGCCCCTTATAAAAGCCGTCGCGTCCGTCTTCGGCGATGGCCCTCAATGTCTTGGCAAGGTCTTGCTGGATCCACCTTTCACCCGCTTCGTACCGCGAACCGTCCGGCTTGTTGAAGACCTCATTCGAGGATTCGAACATTTTGAATATTTCACCGCCCATCGGTTCGTCCAGGATATAACCTTTCTCTGCAAGACGAATCGCCGGCGCCAGTACTTTTCGCCGCCGCATGGTCCCGTATTTCTCAAGCGCGTAGAGAGTACCGGCCACCGTCCCGGGCACCCCGACCGCCAGCGCCCCGTCTCTGGTCAGCTTAATAATCACATCGCCGTTCTCATCCAGGTACATATCGCGATGAGCTTTGCCGGGGGCCTTCTCCCGATAGTCTATTGCTGTTGCCCGGCCGTCGTTTCTGCGCATAACCATGAATCCGCCACCGCCGACGTTGCCTGCTTCCGGCAGTACAACCGCAAGCGCATAGGAAACCGCCACAGCCGCATCCACCGCATTGCCGCCGTCCTTCAATATCTCTACCCCCGCCTCACTCGCCAGCCTGTGCCCGCTGACCACGATTCCATTGCGATAACCGTCCGCACCGCACGCCGCAGCGGCAACAGCCCCCAAAACAAGCAATACGACTAATCTGGCGAAAGTTTCATTCATAGTTGACTCCGTGAAAATCAGAACAAAACGCGTCATGAAGGCAAATTTTAACGAAAAACAAGCCGCCTAACAAGTTCTCCCACCGCAGCGACACACCCGGAGAAGGGCTTGACCGGACTCTAGACCGCCGGGTAAGCTAACTGTATCCGAACGAACTCTCTTTGGAGATTCAATATGGCAGCGCCAAACAGTCCCAGGCTCCTCATCGCGGTTTCAATGCTGCTGACTCATTTATGTGTTACTTTTTGCGGCGCGGGCCTGCGCGGCGGCGCTGCAAAGACCGACATTACGCCGCCGGTCGGAGTCTGGCTCAGCGGATACGGTTTTCGCGACAAACCCAGCGACGCCGTCGCCGATCCCCTCCACGCGCGAACGCTTGTTCTTCACGACGGCCGCACCTCAATAGCCCTGATTTCCTGCGATCTGCTCTGGGTACCCCTGGAGATCACCAACCGGGTCCGTTCGAGTATCGCCGAGCAAACCGGTATTCCGCGAGACCATGTTCTTATCTGTGGCACCCATACCCACTTCGGCCCGAAGACTTTCGACAAAACCTCAATAGGTCCCAGGGTTGCCGCTAACGCGGTAAATCTCGAATATGTCAGAGCACTGGAGAATAAAATCGTCGAGTCAGCGATTCGAGCGCACGAGAAGCTCACACCCGTAACTGTCGGCGCATCAAGAGGTTATCTGCCAGACGTTGTTTTCAACCGCAGGCCCGTAAGACCGGATGGATCGGTAAAGACAACATTCTCACTTAGCGCCGATACTGTAGCGACGCGCGAGATTGCAACCGATCCGAACGGCTTTACCGTCGTGAACTTTGCCGCTCCGGACAATTCACCAGAGCTGATTTTCGGCCCGGTCGATCCGGACGTTTGGGCGCTGGCGGTGAAAAACAAACGCGGACAAACCGTCGGCTCTCTCGTTAACTACGCTTGCCATGCAGTGAGTGGCAGCCGCCATCCGGATTGGTCCTATGCAATATCGGCGGATTTCCCGGGCGTTGCCTCCGCAGCGATTGAATCGCGGTGGGGCGGGATAAGCCTCTTCACCGCCGGAACCTGCGGAGATATAGTACCTCTGACCCGAGGCAGGGATTCCCGTCCCGGCATAGGCAAAGCAGTGGCCGCCGAAGTTCTCGAACAACTCCGCAATATCCAGACCGTCTCGGACATCTCTCTGGACGCAGCCTGCAGGAGAATCGACCTGCCCCTCAAAAGCTCTCTTCCGTCCAATCGCATCATAGATGCAGACGGCCAAAAAGAGAGATTAACGACTGAAATCCAGGTCCTTCGCGTCGGCCGAACTTATATTCTGGGATTGCCGGGCGAAATCCTGGTCGAGATCGGACTGCAAATAAAGAAAGTAGCGGGGGTGGATAATCTTATCATCATATCGCTGGCCAACGACGCCTGCGGATACGTCTGCACACGCCGGGCCTATTCGCAGGGCGGCTACGAACCGGGGCAGGGCACCAATCTGGCGCCCGGAGCCGGCGAAATCATGCTCGATCAATCGCTGGACTTGATTCATAAGGTCGCAATAGCCGCCAAGCCTCAGTAGAACTGCTTTCTCTCGTTCGGATAGGAGCTATCTCTTGCCCATTCTGACAATAACGGCGTCGCGATTTTGATTGTAAGAAGCATCCACAGTCTGTCCGTTCACACTTACTGCTCGCGGCCTCTTGCTCACCGACAGCGCAACATTCAGCACATCCTGTCCGCACAATTCGATGTCCATCATCCCCGATGAATCAACAGCAAATGTCGTGTAGACTTTGGACAGTGAATCCAGCACCACCTTATCGTCCTTGCGAAGATAACTGCAGCACGCCGCAAAATACCTGTGCACCGAGCCGGGCTCATCCGGCGAGCCAACGGGCCTCTGAATCGCGAACAGATACGCATCCGTTTCCCATCCGGCGATTGTATTGCAACTGTTCCGGTGCATCTTCCTGCCGTCCGCCCTGAGATTCTGGTAAATGTCAGTCACATTCACGCCGTCGGTGATTCGAACGCCAATCGCCTCGTTTGCCTCCAGAAGCGTCAGCTTAATTGCGGACTCGGAGCCGTCGCGGCCGAGCGGCAGCAGGGCGGTTATAAACTTCTGCTCACGGACCGATTTGCCGTCCGATAGCGACAAATACGTAACCTGGGTATCCGGATCGTGATCTCTAAGTCCTTTCTTCTCCGCGACTTGCAACCCCGCCGGATAAAGCGATTTAACCAGGACCGCGGCCTCCTCGCCGTTTTCAATTCTTATCGAGTTGCCGTCCTTATCGTACCCGCCGTCGTAATGCAGCAGCCATTCCAGGACGCCCGCCTCGTGTGTTCGCACGTCATCGAAAATCAGTATTACATCGCCGACCCACAGAAAATGGCGATAATTCCTGCTGAACTTCCAGGAAGTCGGCCCCGTCGCATCCGCCATCACATACTTCAGGCCCCCGGCATCGAGCAGATTGCACACCGTACCTTCGGTAACCGTGCCCCGATCGCCGGCCGCACAATCCTGTGGATTCTGCGCAACACCATCCGTTAGAATAACATTGTGAGCCCTGCTTCGGCGATAATATGAAGTATACTCCCGCCGGCTGTACGAGCAGTTGCCCGAGTCGATCAGCAATGGCTTGCCGTTGTGAAACAGAATGAACGACCCGGCGTCCGGATGTGCGTGATTCCACGTAAAGCCCGATTTCACCGCCAGCATGGTCGCATTATCTTCCCAGCCTGACCGCATCACGCCCCAGCCGATGTCGGAGTAGACCTCAGATTGCGGAAGATTTTCCGGCGGATCCTCCACCGGACGCGTGCAATCGTAAACCAGTGAGATCGGATCACGGGCAAGTCTGTAATCGGTTTTAGACAGATACCAGTGATACGCCTCCGAATCGAATCCGTTGGCCAGCAGCATCCGCAGCGTTCGGTCCGCACCCGCCCGCAGACTGCTGTCCCCGAAGTTCACCGAAAGAAGCGATTCCGCTGTCGGATAGCACGTATGAATAAAGAGATCTCCGCAGGTATCCAGCAGGCCGATCTCCGCCGCCTCATTGCGCGAAAAAACGTTCGAATACGCCAGGCGGAACAGCAGATATTCCGAAAGAGCGTAGTTCGCGTAGTTCACGCTCTCGTAAAAGGCCCCTTTGCGATCGAAATTCGTGGACTTGTTTTGAAGAATGTTGCCCTCGTAGTAGAACCACTCCACAAAGGAATCGTCAATGCGTCGCGTCCATTCGTCGGCCCGCGGCTCGTCGTCCAGTATTGAAAGCGTCGCGAGTCCCGCCATGGAGACACATACACTCCACCAGTTGTGTCCCATCGAGTCCAGTGCGTGAATCCGCTGTCCGCCCAGCAGCCAGTCATTAAGCGTGGGCAGAATCCCCAGTCTGAGCATCGAATCAGCTATCTGCTTGCGCTTGCCCGCCCCAAGAAAATCGTAAATGCTGTCATAGGCGACAGCATAGCCGAAGCAGAACCTGGCGGTGTTCAATTCTGAATGCCACGGCGGATCGTGGTGTGCGTCGCCCGCCCACCTGCTGTATGTGCCGTAATGAAGCATCGCCTCGCGCAGCTTCCGGGCGTATTTTCGCTCGCCCGTCATTTTATATGCCAGTCCAAGCGTTCCGCCCATATCCGCCATCTGCGAACTGGGCCTGCCGTAATTGCCGTGCTGGCCGGCCCCGGATTCCGCATAATCCCTTGTAACCAGTCTGGCGTCGAGCATCCCCCGGGCGCGTTCGAGCAATTCATCCCATGCGGCCTTTGCGGCTGCATCATCCTCGATACGCTTGCGAAACTGGCCTATTCGGGCGTCCGTAAAGAACAGCATAGGCCTTTTACGGGTCGTACCGTCGGCACCGAAAACCTCCCCGCAAATCAGCATCAGGGCAAACACCGGCAAAACAAAACGCCGACTGCCGTCGCCGCTGTCTTTTCGTTCAGTATTGATGTCCGTTGAAAACATGGAATTCTCCTTAAAAGCTGCCCCATTCTAACCAAAAACAAGCGTAACGCCAGCAAAACCGCCGCTGAACGGTGGATCTGTGCTATGGATAATTCCTGGCAGAAGCGTTGCAGCACATATTTATATGGTTATAATGATTCACTTCGGCGGCCAAGGATCCGAGTTGCCGCCGGTTACAGATTTTGAACATCAAACGATTCTTCAGGAGTCAGCAATGAAGCGACAGCCATCAGTCACACGCCGGGAATTCTTGAGAAAAAGCGCCCTTGCGGCCGGAGCAGCCGTAGCCGCTCCCGCCATTGTGCCCTCGTCCGTTCTGGGCGCCAATGCACCCAGCAACCGCATCGTAATGGGCGCCATAGGAGTCGGCTCCCAGGGCCACGGCGATATGCAGGGCTTTCTTGGCAAGTCCGAGGTCCAGATGGTGGCCGTCTGCGACGTGGATAAGGCCCACCGCGACCGGGCCAAGAACACCGTCGATGGCAGGTACGGCAACAAGGACTGCAAAACATACCTCGACTTCCGCGAACTGATAGCCAGAGGCGATCTGGACGCCGTTCAATTGGCTCTACCCGATCACTGGCATGCCGTTCCGGCGATTGCAGCCGCAAAAGCGGGCCTCGACATCCACGGCCAGAAGCCCTTTGCCCGCTCTATTCGCGAGGGCCGGGCAATGGTCGATGCCGTCAATCGATACGGAAGAATATGGCAGACGGGCAGTCAGCAGCGATCCGATTACAAATTCCGCCGCGCCTGCGAACTGGTCCGAAACGGCCGCATCGGCAAAATTCAGAAAATCGAAGTCGGTCTTCCCACCGGCGGAGCAAGCGACGTAAAGCCCGTTCAGCCGATACCGGAGGGCCTCGACTGGAACTGGTGGCTCGGGCCGGCCCCGTATGTGCCTTACCGGGGCATCTGCCACTGGAACTGGCGATGGGTCATGGACTACTCCGGCGGCCAGCTCACCGACTGGGCCGGACACCACATCGACATCGCCCACTGGGGGATGGGCTGGTCCAGAACCGGCCCCGTCGAAATAGAAGGAAATGGCGACTACCCCACCGACGGCTTCTACAACGTACCGATGCGCTACAAATTCACCTGCACCTACTCCAACGGCATCCAACTGACCGTCGCCAACAACCAGCAGTTGACCCAGGGAGCCAAATGGTACGGCGATAAAGGCTGGATTCACGTCAATCGAGGCGGCCTCAGCGCATCGGACGACAAAATTCTGCGGTCCGAAATAGGCCCCGACGAAATCAGGCTGTACGAAAGCAGAGACCACAAGCAGAACTTCCTCGACTGCGTCAAGACCCGCAAGGAGACGATCTGCCCGGCCGAGGTCGGACACCGTTCGATCAGCGTAGGCCTTCTCGGCGAGATCGCAATGCTCACCGGACGCCGCATAAAATGGAATCCCGAAACCGAAGAAATCATAAACGACCCTGCCGCAAGCGAACTGCTCGGCAGAAGCTATCGCGAACCCTGGGTTCTCTAAGTCGTCCGACATAAGCCTCAAAAAAAGGAGCAGCATATAATGAAACGTTTTCAGATTTTCCTGACCATGGCAGCAATCGCTCTCACAGCCGCCGTGCCCGCGGCAAAGGCCGACAAGCAATGGCAGAGCCTCTTCGATGGCAAAACCCTTGATGGCTGGACCCAGAGGGGCGGCAAGGCCAAATACACCGTCGAGAATGGCGAGATAGTCGGCACAACCGTCCTTAACACCCCCAACAGCTTTCTCTGTACCGACAAAATGTACAGCGATTTCATCCTTGAGGTCGAATTCCTGGTCGCCGACAACATGAATTCGGGTATCCAGATTCGCTCCAACAGCTACAAAGACTACAAGAACTACCGGGTCCACGGCTATCAGGTCGAAATCGACCCGTCCTCCCGCGCCTGGAGCGGCGGAATTTATGACGAGGCCCGCCGCGGTTGGCTCTTCCCGCTCAAAGACAAGCCCGCCGCCCAGAAGGCCTTCAAAAACGGTCA
Organism: uncultured Pirellulales bacterium; assembly: GCA_964406945.1. Taxonomy (GTDB): domain Bacteria; phylum Planctomycetota; class Phycisphaerae; order Sedimentisphaerales; family Anaerobacaceae; genus UBA2266. The sequence continues at coordinate 53,328 of CAYOTO010000002.1, forward strand.
GTGGAATCACTACCGTATCGAGGCGATCGGCGACAGGATCCGCACCTGGGTCAATGGCGTACCCGCCGCCGATCTGACCGATGACATGACGAGCATAGGCTTCATCGCATTGCAGGTCCACAGCTCCAAAACCGCCGGAACCCAGATCAAATGGCGCAACATCCGCATAAAAGACCTTGCCGCAAAGAGAGGCCAACCCTACCTCAAAACGCTCATAATCGACGGTCAGAACAATCACAACTGGCGGGAAACAACCCCCGTCTTGAAGCAGATACTCGAAGATACGGCCCTTTTCAGCGTCGACGTGGCGACCACACCCGGCAAGGGCGAGCCGATGGACTCGTTCAAACCCGATTTCAGCAAGTATGACGTCGTAGTCGCCAATTACACAGGCGACAGTTGGCCTGCCCAGACTCAAAAGAGCTTCGTAGAGTACATGAAAAACGGAGGCGGACTCGTGGTGTACCACGCCGCCGACAACGCCTTTCCAAACTGGCAGGAATGGAATGAGATGATAGGCGTCGGAGGCTGGGGAGGCCGCGACGAAAAATCGGGGCCAATGGTCCGTTACAGAGATGGAAAAGTGGTGTTCGACCATTCGCCCGGCAGAGGCGGCACGCACGGCCCGCAGCACGAATTCAAGGTCGTAGCCAGAATGCCGGATCATCCGATCTTAAAGGGGCTGCCGCAGGAATGGACTCACTGTGCCGATGAACTCTACAGCAAGCTCCGCGGCCCGGCCAAGAACCTCTCGGTCCTGGCCACGGCCTACGCGGACCCCGAAAAACGCGGAACCGGCGAGAACGAACCGATACTGATGACGATCGATTACGGAAAAGGCAGGGTTTTCCATACTGTTCTGGGCCATGCCGGCAAGCAGCTCCACTCGGTCGGCTGTATCGTTACGCTCCAGCGGGGCGCCGAATGGGCCGCCACCGGCAGCGTTACTCAACACAAAGTGCCCGAGGATTTTACGACCGGCGTAAGCATGAGGCCGGATGAAAGCACTTACAAACAGATAAGCCAGTACGATTTCGGAAAATCACGCGAGGCTTTGGCCGCAATCAGGGCCGAGATCCGAAGTGTTCCCATCGGGGCTTACGACCGCATCGAGGCCAGTCTGCTGGAACAGTTGGATGCCCCCGGGATCACGTATGCAGGCAAGCAGTTTGTCTGCCGTATGCTTCGCAGAGTCGGATCGGCCAAAAGCGTTCCGGCCCTAACGATAATGCTGGCCGACAAGGAACTCTCGCACATGGCCCGGTTTGCGCTGCAGCACATGCCGGCTCCGGAGGCAGGCGCGGCATTGCGAACCGCCATGGGCCAACTCAAAGGCGACCTTCTCGCCGGCGTAATAGGCTCTCTGGGCCAGCGCGGCGAAAACAAGGCGGTTGAGGAAATCGCAAAAGCCGCTGCAAGCACAAACTACAATGTTGCTAACGCTGCGGTAATGGCGCTTGGCAGAATAGGTACGCCCGACGCCGCGGCGGCTTTGGCGAAGATCAGTGTGTCTGCTAATCTCGCCTCGCTCAAGGACAACTCTCTGCTGATGTGTGCGGACAACATGGTCGAGAGTGACCCGGAGCCGGCAATTGCCATCTACCGAAAACTCTCAAAATCCGGCAGTAACACCGCCGTCAAAATCGCCGCTTATCAGGGGCTGATCAAGGCCGATCCCCAAAGTCGCGTCTCCACCGCACTCACACTGCTCAAAAGCAACAACGTGGCCCTCAAGCAGTCCGCCGGCAAGTTCATAGCCGAACTCGAAGGTTCCGGCGTAACGATTCAGTTAGGTCAGCAACTGAAAAAACTCGAGCCGGAGACTAAAGCCGTCCTTCTTGCGGCTCTGGAAAGCCGTGCGGACAAAGCCGCAGCTCCTTACGTCGCTGAGGAAGTCTCATCCCGCAATGATTCCGTACGACTGGCGGCGGTGCAGGCTCTTGGCGTGGTCGGAACGGCTGATGAGGTAGAATTGCTCGCAAGAACCAGCACGCAGCAGGGCGAAATTGGAAAAGCCGCCATGGCAAGCCTCGGCAAAATCACCGGCAGGGGTGTTTCGAAGAAATTCGCCCAGGTAGCCGTGGGCAAAGCCCCTGTGCCTGTCAGGGTTAATGCAATCGAGAGCATTATCGACCGCAACGATGCCGAAGCCGTCGATTCGCTGCTGGAAGCTGCCGCGGACGACGATACGCGTGTACGGGCAGCCGCCTATAAGGCAATCGGCCAACTGGGCGGGCCCCGGGAGGTTCGCAGCCTGGCCAAAATGCTGGTCGAAACGAACCGTTCTTCCGCCCGTGCGGCAATGAAAAAAGCCCTGCGCACTATTGTGGCCCGGCTCGAAAATCCGGATGCTTCGCCGATTATTGCCGCGATGTCAAAAGCCGATGCAGAAGGCAAAGCCGCGCTGCTTGAAGTCCTGCCTGAAATCGGCGATTCAGCTTCGCTGGCCGCGGTTAGAAGCCAACTGGATAGTGATAATGCCGAAGTGAAAAAGGCTGCGGTCCGGGCACTCGCCCAATGGCCGAATTCCCAGCCGCTCGACAAAATGCTCGATGTGGCCGCTGAGGGCGACGATGCAGCTACAAGGATACTGGCCCTTCGCGGCTATATAAAGCTGATCTCGCTGCCGAGCAACCGCTCCAGTGCCGAGAGCGTTAAGCTGCTGGAAAAGGCGATGCAGATTGCCGAGCGAACGCAGGAAAAGCGGACCGTTCTCGGTGCGCTGCCCAATTATCCCGGACCCGAGGCCATTGCCCTGGCTCAGAAGGCCAGGTCCGACACTGCTCTTGCGGCCGAGGCCGTTCTTGCGATTAAGAAGATTAAGAGCATAATGGCCAACAAAAAGCTGCAGGTCTCAGCGTCGCGTAACAGCGGCTCGGCTAAGAACGCCATCGACGGCGATCGCGCCACCCGCTGGGATACCGGCAGGGGCATGACCCCCGGCGACTGGTTCATGGTCGATCTGGGCGTTGAGAGCACCGTAGAAGGCCTTACGCTGGACGCCGCGGGCTCGCCCGGAGACTATCCCAGAGGTTATGAGGTTTATGTCTCGTTCGGCGGATCCGACTGGGGAAAGCCGGTTGTTACCGGTAAATCGAACAAGCCAGTAACCGAAATCGAGTTCCAGACCTCGGTTAAAGCCAGATTTATCAAGATCGTTCAGACAGGACGCGTGCCGAATCTTTTCTGGTCGATTCACGAACTCAAAGTGCATTTTGATTGATTTGGAGGCAGCAATATGAACCTTAAGGGCGTTGTCCTAGCGGGCGGAACCGGTTCGAGACTCATGCCGCTCACCAAGGTCACCAATAAGCACCTGTTGCCGGTCGGCGACAAACCGATGATCTATCATCCCATCGAGAAACTGACCTCGGCCGGCATAGAAGAGATACTCATTGTGACCGGTGTCGAGCACATGGGCGATGTAGTGAGCCTGCTGGGTTCCGGCAGAGATTTCGGCTGCCGCTTCACCTACAAAGTTCAGGATGAAGCCGGTGGCATAGCCCAGGCGCTTGGCCTGGCCCGCAATTTTGCAGGTCAGGACGCGGTTGCCGTGTTGCTCGGGGATAACGTCTTTCAGGATAGCCTCAACAAGGTTGTCGAGGAATTCACCACACAGAGGGTCGGCGCCCGACTGCTGCTCAAAAAAGTGCCCGATCCGAACAGGTTCGGTGTTGCCGAAGTTGACGGCGACAGAATCGTCGGTATCGAGGAAAAGCCGACCGAGCCCAAAACCCACTTCGCTGTTACGGGCATTTACTTCTACGACGCCGCGGTTTTCGACATCATCGGTACTCTCAAGCCCTCCGACAGGGGCGAGCTCGAAATAACCGACGTAAACAATGCCTACATTGCGAAGAACCAGTTGGCTTTTAACATGCTCCAGGGCTGGTGGACGGACGCCGGAACACTCGAATCGCTGAAGAAGGCAAACCTACTAGTTACAGAGGAGCCGCCCAAATGAGTAAGGAAATCGCACCGCTCAAAGCGGTTCTTGTTGACGAAGGCCTTATTGTGAGGGGCTCCGGCTCACTTATAGACGGCGTGGGAGTCCGCCGGGCCAAAGTCCTGCCCGACGAGAGGGGCCGACTCGGAGAAATAATGCGAGCCGACGATCCCTGGTTTGAAAAATTCGGCCAGGTATATTTCACCACAACATATCCCGGCATCGTCAAGGCCTGGCATTTTCATAAGAAACAGACCGACCATTTCTACGTGCTCAAAGGCGCCCTCAAGGTCGCTCTTTATGATGAAAGAGAAGATTCGCCGACCAAAGGCGTCGTCAACCAGGTTTACATGACCGAGCATCTGCCCGCACTCGTGAGGATTCCTCCCGGTATTCAGCACGGCTGGATGTGCGTCGGCGACACCGAGGCATATATCGTGAACATCGTCTCCGAAATGTACGATTACAACAGCCCCGACGAGTTCCGCACGCATCCCCACGACAACCATATTCCCTATGACTGGGCAAAAAAGGATGGCTGAACAAAAGCTGACAATCCTGGGCGGTCGTGGAATGCTCGGCACGGACCTCGTAAAGCTTTGTGAGCGAAGAGGTCTCAACCCAAAAGCTCTGGATCTGCCCGAGTTCGACATCACGGACACCGGGCAACTGGCCGCAGCGGTCGAGTCGTCCGATATCATAATCAATTGCGCGGCCTATACAAACGTGGATGGAGCCGAGACCGAGAGTGAACTTGCCCACAAGATAAACGCTGAAGCAGTGGGGCGCCTGGGCGAGCTCGCAGCAAAAGCAGGCACGTATGTGATCCACATCAGCACGGACTTTGTCTTCGACGGCAAGACCGAGACCTCCTACAAGGAGACCGATACCCCGAATCCAATCGGCGAGTACGGTGCTTCGAAACTGGCCGGCGAGCGTCTGCTGGCCGACAGCGGCGCACAGGCCTGTGTTCTGCGTGTCCAATGGACCTATGGAGCCTACGGCGAAAACTTCATCACAAAGATACTTGCCAGGGCCCGCGCCGGAGGGCCTTTGACGGTTGTCGACAACGAAAAAGGCTCGCCCACGGCCACCACGGAAGCATCGAAAGCCATTTGCCGGCTGCTGCCGCAGAGACCGACGGGTCTGTACCACTTCGCCGCGGCCGGTTACGCCAGCCGTTTCGAAGTGGCCCGATTCATACTGGTCAAGACGGGCATAGAATGCGATCTAAAACCCTGTAAAGCTGCCGACTGGCCCAGCCCCGCGGCCAGACCTCTTAACAGCAGATTTGACTGCAGCAAAATAGCAGCTCTGCTGAACGAGCCTCTCAGGCCGTGGCAGGATCCACTCGAAGAATTCCTGGGGATACTATGAGAAGAATACTCGTAACCGGCGGCGCCGGATTCATAGGCAGTAACTTCGTGCAGATGGTGGTCAAAGACCACCCCGACAGCTTCATTGTAAATCTCGACAAACTCACCTACGCGGGCAATCTGGAAAACCTCGCTGACGTCCAGGATCACCCGAACTACAGGTTTATAAAAGGTGATATCTGCAACGCGTTGCTGATTGAAGACATCATTGACGAGCATAAAATAGATTCCATAATCAATTTTGCCGCCGAAACCCATGTCGACAGGTCGATCTCCGAACCCAAGGTCTTCATCGACACAAACATCACCGGCACGCTCACCTTACTCGAAGCCGCCCGCGGCAAAGAAGTCGAGCGTTTCGTGCAGGTCTCGACCGACGAGGTGTACGGCTCGCTGGGGCCCGAAGGAGCGTTCAGTGAAACCACGCCGCTTAGCCCGAATTCTCCCTACTCGGCCAGCAAGGCTTCGGCCGACCATTTCGTCCGGGCCTTCGGGCACACCTGGGGTGTCAAATATAATATCACAAGATGTTCCAACAACTACGGCCCCTATCAGTTTCCCGAGAAACTGATCCCCCTTATGATCAACAACGCCATAAACGACAGGAATCTGCCGGTCTACGGCGACGGCCTGCAGGTCCGCGACTGGCTCTATGTCTACGATCATTGCACCGCAATATGGGCCGTGCTCACAAAATCCGAGCCAGGCAAAATCTACAACATCGGCGGTTGCAACGAAAAGACTAATATGGAGGTGGTCCGCACGATCTTAAAATGCCTCGACAAGCCCGAATCGCTGATCACGCACGTAACCGACCGCCCCGGCCACGACCGCCGGTACGCGATCGACGCGACCAAAATCATGGCCGAACTGGGCTGGAAGCCCTCAGTCGACTTCGACCAGGGCATAAAAGACACGATAGACTGGTATCTGGGGGCCGAAAAGTGGCTCAAAAGCGTAGTCTCAGGCGATTACCAGCAATACTATCAATCAATGTACGGCAACCGTTGAAACCAGCAGTCGAAAGCACCCAATGTCCGAAGTAACACCAGGAAAAGCCACGATTTGCATCGTTAATTACAAGACTTTCGATTTCACCAGGCTTTGTTTGCGCAGTATACGCAAATTTACCGATTACCCGTGCGAAGTTCTGGTGGTCGATAACGACTCGGCCGATGAATCGCTCGAATATTTGAAATCTCTTGACTGGATCAAACTGATCGAACGCCGCGCAAAACCCGGCGAACCGGGCGGCGGTTACGCACACGGGGCGGCTCTGCAACTGGCTCTGGAACAATGCCGCACGGAATTCTTCGTCTCAATGCACTCGGACACGTTCGTGAAGAAGCACGGCTGGCTCAAATCACTGATAGATTATTTCAAGGACGATCCGAAGACGGCCTGCGTGGGCTCGGGCAAGATAGAGCTTATTCCGCAATGGCGGCTTTGGCTGAAGAAGGCGACAGATTTTCGAACCTTCAAGCGCAAACTGCTGAGAACGCCGGACCCTCTGGGCAAGTATCGGTACTACAATCGCACAATCTGCAGCCTCTACCGAACCGAAGTTCTGCAAAATGAGAAGTTGTCTTTTCTCATGGATCGCGACAAGGGCCTGACCGCCGGCAAGAAACTGTATTTCGAACTCGTCGACCGCGGCTACAATACCGTCGAACTGCCGCCCTCGGTCATGGGCAAATACGTCATCCACCTGGCTCACGCCACCCAGGTCGTGAATCCGCAGGAGTTTACTTTGAGAAAGCACACCGTTCGCAAATGCAACCGCCTTGTAAGAAAGGTGATGTCGTCGCCGGTGATTCAAGACGTGCTGAAAGACGAATCTCTAGACCATTGATTGGACCCTCTGTCAGCTTTACCTGTTTTCAATGCAACTATGAAGCCCCGGATCACAAATATAGTCTTCACAAAGAACCGCCCGCTGCAGTTGGAGGCCTATCTCCGCAGCCTGCGAAGAAGTATCGCCCCCGAACTGCTTAAAACATACGTCCTTCAGAAGGTGGAACTCTTTCAAGACCAGTACCAGCAGGTTTTCCAACAGTACCCGGACTGCACGGTCGTGCAGGAAACCAACTTTCACAAGGATATGCTGGCGATACTGCAAGCCGTCGATACGCCTTACGTGCTCTTCGGCATAGATGACGTTGTCTACTTCGATTCAGTCGATTTCGGGCTTATAGAGGAACCGTTCCAGAGTCAAACTGACGATATTTTCGGATTTTCGTTTCGTTTCGGCGAAGAATCCGTTCGGCAGGGCGGCGATACGGTGGAAAAAGCGGATCTGAATGCCGGTACGGTTTTTCGTTTCAACTGGCAAAAGGGCCGGACCCCCTCAACAAGATACCCCTTCGAGCTTACTTCGACCATCTACCGCACCAGTTTGGTCAGAGAGATAATTGCCGGCACGATGAGTTCGAATCCTCTGGCGAAGGCTCTTTTCACGCCTGGATCGCCCATTGTGAGAACTCTCGGTGCGGTTATGTCGCAAAAATCCATACTCAAGCGTTTTGGCTTCTTCTTCAGCCCCAATAACTTCGAATCCTGGCCCTGCCGCTGGTGCCAGAACCACCCCGAAATCCTGCCTCCGTTTACATACTTTCAAAAGCTGTGTGCCTCGGCAATCCAGGTCAACATGGTGAATACGACCACGCGCCAGAAAGTGGCCGCCGCGGAAGATTTTTCGGTGGAAGCCCTTAACGCAAAATTCAAACAGGGTTACCGCGTAGATATCGATTTCGTCGCAGCTTCCAGGCCGACTATTCGCGGTTGCGGCCGAGAGTTCTTCAAGCTCACAAAACTCTGACAGCCGCTGTTGACTTTTGCCCTGCGGCGTGATTCAATTCATCCATGCTCGAATGACCACTTTTGAGGTCCTGGTATGTCAGTAGAAACTGAAAACGAACAGCGTACGCAAAAACCCAGCACCTGGCTCAATGACTGCGCCGCCAGCGTTACATCACAGTACGGCGAAGACGGCATAATCGCAAAAGCTCTGGATGTAATAGGTCAAACCGACGGCTGGGCGGTCGAATTCGGCGGCTGGGACGGCAAGAGCTGCAGCAATACCTATGCTCTGATACGTGACCGCGGGTATTCGGCCATCTTTATCGAAGGCGACGCCAAGAGATTTCAGATGCTCCTGAAGACCTACGAAGATAACAGCAAGGTCCAGTGCATAAACGCCTTCGTAGGTTTCGAACCCGACGACAGCCTCGACAAGCTTCTGCGGAAAACCGAGATTCCCCGTAACTTCGATGTTCTCTCAGTAGATATCGACGGAAATGACTATCATGTCTGGGAGGCGTTCAAAGGGTATAAACCCAAAGTCGTTGTTGTCGAGTATAACCCCACTATCCCCGACGCGGTCGAATTCGTACAGCCGCGGGATATGAGCGTGCTGCAGGGTTCGAGCCTGCTTGCGATTACGAAGCTCGCCAGGTCCAAAGGATACGAACTGATCGCCACCACCCGCTGTAACGGCATCTTCGTCGATGAAAAATACTTTTCGCTTTTCGGCATCGAGGACAATTCAATCGCCACCCTTCGCACCGACCGGTCCATGATAACGCACCTGTTCTGCGGCATAGACGGCACGGTGTTTATCCGCGGCTGCGGCAAGAGCCCCTGGCAGTCCATAGAATACAGGGAGTCCAAAATGCAGCTTTTGCCCGCCTGGGCGAGGAAGAAAGCCGGAGACAAAAATCCGATACGGCGAAAGGCGGGAAAGATCTTACGAAGACTTCGCAAGAAAGGCATCCTCTAGCCTTCGAGAGCGGCTTCAGTTCTCATTCGGGTCGTCTGCAAATTTTTGGCCGATAGCATCGACAATGAGGTCCGCCGTCAGCTCAGCGGCCGCCGCTGTCCAGTGCGAATCATCCGTGTGATAAAGCAGTTCATGGCCTTCCTTTGCTGCTCTGGTCTCGAATGCCTTCTTAGTGTCGATCGTCAAAACACCCGCCTTCTTTGCCTCATCCAGAAGTTCTCGCAGGGAGTCATTGCCCCAATGCGCATCAGGCATGTACTTTCGGTAAATATTCTCCTTGCTGGGCAGAGGTGCGAATACCAGAGTTGTGCCCTGTTGACCGAGGACCTCGGCCCATTCTTTCAGCCGCCTGGCCATTGCTTTTACCTGTCGATCCGTGTACGGGTGCGGTTCCATGTTGCGAAAGAACATCGGCCTGCCGTCCGACGTGTTCCTGCCGCGAACAGCTTCGTATCCCAAACCCATGTGGTCTCTGATCCTGGTCCTGAAGTAATTCAGCATGTTGGCCTTCCACAGCCTGTTCCAGATAACATCCAGTTGGCGAATCACTGCGATCTCACAGAGAGCCCGGCGAATCTTGATCATCAAAACTTTATAAGCATCCTGTTTCGGCGAGCGCAAACCGTCCACTGTGTCTTCGGTCCGGGCCAGAATCAAAACCTCGGGCGGGTCTTTTCTGAAACGCGGATCGTTGAGATAAGATTTTATTGTGCCCGGCGCCAGCGGGTAGACACAAACGCCCAGCTTGTCTTCGAGAACCTCGGAAAGCATTTCATCGTGGCTCAGCGCATCGCCGGCGGCAAATGAATCGCCGATGATGACAACTCGCGGGTTATCGCAGTCGTTGCGCTTGCGAAAGCCGTACTTGTCCGTAATCCAGGTTATATCTTTTGTTACCTCGTACGGTGAATGGCGCATAAGCCAGCCCACCTCGTCCGGTTTGTGCAGCTTGATATTCGGATAGAACTGGCCGGTGTGTATCGATGAGCCCTGGATGCTGAGCGCCTCCCAGGCTCTGAAGGTGAAATAGTCGAGCGGCAATACGAACAACTCAACAGCCGCCAGCACGATGAAAGGCGATACGAACAGAACAAGTTTGATCAGAAACTTCTTCATCGACTTCTTCAGAATTGAAAGTATATGAACTCCTGTCCTTCACTGCTTCCGAGCAGCAGAATCGCGATTACAGCCGCGTAGTAGAATCCCCATCGCAGCCAGACGGGTCCGGCCTTGAGCTTCTCGCGGACGGGGCCTCCACGCTGGACAAAGTGGACGATCTCCATAATGGCAATGGCCGTGAGCACCACAATCAGCGCAACCGGCGTATCGAGAATATAGGTACCGCTCAGATCATCCCAACCCGTCGCCAGATGACTTATGACATACCACGCATCACTGATATTCTGTGCCCTGAAGAATATCCAGGCAAAGCATGTCAGGCCGAAAGTTACAACGATCTTCACCACCTTGTGAATCTCCGGGACTCTGTCAAGCCCGACGGCGGCTGATATCCGCTCTCGCAGTTGAGCGGTGGCGCCGCCGACAACCATGAACATACCATGCAGCGCGCCCCAGACTACAAAGGTCCAACTGGCTCCGTGCCACAGACCGCACAACAGGAAGACGATGGTTAGATTGAAATAATGTCGCATTTCGGAAACCCGATTGCCCCCGAGCGGGATGTAGAGGTAGTCGCGAAACCACGTCGAAAGTGAGATATGCCATCTTCTCCAGAATTCTCTGATGGATTTTGCAAAGTATGGCCGGTGAAAGTTCTCCATTAGATCAAAGCCGAGCACCTTTGCCGCTCCGATTGCGATATCGGAATATCCGGAGAAATCGCAGTAGATTTGAAACGCGAATAGAAACGTAGCCGTGGCCAGCGCCGGCCCCTGGTGGGCCGTCAAATCGCCGTAGACCGGATCGACCAGTTTGGCCGCGGTATCGGCTATGACGACCTTCTTGAACATGCCCCAGAGCATGAGACGCAGACCGTCGGTAACCCGCTCGTAGTCGAACTGGACCTCTCGGTCGAACTGGGGCAGCAGACGCGTGGACCTTTCGATCGGCCCGGCGACGAGCTGCGGGAAAAAACTTACGTAAAGAGCGAATTGGCCCAGACGCGTTTCCGGCTCGCGGTCGCCCCTGTAGACATCGATTGTATAGCTCAGTGTCTGGAAAGTGTAAAAAGATATGCCCACAGGAAGCAGGACGTTCAGCACCGGTGCGGCCGCCTCAACTGGCGAATAGCCCAGCATCGTTTTGACGGTATACCCGAAGAAGTTCAGGTATTTGAAAACGAAAAGTAGCCCGAGATTACACACCAGACTTATTATCAGATAGGCCTTTCTTGAGCGTTTATCTACCCCGGGGCCCATTTTCAAACCGCACAGATATGCAGCGACCGTTGAGGTCAGAATCAGCACGATATAGGCCGGTTGCCAGGACATGTAGAAGTAGTAGCTGGCGATGAGCAGGAGAATGCCGCGCTTGCGGTGGGCCAGACTGTAGTAAAGAGCCACCACAATTGCGAAGAAGACCAGGAAATCTCGGGAATTGAACAGCATAGCTACATGACTAGTGGCGTTGAAAGTAAAACACAATGCCGGCCGGACCAGCAACCTGGTGGTGCGGTCGTTATCAATTCAAACTGGGCCTGAAAACAAAACGCACATACTAGCCTAGATGAAGTCCGTATACAACAGGTTTTATCGAGTCTGTGTGCTGCGTTTTTGGCTATCGCGAATCATACTTGTCCATTGACTGACAAGCTGTTAAGATTATTTGACATTTTCAGGTCCTGCTGCTGCAGCGAAGACCAGGACTGATATTGTTACATTAATATCTTTATACACAACGGTTTATGTCAGGGACTCTTAGTGCCTAAGTCCAGAAAAATCTTCATGACCGCCAATTTCAAGGATGATGCCCCCAAGTCCATCCGATTCCAACCCCGTATGTGGTTTAAAGGTCTGACGCGGCTGGGTTGCGATGTGCAGAGATTCAGCTACGGCGATATACTCAAACAGTGCAGCCCTTTTCCCAGTAAGACCTTCGCCGAGACATTCGCCCGCAAAAAGGCCGATGAACTCCTTTACAAGCAGATCCGGAATTACGCGCCCGATATTATCTTTGTTTTCAGTATGAAGACCCTTGATGCCAATGCCGTCAGCCTGATGCGGGATGCCGCTCCGAATGCCGTTTTCGTAGGCAGAGATGAAGATCCCTTCCCGGAGCAGAACCCAAGACGCCTTGCGATAGCCAAAAAACTCGACATAGTCGTTAACACCAGTGCAGGTCGATTTCTTCAAACCTATAAAGACGCCGGTGTAAGCCTGTGTGCGTTCCTTCCTGATATGTGCGACCCCGATATTCAGTACAGGTACGACGTGTCCGATCGCTGGCGCTGCGATCTGATCTTCACCGGCAAGCCCGAGCACACGCGCCTCGACCGAAACAACGAGCGTTTCGACCTCGTAACGGCCATTTCCAAATTCCCGAATGCCCGCGTTTACGGGGCGTTCGGAGTTCCAAGAGTCGAAGGCCTGGATTATTTCCGGGCTCTAAGCGGTGCGAGAATAGGCGCAAGCATCAACATTGCCAATGATGTCAGACTTTACCACAGCGACCGGCTCTTGAATTATCTTTCCTGCGGTACATTTACTCTCGCCAGGCGTGTTCCCGATTCCGATCTGCTTTTCGAGGACGGCAAGCACGTCAGATACTTCGATGATACCGAGCAGTTTTTCGAACTGGTGCGCTGGTACCTCGAGCACGAAGACGAAAGAGAGAAGATCGCCGCCGCGGGCATGGAAAAAGCCCACGCAGATTTCGAGTGCACCAGGATCGCTCAGCAAATGCTCGATGTCGTCGATAAAGGCAAATATGATGCTCCCTATTGCGTGGTCATTTAGAAACCGCATTTTTAAGTGGATCGGTCTGCAGCTCAGATGAGGATTCTGGTTATAAGCAACAACCCGACCCGCCCAAGCTTTCGCCAGAGGATAGGCTTGTATCTGCCGTTCCTGCGCGAAAACGGCATTGATGCCGAGATTGCAAAGTTGCCGTCGGGCGCCTGGGCCCGCAGGCGGCTGTTTGCCAGAGCCGGCGATTACGATTCGGTGTTGCTGCACAAGAAGAAACTCAACGCCTTCGATGCATTCTGGCTAAGGCGCTGCGCCCGCACAATCATCTACGACTTCGACGATGCGGTTATGTACAGTCCGTCCAGACCCGACCGAGCAAGTTGGTCTCACTCAATACCTTTTCGCAGGACGGTGCGCCTGGCCGATACGGTTATAGCGGGCAACCCGTATCTGGCGGATCATGCCCGAAAATTCAACGAAAACGTCTGTATCCTCCCGACAGGCCTGGACATAGAGCCTTACAGCCGGCCTTTAGAACGTCGACCCGATGGTAAAATACGCCTGGTCTGGATTGGCAGCAGCAGTACCCTGAAATATCTGGCGGCTGTTAAGCCGGCCCTGGAAGAACTGGGTTTGCAGCGCGCCAACGCGATTCTGCGAATCATCTGCGATGAATTCTTCGATCTGGAAAATATGGGCGTCGAAAAGAAGCGGTGGGGTCAGAACAGTCAATTCGAGGATCTGGGCAGGTGCGACATAGGCCTGGCTCCTCTGCCGGACGATTCCTTCACCCGCGGCAAGTGCGGCTTCAAAATTCTTCAGTATTTCGCGGCATCGCTCCCCGCTGTCGCATCGCCCGTGGGCGTAAACGCCGAATTCGTACAGCCGGGCTGCACAGGTTTCCACGCAACTACCCATGCCGAATGGGTTCAATTGCTGTCGAAACTGATAGACGACAGCGATTTGCGGGTCCGCCTTGGTGCAAACGCTCGCAAGTTCGCCCAGGATTTCGACCAGACGGCAATTGCGCCCAGGTTGCTGGACCTGTTGCGAAGCGTCGGCACCCGTAAAACTTGATTATAACGGTCCTTGCCTTTTTATGCACATATAGCCGCGTTTTGGTCGGCGTTCGGATTGTTGACAGGGTTCTGCGGCCGTGCTAAACTGCGGCCCGATTAACCTTCTGTGAGTCCCAGTTACCGAGAGCTATTATGAACATCGTTTTTCTGGTAAGTGATGCAATGAGGGCCCCGAACCTCGGCTGCTATGGCTACGACAGGGATACGTCTGCGGCCATGGACAGGATTGCATCCGAGGGCGTAAGATTCGCAAATGCCTTCAGCGTCATCAACTCGACCGATCCGTCCTTTACGACGATGTTCACGGGCAAACACCCGGTTTCGCACGGGCTAAGGAACCACGCGAAGTGGGTAACAGCCCTCGAAAAGAGCTATACTATGGGCCTGAAATTTCTACCGGAAGTCCTTCACGACAAAGGTTTTACGACAATCGGCATCGACTGGCTGGGCAAATGGCATAGAAAAGGGTACGACTACTACAGCGGCGTCAAGAACGACGCGCCGATTACAACGAAGGCCGAATCTCAGCCTTCGGATCCTGCCGCACCGGCCGAAAAAAAAGCGGCCAAAGGCTTCTCGACGGCGGCACTGAAGAAGAAACTGCCGCGACTCGGGCTGATGCCCTCCAGAGGAAGTTGGTATTACGCACTCGGCGAAGGCCCACGCAGGATGGTCCGCAACTACTACCGCACCAGAAACGCCGGCAAGGGGCTCACCGGGCGCAAGAAACGTCCTATGCTCTCTGACGCGGCCGGACTGACTGACATGGCCATCGAGTACATCGAACGGTTCGCCGGCAAAAAGGACTTCTTCCTGTTTGTGCATTACTGGGATACCCACATCCCCTACACTGCTCCAAAGTCGATGATCAGGCGCTTTCTGGCTAACTATGACTACCCGAAGACGGAAACCGCCGAAATTCTGAAAAAAGTAGCGGGCACCAAAGCCGAGCATCTCATTCACAAAACCACCCGGGGCAAGACGCCGCGAACCGTCGGCGAAATCATGGCTCTCTATGACGCTTCTATCAGGTACGTAGATCAGAACGTCGCAAGGATTTACGAGTCGCTGCAAAGAAGCGGCGTGCTCGACGATACGCTTTTCATCATTACCGGCGATCACGGCGAGAGCATGACCGAGCACGAAATATTCTTCGATCACCACGGTTTGTATGATCCACAGATTCGCGTGCCCCTGATTATGCGACACGGCAAACTGCCGGCCGGAGCCGTATACGACCAGTTCGTTCAGCACTTCGATCTGGCCCCGACGATCCTCGATCTGGCGGAAATAACCTCGCCCGAAGCACGTTTTGACGGCCAAAGCCTGATGAAACTGGTAAGAAATGAACCCTGGGATCGCGAATTTGTGGTCGCCGAGGAGATGTGCGGCCAGCAGAAGCGAATGATCCGGGACGACAAGTTCAAGTACATAGCGGCTCTGAACGACGAAAAATGTGTCCTGTGCGAGCGATACCACAGTCGCAGCGACGAATTCTACGATCTCTCGGCCGATCCCGAAGAAAAGAAAAACATAATCGACGATCCCAGGCACGAAGAGTACAAGAAGCGACTTGAGGCTTACATAAACAGCCTGGATAAGCCGCAGGCGGGCCGGGAAGTTACGTTCGCCGACGAGGAAGAAGTCAACAAGCGGCTCGAAGCCCTGGGATACATCTAAACATCGCCTTTACAGCAACTGAATCGAAAGACAGCCTCACATGCGTCATTCTATAAGGGAATTTGTCGAAATCTGTGCCAGAACACTGCCTGTAGAGTCGCCCGTATACGAGTTCGGTTCATATCAGGTACCTGGCCAGGAGGATCGCGCCAACCTTCGCCCAATCTTCGAAGGTGTTGAATTCGTCGGGACCGACATGCGGCAGGGCCCGGGCGTCGACAAGGTGCTGGACCTGCACGACATCGATTTGCCCGACGAGATAATCGGAACCGTGATATGCATGGACACGCTCGAGCACGTCGAATACGCGCGTAAGGCCGTCGAAAATCTGTATCGCGTAACCAAAACCGGCGGTATGGTGATCATAAGCTCCCAGATGAGGTTTCGAATCCACGCATATCCCAACGACTACTGGAGATTCACGCCGGCCGGGTTCGAGAGCCTGCTGAAGCAGTTCGAAAACAAGTTCGTTTCGTATGCGGGCAGAGAGAAATTTCCGCATTCGGTGGTCGGCATCGGCTTTAAAGGCCCTATGCCGGATATGGGTGAGTTTAACAGCGCATTCGAACAATGGCAGAAGCGATGGGACTCCGAAGACGGCCGCTTAAAGAGACCTTTGCCCGTCAAACTCTACAGAAAGTGGAAGAGGTCCGCCTCCAAACGGTGGAACCGGGTATTCGGTCCGCAGACGAAGGACTGAGAATCCGGAAGACCTGTGGGTCAAATATCCAGTCGGCAGCCGAGGGCTTCGCCTTTTTTGGCAAATTTCCGGTAGTCGGCGTCCATCCAGAGTTTATGGGTCAAATCCAGCCGGTGGACTACCATGGAATCAAGATCCATCAGAATCGGCTCGCCTTCGACGACAAAGATGTTGGCGTATTTAAGGTCGCCATGGGTGATTCGACCGGCCTCCAGCTTGGCGAACAAGCGTTTTATCTTTTCCGTTATTGACCTTATGTCCTGTTTGGTAGTCCTGCCGTCGATCATGTACAGGTAGAGATTCGGCCCATCCACGTATTCAGTGATCAGATAGCACTCCCAGACCATCCCCATGTTGTACCGTTCAATGTACGCCAGTGGCCTGGGTGTGCTAATACGCAGCATCATCAGCCGGTTGGCGTTTACCCAGGCGCGTTTGGCCCGCGAGCCTTTTAGTGTATGCCTGAGTGAATGCAGCGGCCCCTTATGGTTGAATCTCTTGATAACCGCATCCCGCCCGTTCCATTTCACTCTGGAAACGCAGGTGGTGTTGCTGTCTTTGAGTGTTTCTCCGCTTTTCAGCAGCGTGTCCACCTTCTTAGTAAACTCGGCCGCACTGTCGCCGTCGGCAAATTCGCGGTCGAAAACGGCAACCATCTGCTCGTTCTGGATACGAATGTGCCGCTTATTCGTCCGCAGGCATTTGCGCAGAGCACGTTCAATCTGTCTGCTGCGCTGAATCTTCAACTGTTTGTCGAACTCGGCTGCATCGGCCTCGGTCATTTCCCAGCCTCTGGCGCCGAAATACGCCTGGCAGACTTTGCGGGCGGTTTCCGGGCTTTCCTCGGCCAGGTAACAGGCCAGCAACGCCGCCTGTGAAACGGCTGCGTTCTTACCGACAGGGCCTGATCCGAACTCCATCTTTGCCGCGTCGAGTGCAAAAGTCGTTCCGTTGGATACCAGGAAATTGCCTAAGTGCAGATCCTTCTGCACGACGCCTTTCTGGTGGTATTTCGCCAGTTCGGCCGCGATCCGCTGCAGCACGGCTGTTTTTCCAGCCGTATGGCCTTCTGATTCGAACTGGTCCAAGGCAGAGACTGCATGTTCGATCTTGGCCGTCGTCAGAACGCGGTCGCCCGCCTCGGTGAGGCCTCGCCGAAGTGGCTCAGGACCGTTCAAATTGCGTTCGGCCAGCAGTTTAAGGTGCCGCCACTCTCTGTCCAAATGTTCCCGCGACCACAGTTTGTCGCAGAACACCTTTGCAATGACCGGTTGTCCGTCCTGCAAGGCATCGTAGACCCGCCGCGTGCCCGGAACCTCCCGCAGAAGTTTTCGACAGGACAGGGTTATTTCGCCGTCGTCGGTCTTTATAACCAGTTGAAATGGAGTTTCGATCATTGATTTGGCTCTGTTTGCAGCCGCGGTGTTCACAATATCAACGGCCAACAACCGTTATCCCGAGTTTCTTTGCAAGGGCGAGCGTCTCGGGCTTATCGATTATTATCGACTTTCCGGATTCCACGACCACGCATTTGCCGCGGTTTTCAGCCAGGCTTCGGATCGTATCCGGCCCGATGCAGGGAACGTCCATGCGCATATCCTGGTCGGGTTTGGCGGCCTTGAGCAGGGTCCATTTGCCCTTGCGGCACAAACTGCCGGCCCGTTTAATCATCTCCGCGGTGCCCTCGAGCGCTTCGACCGCCACCACTTCGCGCTCTTTGACGATTATTGCCTGACCTATACCCATCGAAGCCAGTTTCTTGACCAGTTCCCAACCCCACTCGATATCTTCGCGAAACGCCCCCTTGGGCGCCGAACCGGTCAGCACGCCTTCGGTCGCCAAATGCTCCTTGCAGTACACCGTAGAATCCTCCAGTACAATTCCGCCGCTGGCCAGTTCGTCGGCAACGGCATCCAGCAGCGTATCGGTGAGCCTGTTCGTATTCCTGAGACGCCAGTAGTATATTCGCAAAACACGCCAGTCCGGAATGTATTGGATGATCCGCCAGGGAGCAAACATGTTCTGCTTGGCCACCTTGCCGACCATTATTGTCCTGCTGACGCCGTGTTTCCTGAGCCTGCGAATCCACCCGCCCATCCTCGCGACCGCGACTCTGTAGAACACGTCGACCTCGTCGGCCAGTTCCGGCTCAACACTGCCCTTTATGCCCACGCAGACTACTTTGAGACCAGCGGACCTGGCGCCCTCGGCAATCATAAAGGGAAGCCTCCCGCCCCCGGCAATCAGACCAAGCACTTGTGGGTTATCCATAGCAGGTGATAATTACACAAAGGCAATCGGTTTTAAAGAAAGCGGCCTATTTCTGCTGATCGTCGCCGTCATCGCCGGCTTCCAATGCCGCCTTCAACTGATCGACCCGACTTTGCAGGGCGCGCAGGTTTTGCCTCATCTCAGGCAGATACTGAATCATTCCGTAGGCCCTTTTGCCCTGGTTGACTTCAATAGCCGGTGCGCCCAGCACAATCTGTCCGTCCGGAATATTATTGATAACGCCGGCCTGAGCGGCGATGGTTACGTTGTTGCCGATATTTATATGGCCGACGATGCCGACCTGGCCGCCCACTACGCAATGATGGCCAAGCGTGGTCGAACCGGCGATGCCGCCCTGGGCGACCAGCAGACAGTGGGGGCCGATTTTTGTTCCGTGGCCCACGGTTACCAGGTCACCGATCTTGGTTCCCTGCCCGATGATCGTATCGCCCAGTGTTCCCCTTTCGATGCCGCAGTTGGCTCCTATTTCGACTTCGTCCTCGATTATGACGACTCCGACCTGCGGTATCTTGTGATGCACGCCGTTGTGGCTGGCGTAGCCGAAACCGTCCTGGCCGATAGTGGAATTGGCGTTTACAATTACGCGGCTGCCCAACTTGGAGCCGTCGTATATGCATGCATTGGGGTAAATGATGCTTTCATCGCCTATCTGCACGTTTTCGCCCACGAAGACGCCGGGGTACAGAATGCAGCCGTCGCCGACCCGGGCGTTGTCCGAGATGGATACAAAATCGTGAATATGGCAATTTGCCCCTACTTTGGCCGTATCAGCTATATAGGCCGTGGCGCTTACGCCGATCTTCTTGTGCCTGCGATGGCCGTGCAGCAGGACCATTATCTGCATGAAGCTGTAGTAAGGATCGTCGGCCACGAGAGTGGGGACCGGAGAATTTGTTGTTTCAGCACCCACTATGACCGCACTGGCCTTGGTTGTGCGAAGCTGCTTGTGGTACTTGCGATTAACGAGAAAGCTGATATCGCCTTCGCCTGCCCGGTTGAGCGTCGAAGCGGATTTTATCAGTATTTTCGGGTCTCCGACGACCTTGCCGCCGACGTATTCAGCCAGTTCACCTAGAGTTCTTTCTTGCATTAAAACGCCTTCACAATGGTACTTAATATCCGCGATTACCGGTTTTTACGCCGGTAACGGCCGCAAAGCACGGCGAATGGCGTATTATAGCAGCGTTGGTGCGTCAGTCAACTCTCCACGGCCCACCCGGTTTCAATAAACTGCCGGTGTTCACCCCCTCCTGACATATATCGCCCTCATTGAGCCAGGGCATTCAGCACTTTGTGCTGCATTTCTTTATTTGGCTGGGTGGCAAAAATGCCGCTAAAATCGCGGAAAACCTCTGTGTCGGGTCCGACTGGCCTGAAGACGGCCGGGTTGGTCGGCCCGAACACGGCAAGGGTCTTAACGCCCATGCCGCCCGAAATGTGTGTTATTCCGCTGTCGTTGCCCACAAAAGCGTCCGCGCAGCTCAGCAAGGCCACAACATCGCTTATAGATGCATTGCGCACGCAGGGCGCCGAATGACTGATTTGCTCGAGGGTCCGCGGATTAAACCTCTCAATTTCAGCCGGTCCGAGCAAAAACAATACGTCGATATTCTGGGTCTGCAGTTCGCCGGCAAGTTGGAGAAAATTCTGCGGGTGCCAGCATTTTTTTGCTCCGCCGCTGCCCGGGGCCAATACAACCGGTTTGGCGCATGCGCCGGCGCCCGCTTTTTCAAGGATTTGGCGTCCTCGTATTGCATCCGTCTCGGTCGGCTCGATCAATTGTTGCCGGAGGTCTTCGGACGGCGGTTTCGGCTTCATATCACACGTCTCGGCAAACTGGCGGACATAATAGCTGCTGATGTGCTCGCTGGACCGGCTTTCAGGCTTGAGTTCAACGACGACGACCTCAACGCTGCGGCTGCAGTTGGCAACAAATATGAGATTCTGTTCGAACCAGCCTTTCTCATCGCCCATGAAGCTTACGATGTACGAGTAGTCCGCGAACGCCCAGATCAGCGGGTCCTTCTCGGGAGGATGAAACTGGTCGGGTTCGGCGAAGAGCCGGTGAAACTCCAGTGAATCGATGGACCGAATACCGTCGATGCAGGTCCGGCCGGGCATGTAACCGATGTATTCGGCGTGGCCGACCACGTCTACACCGCCCAGACCGAGCGATTGCTTCATGAATTTGGCAAGCGGCAGCGTAAGGACACAATCGCCTATGGCGCCGGGCTGCAGTATTACCGCGCGATAGTTCTGGCTGACGGTCTGGGCCACCTTCTCCGAAAGTTGCGTTAGAATATCGTTCTCACGATGCCGAACCATAACGGCTACCTGCGTTGATTGACAAGCTGTGCAGCATTATCAGGGATGTGCACGCCGGTCAGTCCTGTGGATAGATAATCACCCGATCGTGGATGAGTGCAATGAGGTCGTCCTTGCCGTCGCCGGTTACATCGGCCACCGTGATCTCGCGCGGTTCGATGCCGGCCCGTCCGGCGGGCCGACCCTCCTTATAGCTCTTTTCTTCGAAGATCTTAAACCGCATGGCGGGCACAGGCTTCATGTCTGCGTCGAAAGCCAGTATCTCGAAGTGTTTGTGTGCGAATTCGACCATCACCAGATCGTTCCAGCCGTCGCAGTTGATATCGCCTGCCGCCATCGGGCCGTAGCGTCCGTCTTTGATTTTCGTTTCATAGCTGAATCGGCGTTCGAGTCTTCCCGGCTGCTGTGTATCTTCGGGTGCTGTGATTATCGCGAATTTGGCGCCGTCGAAAATCAGGATATCGTTTTGCCCGCCTCCCGTGAGATCGGCCGAGAGCATCTTGAGGTGGGTCGCCGAACTCCACTTGCCTACGTCTATCTGCTTGGCTATTCTATAAGTTCTGTCTTCGGCGGCCCGGAGTATCTGCAGTTCGCCGCGGCGCCCGTCCAGCAGTAAAATGGCGGGCCCATTTCCTTCTGCCCCCACCCGAAATGCGGCTACCGAGGCCAGTTCGTTGTCTCTGGCGGCCGCATTATACTGATCGACGACCCGCCAGTTGTCTTCGGCGAACACCATGCTCCTGGCGAAGTTCTTCTGGGCCACCAACAACTCGCGTCCGTCTTTCTTGTCGACGTCGGCTATGGCAATCGAGCGCAGCCTCGCATCCTTGATCAGGCTGGCTCTGGTCCGGGAGGATTCAAGCACCTCGAACTGTCCTTTTTCGGTCTGTCTGACCAGGACGGGCAATTCGTAACTGACGAATATCAGAATGTCGTTAAGACCATCTTGATCGGCGTCCAGGACCGTCAGTTCTTCACCGTTTGCGGCCGCGTCCTGTAGTTCCAAGGCGAATTCAGCGTCTTTGGAGTCGTTTCCGTCGGAAGTGCTCAGATCGTAGATGATCCGAAGATGAGTCTTTCTGTCGGACGATTTGGACAAATACACGCAGTCGCTCGCACCGTTACTGTCGATATCCGCGATATCCATAGCGAGCGGTTCGCCGGCGATGTCCACGGACTGCGGGAACGTGAGCCTTCCGCCTTCGAACCGGGTCGTGCCTATTACCTTTTCCTTTGCGCTTAGAACGGCTATCTCAATCTTTTTACCGTCGCCATCAATATCGGCGGCCGATATGCTTTTTATGTCCGAGTAGGCCGGAAAACGGACCGGTTCAGCCAGTCCAAGACCTGCTCTGTGCCTGTACAGAATCAGTTCCGCGGCGGCCGGATCGCTGATAACCACATCCTCCAGACCGTCGCCTGTAAAATCTCCCACTACCAGATCGCGATCGCCGCCGTCTGCGCCGGCCAACGGGTAGAACACGACGGGCCAGTCTTTTTCATCGGCATCGTCTGTTCCATACTGATAACATCCCAAACGGCCGCTGACCGAGTCCACGCTGATGATTTCAGCGGCGCCGGAATCGTCGAGGTCGTACAACTCCAGGGCGAAGGGCTTTTCGATCGCAAATTGTACCTGCGGACCGAGCAGGCCTGCTTCCAATCCGAACCGTACGTGGATGGGTTTGCTGGCGTCATTTGTTATAAGCATCAGATCGGTTAGCTTATCGCCGTCCAGATCTCCGACTTCAACGCCCAGCGTGGTTGAGGTTGTAGGATATTTGACGGGTTCGGCCAGAATGCCGTCGTCATTTTGAGTGATGACATAGATCAGGTCGCGGCCGGCCAGGACCAGGTCGTCCTTGTCGTTGCCGTCCAGATCCGTGCATGCGAGCATGCCTGCTCCGGGCAGGCCGTCATCGATCCGGATCCGCTCGGCCGTTCGCCAGGTCAGGCTTTTGCCCGATTTGGGCGGGCCTGCATTGTCTTTGCAGCGGATTACGTACAAGCCCTTCGGCTCACCGTAGAAAGCCACGTCCGTCAGGCCGTCGCTGTTGAGATCGCCGCAAACCAGACTGTGAATCTTCTGCGAGACGGCAATAGCCTGCTTGTCGAACCTGCTGTCGGTGCTCAGAGCGTTAATGTCGATATCGTTGTCATCGACCATGACGGCTCTTTGGCCCGGTCCGATTTGCTCCTTTTGAATCAGCAGGTCGATTCTTGCCCGGTTGTTGTTCGCAACGGCCAGATCGTTGCGGCCGTCATTGTTGAAATCCGCCACCCGGAGATACGCAGTACCCCAGTCCAGTTTGATGATTTCGATCCCGTCGAAACCGTAGTACGCCGATAAATCCTCCTCAGAGCCGTACAAAAAAGGCGAAAAGCAACTCCCGATAAGCATCGAAACAGCAATACACATCCGTTGAGACATACGCACAGTCAAAGACCTCCATATCTATTCCACGAAACAACAATATACAGACGGGAGGCCGCGCGTTCAATTATTTTCGCAGTGGAGCGATCTCAACCGCCGGGGGCAACATCGTAATAACCCCCGGAACCCCCTGCCATGCGGAATTCGTCGTGATAGAGCACTCTGCTGCTCACGGCGTCGCTGGGTCTGTCTGGATTCTTCCATCCTTTGTAAAGCCCCATTTTGAAGTAAGGCCCCTTACGATCGTTGAAGGCATTCGGTCCGCTCTGGTTGATGACCCGTTCGCCGTCTTTCCATATTTCGAGCAAACCGTCCGGGTTGCAGGACCACTTGACATGGATGATCCAGTCCGTCCATTTGCCTGTATGGTACTTGCCCAGGTCGTAATGCTGCGTTCCGCCGTAGCGGCGCTTACCGCCGGCGAAAGTATTCTCCTTGGCATCCCAGCGACTGACAAAGCCCCACCTGCCTCCGGTCGTATCCAGGGCCATTACAGGATTACGCCAGTCCTCGCCTATGTCGAAATCTGGCACGCCGTGCCATTGGGCCACAATCTCCCAGATATCATCGGCGACGTAATTCTCGGGCAGAAAGATACTGAAGCCGTACCAGTATTCCCGTCCGACGTCAGCCCGCGGCCCGCTCACCTCGGTTCGGTAGGGTACCTTGTCTTTTCGCCGATTCAGCGAGGTTTTCATAGCGAATTTGCCGGCTCTGACCGGTTCTCGAGTTATGGAAGGGGAATTGCCCGAAATCTTCCATGGGTCGAGACCGGCGTTTTCGAAGTCGGTTTCGAAGATCATACAGCCGGTCTTACCCGTCTTGCGGACGGCGAGCGCAACATCATCGACGTAATCAGGGGCGGTTAGGACTTTGAGCCCGCCTTTGTGGTAGAATTTCTGTCTGGAGTCGATATCGCCGGTTTTTGTATTCACCCATCGCGCCTCGTACGGACCCCCCGGAAGCTGCAACTTAAGCTCTCTGACGCCCGAACCGTTAACATAAACCGCATAAGCTTTGCCTTTTTCAACGAGGGCGCGGGCTGTTGTTTTCTCAGGTAAATCGCCTTTGATGACGGAATTGTCCGGACGCATCCTGATGAATTCGAAGCTGTTGATGAAGTTTCGCAGTATTTCCATTTGTTTGCGGAATACCGGTCCTCCGCCGCCGGGTGCGTCGATTTCAGCAGTGCCGTCTTCGCGGGCGACCGTGAAAGAGTAGTCCAGATTGTCGAAAATGCCGCCGCCTGCGATAATAAAATCCCAACCCTCCAGCCGGTAAGGTTTGCAATCAATGCCTGAAAAGCCGGTTTCATCATCGCCGAGCACGCGATTCAAACCGTAATTCTCGGCGACGGTCGTCGGGGGCTTGGCGTAATGAAAGTTGAAGATCGACACCAGCGGGTTCGGATCCGTGATCTTCTTGCCTTTATTAGCTATGTTCTGTGCGATGAGGTGCTTGTTCTCGAAATCGGCCTCGGCGTCGGCTATTGTCTTCGCTATGTGCTTCTGCCATTCGGTCGTAACGCCGCCGAAGTACGGCTCGTTGCAGATTTCGTAGTAAAGGTTGTCGAATTCCTTCAGCTCTTTGACGATCTTCCTGACCATCGCGTCCTGGACGGCCAGCAATTTTGGGTGCTTGAGAGTGTAGACGTCCGTCCGGGCCATGTTTCCGATGTCGTTGACGTTGTTGGCCGCGTTCATCGGACTAAGTTTCCACATATCGTCCTTGTAGAACGGGCAGAAGAGCACCAGTTCGACAACTACGCCCCGCTTGCCCGCTTCGGACACGAAATCGCGCAATCTGCGGAAGTAGGCAGGGTCCCATTTAGTCAGGTCGAATTTGTTGCCGCCGTTGGCATAGCCGCCTTTGCTGCTGCGCGCCCAGGGACATATAAGTTTGCCTTTGAGCGGCGCCAGGGTGTTGTTCTTGATGTTGAAGGCCCCGACCGGCTCGCAATATGCTCCGGAAAACGTGCGTGTCAGATTCAGGCCGTGAGATTCGAGCGTTTTGAAGTACTTTTTGTAGTCGAACTCACTGTTGAGCACTGCTCCGTAGTGCTCGCCGGAGGTGATTAATATCGTTGGCTCTCCGCGCCAGAGAAGATAGTGGCCGTTGTCCGGATGCAGGGCAATTGGTTCGGCGGCCCGCGAACCATAAGTAAGCGTCGTTGTTATGCAGCAAGCTGCTGCAACGAGAATCGTGGATTTGAAGCTCATTTTCAGCCTTGTCGAATAATCGTATTCGGATGCGGCCGGGGTACTCTACCGGCCGGTATGGAAGCATTTTATCACGTCTGAGACTGAGAAAGCAACCGACTGTTTAGGCTCAGGGGTAAATAAGGGGCACTACTGACCCTGTCGCAGTTGGTGGAGGACCGCGTCTATTTCGATCTGCGGAACATTCGCGCCGAGCTGCCGGGCCTTCTGGAGGTGTACCAAAGCTCTTTCGAAATCTCCCAGTCTGTAGTAGCCGTAGCCCAGCCCGTGATGGGCATCGCCCATTGCCGGGTCAAGGTCCGTGGCTTTGGAATACGCCTTGACCGCTTCGCCAAAACTGCTGTTGTGCAAATATGCCGCCCCGAGGTTCTGAAAAATGGATGCGTCGCCGGGTGTCAGGACCGTGGCCTCTTTATAAAGCTGTATGGCCCGGACGTATTCTTTTCTGGCAAGGTGGGCGTTGCCCAGATTGACGATAGCAGGCACCATTTTCGGCTTAAGGGCCAACGCCTTTTTGTAGGCCTGTATTTCCTGGTCGGTTTTTCCCAGCCTATTGTAACAGACCGCCATGCCGAAGTGAGCGTCCGCCTGTCTGGGGGCGCGTTCCAGAGCCTCTTTGAAATAATTTATCGCCTGCTCGAAATTGCCCGTGCGGCTGTACACGTCGCCCAACTGACTGTAGATAGGCCCGTCTTCATCGGACAGAGACAGTGCGATTCTGAGCTGGTTCACCGCCTGGGCGTACCGCTGAAACTTAGTATACGCCAGAGCGAGATTGCGATAAGCATCGATGTAGTCGGGTTCGATTTCCTGCGCCAGAGTATACTCGTCTACGGCCATGCTCAGTTTGCCCAGGTCGGTATATGCATTGCCGAGATTGTTACGCGTCTTTGCGTCATTGGGGTTGATTTTCAGGGCAGCCCGGTATTCGGAAACCGCGTCGTCGAGTTTGCCCAGCTTGAGATATACGTTTCCCAGATTCGTTCTTGCCTCGGCCAGCGTGGGCGCTACCTCAACCGCGCGGGCAAATGCCATCAGCGCCGATTCGGTATCGTGCATATCGCTGTAGACATTGCCGAGATTATTGAAGAAACAGCCGAGGGTTTGAAGCTTGTTGAGGTTCAGCATGTATATGCCGTCGATTGCCGGCGGTACGGAGTAATTCTCTATGTAGTGCTCGTCCTTGGCGGTGCCGCCGCCGTTGGTGGTCTCAATATTAAATCTGACGGACCCGTCGTCGTAACGCACGAAGAAGTGGCCCGGAACGACCACGCCGTACAACGGCAGGCCCAGTCTTTCGCCCATCGCCAGGTACAGCACACTTAAACTGAGACAGTATCCGCGTTTTCTCTCGAGAACTTTGTGCAGGAACAAATCGTTGGGGTCGGTTGCCTTCGAAACGGCCCGGAACTTGTGCTCGCGGAAAAGATACTTGTTCAATTCGCTTATTGCTCGGTAATTCATCGGGATGTTCTTCTTTCGCATTCTATCGCGAAATTCGAGTGCCATCCCGTCCAACTCATCGAGATACCGCCTGGAATCGACCAGTCTGCTCCACTCTTCCGACACGATCAAGGCCCCTTTGGCCAGATCCACCTCTGCGGGATCGAGTTGGAGCACGTGATCTATGTACCTCACGTTAAGTCCGCGCGCCCCGGCGTTCGCCAGGGGCTGATATGAAGCATTAGAACTGCCGCACAGCAACGCCAGAGTGATCAAAGCCGCGATTATGATGCTTCTTGTCATAGGTTTTGCCGAGAATCTGTTTACGAGCATACGAGCTTCTGCGATAAGTGTTTGTCTGCGCCGCATTTATCGGCGATTCCGCAATCAGCGTTTCGACCGGGTTTTCGACGGCGCTGACGCATTCAAAACCGACTCGCAATACCGTCCTGGTCCTGTTATAATCGGTCGGCCAGAAAATGCATATTTAAAGCTTATTATAAACGTACGGAGATATTTTATGAAGATTAAATTGACGGGAACGATGTCATTGGCGGTTCTGTGCATAGCGTCTGCTCTGATTCTGACGGGCTGCCAGGAATCCGAAAAGACAACCGCCGAAGGGCCGCTTTTTGACGGCGAGAGTCTGGGCCAGTGGAAAGTGACCGATTTCGGCGGGCAGGGGGATGTTTACGTCAAAGATGGCGTCATCTATCTGGACCGGGGCAACGACATGACCGGCATCACATGGGCCGGGCCGGTTACCCGAATGAACTACGAGATAACGCTCGATGCAATGCGAACGGAAGGAACCGATTTCTTCTGCGGGCTGACTTTCCCGGTCAATGACAGGCCCTGCACACTGGTGCTTGGCGGCTGGGGAGGCTCCATTTGCGGACTGTCGAACATCGACTACTACGACGCCGCCAACAACCACACGACGCGTGTGCTGAATTTCGAGAACAACAAGTGGTACAGCGTTCGCCTTCGTGTAACTTCAAACCGCATTGAGGCCTGGGGCGACGGCGAACCGCTGGTAAATACAACCATAAAGGGCAGATACCTCGATATACGGGCGGAAGTGGATCTTTCTCAGCCGCTGGGTATAGCAACCTGGCAGACAGGCGGAGCGGTCCGCGACATCAACCTCAAGAAGGTATCGGAGCCGGAACTGCCCGCGCCCGACAGCTTCGATAACTGGTAAGATCAGCCGGGATTGACAATTGTGGAAGTCTTTATGCGGTGCCGGAATCGACAGAAACAGCGTCCGTACTCGGGCGACTTGCGAACGGGGTTCATCTGCCTTGTTCTGGCGGTGGTAATTGCCGGGCCTGCAGCGTCTGCGGCTGACTGGCCCGGGTTTCGCGGTCCGCGGCACAATGGCATCTCGCCGGAGGGTTCGGGCTATCCGAATGCCTGGCCGCCGAAACAACTGTGGAAAGCTAACGTCGGAAGAGGCTGCACCTCGCCCATAGTCGCAGCCGGGTGTGTGTACGTCATGGGCTGGCGAGGTGAGAAAGGCCGCGGCAATCCGGTGGGACAAGACACTGTGTTCTGCTATGAGGCGCAGACGGGCGAACTGCTGTGGAAGCGATCATATCCATCCCGGTATCAGGGCCGGCATCGGACCGGTGATACCGGAGCATACGGCGGTCCGTCATCCACCCCGAGTCTGGATACCGAATCGGGATTGCTTTACACGCTGAGCATTGACGGTGAGCTGCGATGCTGGGATGTAACTAAGGAGGGGCGTTCCGTATGGTCGGTCAACTTTTACGATAAATACAAAATACCGCGTCGACCGGCGGTTACCAGACGCGGCGTCAGGGATTACGGCTATTCTTCCAGCCTTGTACTTTACAAAGACCTTGTCATCGCCGAAGTCGGTGACGATGACGGCTTGCTAATGGCATTCGACAAAGCCGGCGGTAAACGTGTCTGGACGAGCCGGGCCGGTGGATTCGCCGGGCATAATGCCGGGCCTGTCCCCATGAAGGTCAACGGCGTACCCTGTGTTGCGAGTCTGACAATCCGCAAGCTGCTGGTGGTTCGGATCGACGGTTCAAACGCCGGAACAACAGTGGCTGAGTACGAATGGGCCACCGATTTTGCAAACAATATCGCCGCGCCGGCAGTTACAGGTAACCGCCTGACACTCAGCTCGGGATATAACCAGAGTCGGACGGCCTTACTGGAAGTCGGCAAAGACAGTATGCGGCGTATCTGGACTTCGAAGCATCACACTAAGGTGTGTACGCCGGTTATCTACAAGGGGAACATTTACTTTACGGAAAACCGCATCAAGTGTTTGGATCTCAAAACGGGCAAATTGAAGTGGCAGGGCGATCGCGCCGGCCGGGGTTCGTGCTTAATCACGGCGGCCGACGACAAGTTGCTTGCATTCGGCAACCGCACGCTGACTCTGGCCGAGGCCGATGCGAAAGACGGCAAATACCGCCGCCTGGCTCAGATCAAAGGCATTTGCTCGGACGTATGCTATCCTCATATCGCTCTCTCCGACGGTCTGTTGCTGTGCAAGGACAGAGCGGGAAATCTCGTCTGTTTTTCACTGAGAAATGATTAGAACGCCGCAGTCTTACTCGACGACGGTCTCGATCTCGGCCGGTCCCTCTGCGGCGCGGCGCTTGAACAGGTCTATCTTCATCCATCTGTTGCTCTTGAATCTCCGCCAGTTGGCCAGCCCCACAGTCGCGATGCTCGCCCCGGCCGCGATCCACGGGCCCATGTATCCCAGCGAAGGAAACGCAGCCACCATTATGCGACCTCCCACGCCAAGCACCAGAAGGGCGCCGGCGCCGGATATAAGAGCCAGCCAAACCGTATCGCCGGCTCCGCGAAGGGCGCCGCTGAATATCGTCCGCATGGCGTGGAATAACTGATAAAACGCCGCGCACACCAGTATCTTCTCGCCGGCTTCGATCACCGCCGGTTCATCGGACCAGAATCGTATCAGCGGACCGCGAAACAGGATAAAACAAAGACCAACGAAACCCATGTAAGCGAATCCTATTCGCAGGCACACGCCCGTCTGCCTTGCCGCCAGGTCCTTTCTGTCCCGGCCGATTGATTTGCCTACTGCGGCGGTCAAAGCCGTTCCGAAGCCGACAATCGGCATCACCGAGAGGTTTGTGTAGGACAGGACCGCGCTGGTGGCGGCCAGAGCGGGTTTGCCGAAATCGCCCACCAGGGACGTCAGTATTACGCCCCAGAATGCCACGTTTACGGTTAGACTGATG
The DNA here is from genome assembly GCA_964406945.1 of uncultured Pirellulales bacterium. Taxonomy (GTDB): domain Bacteria; phylum Planctomycetota; class Phycisphaerae; order Sedimentisphaerales; family Anaerobacaceae; genus UBA2266. The sequence continues at coordinate 83,723 of CAYOTO010000002.1, forward strand.
CCCGCGGGCAGGCCGACCTTGATCAGATCGAGTATCTTGCCCGGGTCCAGATGCAGTGAAGTGCGGGATTTATATTCGCGATTTATGCCGGGGCTTAGAAAGAACATAAGGTTGACGGATGCCGCGACCGCAATCCCTATAAAAGTCCCCCAGCCGGCCCCGGCAATACCGAGCGCCGGCAGGCCGAACTTACCGAAGATTAAAACGTAATTGCCGATCACGTTTGCCACCTGGCCGATTATCGATGCGCACATCGTTACGACAGGGCGGTGGATGCCCATGAAGAACTGCGTGCTTGACCAGTTGAGCACGGCCAGAATGTGGGCATACAGCATGATCCTAAGGTAAATGACCTCCATTCTGGCGACTTCTTCGGGCTGGCCCATTAGTTTGAATATCCAGGGCGCCATAGGCCACATGACCAGCACCACGCCCACGAAATACGCAACTCCCATGTACGTGGCCTGCCAGAAGTAATTCGAACATTCCCTTGTACGTCCTCTGCCCAGCGACTGACTCACGAAGGTGTTCAGACTGGCCATTGCTCCGACTGCGAAGCCACCGGGAATGAAGCTGACGTATCCGGCGGGCAGGATCGCGGCCAGCGCATCGGTTCCCAGTCGCGAGACCATCAGCCGGTCTACGAACTGCATGATGGTAAACGAAATCGTCGTGATTACCATGGGACCGGCCAGACGCAGCATATACTTGAGCGACGTTTCGTCGTGATAGCCTGTATTTAATTGAAGCTTCTCGTCGCTCATACTATTGTTGGAGTCTGTCTTTCAATGTTCGAGTTGTAATCCCAGCCAATCTCAACTGTTTGACAGGACTGGTCTGCCCGGAGATTATCTCAATATCGTTTTTGCGAATGCCCAGTTTGCGGGCGAGAAAGTCGACCAGGGCCTTATTGGCCTTGCCTTTTTCCGGTGCGGCGGCCACTTTCATCTTGAGCATGCCGTCCAGAATGCCGGCCGCAGCGGTTTTGCTGCTGCCCGGGACCACCTTGACGGTTATGACGATACCGCCCTCGACGTTTTTCAAACGCAATTCATGCATAGACTGGAAACAAATCCGACCGTTCGCCCGGCGATCAGATTTCCTTGATATTTCTGCCTATCGCCAGTTGCAGGTATTTCTCGATCTGCTCGGCGAGTTCCCCCATGGACGGAAGCTGAAAATCCTCGTAATGGCCCGGAATGAATTCACCGCCGACGGTTTTTGTAAAGACTCGCACCCGAATCAGTGCGGGCCCGTTTTCGGCTTTGCTGAAGTCGCCGTCTTTGTGCTCGGTCAGCTCGATCCGGTATTCCTCGCTGATAAAGACGAGGCATTTGCCGGTGTAAACCGCCGTGGGGAAGTAATCGCGAAGTAATTTAAGCGTTTCCATATGAGCATATTATCCGGCTTTGCCGGCGATTGTTCTCATTAGTCCGTTTGTTTGATGTTCTGCCAGATATTTCGCCAGGCTTTGATCGACCTGGACAGGTTTTGCTCGGCATCGCCGCCTATGCCGTAACATTGCAGGCCCACGGGTCCGTTGTAGCCCAGTTCGAGCAGTGTTTGCATAAACGCCTGCATGTCGAATGTGCCGTCGCCCAGCGGCTGAATGAGAGTTTTCCAGTCGTTGCCGCCGCTGTCGGCACCGTTGATGCTCACGACGAAAAGATGCGGCATCGCCTCCTGCAGAACGCTTCTGAGGTTCTTCTGGTTGTCGGTTTTAAGAAAATGGCACAGGTTGAATGTTGCTCCGACGTTGGGCATGTCGACTTTTCGGACTAATCTTACCGAATCTTCGACTTTCTCCAGCCAGAATCCGGTATGCGGATACAATGCGACCCTGACTTTCTTTTTGGCAGCCATTTCGGCGATTTTGGTGATTACCTCAACAGCCCGTGAATCGGCGGCCTGATCGGAAGGGCGGTACTTTTTGCTCTGTATGAATACCCAGAGCGTGGCGTTTCGGCCTGCGAGAATATCCATTGCATCGGTCAAGTGGCGGCCATACGGCTTTTCGGCGTCGATATTAACGCCCGCATAAGCCGGGAAAGCCTGCAGGCCGTGCTCATCCATAAAACGAACCGTTTCAGCAAGGTCCTTGCCGATGCGGGCGGCGATGCCGGTGTAACCGAGTTCGGCAACCATTTCGACCTGAGATTCGATTGTCGGATGTGCGGCGTCTTTCATGCCGTTGTCGAACGTGAAGAACGGCAGTGGGCCCGCCGGTTCGATTCTGATGTTGCGATACGCAACCGGGCCGTGGTCTCCCTGCAGCATCAAGGGGCCTTTGGGCTTTTCGTCATTGAAAGCCGCCGCCCGCGTCGGTCCCGTAAGTTCGATGTCTTCGTGAACCACTACTCCATTGTGCCGGACCCTTTCGAATCGGGCGTTGGTCAGTTTATTGCCACTGGAGTCGAATCGGGGCGCACGGAAGATTACGTCGAAACTCTGCCATTGGCCGCCCGGCTTCGCGGCGTTGACGCGCGGCGAATGCCCTTCGAAGCCCCTGGGATCCCGGTTGTTGTCCCATCGCTGGTAAATTCCGCCGCACTCTATTCCAGGGTATGCGGCCTTCTCGACGCCGTAGCTGTCGTAAATCTGTATTTCGTACCGACCCATAAAATACACGCCGGAATTCGACCCGTTGGGGATCATAAATTCGATGTGGGCTTTGACATCGCCGAATTCGGCCTTACTGATGAGGTTTCTCGTTCTGCCGTTTGGACCGTTTAGAATCACCTCTGTCGGGACGAGTTTCTTACCGGTCGCATCCATGTCAAGAGATGCGAAAACCTGCCAGTCTCCCGTATCCGGCGCCCAGGCCGACAGGCCGTTACCCGTCAATTCGATCGTCTTGGCCATTGTCGCCCCCAAACCGAGTCCAAGAACAAATATCAGTGTTAAAGTTAATCTCTTCATATCATTCCCTTCACCGGGAATCTCCAGATGTTAAATCGTCCAGGGGCTTCGCATGGCCCGGCTCAGCATGCGGTTAGCCTCGTCATTGTCGACGAATCGCTCGGTGTCGGGGTCCCATTTGAGTTTGCGGCCCAGTCGCATCGAAATATTTCCAATATGCGCGACAGTAAAACATCGGTGGCCGATTTCAGGCGGGAAGTAACAGGCCTTGCGACTCTTGACACAATCCAGGAAATTTCGCTGTTCGCCCTGCGGGCACGTATACAGGTGGATTTCATCGGGGCCGATTACGCTTTTGAGAATCGAGGCGGGCTCGGCCTTAAGAGGCGCCCGCCAGCCGCGGTTGCCTATCCAGCCCTTATCGCCCTCGAATTTCAGGCTGGGGGTTCCGCTGGTAACAACCAGCCGAACGCCGTCGGCGTATTTGTATTCGAGCTTGTACTCGTATGCCGTATTCCACAACCCGTTTTCATGGAATTTGCCTTGGCCTTCGACCTCGACGGGGCCGGTATGCTCGGTATCGTTGCCCCACTGGGCGCCGTCGAGCAGATGAGCGCCCCAGTCGGTCAGCATGCCGCCGGAATAATCCCAAATCCAGCGGAAATTCCAATGGCAGCGGTCCTTCGTGTACGGAGCGTAAGGTGCAGGGCCCAGCCACATGTCATAATCGAAACCCTCGGGTATCGGCTGCGGCTGTGGCTTGCCCGGCGAATCGGGACCCGCCGGCAGTTCCACGCGGATTGTGTGCACCTTGCCGATACGTCCGTTGCGCACCAATTCGCACATCCGATGATACACGTCGACGCCGCGGTCTTCGGTGGACCACTGAAAAACGCGGTTGTACCTGTCCATGACCTCGACCAGTCTGCGGCCCTCGGCTATGGTGAGTGTGGGTTTTTCGCATTCGACGTCCTTGCCCGCTTTTGCGGCCGCGATGGAAATCGGCACGTGCCAGTGATCCGGCGTCGATATCATTACCGCGTCTATGTCGTCACGTGCAATGACCTCTCGCCAGTCCTTGGTGCTTGCGCAATCTTTGTTGCCGTACTTGTCATTGACCATTTTGCGGCCCTGGGCCATCTGGGCCGGATCGACGTCGCAGACCATCACGGCCTGACAGTCTCTGTTCGGCAGAAAGCTTCGAAGGTTCATCGCTCGCCCGTGACTGCCGGTGCCGATGAAGCCCATAGTAATTCGCTCGCTGGCCGCAACACCGCCGGAGCCGCCCAGCGCCGATCCGGGTACGAAATACGGCACCGCCGCCAGAGCCGAGGCTCTTTTAAGAAATCCCCGTCGGGAAAACGCATTTCTGTCCATTTCACTTCTCCTGAAAGCACCGCCCGCCGTATGAGCCGGGCCGATCACTTGCCGCTGAAGCCGGTCCTAGAATGACAGCAGGCACTGCCAGACATAGACATATGCAAGGGCGTCGGTATCTTCCCATATCTTTCTGGCCAGTTCCTCATCGCCTTTGATTTCGCCGAGTTCTTTTCTCTTTTCTTCCCACGGCGTGCAAACGTAAGGTTTTCTCTTTGTTTCACGCATCTGAGCCATCGTCTACTCCTGAACAAGCCCAACAGTTTTGGGGCATTAGGGTTTAAGTCCCTTGTGTTTTGTCTATGTCATTTGTAAGCGAGCTTACGTCCGCAGGACGTCAATACTGGCCGTATTCCCGCGTAAAGTCGGTCATCGCCCGCAGATTCTCTTCACTGGTATCGTCCTGCATGATTGCTCCGGCGTCCATTATGTATCCGCCGTCTTTGCCGACACCGTCGATCACGTTCTTGCACATTGTACGAACCTCGTCCGGCGTTCCGAAGCTCAGCAGCACGTTGGGAATACCGCCGCTGAGGCAGAATCTGTCACCGAGTTTCTCGTGGGCGTCGAAAATGTCGGCCTGGTCGACGTGGTAAATGATCGAGCCTTCCGGCAACTCGGCGAACGAATCGAGGTGTTCGTTCCAATCGCCCTCGGCGTAGAAGAGCGTCTGATGACCGTTTCTCCAGAGTTCTTCGATCACGAGTTTCAGAGTTGGCCAGTAGATACTCTCGAAATGGTGCTTGGAAACGAACGGCACGCAGCCCCGGTGCATCCACAGGCTGATTGGCAAATTCTTCTCCGGATCCGCCCCGGAAAGAGCCATGGCGGTCAAATGGGGGACCAGGGCCTCACACGCGGCCAGGACCTTTTCCGGTCTTTCACGCAGGTCGGTCAACAACCCCAGATAGCCCCGCATCTTATCTGCGATTATGTCCATCGGGGCCTTGAGGATGCCTGCAATGGCAGAGACGGTGCCGCTTTCTTTGCGCATCTGTTCTATTTGAGGGCCGAAAGCACTGAAATACTGCAGCATCGCCATGCCGCCCCGCACGAATGAGAGATTGCTGCGGAAGGTGCCCGGCTCGCCGGGGGCAACAACGTCGTTCGAGGCTCTGGGCAGCCAGATATTGTATAGAAATCCCGTCGGGTCCTCGATCAAGGCGTCGTACTCTTCGGGCTTCATGAAAGCATCTTCTTCCGAAGGCTCACGATACTGAAAGGCGGTCGTCGCGGGCAGATCGATGCCGGGAACCGCGTAATACTTCAGACCTATAGCTGTGGTTAAACCGGTCCAGACGTAAACCATATTCGGGACCACGGCATCCCAGTCGAATTCGGCCGCACATTTTCTGGCCGCGATGAAGGCCTTGTTGTAATCGTGCGAGACTTCCTGACTGGTAAAGCCGGCGTATTTCGCCGTGAATTCCGCCACGAACGGTCTGATGGGGACCATATCGGGCTTTTTGTTCTTCATCGCCGTTACGTATCGCTTCAATCGTTCGGCGTACAACTGCTCGGTGTCTTTGGCCATAAGTTCCGCTCCAAATTCGTTTGCTTACCTGTGGCGGGGCGGTTCGGCGGCCCGAATCGCCCGGCAACCAGCGAACATCAAAGTTAATGCAACAGGCACCAAACATCAAGCACCAATCCCACTGTGGCAACACCCGTCAGGACGCGGATTTGGAGCACTTTGGTATGCATTAAATCTGCACACCGGTATGCCGGCGGGTCGGTGCGGATCGCTGAAACGGGCGTTCGGTGGACCGGATAAGCTACAGTCCGAGCGATTCGGCGTCGCCGTTTTCTCTTTTGATGGTGCATTGCACCTTGCGCCTGTCGTCGGTCGGCAACAGGGCGGTCAACCGGCCGTCAGAGAGTGCGGCTTCGAGTTCGTAGCCGCCGTCGACTTTCTTCACCTTAGCTCGTTCAGGGATGCTGCGGCCCTGCCTGTAAGGCCTGTAGAGTGCGATGAACTGGGTTTTCCTGTTTTTCTCAGGTGTTGCGGCCGTCAGGTGCCATTCCCGCAATTTTATGCGGGGCCTGGGATTCGGATCGTATTGATCGGTCTGGCTGAAGGTCAGTCCCGAAGGCTCCAGGAAGTCGATATGAAGCCTTACGTTGCCTTTGTCAACGGCGATATCCCGCTGGTTGTCGACTTCAAATTTGTTGATCGCATGCAGCCAGTATTCGAAAGTGGAAGGCTCCTTGGCCTCCAGGCGGTCGTAAACCACTACCAGTTCCGGTTTTACAAAGATAATGGTCCTGGTGTATTCGTCCAGCACGTTGTCTTCGTAGGCGTCGGCAGCATCGCCGGAGACTATGTCCAGAGTATCGCTCGTCTTAAAGGCCGTAATCCTGCCCTGGGCTTTAACATTCCGCCGGAACTGGCCCTTGCTGTTTACGGTAATATTGTTCACCGACCGGGTGCTCCACATCCAGTTTTTGTGATGATCGCTGCCGTAGCTGTCGCGATAGCCGGAGCGGATCAGCAGCCGCTGGCCGTAGGCCCATAGCAGAAACGAATTGCAGGCCTCGTATCCGTGCGACTGCGTGCCGAAGGGGCTGGACTTGAAGACCACCTGTACACTTTCGCTTGCATCGGTCAGGCTTGTATTCAGATAGGCCTGGCCGATTCCCTCGAACAGTCTGGATTCGGGCAGATTGCTCGGAGCGACCGGCTTCACCTCGGGCAACTGGCCCCGGATGAACCCGATATATCCGCCCGTTTGCGAGGGGCCGCCGAGTTTTTCTACATACCACCGCCAGTGGCCGTTTTGGGCCTGTGCGGCCAGGGTCGTCATCAGTCCGACGTTGCTTGCGGCCCTTCGTCTGGCGGTGAGATCGCCGAAACCGCCGCCGACCTTGCCGGGCGGCATCAGGTACATCGGATAGTAGCCGATTTTGGAGAAGTACGGCTTTTTGTAGGCGTTTATACCCATTGCCTCGCGCATCACGTCGGCCCACCATGTGAATCTGTTGATGTAGCTGGCCCAGTAGCTGGTTCCCTCATGCCAGCCGCCGTCTGAGTCGCTCCAGACCGGGTATGTATTAAAGAAAACATTGGCGGCGAACCACACCCAGTCGTCGGCTCCCTCGACCTCGCCGAGAAAAGCGACTCCGACCTCGCCCAAAAAGTGCCAGGCGCGATTGGAGTGGCTCGAATAGGGCCGCCAGAGATGCCGCGGGCATAGGTGATTGTACATCTCATCGCCGCGAATCTTCATGACGCGACGGCAGACGTCTTTCTCCTTGTCGCTTAGAAGGTCGTTTACGAAAGAATAGGTCCGCGAGAAATAGTAGTTGTACGGCATGCCGGCCTCGTCGTTGTATCGATAGCCGGTGCTGCCTTTGGGGTCCCATTTGGCGCATTCGAGCAGGATGCGTTTTGCTTCGCGGCCGTACTGTTCTTTGCCGCCAATCAGCCGGGTAAACGCCAGAGTCGCGGCGCTGTTGAGCGTCTTGATGACCTTCTTGCGGTTGCCCCACCAGATTTTTCGCCACGGATCGCTGCCTCTGACTATATCGTCCGGATACGTGGGCGGCTCCTCTGTCGAGGGCGGATTCTTCATCAGTTTCTCGCACTCGGCCACAAGCCTTTCGAACTCATCCTTCATATCGCCGGCGGCCGCTTCTCGCAGCTTTTTGACATTCTCGGGCCGCATGAACAATCTCGGATGCTCTTCAGGAATGCGCCCGAGCAGATTGCCGCGCCCGGGCATAGGCATCTGGACCGCATCGGCCTCGATAGTGAAGCTGCGAACCTTGCTCCAGTTCGTGCGTTTGCCTTCGGCGTTTGTGCCCCGGTAGCGCCAGCGGTATTCGCCGGGCTGCAGCGTTTCGGGCGGACAGTGGACATTGAATTCGATGTTTTCGGCGGTATAAACGGGGTCCGCAAGGCGATTATCGGCTGCAATCTGGATCTCCCATTTAATGCCTTTCATGGGCCTCCAACTGAATGCCGGCGGATTCGTTGCCGGTGAATCACCGTCGGCCGGTCGGTATCCCCACTCGCCGCCGACCGCGGGACGCTGGTCCAGTTTCCCCTCTGCTGCAAATGAGGTTGCACAAACCGAAAGTGCGAAAACCGCGCACAAAATTTTTCGAGACATGCACAAGGACATAATTTCCTCCGTTATTCTATTGAGCCGGTCAATTCTGAAACGCTGCTTATCGCGTGAGTTTCGCAGTAGTGTCGGATGCCGCGTACGATCTTTTCGCAACTGGCCGGATTTACGAAGCTGCTGGTGCCGACCGCCACGGCCGATGCTCCTGCCATCATGAATTCCACCGCATCCGAAGCTGTCCGTATGCCGCCCAGGCCCAGGATCGGAATACCGGCATCCCCGGCAACCTCATTGTAGACCTTGTTCACAAGATACACCGCGATCGGCTTGATGGCCGGGCCGGAGAGCCCGCCTGTTCTATTGGCAAGGACTGGGCGCCGGGTTTCGATGTCGATTACCATTGCGGTGAAGGTGTTTACGAGGCTCAGTGCGTCGGCGCCTCCCTCGACGGCTGCGGCGGCTGTTGCGGCGATGTCTGTAACCGAGGGAGTCAGTTTGACCATAAGCACCTTATCACCGGCGGCTTCTTTAGCGGCTCTGGTAACCTGGCAAACCAGCTCGGGATCGGTGCCGAAGCTGATGCCGCCCTTTTTGACGTTCGGGCAACTGATGTTAAGCTCGTATCCTGCAATTGCATCGAACTTTGCCAGTTGTTCAATTACGGCCACATAGTCATCGATAGTAACCCCGGCCGCATTCACGAACACGGCCGCCTTCATCCGCTGCAAAATCGGAATCTTCTCTTCGATGAACCGCTCGACGCCAATGTTGGCAAGGCCGATGGCGTTGAGCATGCCGGAATCGGTCTCTACAATCCGGGGAGTGGGATTGCCTTTGCGAGGTTCGCGGGTGATGCTCTTGGTAATAAATCCGCCCAGACAGTCCATGTCCATGAACGCCGACAACTCATCCGCATACCCGCAAGTCCCGGAAGCCGTAAAAACAGGACTTGCCAATCGCAATCCGGCAAAATCGACACCTATGTCAACCATTTGGCCCATCCTATTTTCAGCATGCTTTCAAGTCGTCTAGAAGTACAGGTTCATTTAGTGCGACAAGGAAGAGAAGTTTTACGATCTCATTGAGAAATGAAATGACGTTTGCTCTACCACCCAATACCTTAGAAAGCTGCTTTTCGTCCCCATGACCACCATGCACAACATTGCTGCGATACTGATATAATGAAGACCATATCTTCTTCTCAGAAATCTGACCGAAGTAACTGCTATATTCCAAAGGCCTTGAAAATCGCTTTCTTAGCAATGGGACTTTCGTCTTAATTTGATGGCCTATTGAGTCTCCAATCTCACCGCTTTGGGGGCGGTGGGCGATGAGCGATTCTATTATAGAGAAGAGGCCGACAACCGTCGCTTCAGAACTTCGCGGCAGAGACCTAAGATCTCGCAAACGGCGGAACGCTCTTTTCAAATGTGGATAGTCCGGACAGATATCCTGGATTAGCTCGAAGTTTGTTCTAATTTCTTTTAATTCCTCAACAGAAACTTCGACAGCAGGTTGCGGACAAAGGCCTTGTGCATCAAAGAAACTAAAAATGGAAGGGCTGTGCCACATAGTCCCCTGGCCACCGCCGTCGAAGCCATTGAACAATGAAAATCCGATTTCAAGATCGTTCTTCAGAAGCGATGCTGCAGACGCTATATCCTGAATTTCGGTATTAGATCCCTTGAATGATATTACCCAATATCGCCAGTCCTGTGGGGGAAGGGACTTTATGGCATAGTGGAAATTTCTTGGTTTATTGCCAGGTGTCTTCTTTACCTCGCATTCATACAAAAAACCATTTGCTGTAGGAAACGGCATAAACGCCGGTAGAAAACTTTTAATCCTAGCAATCTCCTCCGGTGCTGCACGACGGATAAAGTGCTGCGGAGCGACTTCCACAGGCAATTTACCCCGGATCGTCACGTAGCTCAGGATGAAAGCACAAGAGGTCGTGGGGTCGCTATGTTCACTAGCTCCATTCAATTTGCTCACTGGGCGACTCGGATATCTGGTCTTACATTATAAAAGCAGAAACACTCTCGGGTTTATCTGCACGCGGCAAAAGTTCTCATTCTTTGAACGCTACTTCTCGGCTGTCGAATACGGGGCCGTCCTGGCAACACATTTTGTAGGTGGTTTCGTTGGAGTCGGGTACTTTACACTCAATTGCGCAGCTCTGGCACAGGCCAATACCGCAGGCCATGCGGCGTTCCATGCTGATCCGGCAGTCGATTTTGCGCTCGGCGGCGATTCTTGCCATTGTAGCCAGCATTGGTTCGGGGCCGCACGCGTAAATCACGGTTTTAGCCGGTTCCGGTTTGTTTTTGTCGAGCCACTCGCACAGACAATCTGTAATCAGGCCTTTATAGCCAACAGAGCCGTCATCGGTGGCCACCACCGATTCGATGCCGTATCTGGCGAATTCCGGCAGGGAAAAGCCGAGCTGCTGGGAAATTTCGTCGCGTTTGCGTTCGAAAGGCAGTGCTTCGGCGGTCTGGGCGCCCGCGAAGGCGATTACCGCTATTTCGTGATGCTTCTCGGTCAAATATTTTGCAAGGTGCTGCAGCGGGGCCGTGCCCATGCCGCCTACCACGAGCAGGGCGGTATTCTTGTCCGGAGGAACGTCGAATCCGTTGCCCAGCGGCCCGATTACGCTTATTTTGTCGCCTTCCTTGAGATTGGTCATGCGGACAGTTGCGGGGCCCAGGACACAGTACAGCACTTCTATTCGCGTCCTGCCGCGTTTCGGCGTAACATTCGTAAAACTGAAGGGCCGTCGCAGCAGGACCGTTCGCGTGGATGCGTCCCGCAGTTGCTCGGGAATCTTCTCTTCGGGCGGCAGCGGGGCTCCGCTCAGATCGAATTCGGCGAACTGACCGGGCTTGAATCCGGCGAAAACCTGGGCTGCTTCGCCTTTGAACTTGAGCTGCATTTTGTAGAATCCCTCGCCGATCTTGCGGTTCGAAACAACCAAGGCGTCGTATACACCTTTACCCGACTTCTCCCGGGCCCCTGCGAATCTGCGATCATCATCCGCTTGCTGCTGCTCGGTGCTCTGCTGATCTTCGGTTTGCTGCTGCAAATCCGCATTTGGCTGCTCGTGTCTCTGCTCCGGAGCGGGGTTTTCCTCGGGTTGGGGCTGTTGTTCCGGCTGCTCGGGCTCTGTAGAGGTCTGCGGCTGTTCGGACCCGGTTGTCTGATCCGTCTGTGCCTGTTGTTGTGTTTTCTGATCGTCCGACTGCGACTGTTGGTCGACCGGCTGATTGTCTTGCTGTCTTTCTTCGCCCATTTCGCTCATGTTATCTCGCTATACTTGCGGGGGCGCATCAGCCCCCTGTCGTTTTGATTTTAAAGCAAATCCTCGTAAACCCTCACGCCGTCGACAACCTTGCATACATGCACAGCAAACTTGTCTGCAAAAGCCGGTCTCGATCTCGGATAGCCTGTCTGGACGGCCTTTTTGACCGCATCCACGGCCTCTTCGAGCACCAGAGCGCCGGACGCGCCCTTGTCGCCGCCGCCTAGCATTCGCTCTCCAAGCACTCCCGGGACCGTTCGCACCAGATCGCACATTGTCTCAAGCTCCGGTCCGGATATCCTGTAATCATCCCTAAGTCCGACGCCGTCGGCACGGAAGATCGAACCCACGGTGTCGATATCGCCGGCCTTCCAGGCGTCCATCATCCGGTAAAAGCGTTTTTGGGCGTGGTAAATGTAGTTCAGCCTGTCGCATTTTTCCGGCTCCCTCTGGCCGAATTGAGCTATTGCCTTTGTGTATACCGACTCTTCTTTTACGTCCGCAAGGCAGTTCACGTCAAAACCGGCGTCTCCAAGCATTTTGGCCAGCTCTTCGCATTCGGCGCGGCGGATTTTGTACGTTGATTTTTCCAGCCCGGGTCGCACCGTGCCGGTGTCCATTACCACAATTCTCAGCTTTTCGCCGCCGGCGCCAAGCGGAATATGCTGTATACTGCGGTTTGCCGGGTCGTAGTACGTGCCCATTCCCTCTTTGGCGAACAGGATCATAATCTGATCCAACTGTCCGCAGGGCGAGCCTATATAATCATTTTCGACGGCCTGAGCCAGGTCGATTATCTTCATCTGATCTTCGAGATGAATCTGGTTGACCTCCAGTAGCGTCAGAATCAAGTTCAGACTCAGCGACGCCGAGCGGCTCATCCCGCCGCCGGGGATGTTGCCGTACACAACGGCGTCGATTCCCCGCGACAGCTTATATCCCTCGCGTTTGAGTATATAGTCCACACCGTACGGAAAGCGTCCCCAGGTCTCGGCCGTCTCGGCGCTCTTGGGCTCCGGCACATCTCCCAATGAGAACTCGATAATGCCGTCGTCCGGGAAATTGCCGCTGAAAACCCGCATTTTGCCGGTATTGTTGGGCTTGTAGGCCATCCAGATGAAACGGTCGGTGCCGACTCCGAACAGTTCCGTGCCGTTGTAATCGCCGTGCTCTACGCCCAGACAAAACCGCGAAGATGTGCGTCTGATCTTACCGCCTTTGATGTCGAGCCCTTTTTCTCCAGACAGCTCTTTAATTACGTCCAAAGCCTTTTTATCCTCAGGCGTCAAATCCATACCGTTTACTCCGTAAGAACAGCCGTAAAGTGCATTTCCTCCACCGAATTGGCCCCCTTATACCCCACAAAACTTCCGAACGCAACCCCATTTCACCGGCGCTGAGGCGCTTTTGGCGGGTGATCGGCCGTGGTCTGCGGGTTACCCAACGAAAAAGCCCCCGGCCACATTCGGGCGGGGGGCTTTGATTCCAAGAATAGACTTAAGCTCGCCGCGAAATTATCCGGCGATTCCAATCGGGCTAAAGAGTATGTAGAGGATCACGGTAACTACCACCACGACGATACCGCCGACCAACGCTCCCTTGCTGGTTTCCAGTTGAAGTTCGGTCTTCTTCTCGAACACGATTGGCTGAGCCAGAGGCTTGATCAGGGTGATAATGCCCATAACTACGAGGCACAGGACGAAGCAGATCGCCATGCGATTGAGGAACTGCACGCTCGGAGCGAGGACTTTCAATATTCCGTAGCTGGCGATGCTGCACGCAAGGCCTATCGCACCTGACATGGCCGGGGCCTTGCGGACGATGAGCCCGAACGCAAATACAGCAAGGATGCCAGGCGAAATGAAGCCCTGGCTTTCCTGAATAATCGTGAAAATACTGTTGCTGATCTTCGGATTGCCCAGTTGCGGGGCCAGTCCGATCGCAATCGCCGTGAATACGACCACGCATATTCGCCCGAGCAGAACGATCACCTTCTGGCTCGCTTCGGGTGAAATGTACTTCTTGTAAATGTCCATCGTGAAGATGGTCGAGGCTGCGTTGAGCATCGCTGCAAGAGAGCTTACGACCGCTCCGAGCAGGGCCGCGAGCACGAACCCCAGCAGACCTGTGCGCTCGGGCAGTACGTTTCCTAGCAGTTGGGCCATCGCCGTGTCGTATTTGTAAGCTATGAATTTCTCGGTGGTTATACCTGCTCCGGCGGCTTCGGCGGCCTGCACAGCACTTTCGTTATACTGCTCCAGTTCTGCCGCGAATGCCGGCATAACGCTCTCCCATGCCTTGTCATTCGACTTGAAAACCGTGTATTTATCCGCCTCGATTGCTTCCAATTCTTCCTGGGTTATGGGCAAAACGAACGGGTTTTGAATGTCCGGAGCCTCAATTGCATCGGTTTCAGGGTAGACGGCGAGCATGAAACGGCCCTGCTGCCAACCGGCTATCGCCTCGGGTTCGGGCGTCTGTCGCACCTCGACCATTTGGGTCTGAGGATTCGCTTTGAGATACTGGGCGATTACGGGTGCATTGTCTTTCACAGACTCCAGTTGCATGTTCTTTGCATAGAGATTGAAAGCGATGATTCCGGGAATAACAATTACAAACGGTACGACAAGTTTCAGGCAGGCTGCGAAGACGATGCCTCGCTGGCCCTGCGAGAGCGAAGAAGAGCCGAGTGTTCTCTGGGTGATGTACTGGTTCAAACCCCAGTAGTAGAAGTTCGGAATCCAAAGCCCGAGTATTAGAGCCGTACACGGCAGAACGGGGTCCGTTTTCGGCAGGAACATGTTCATGCGAACGCGGTTGAGATCCCAGAACCTCTCGATTGCTCCTGTACTGGGTTTAAGGGATTCGATGGCGACCGCACCGGTCGAAACATCCACGACTTTGGCCGCCTGTTCCGCATCGCCGAGGGCCATAAAGGCAAACACCATTATGACGCCGCCCCCGATGATCAGTGCGCTTCCCTGGATAAGGTCGGCCCAGGTGCATGCTTTAAGACCGCCGGCGGCCACGTATAACATGGCGATAAGGCCAATTACGAGCGATCCGGCGCCCAGGGTTACATCATATCCCATCTGGCCGGCCAGTGTGCGTATCGTCAAAGCTCCGCTGTATGTAACCGAACCGAGCAGCAGCATGTAGATGAAGATTGTGGCGATGGCCATGATGTTGCGGGCGGCCGCGTTGTAGCGGTACTCGAGGAATTCCGGCATTGTGTATATGCCGGCCCGCAAAAAGTAGGGCAGAAACGCGAAGGCCACCACGATCAGGGTAACCGCGGCCATCCATTCGTAACTGGCGATTGCCAGGCCGACATGGCTGGCGGCGTTGCCGCTCATGCCCACGAACTGCTCTGTGCTGATGTTGGCGGCGATAAGTGAAAAGCCGATCAGCCACCAGCTCAATCCGCGTCCGGCCAGAAAATAGCCTTCGCTGGTCTTCTCATGGCGGCTTTTCAGAATGCCGAGAGAGACCACCGCAATCACAAAAGCGACAAAAACTATGACATCCACGGCGTACAGTTGCATAGCATATCTCCTTACACACTTAAATCCAGAGCCCCGCCCCCGCGCCGGGCCAACCACAACCGGCGTCAATTATAGCCGTGTAAACACCGCTGGCAACCAAAGAAATCGATTTTGTGCGTGTGGGTCAGAGGTCGGCCCACATTCCGGCGAAAATCAGGCCGACCCCCTGTATGTTTGTTCTTCGACATTCTCGTGCACGCCGAGACTATTCCTCGGCTGCGTCGAGTGCTTCAATTACTTCGGGGATGTGCGTGTAAGCAGGTCCGCCGGCCATCATCACCGCTACGCTTGCGGCTTCGATGATCTGTTCTCGGGTGGCGCCTGCGCCGAGGCACTTCTTGACGTGCAGGCGAATGCACGGGCAACATTGAGTGGCGACCGCGATTCCCACCGCGACAAGCTCTTTTTCGAGAACTGTAATCGAACCCTCTTTCATTACCTTGCTGAAAAGAGCGCCGAAGCCTGTTAGCATGTCGGGCGCCTGTTGCTTCATTTTGGCCATGTCGTTGTTGAATTTCTCGTAGAATTCTTTGACTTCCTGTGACATCATTATCCTTTCGTGATTAAATAAGTTACCTGAATGAACTCGAGGTGCTGAAACACCCCCATTTTGCACAAGACACTGCTTACTGATGGCCCATCCTGATGAAAGCCTCCGGCAGTCCGTCGATAATGTCAGTTGCCGTCAGACTTACCTGGCCCAGTTCATCGGCCATCAGATCTCCGGCAAGCCCGTGCACGTGTACGCCCAGGACGGCGGCGTCAAATGCGCTCATGCCCTGGCCTAAAAGGGCGGTTATGACGCCCGTCAGGACGTCGCCGCTGCCGGCGGTCGCCATTCCCGGGTTGCCGGTGTCGTTTACATACACACGCTCGCCGTCGCTTACGACGGTCGCGGCGCCTTTGAGCACCACCACAGTTCCGGACCGTCTGGCAATTTCGTGAGCCTGCTTTTGGCGATCCTGCGGCATATCCTCGCGGATCAGACCGGTCCAGAGTCGCTTCATTTCGCCCGGGTGTGGCGTCAAAACCATATTTGCCCTGCGTTTGGCGGGCCAGTCCCCGAGGCCGGCGAGATTGTTCAGGCCGTCGCCGTCAGCCACCAGTGGTAAGTTCTCCTGAGCGATCAAGGTTTCCATAACACTGCGCAGGTCGCCGCTGGTGCCGAGGCCCGGGCCCGCGGCCAGGACATCATTCTCGCCTACGGCGTTGAGTATTGCTTCGACGGCATCGGCGCTTATGCGCCCGGTTCCGTCTTCGGCCAGCGGAATCGTTGTGTAGCAGGGTTCGAGCGAGGCAACCACCGGCAGGGCACTGGCTGGGGTTGCAACTCTCACCAGGCCGGCCCCGCCGCGAAGCGCGCTCTTGCCCGCAAGGGCTGCTGCACCGCTCATTCCGACGCTCCCGGCTATAATGCAGACCTTGCCGTAAGTTCCTTTGTGTCCGTCAGCGGCCCGCGTTTCGAGCCTTGGAACCTCTCTAATGCGTTCCACCGTTATACCCCCAATCCTTTGGTTCGCTTTTGTATGGTTTGGTGCTGCCCGAGTGCTCTGGGCATCATGCAGAACCGCCGTCGATTTTTCGGTTGATCAGCGTAGCTGTAACCGCCGCCGAGAAGCCGTTATCGATATTAACTACTGTTACGCCGGACGCGCAGCTATTGAGCATTGTCAGCAGGGCGCTTAAGCCGTCGAAGCTGGTTCCGTATCCGACGCTGGTGGGTACGGCGATGACCGGGCAACTTACCAGCCCGGCGGTCACGCTGGCCAGGGCGCCCTCCATGCCGGCGACCACGATCAGGAGGTTGGCTTCTTGGATTCTGGGCAGGTGTCCGAGCAGGCGGTGCAGCCCGGCCACTCCGACATCACATATCAACTCGGTTTGCTGGCCCATAACTGCGGCGGTTTCCTTAGCCTCGACGGCGACAGGCAAATCCGCCGTGCCCGCGGTTAGAATGGGCAGGACGCTTTTGGATCTGACCATATCCTTCTGTTCGAGGACGATTGTTCTTCCCAGCTTGCTGTATCGTGCGTCCGGAAAGTTGCCGGTGGCCGCCAGGGCCTCGAAGACGTGCGGCTCAGCTCTTGTAGCAAGCACATTGTTGCCCTTGGAGGCCAGGGAGCCGAATATCTGAACAATCTGCTCGACGGTTTTGCCGGGGCAGTATATAACTTCCGGAAAACCGCGTCTTATGTTGCGGTGGTGGTCGAGGCAGGCAAAGCCCAGATTCTCGAAGGGCAGATGTCGGAGTCGGCCAAGCGCATCATCGACTTCCAATTGGCCCTTTTTTACCTGCTCCAGTATTTCCTTCAATTGCTCGGGATTAATAACGCACCTCACAAATTCAATCGGCCACAAACCCCAAGCAGCGGTAAACGTCGCCCCCGGGGCTGCCGCATTAATACGATCTATGACGCCATGGGTTCCAGGCTCAAATCAGCAAAAAGCCCGGCCTGGTACTTGTGATACGCCAGAGATGCTACCATAACGGCATTATCCGTGCAATAGCGTTTGGGTGCGACCAGGAGTTTCCTTGTCGTTTTGCCTGCCCGGCACATGGTTCCAAGGGCCTCTCGCAGGGCGGTATTTGCCGCCACTCCGCCGCCCAGCAGGACGGTTTTTGCCCTGATTCTGTCAGCCGCTCGGCGGGTCTTGGCCACCAGGACGTCGACTACAGCCGCCTGAAACGAAGCTGCAATGTCGGCTATCTGCTGCCGGCTCATGGAATCGACCAGGTTGTCGCCCTTCATGTTCTGGCCGCGGCAGTGATAGAGAACCGCCGTCTTGATGCCGCTGAAGGAAAAATCCAGCGAGTCTTTGCCAAGCATGGATCGGGGAAAGTCAACGGCTTTGGGATCGCCGTTTGAGGCCGCTTTCTCGATGCTGGGTCCGCCCGGATACGGCAGTTTCAGGATCGTAGCGACTTTGTCGAAGGCCTCGCCGGCCGCGTCGTCTATAGTCGAACCCATCAGATCAAGCTCCAGAGGCGATTCGCAGTCATACAAGCTGGTATGGCCCCCGGAGACCACCAGGGCCACCGCCGGCAACTCCAGATGCTCCTCGGCCAGCATCGCGGACTGCAAATGGGCGTGGATGTGATTTATCGCGATCAGCGGTTTGTGCCACATGAAACTGAGGGTCTTGGCCGCCGTAACGCCAACGACGAGGGCTATCGTAAGGCCCGGCCGGTTGGCTATGGCGATTGCATCGATATCATCGCGGCCGGTCCCGGCCTGCTCCATCGCCTCGGCCAGTACGGGGTAGATGTTTTCAATGTGTGCCCGGGAGGCAATTTCCGGAACAACACCGCCGTACTTGCCGTGCAGCTCGACCTGGGAAGCCACCACCGACGAGCGTACATCCCGTGCGTTGGCGACAACCGCTGCCGCAGTTTCGTCGCAACTTGTCTCAATACCCAGTATGTTTACACGGTCAGCACCCATAAACAGTTCAGCACGATACAGAAAACAGAGGCGTAGGTCAATTTGAATGGGCAAACTTCGCGCAAATAATGTACGAGTCTTCTTCTGCGCGTACGCCTCGAATGCACAAGAAGAGTCTAATTGGCTACCGCACGATTCAATAGTTTGTTCGGCCGGGGGAGGG
>CAYOTO010000002.1:102577-157332 GCA_964406945.1 uncultured Pirellulales bacterium
AGAAGAGTCTAATTGGCTACCGCACGATTCAATAGTTTGTTCGGCCGGGGGAGGGGGCGGCCGAGTTCCAGTTGGCGACGTCGTTTCCGTATGCGGCGGGATTGATTCTGCTCAGAGACGGGCCGTTTCCGTCCGGGCCGGCGGGCCACGGGTCGGATCCTTCAGGGTGTGAGCCGTCGCTGTAGTTTACCCTGTCTATGCGGATGTAGTATCTTTTGCCTTCGGTGTCCACATCACCGGGCATACTGATTTCCACCTTTTCGCCGCCATTGTTGAGCCCGCCCGAGTCATACTCGAATATCTGCACGCCTCTGGGAACTTCGCCATAGGATTGTGTAAATCCGCTGATGCTCCTGACCAGCAGTAAATAGCCGTCCGGCTGAACTGTTACTGTCGGGTTTGTGCCGAATACATGTTCGACTCCGTCGGTCATCTTCCAGGGTACATTGGTCGAATAGTCATAGAGTGTCACAGGTGAACTGCTGATGTTGTACAACTCGATATATTCCTGGTCCTGATCGCCGCCGGCGGGGTTGTACATGATTTCATTGATCACAATCGGTCCGACACGCGGATACGCGTTTGCCTGCCAGGGAGTGTTGCTGCTCATCAGCACAAAATTGTAGCTATCGGTGCTTGCCTTGTAATATCGTCCGAAGGAAACTCCGCTGGGGGAAGCACCGAAGTCCTCGTAGTCGCGATATCCGGTGAGCATATCCTCCTGGGCCGAGGATAGAAGCACTTCTTCTCCGTTCTCACTAAGCGCAAACGGCACCAGACATCCCGGATCGCCGCCGGGATTGTTAAAGGTGGTGTCCTCATAAAAGACCATGTGGTCACCACCGCTGATAAGCAGGTCGTCGGAGATTCTGTATTTCATCGGATTGGATTCACTGTCGCTGAGGTACCAGCCGCCTATGTTGATCGGCCGGTCGGTCGTGTTGTGCAGTTCTATCCAGTCCGGCGCCTGTGCGTGAGCGTGAGCAAGGACCTCGTTTATCACGATGGAACCGGGCTCTGGTAGCTGGCCGGCATCGTCCCATCCGGGCGAGCCGCCGGCGAATGCACTCGGCCTCCAAGAGTCTTTGTCTTTATAAGATTGGGGATTCGTAGCGTCGTAATCTCGGAGACTAAGCGAAAAGCCGTTGCCGTCGGTTATGTCGAACCATCCGTCTTTGTATTCGAAATCGAGGATTTCACTTCCGACACCGTCGACAAGGGTTATTCTCTCGCCGCCGTTGCTAAGGCTTCGTTTATATGGCCCGGCGATTCGGATGTTGTCGCCGTACTCGGCTCTGAATGCGTTTACATCCTTGACCAGAACGATGTATTCGTCCGGGCCAAGCTCTTGCGGGCCGAACTTGTAGCCTATGCCGTCGGTGAACTCGACCATGTTCAGATTTACGGCCGAGGCGCCGATGTTTTTAAGCTCGATGAATTCTCTGTCGCCGTCGTTGGGATCGCCTGTTTCCTCGGGATGGTACATAATTTTGGTGATGCGCAGATTGGCCGCAAGCGAACCGACGGCGAAAGTCGCTTCGGTCAAAGCGCTCCAGGTGTTTCCGGTCTGGATTCTGGCCTTTACTTGTGTCGTTCGGGAGATGTTGAACGGGGTTTGATACTCAATTGCGCCGGTTTGTCCACCGGCGGAACCTTCGCTGTCAACGTACATCTGAGCGAGGATGAGGAAATCGGAATCGGCTGGGTAGGTGTTGATTCCGTGAATCGCCAGCACGTTCTGGCCGCTTGTGAGTTTGTTAAGATGCTGCGAAACGTCGATCTCTTCGAACACCACGGCCTGGCTGTCCGGATGATCTCTACGGACGCTGCTGTTCCATTCAGGTTCGCCGGACACGTTCTTTCTTGCTATCTCGTGACCGTTCAAATATGCGACGAACGCGTCATCGTATTTGATCTGCAGCATCATCTTGTCATAAGAACTGCTCGTGCCTGAAAACGTAAACGGAACGCGGACATAGCAACAGGTGTTCCGGTCGTACATCTGATCATTCATATCCAGGCTTATCAGGGATTCGTACCCTCTTCCGCGTTCGTATCCGACGCCTCCGGGCTCACCGCTGCTGGACCGCCAGTAAGAATCGTTGTAGTACTCTCCACCTCGCCAGTTGTCACTGATCGGGCCGGTCGGAATATACGCACGCTTGGGACTTGCGCCGGTCACCAGATACTGGAATCCACCGGCCGGCAGCCCGGCGGTGTCGGCCGGATCGCTTCCATCGAGCGTATACCAGACCGTGCCCGAACCCCGGGTATTGTATAGACTTATTGCGGCGTCGGGGCTGATATAGCCGCCGTGTGCCGCCGTGCCGTTGATGCACAACTGAGGCCCTTCGAAGGTGAACATGCCCTCGTTTATGCAGGCGTTCTTGAATATTCCGAATCGCTGCGGCACCCACGTATCCACCACGTAGGTGTGCATGTTTGGTATAACGCCCCGAAGCTGCTGTTTCATCTCATAGAATCGGGCGTTGATATTGGCCGGCGTCAGAGCGCCGCCATTGTAGAAGTGCTTGAAAAACCGGTCGCCGAAAGTGCGTCGGAAAGCCGGGACATTCTTTAGCATACGGTATATCTGGCTGTTTTCGTCGCCACTGCTGTTGAGATTGCTGAATCGAACCTGGTAAAGTCGATCGGAGAAGCACGCTCCCTCGGCGTCCCAGATGAAGAATCGCCATTTGCCGTCGGGGCTCTGTTCCCTGGCCGCGGACCAGTTGTTTTGAGGCCAGTCCCAGTTGCCGTTCCAGAGTTGAAGAATAAGGTAGTCCGCAAACGCCGGAATATCGAGCATTGCGGCGAACTGTTCGTAGTTGTCCGGATTGTTCAAGTTCTGGCTTTTGCCGAAGTTCATCATTTGCGACCAGGCTTCCCAGGAGCCGTCGCGGATGCCGTTCATGGTCATTACATCGAATTCGTTGTCTGTGTCCCACCAGTCCTGGCAGAATTCACTTTTTATGTGCTCACACGGATTGTAATAACCCTTGTACTGGCCGTTGATCAGCAGATTGGCGTATGTTCCGTGACTCGAGACCTGACCCATATCCGCATACAGACGCCGCATCAGCTCGTCTTTTTGAAACGGATTTACGCGGTCATTATGGCCGGACCTCAGCACAATACTCCTGAAGCTATCCACTTCGGAGGGAAACAGCGGATAGTCGAGGCGGCTTGGTCCGTACTCGCCTCTGAAATACAGACGGAATGCGATCTTACAGTTTCCGGTCCAGTACCCGCTGCACCGCTCGTATCGAGGCCGCATCCAGTTGCTGCCGTGGACTCTTATTCCGCAATCGACCTGGAAGTCCGTCGTTTCGCCTCTGTCAATCCATTCGAACGATACAGGCCTCTCGTATGCCTTGCCCCGCATTATGAAATTGTTGTATCCGCTGCCGACTGCCATGATACCCGAAGGCTCGTAGAAAGTCTTCTTCTCATCTCCGACCAGCGAGATAATCGGCAGCGACTTCATCCCGTCATCCGCGCCGAAAAGATAGGTTTTTGTCCGGGTCTGCGACATTTTCCACCCGGGTTTGACTGCTCTGGCCCTTACAACCATAGTGCGGTAAATGTTAATGGGACCGGTATACAATTCGCCCTTCGGTATTCTATAGCTCGGGTCGTGCGGTTGGCTGCCGTCGAAAGTGTAGTAAATCTTCGCCCCTTCGGTGTCGGTGGAGAGTTTTAGCAGAAACTGCTGATCGTAAAAACCTCTTTCATGACTGAATCTCACGGGCTCGACCTCGTCTATATATCCACCCCTGTTCGGTGCTCCCGCGGTGGGTATGTACATGAACTGCCAGGCGCCGCTGCCCTGCGGATATCGTCCGAACGACAGATCGGGCTCCTGATCGCCGAAGTCGATACTGTCAATGTACGTGCCTCGGCTGCTGTCGTAAAGACCGATCTGTTCTCCGTTACCGTCCAGTTCGAAAGGAGCGCGCAGTCCGGAGACGACAGGATCGTCGTCGCACCAGATCACAATGTGGGTGTTGGGCTCGATAGTCGTCAGGCCGGGCTTATCGGTGGGTATCCGCCATTTCGTGGGTTCGGCCAGATCGTCAGTCAAATACATGCCCGCCACGTTCACGGTTTCATCGCCCGGGTTATGCAGCTCGATCCAGTCCTCATAGCGGCCGGCGGGACTCAACACGGATCTGGTATTTATAGCCATGAATTCGTTTATGGTCACAAGCGGACCGCGGACCAGCCATTGATCGGCAACCAGAGCAAA
Organism: uncultured Pirellulales bacterium; assembly: GCA_964406945.1. Lineage (GTDB taxonomy): Bacteria > Planctomycetota > Phycisphaerae > Sedimentisphaerales > Anaerobacaceae > UBA2266. The sequence continues at coordinate 106,827 of CAYOTO010000002.1, forward strand.
ATCGAAACTGTTTACTCCCGACTCTTTGTCCAGATCATAGCGGCTGCCCTCCGGTTCGAGCCAGTTGCTCGCAAGAACAAGCACGTCCTGAAGATCGATCCTGCAGTCCGGATGCAGATCGCCGAACGGACAGTCTTCCGCACGGGCGCAGCACGTCAGAATGCCGGTCAGAAAGACCCCGAAAAGTGCGAAGAATTTCGTCGGTTTGCGCATGTATTCAGTTGCTCCTCACGTCTTATTGACAAGAACCGGCGATTACAAGCCATCCCTCCATTGCTCTACGGACATACACCATGCCAGTCAATACTCTGATGGTAGCAGAAAACCGCCTAAAAGTCAATCCGTTTCCGGGGCTCCGAGCACTATTGCTCTTGGTTATGCCAACTTGATTTGGTACTATAACTAATCTGGGCATTTTGAAAACAACAGAGGTGCTGTATGCAGATAAAACTGAGGTTCCTTGGCGCCGTCCGTAATGTTACCGGTTCGCGCCACTTGCTGGAAGCCAACGGCAAAAAGATTCTAGTGGACTGCGGCCTGTATCAGGAACGCCATTTTCGCGACAGGAACTGGGAGCCGTTTGTAATCCCGCCGGCCGAAATCGACGCGGTCCTCCTTACGCACGCACACCTCGATCACTGCGGGTTGCTGCCAAAACTCTATAAAGAGGGTTTTAAGGGCCCGATCTACTGCACGCCGGCCACGGCCGACATAGCGAAGATAATTCTTCTGGATTCGGCCCGGCTGCAGGAAGAAGACGCCGAATACAAAAAGAAACGCCACAGAAAAGAAGGCAGGCAAAGCCCGCATCCTGTTGTTCCGCTCTACAGTCCCCAGGACGCCGAGGAGACTTTTCCGCTTTTTGCGCCCGTGCAGTATCGCCGGCAGGTGGATCTCGGCGCGGGTATAAAGGCGTGTTTCTGCAACGCCGGGCACGTGCTGGGCTCATCCATAATTAAAGTTACCGTCGAATCGGAAGGACAGACCCGAAGCGTGGTCTTTTCCGGTGATGTAGGGCGTCCGGACAGGCCTATTATCCACGATCCGGATATACTGGCACAGGCCGATTACGTGCTGATCGAATCCACGTACGGCGACAGAGTGCATCACGACCGGCAGGACATTAAACAGCATCTGGCCGACGAAATCAACGCAGCCAGAAAAGCTCACGGTCGCATAATCGTCCCGAGCTTTGCACTCGAGCGGTCCCAGGAACTGCTTTACTACGTAAACGAACTGCTCGTGGAAGGCAGGATACCCAAACTTCGAGTCTACCTGGACAGCCCAATGGCCGCTTCGATCACAAAGGTGTTTCAGCACCATGCCGAGTTGTTTGACGACGAAATGAGCGAGTTTATGCGAAACGGGACATCGCCCTTTAAATTTCCGGGACTGAAGATTGTCGAGTCCACCAAACAATCGAAAGCGATCAACCATATCAAGGGGACGCTGATGGTGATCGCCGGATCGGGCATGTGCACCGGCGGGCGAATCAAGCATCACATCGTAAACAGCATTTCGAGCCCGCGGAACACTATCCTCTTCGTCGGTTATCAGGCTGTCGGTACGCTTGGCCGCATACTCGTGGAAGGGGCCAAAGAGGTTCGCATCTTCGGATCGCATCACAAGGTCCAGGCCAAAATATCCCGCATACACGGCTTCAGTGCACATGCCGACCGCGATGAGTTGCTTGCATGGCTGAGGAATCTCAAGATTCCGCCGAAGAAAGTGTTCGTGGTGCACGGTGAAGAGCACAGTGCACAGGCTTTTGGCAAATATCTCGTCGATGAGACCGGCTGGGATATCTCAGTTCCCGGTTACCGCGACCAGGCTGTACTGCACTGATATTGTGAGTTGCAGACAAGGCTACTTCCAGATACGGACGCGCTCGACCGATTTGTCCCAGTCGGCTCCAAGAGCGGCGCTGCGGGCCTTCAGCAATATGAGCCGGCCGCCCACGGATCTTGTGTAAACCAGGTCCGTGGATCCGACATGTCTTCGCCATTTTCTGGCGAACACTTCGGCGTGCTCTTTTCGCCGGGCCAGAATTGTCGGCACGGCATGATAGCTCTTTTGCACCAGAGGTCCGAGGGGACTCTTGCGAATTAGCAGATATCGCGGATCTTTCACAGGCCGTACCGCCTCTTCGGCCGCATCGAGAAAAACCGACTTTTCGTAAGTTGTTCCTCCCTGCAGCGTGCAGCAGATCCGTCCGTCTCTGTGCCGCCGGGCTCTTACTTTCAGTTGCGACATATCCGTCTTTATCAAGCCGATCTCAGAGAGCGACTGAAGCACGGCCCGGCCGATCTGTCTCATGCTTGAACGCATGAATCCGTGTCTGAAAAACAGGTAAGCGGATTTCAGCAGATGCGGCACTGCAAATGCCGCTGAGATGCCGGCAATCGCAAAAAGCGACCACCACAACCACTTTATACCGCCCGATGTGCCGCCTGCGCGTATAAACCCGTAAAGGTAGAGCAGCATGCCAACCGAAAAGGACGCCCACGCAGCCGCTTGAGCGGCACTGGCCCACGCGAGATGTCTTGCGAGTGCTTGTTCAGGCACCCGCAACTCTTCTCTCAGTCCCTTGTCGGAATCCGTACCGAGCGCACTTGCCCACATTCGTCTCAACTGCTGCCGATTCAGCGCCCGCCGTCGCATGGTTTCGTTCGAATCCGCAATACTTCGACTGTTGAACGCCTCTGGCAGTTGCAGCCGGTTTATGAGACTTTCGATGATGTTTTCGCGATATGATATTCCGACGAATGACCTGAAACGTCTTTCAAGCGATTCCATGTCCTTGCCCGGTCGGGCGACGAGCGGCTCGATACAGACGGGGTGCCAGATGTTTGCCGTCTTATTTGCATTACCCCTTTGCGTGCGTATAGCACGGCCCCTCATCTGATTGCTCAGCATGTAGGAACCGACGCAACTGGCCAGCACCAACGAGTTTATTGAAGGCGCGTCCCATCCTTCGCCGAGCAGCGATTTAGTAGCGACCATGACAGTGATCGAACCGCGGTTGAACAGCTTTGTGATCAGTCCGACGAGTTTCTGTCGGTCCCGGCCGATCAATTCGACGTTTATGAACCTGCTGTCGAAACGGCAGGCCCGGGTTTTGATTCTGTCCGGCGTGATGCCCATTTCGGCCGCGGCTGCTTCCAGAGCCTCTGTCGCATTCCGTTCTATCATTACGATACTTCCGGAAAGGATGCCCAGTCTGACCGCTGCAATGCCGACCCTTCGCAGCTTTTCGAAGACAGGCGCGACACCGATACGGGTCAATTCCGGCCGATCACCGGCGCTCTTTGGAAAATCCTCGGCTCGTATGTAGTCGGTGAGCACAACCATTCGCAGGTCCCGGCCGAGCGATTCGGATTCGAGTTTCACGATTTCTTCGATGCTGTCCAGCTTCGATACGCTGGACCGCAGAATTGCGCCCTGTTGCGAAGTTGATCGAAGCTCGACCGATCCGGCTCGCAGTGCATGTATTCTCTTTAAATCCTGCTTTATCGATGCAAACAGCGCCGTGTGCTGGACAAAGTCCGCTTTGTGCGTAAAAAGACAGCCTGTCAGCAGATGCTCCAGCCGGTCAACGGTGAATCTGGGAATCTGTCGGCGTCGCACGCCGAGGATCCTGAGCAGCCTGCGCGGCGGCCGCTTTCCGACGCGCTTCAAGAACACGGCCACAGCAAGATAGAAAAGCGAATCTTCCAGAATCCGCTCGACGTCGCTTCCGGGCTTACGCACACTCCAGTGTCCTCGCACAGCAGCCGCAAATTCGTCGTGATTGAGTAAATACCTGCAGACTGCCGCAACGTCGCGTCTGAACTTGCGGATACCTTTCATTTCCGCCTCTGTCGGCGCTGATATATATACGCAATCCTGATGCGGGCAGAGATTGCCCTTGCGGACCAGTTCAGGCACCGATATCTCCGCGTCGACCGGTCCGCAGAGGTTGTGATACTTTTCCCACTCGTAGGCGCCTACATCGTAGGGCGGAGTCGCCGTCAGGGCCACGACCACCGGCTCGTCAAGACCGCGTTTGACCGCCATCAAGCACCGCCACCATTGTGTCCGCAGGTGGTGGGCTTCATCGACTACGATTGTCTGAATCTTCGCTCGCCGCAGCTTCCGGGCCAATGCTTTGCCGGCGCCCTTTCTAATCTTTGGCTTATTGGCCGAGGAGCGATGGTTCTCTTCTTCTCCTTCTTCTTCCTCGGCATGGAGTTCCTGTCCTGCTGTGTAGGCGCTGAACAGGGCCTGGTAAGTGGAAACGGTAAGCAGCCTGGGTTTGAGTACTGATTTTGAGACCCATTCGCAGCGTTTACCGGCCAGAAACATCTGTTCCAGCCTGTCGACCCATTGATCTCTGATTGCAACGGTCGGGGCAAGAATGAGGGCGGGTCTGTCGAGGCGTCGTACGACCTCAAGCCCGAGCACCGTTTTGCCCGAGCCGGGTGCGGCTATTATGTGCAGATGGTTGTCGCCCAGATGCTCGCCCAGTTCGGCAAGCACCCGCGCCTGGTAGTCCCGCCAGGACAAACTGAATCGCATTTCATCGAATAAACCTGCCACACCGCTCCCGAAAAATGGCGACTTAGTCACTTTGGTTTTGCCGGTCTCAAATTTGTCTCAAGATGTCCCAATACGCTCCGCGGGCTCCGGCTGCTATTGCATCGACCAGTGCAGTGTTCTCGTTGTAATTGTGGTCGGTAAGCGTTTGATTCTCGATTGATGGTTTGAAGAATCTTTCATCTTCGCCTATCAAGTCGCAAATCAACTCGGCCGGGGCATCGCCGAGACCTTCGGATATAAAAAACGTAGGCTCGAGCAGGTCTACCCGGCCGTCATATTTGCGTCTAACGTTTGGATTGCTATCGATATCCCTTGTTTTAGCGAGAAGGTCAATAATAGGTGTGCCGGGATAGATTCTTATGCCCAGCGGCACACCCACGCAATCGGGGCCGATTCTCTTTATGTAGTCGATGGACTCGGCCGCGGTCTCGGGCGTTTCACCCGGACCTCCTATCAAGAGATCGAACATTACCGCAATGTCGTTTTGCCTGCACAGCTTAACCACGTTCGCCAGGTCTTCTCTGCCGTGCTTTTGGCGGTACACCTGCAGCATCTTCTCACATCCGCTGTCGCTCGTGAAATTAATGCCCCGACAACCGGCTCGCCTCATCAGTTGCGCCAGTCTGGCATCAAAGGGGGTAACGGCCATATACGCGTACCATCGCACCTTTTCTCCCAGGCTGCGTTCTATAATACGCTCACAGACCGCGGCGGCATGGGAATAGGGAATGTTGAATTCGCTGTCACAGGTGTGAAGCACATCAACGCCGATTTCGAGCAGTGATTCGATTTCGTCGCAAACCTCCTCCGGATGGCGGATACGGATGTGCCGACCTTTGATCACAGGCTCGGGACAGTACAGGCACGACCTGTTACAGCCTCTTTTGGTTTCAATTCCGCACTGACCACCGCGTTCAAAGTACGTCCGGTTGTCCAGAATGTCGCGTCTCGGCGCTGCATCGAACGAATCGCAATGGTGCGGTGGGTTTGCTCTTATCGAATCGCCTGTTTGCCACAATAGCCCGGGGACCTTATGAAACTGTCTGTCAGTCCTGAGCTGTTTTAGAAGATCAGCGACGGATACTTCACCATCGCCGTAGATGCCAAAGTCAGCTCGCGAGTATTCCAGCAGCCGCTCGGGAAACAGAGAATAGCCCACACCTCCGAGAAGCACCGGGGCATCTGTGAGTTGTTTAATGCGGGTCACACTTTCGGCGAGTTCGCCCACAAAACTGTTGCATGCAGGCCAGAAACAGTCGTCTACATTGCGGAATGATATTCCGACCAGTTCCGGGCAATGATTCGCGAAATAGTCGGTCAGGATGTGCTCGGGACTGTCCGCAAGAGCGGTGTCCACTATGTCTACGTCGATTCCCGCCCGGGCTGCCGCTGACGCAGTGTATTCGAGCCCCAAAGGTGCGATGGGCGGAACCATGCGGTTTATGTTTATAAGAGCAAGCATCTCAGAATCGGCCCGGCGGGGGAACTAATCAGAATCGGGCTTGTCTTTTGGCTCTTTGCGCGGGGCTTCATCGTCCCGATCTTCGCTGCTATCGGTTTTGTCAATACCCCCGGCGTTGGCGTCCTCAACATTGTCGCGTTCTTCAGCCTCGCCGCGGCGATTATCAGCAGTCGATTCGTCGACGTCTTCTCCGGTTAGCGGTTTTTGGTCTGCGGACTCCGGAGCCTGTTCCTGCACATCGGACACATCCTCTTGATAAGGCTCGCCTACAAATTCCTGGACCTCCAGTGGCTCTACCGAATCACTTTCTTCGGATTCATGCTCGTCGCTGTGCTTTTCTTCGGCTGCCGGCGATTCGCTAACCTGCTCGGCGTCTTCGGATGGGCCCGTATACTCGCTAACATCCAGTTTCGATTCCAGATCTGCGGTGTCCTGCTTAGCAGCGTAATCATCCGCTGTTTCCGGCTCCGTATCGGCCTGTTCGTCATACCCGTAAGGCTGGCCCTCGAACTCTCTGACATCAATCTGCGAATCGTCGTCGGAGGTCTCGCCATCGGTTTCTTCAACGTCAGAGCCGCAAGGCTTCGGAGCGGTGTCACTGCGGGCGGGGTCGCCTACGCCGTAGTCGCCTTCGTCGCCGTAGTCATATTCACCGCCGTCACCGTAATCGTATTCATAGCTGTAGTCGCCTTCGTAACCGTACTCGCCGGCGTCTTCGCGGGCGTCGGCTTCCGAATAGCTTTCTCCGTCGATGTACGCATTGTCTTCGTTGTACAGTTCCTCGCCGTAGGACCGCTCTTCTGGTTTAACCTCGATGTCGGGCGATTGCTCGGTTTGGTCTGACGAATCCGGAACGTCGCCGGTAATTGCCGCGGCTACACCGGATGGTTCGTTTCCGTCATCAGTCTGCGGAGAACCACCGCCGTCGCCACCGCCTCCCGGCGAACCGCCACCGTCATCGTCATCGTCGGGGCCGTCATCTTCACGCTCCCGCAAGGCGTTCTTTTCAGCTTTGCGCCCGGCCATCGCACTGACAATAATTCCCAGTTCGAACAGCAGATACAGCGGAAGCGCGAGTGTAATCTGGCTTATAACGTCCGGCGGCGTCGCGATGGCAGAAGCTATAAAAGCTCCGAAGAACACGAATTTGCGAATGGATTTCAGCGTGGCAATCGATACCAGTCCGGTACGGTTCAGTATGAAAATGGCAATCGGCGTCTGAAAGCCGAGCCCGAAAACCAGCATCAGGATTGTAACGAAGCTGACGTACTTCTGGAGCGTCCACTGACTCTGTATTCCGAGCCAGTCACCGAATTTCAGAAAGAACCCCAGCGAAATGGGCGCAATTATGAAAAGAAAGAACATCGCCCCGGCGACAAAGAGGGAAACCGAGAACGGCAGCGAAGTATAGACGTACTTCCGCTCACGAGGATAGAGCCCGGCGGCGATAAAAGCCCACAACTGATAGAACACCCACGGAGAGGTGAGTATCAGACCGGCAATCAGCGAAATCTTGAAGTAGGCGATGAATGCATCCGCAACGCCGATGACTATCAATGGGTCATCCGGGCGAAGATTGTCATACGGAGCTTTGATGAAACCGACGATGCGGTTGCCGAAGATCAGCGAGACAATCAGCCCAACGGCAAGGCCCATGAGAGCCAGCAATATGCGGGCGCGCAATTCCTCGAGATGGTCGCCAAGACTCATGGTTGAGTCCATCGGGTCCAGACGCTTTTTCTTCTGCTTGTTCTTCTTTTTCTTTGCCATTCCAGTCCGTCAGACGCTCAGAAGCAGTTCGCGCTATCGGTCGGGCCGCCGCGAGGCGCTGTGAGTTCTACACCGATAAGAAATCAGACTTCTTCTTCGTCAAGGCCGGCGGCCTTTTTTGCGTCTTCTGAAACATCGTCCTTGACCTGGCGAACGTCGTTGGCTACGTCGTCCGTCGATTCTTTGGCTTCGTGGATGCCCTTCTTGAATTCCGTCAGGCTTTTGCCGACGCTGCGAGCAACGTCCGGAAGCCGCTTGCCGAAAATCAGCAACGCCACCACCAGAATTACTATCCATTCCCAACCACCGGGAATACCTCCCCAACCGAGCATGCTCTGAATATTTTCAACCATTTTGTTCTCCTAATTTCTGCGAATAATCGCTATTGCTGACTATAAGTTTTTTTTCATCAGAATTTCTTTCGGATCTATTTCGAAAACCACGACATCCCGGTCCCGGTCCGCGGCCCTTGCCACTACTTTTCCATGCGTATCGGCCGCGACGCTCTGACCGCCGTAAACCCTGCCTTTCCACGGTCCGTTCGAGATCTGACCCACACAGTTGGTCCCGACCGTTACCGCTCCTGTCCGTTCCGAGGCATGACAAACCACGTTTTCAAGCTTTTTACCGTGTCGGGGCCAGTTCTGTTCGGCTTCGGCATATCCATAGGGCACAAGCAGTAAATCCGGCCCGCATTCGGCCATTTCGGTCAGAATACCGTCGTCGTGGGTATCGGCACATATCAAGACGCCGATACGGCCCCATTTAGTATCAACCGCTTTAATGCTGTCTCCGGGGTGGTAGGGCGGCTCCATCAACTCCGAGAGCAGGTTGATCTTTCTGTGCTTGCAAACCACCCGGCCCTCATTATCTACAAGAACGGCCGAATCATACAAATCACCATTGTCCTTCTCAGCCAGCCCTGCACAGAGAAAGACTCCGTATTTTGCCGCGATCTGCTCCAGGCGGTCCGAGTCCTCACCGGGAATCGCAGAAACTCTGTCGTGAGCCTCGGGGTTGATCCAGCCGTAAACCGCCGTTTCAGGCAAACAGGCAAGATCTGCGCCGCGCTCGGCGGCTTCGGCAACGGCCCGCTCTATGCGGGCAAAATTGCCGTTTCGATCTCCATCAAGGCAAACAGTCTGGCAGATTCCGATCTTCACAATGCACTCTGTAGAAATAAAAACGCCATGCACAAAAGGCGATTAGCTCGTAAATCGCACCAAAAACCGCCAAAAAATGGAGAATGCGCACAAAAGCGGCTCTTGGGCTGGGAAAAATGGATTCTGATCTGTTCCCGCCGGCGTTCACCGCCAACGGAGTCGATCACAGAATTGATTATGCCGCATTATACCGCGGCCCGGTGGCCATGTAAACCCTATTTTGGGAAAAAAAAGAGGTTTTTGCCCTCGGAGGGCCGTCCGACTTTGAACGGTCCCGCTTTGACCTGAAGCCAACTGAATATCTGCGCGACGGACCATAGACTTTCAGAGCTTTGTGCGTCTCTGAGCCCGGCTTTTCCGACTCTGTTTCGACTCGATTTCGAGTTAGTAGTCCCGCAATTGTCTCATCCACAGGGGCCAGTTTTTCGACTGTACGCCGCCTGCTTTCGTCCACGGCCCGGCTGTGTCGTACCGGCGATGCCATTTGAGGGTCCAGAGCTGTTTGAGGCCTGTTGTGCGGACCGACCAGTCCATGAACAGGGCGTTGACCGCTCCGTCGTGCCGATCGATGCAGAAAAAGCCGATGCCTCCGGCGGATGCATGCCCGGCGCCCTGACGTTCGGGCGGGCGGTGATGGCTCTCGGGCTCGGCCCACCACCATGCGCCGTCGGCCAGAACGGGCACATTGTCGGCGCCTTTGATAAGGCAATTCCGCCAGAAACGGTCGCTGTCATCCTGGAAGTCCGGGTCGCGATTCTTGATTTCCTTCGCGTTTTGTACCCAGCCGTTGAGGCAGTAGCTGCCCTGCAGTTTCGTAGATCCGTTGTATATCCACGCGATGTTTGTGCCGCCGAGCGCCACATTCGCGTCTTCGCTGCGGAGCCTCGCGGAGGCACACAAAAGTAAATCATGCTGGTTCTGCACGTAGGCGCCCGCCGGTTCGAGCCATGTCGGAAGGCTGTCGCGGGGCCAGCCGAAGAAATTGTGGTCGTTGTCCTGAGTATATGCCGCGAGTGCGAGCCCCCACTGATGCAAATTTGCGCGGCACATGACGCCGCGGGCGCTGTCGCGTGCGTGGACCAGCACCGGCACCATGATTGCGGTCAGGATCGTGACAATCGCGATTGTAACGAGCAATTCGACCAGACTGAAACCGGCCGGAAGATTCGGGCGGAGGGGTGTTTCCGGTTCAAATCGCCTTGGATATGCGGCAGTTCTGCGGCTGCATGTGCGGGCGGGGCGCGAGCGGACGTGCGGCTGGTGCGTACAGACGTTTAGCGAGGCCGCGCAAAAGATCTCCCCTCCTTCACCATCCTCCACAAGGCCGAGCATATGAGCACCCGGTTTTATCTCCAAATCCACCATCAAACTCCACTCGGGGGCTGTGTTTCACCGAAATAAGTCCATCACCCCCCACCTTTAGCCCGTAATTGCCCACTTCTGCCGGCAGAATTGCGCCGGACTCACCACGACAACCGCCCGAAGCCACTAAAAACAGGAGCAATACGTCTGCCTGTCTGTCGTACACAAAGTGCCCGACCAGCGACGTTTTGTTACAGTTTTTTGCCCGCTTTTTTATGTTGATGTTCATGCCCCGGCGCGTCGACAACCATTTCAGCGGGAGCTTATCCTAAACTGCCAGACGTCGCCGACCGTCTTGCCGGCGCCATTGACTTTGTCAACGCGCCAGTAGTAAGTGGTTTCACGCTGAAATCCTTCGGCAGAGAACCGCGTATAGGCCCGGGTGCCCCTGAATTCAAGTTCTTCGGCTGCCATTCCGAGGTAAATATCGTGCGAGACTGCATTTGCGCCCTCGCGCCAGGACATGGTGAGGTTCACCGCTGAGCTATTCGAACTTATTCTGTTGACTGCTGGATTAGTTGCTTTGCCCGGCAAAACCCACATGGGATCTCGCAAGCGGCGTGCTTCGCGCAGCCACTCACTGCTCAGTAGTGCCAAGTCCGCGCAATCGCAAAAGGCGTCTGCATTCAGATCAGCGCCATCTCCGCCGGAGGTGGTTAGCCATGACAAATCGTGAAAATCCACTCGGCCGTCGTTCGTTACATCGGTCCGCAGCGTCCAGCCGACGGGCCCCAGACTCGCCTCGGCAGTGCCGCCGTAAGCACCCATGTTGATCCGTACATTCTCAGCATATCTGCCGCTGGGATCGATTGTGGCGGCCAGTGGTTCATCGCCCAATCCCATCGCCGGATCTCCCGCGTCTATGGCCGTACTGGTCATCTCGTCCCAGGTCCAAAGCATCCTGCCGCTGTCCCAGCGCCATCCCTCGGTTTTGAGGCGGTAATCTCCGGCAATCCACACCGAGTTTCCATCGGCCGGGCCGAGTACTTTTGAATGGTCGCAGGGATCGGCCCAGTATCCCCGCCTGACAAAACGCGGTTCCCTGTTGAGGTTGCCAACTCCCGGCCAGCCGCGCTCGACTATGCTGTAGGAAACATCGGCGTTGCCTTCAATCTGTTGACCTGCATTGCCCCAGACTATAGTGTTGGCAATGTTTGCTTGCGGAGTACCGACTCGTATACCGCTGCCTCTGTTGTCGGCTATGGTGCAATTAACGATTCGTGGCCATGAGCGACCATGAGCCACTTGAACGCCATATCCGTTGCCGATGATCGAGCAGTTGCGAATTATGCCCTTACTGTAGTTTGCGTATACTCCATTAGCGTTTTGGCTGATAGTGCAACCTGTTAACAGCGGCGAGCTGAATTGTATGTGGATTGTCCAAACTGGGCGTCTGCCAGCTCGAGGGTCGTCGTGAGGTTGGCCGTTGTTTACAAACACACAGTCTTGCACAGCAGCATTACTCCGGGCGAGGGACAGCGCGCTCTGGTGCCCTTGGAAAATGCATCGATGGATTAGAGGAGAGCTGTTCTCACATACTATTCCGGTACGAGATTCGCTGGTAATTGTCAGGCCCTCTATAACGCTGTTGGGTTCCTCGCCATCGGCGAGCGAAAAACAGTTAACGCCCGACTCACTGCAATGGATGATGCACTCGGAGGGTCCGTTCTCGCTGCGAACTGTAACAGCTTTTCCATACAGTCTGATCTGGTGGTTCCCCGGTCCGGAGTACACAGCGTCGGCCAACAGGACGATTTGGCCGTCTTGAGCCGCATCGATTGCCTCCTGAATTGTACCGTAATCCTCTGGGACGCGAAGAATGTCCGAGCCATAACAAGGAACCAATGCTGTCACCATTATCGGGAGAATCGTTAGGAGCAGTTTTTCTCTTCTTGTGCTCATTTTGTCTCTCCTTACCTGCGGTTATGAAATGTATGATGACCGGCCGCTTGCGACCAGCTCTAGACTGCGCACCGCTTGCGGCTACAATTCGCATTCGCTTCGGGTGTGTTTGTGCTGATCCACTGTCCGCTTTTAGTGCTGCGTTTGCGCAAAAAGGCCGAACGGTACAAGTTACAAACTGCAGGCGGGTACAAAGATATGATAATACAACGAAGGAAAGGTATGATGACGTTCAGGTTATGATAGTACGCCTGTTTGCCTGCACTCTCAAACTGCTCGGTTGCGCTTAACGGCGACCCGGGGCGACATCCAGTTTATAATAACGGGACGAATACTCTATAATATTCCTGCAAGCGTATAAATACTGCCCCGAATCTTTACGGTTGTATTATGACATGTCCAGGCCGGATGTCAACATAATTTTCTTGTTTTACCAGGTGGCGCCTATTTTCCGGCTTCAGGGGCTGAAATGGCCTGATTTCGGTTGGGGCCGTAGAGATTTTCGTGCAGTTTCAGGTTTCCAGCGGCGTTGGTCTGGGCTACGGCGTCGGTCGGCTTGATATGTGGGAAGATGTTGTGGTGGACGTCGCAGACGTTTCGAGGTTTGCCTCGTATAACTACCGACCTGACGGAAGGGGCCTTGAAGGTGTTGTGGTGGATCAGGATGGTGTCGCCCGCGACGTCGGTGCCGTCGCGCCTGTCGGCTCCGCCGTGCATGTCGAAGCTGTGGCCGTTGGCGTGCTCGCCGATTACGTTGTAGCGGGCTTCGTAGCTTGTACCGGGCCGGCCGGTGCCGGCTATATGGTGGCGGCAGTAGTCGAATAGATTCGCCTCGATGAGTGCGTTCGACTGGTCCAGGCAGACGCCGTAGCCGAGGCCCTGTCGCTGGTTGTGGTGGATATGGTTATGATGGATGTGGGCGTCGGCGGCTCCTTTCTTCAGGAAGACGGCGGCGTGGCTGAAGCCGTATAGTTCGCAGTTATCCACTTCGAGGCCGGGGTGCGTCGCGATTATCGCATCAGAGTTGGGGATCGTGTAGTACTTGCCTTCGCGGTGTAGCTGTTGCATCTGGCTGGTCCGCCGGGTCTGGTCCGGGCCTTTGATTCTCAGGCCCGTTATGCGCACATCCGGCCCTTTGACGGCGAAAATGGGCGACGCGTCGAGATTGTCTGCGTACAGCAGCGGGCCGGCTGAACCGTCCCGGCCCCTGTTGCCGGCCAGCGTTACTGCCTTGTCGATCGGGATGTTCGTGTGGCCGGTAAGATCGATCTCGGTATCGGGTTCGACATATACGATCTGATCGGGCTGGGCCAGTTCGAGAGCGTGGATAAGTTCGGCCGCGGTTTTGACGTGGTAATCGCCTCCAGTGACGACATGTTTGTAGCCTGGGCCGCCGCCTATCGGCGAACCGGTGGGATTCGGCTCGGCGCCGAACGCGGCTTGCCCGGGCTTTTCCGGCGGTATTGCGACCTTGATTTTTGCCAGATAGATCGCGGCCTTGCCTTCGTGGCTGGAATAGTAACTTACGTACAGCAGGCCGTGATGATACAGCAGGCCCGGATAGCTGTTATCGCCGCCGGAAGGGAGCTTCAGCAGAGCGGTCATTTCGGCTTTCCTGACGTCGAGGCGACAGATTGCCGTGTGTGCGCCGTTTTGGTGCACTCTGCCGGCTGCCAGCCAGGTGTCGCCTGCGATTTTGACGAAGTCCGGGCCGCCGAAGGCCGGAAAACCTCTCAAGTCCCGGAAAGTCCAGGCATTGTATGGGGCAGCGCTTTGACCCAGGATGGTGGAGCTGAGTTCTTCGCCCGGCCCGGCCCGGCGGATAAGGGCGTAACAGGTGCCGTCGGAATCGAACCGCAGGGTTGTCTCGTTGGGCCTGCCCTCGGAGAACAATTGCCGGACGTGCGGGCTGTAGGTCAGTCCGTCGTCGCTTCTTAGAAGTGTCAGATGTGGGCTGTTATCCGGCGCCGGATAGGAAACTCCCCACGCGGTGCCATTGTGCCATGTGACCCGCCACATCCACCTGCCCGGCTCGATTACGATTTCGGGCTGCGTCCATTCGGTGCCGTCTTTGGAGAAGGCCACGAAAGTGCCGGTTGGGGCGGACTGTCCGTCCTTTGTGCGGGGGGCGGCGCCTCCGATGAGCATGATTCTGTCGTCCGGGGTGATTGACAGGTGTGCGTCACGCAGGTCGTACCCGTCCAGTTTTAACGTCGCGCCGTTGCGCCAGTTTTCGGCGTCGGGTGAGTAAATGACCCGGATGCGGCCGTCGGTCGAAACATGCCCGCGGCCCTGGCGAAACGCGCAGAAAAAGACGCCTTTCCAGGTTAGGTCGGTGAATGCGCTATGTGGCGCATCGTCGGCGATTTTGTAGCAGTCGATAAGCTCGAGTTGTACCGCCGGCTCGGCGGCAACAGAAACAGTCGCCATCGCGAGAATTAGGGTGAGGACCAGCTTGATGACTCCGTTCATAGGTCTCCTTCCTGTAAATGGTTCGACAGCAACCAGCGCAAACGGCCGCTTTTTGAGTCTTTCCGAACAGCGCTTCCCATGCAGCTACTTAACGCCTTTGACCCTCATCTGCAAGGCGAAGAGCGACTTTTGTGCCGTGATGAAGAGCGTATGCCGGTCTTTGCCGCCGAAAGTCACATTTGCCGTCCAGCCGGCGTCGATTGGAATATGCTGGATCTTCTCGCCTTCGGGATTAAAGACGGTAACGCCTCGGCCGGTCAGATATATATTGCCTTCGTTGTCGATGGTCATACCGTCGGAGCCCATCGAGCAGAAGAGCTTTTTGTCGGTTATGGAGCCGTCTTCGTTGATTTTGTACCGGTAAGTCTTTTTGTCCCCGATGTCGGCGACATACAGGTACTTGCCGTCGGGCGTTCCTATTATTCCGTTTGGCTGAACCAGATCGTCGGTGACTCTGACGAGCCTGTTTCGGTCGGGGCTGAGGTAGTAAACGTGCTGGCCATCCTGTTCCATGGGGCCTCTGTCCCAGTACGGTCGTTTGTAGAACGGATCGGTGAAGTAGATTCCGCCGTCGGGACGCTCCCAGAGGTCGTTTGGACCATTGAGCTTTTTGCCCTTGTAGCCGTTGACCAGGACCGTGTGTTTGCCGTCCATGTCAATCGACCAAAGTTCATTGTTCAGGTCGGCGCAGGCCAGCAACTTGCCGCGGCGATCGAAGTACAGCCCGTTGGCCCGGCCCGGACTGTCGTGGAAGGTGGAGAGTTTGCCGTCCACGGACCACTTGAGAATCTTGTTGTTGGGCTGATCTGTGAAATAGACGTTTCCTTCCCTGTCCACGGCGGGGCCTTCGGTGAACTTGAAGCCGTCGGCCAGTTTGACCACTTCGGCGCCCGGGGCGATGATTGAAGGAGGCTTGTGGGATCCGGCTTTTACCAGTTCTATCCCTTCGCCGGTTCGCAGGTTGCGCGAATACTGCTTCTGCTCGGGGTTGTTCCAGTGTTCGTGAACGCCCAGGCTTTTGAGCCTGGCGACGTTGCCTTTGTGGTCGGGGTCGTAAAAGGTCCCCGATGGCGGGTTGCCGGCCTGTGCGGCCTCATGAAGATAGTCGTCTACGCCGGCATTTCGCGGGAAACTGTCGTACTCGGCGTAAAGAAAGTCGAAGCCCACCGAGTCGATCGCCACCGGGTCCAGCGAGGCGAATACGCTGGAGGTCCAGTGTCCGTTAAACGGAGAAGTGTTGAACTTGCGTGGCGCGTGATCGCGGGGATGAATGCCGCAGTACAGGGCGTCGATCAGGTAAAGTAGCGTTTTGCCGCCGAGCTGTGAATGTCCCATGAGGTCAACGAGCGGACGGTAAGTGTCGGTTGTCTTGGCGAATGCCGCCGGGTGCATATTGTAGTAGCCGTCCGCAACCGGCGTTCGCACCAGCGAGCCGTAGTGGTTCTTGGCACAAAGCGTGACTCCCGCGCCGGTGTGGGCCTTGAGATTGGCGAGATTGATAATGTAATCGGCGTCCGCCAGGCACTTCGGAAGGTAGTCCTGGTTGGGACTGTCGGGACTGCAGCTCCAGTGGAGAGCAACATCCGAGGCGGCGGTTCTGGTGCGGCCGAACTTGCCGGCGTGATCGACGAACCTTACGTCCGGGAACTGGGCGGTGATTATTCTGTAGTACTCGTGCGGAATACGGGCGAGGGTGTCAGTAATGGTGATATCCGACTGCCGCACGTTCGCGTGTGCGGTAAGCTCGCCGAGCAGGGCGTTGATCAACTGGGGATTTGTGTTCATGTAGTCGCGCCAGTTTTCAAGCTCGTAAGTCTCCGTATTTACCGCCCGTGAAGAACCGATGAACCCGACCAGATTCGCTTTGATGGTGATCTTCTCGCCGCTTTTATATCCGACATCGCCCTTGCCGCGGGCCCTGTTGAAGTATTTGAAGAGCCTGTCCCAGGCCTGGGCATCGGATTCTCCGCCGGCAACAGTGCGGATTGTGGAGCGGAGCATTGCAGCTACTCTGGCCTGATCGGTGTTCTCGGGCTGCCAGTGGTGGCCGTGGTCAGGTCCCTGCCACTTTGTGGCTTGCGGATCGTGAGCCCAGACGACTCGTCCCGGGAAAATACCTCTTGCCGTACCGATGGGCTTATTGGCCTCATGTTCGGCGGCGGGTGCGGTCGAATCATTTGTCAAACTGGCGGCTAAAAAGATGGCGGCTATGCTTGCCGCCGCACAAGTCAGGGCCAGGGCGTAGCGCCTGCGGGTGAAGCTGAGCCTGGCTTTTTTGAATGCCGCAGCCGCGGCGGTGATGCCGGTGAGCCATATTACGAACCCCGAAGCCAGCGGGAACGCAACACGCTGACATGGGTATGCAGCCCGGGAAGGCTTGGGTATTACGCGGATCAGAAACCAGATCAGCGAGACCAGGCCCGCTATCGGCAGCAGCCACGCGAGCCAGGGCTTGAATTGACGGTTCACGACCTTTCCGGTTTTGGGGCAGGTTTTCTTTCTTGCCTTGAATCTATCGAAAATTGACATGATTGCTTTGCCTCCATGTTATTTGTTGTTTCCAGCAATGCGGCTGTCGTATAACAGCAATGCATTGACTTGCCGCCTGCGAGTATACAGTCGGCGGGCCGAAAAGTAAAACCGAAATGGCATAAGGATAGTGGTCGGGCACTGCAGTCGGCGGGGCCGGCTTGCACGATTCGCAGGGCCGTCCGCTGATTAAGATAGAGGCGTGAAAACCTGTGCCTGCTGGTGTATACTGATGAGAATCTTCCACTGAATCGCTGTTTGAAGGGTTTTCGCATGATAAACAGATGCGGTGTGGTCATCTTTCTTGCCGTCGCAGGTTCGCTGGGCTTGTGCTGCACGGCATTCGGGGCTTCCTCTAACTCCATCGGCGGCCGCCAAGCGGTCCCGGTGATCTTCGATACGGATATCGGTACGGACGTGGACGATGCGGGGGCTCTGGCTATACTCCACGTTATGGCGGACCTGCTCGAAAGCGGACCCGACAGCCACAGTCCGTTGACCGGCACGGAGCTTGTCGCGGCCAAGGTGAAAGAACTGGTCAGCATGGGAGGCAGGTGGCCGAATTCACCGAAACAGGAGGGGGAATACAATTTCAGGATGGACGGTCCGGCGGTGCACAAGGTGATAAGTCGCTGGCCCGGCAAGATCGTCTTCACGGGTCTGGGTAAGGATGTTATGACCGGCGGCCGTCTGGTTGCTCTGGCTCCAAAGGATAATCCCGTGCCGGCGTTCTATCGCAATTTCTTTGAGGCCAACAAGGTACCAAGCAGGTCAAGCTGGGATTTGATAGCGGTTCTGTATGCGGTTCGGGGCCTGTCCGAATACTTCACGTTGGCCAGCGACGGTAAATGCGTCAGTCGCGAGGATGGAAGCAACCGCTGGATTGGAGGTGAACCGTCGAAGCACTCGTATCTCTGCTATAAAATGCCGGAAGAGGAGTTGGCCGATGTAATCGAGCAGTTGCTTCTGGCAGAGCCTGCGAAGAGCCGCATGGTATCGCCTTCAGCCGGTCAGAATGCGGGTGCAATGAGTTACATCGAGGTTTCCGGTGACGGGATTGGTTTTGTCAGGGCGGCCGATGGGACCGCGTTCACGCCATGGGGTGTCAATTACGACCACGATGAAAACGGTAGGCTGCTTGAGGATTACTGGAACGATGAGTGGTCGAAGGTGCGGGAGGATTTTCAGGAGATTAAACAACTCGGGGCCAATGTTGTTCGCATTCACCTTCAATTCGGCAAGTTTATTCAAGAAGACGGTAAAGCCAGAGCGCCGGCTCTCGCGAAGCTGACGGACCTGGTCAAACTTGGCGAGCAGGTCGGTCTGTACCTCGATATCACGGGGCTGGGATGCTATCACAAGCAGGATGTTCCCGGCTGGTATGAGAGGCTTTCCGAGAAACAGCGGTGGGATATGCAGGTAAGATTCTGGGGGGCGATTGCAAAAACTTGTGCGTCCAGTCCGGCTGTTTTTTGTTATGACCTGATGAATGAACCTGTTCTGCCGGGAAATAAGCCGGAGAAGGACTGGCTGCTGGGAGAACTGGGGGGCAAGTATTTCGTTCAGCGGATCAGTCTCGATCTGGCGGGGCGGTCGAGACAGCAGGTCGCCGAAGCTTGGGTCGATCAACTCACCGCGGCGATTCGAAAGCAAGACGGAAAACATCTGATTACAGTGGGAGTAATTCCGTGGGTTCATGTCTTTCCGAAAGCCAAACCTCTGTTCTATTCGGAGCAGGTCGCGAAGAATCTAGACTTCGCCAGTGTCCACTTCTATCCCGAGTCGGACAAGATCGACCAGGCCCTGACCGCCCTTAAAGCCTACGACATCGGAAAGCCCCTGGTTATCGAGGAGATGTTCCCGCTCAAGTGCAGCAGAGAAGAACTCGTCAAGTTCATACTGGCCTCGAGAGAGCACGCCGACGGCTGGATTTCTTTCTACTGGGGCAGGGAGATAGATGAGTATACAAAAGAGGACGGGATCGCGGGCGCAATCACCAAACAGTGGCTTTTGGAATTCAAACGGCTGGCTTCGAAGATTGCGAAGTAGACGGCAAGAGACAAAGCAAAGGGGCAATCGAATGTTCAGACCCATTACCCAATGGTTTTTCCGGCTTGCACTGCTCATTTCTGTGATCTTCGCTTTCTGCCATTGTGCTCAGGCTGAGACACAAAAGCACGTCTGGGAGAAGGTGGAAATTGTCCTGAAGGCACAGGGCGACTACGAAAATCCGTACATGGAAGTCGATGTCTGGGCGGACACATCTACGGCGCCGGCGGCTGGCAGGGCGGCATGTGGAGCGGAGAGGTCGAGCAGGCCTCCAAATACCCGATTTGGGATGTAATTCAATGGGAATCCGGAGCCGATATGCCTCATCTGGCGAAATTCATCCTCAGCGAAGGACGCCGGTATATGGATTTGATCCCGATGGTTGACAACCTCAGCCCCAACAAGAGCGGCGACGAAAAGGGCTGCACGGGATGGGCGTACTGTGCGGGTACCGCGGACAAAAACCTGTATATGCTGTATTTCGAACGGGATTGTCCGGTTGCGAGACTCAGCGGGGCAAGAGCCGGGGCTGAATACGATGCACATTGGTTCGATCCGCGGCAGGGCAAGTGGATCGATGCCGGAGTACTCAAAGCTGACAGCCGGGGCGCGATTGAACTGCCTGAGTTTCCCAAAGGCTCCCGGAAATCGAAAGCGGACTGGGCTTTGAAACTGTTGTTTAAAGACCGTTGATAACCGGTCGTTGGGAATCTAAAGTGGCCATGAGGTTCTTCGCATTATGAATTCTCTGTGAAAAGCCGGCGTTTTTTGTACAAGATACCCGGACTGAGGCCCGAATACTGTTTTGTGAGCATTTGTGCATACTTTAGCGGCCGATATTGGTCGGATTAACGAGCATTGGCGTAACGAGCCCTGTAATGCAAACTGACGTGGGCCACAGAAGCGTGGGCCGTCTCTTTGGCATTTGATTCGGCGGGGCTCATACTTAAACTTATTGAAGCAGGGCGGCGTGGCCGGATATAAGATGGAAAGATGCAGCAGCAACTTCAAGCCAGATCTGGAAGGCTTCGATCTGCCGACTATCGAGAGCGATCCGAGTACTATATTCGGGCTCGATCCTGATCTCAATCTAACCTATTTCAACAAGGCCTGGTTCAGCTTTGCAGCCGAGAATAACGGTGAACCCGCCATATCGAACAAATTCCCGGTAGGTACACCGCTGGACTCTGCGATCTCAGAACCTCTCAAGCAATTCTACAAGCGTATGTTTCGGCGGGTCTTGCAGATAGGGGTAGCCTGGTCGCATGAATACGAATGCTCCAGCGACGAACTTTACCGGTTCTATCGCCAGACGGCCTATCCGTTTCATAATCGCAAGGGGCTTATAGTAGTCAACAGCCTGTCGGTTTGCGAACCCGTAAACGAGCAAAACAAAAGCGAGGCATCGGCTGCTTCGGCCAAATTATATTTCCAGGACAGTGGTTTTGTGACACAATGCGGTCATTGCAGAAGAACTCAGCGGGCTAACGAACCGCGGGTTTGGGACTGGGTTCCCGCTCTGTTGAAACTGCACGAGAACGTAAGTCATTCGTTATGCCCGGTCTGCTTTGATTACTACTTCAAGCACAATGCCTCACGGCGAAAGCTGATGCAGGAAGCCGATATTCCAGATAATTGAATGTCAGATGAAGAAGATAGGGCCGATAGCATGTTGGGTTTTTGCCTGTCTCATGGTGGGCGTTCTGGGATCGTATTCGACGGGTGGCTCATTGAAGAACTGGTACGCAAATTTGACAAGACCATCGTTCACTCCGCCGGACTGGAGTTTCGGCGTGGTCTGGCCGGTTCTTTACGTCATGATGGGCGTTTCTGCCTATCTGGTCTGGAAGAATGGGATCGAACAAAAGCGCGTCAAGATCGCCCTGGCAATTTTCATTCTTCAACTTGTACTCAATGGAATATGGGCGCCCATCTTCTTCGGATTGCATTTGATAGGCTGGGCGCTGGTCGAAATAGTGCTGCTTTGGGTGGCGATTGTGGCTACAATTGTCGTGTTCTGGAGAATTTCCAGGCCCGCCGCACTGCTGCTGATTCCCTACATCCTCTGGGTAAGCTATGCCGTGGCCCTCAACGCGGCATTCTGGGCTTTGAACAAGTAGGTTTGCCGGAACGCTGTGCTAACTAAAACGGTCATTTCGGCCTGCTTCGGCTCCTGCGTTTTCTCCGGTCTTTCTGCTTGCGGATCTTTGCCTGTTTCTTAGCCTCCGGACTCTTGCTGCCCATCGATTGCTCTTCCAGCAACTCGCAAAGTCTCTTACGCGCGTAATAGCGATTGAGCCCCTGCGATCTGCTCTTCTGCATCTTGACTGTAAGTCCGCTCGGTCGATGAGTCAGATGAACACAGGTCGAACTCTTATTCACCTTCTGACCGCCCGGCCCGCCGCTGCGAACGAACTTCTCCTCGATATCGCTCTCCGACAGTCCGCACCCGCTCATCCGCTTTTCGAGGTCGGCCGCTTTTCGCTCCGTAACTCCAAAATCAATCATACAAGCCCGTAAGTTCGTGAAAATCTCCTACTTGTATCCTCTTTGTTGGTCAATCGCGTTCAAACGCGCCGATGTCAGTCTTTCCAACGGGCACCTCGTTGCCGAGAAGGTCTCTTCGGCCATTATTGCCGATTTTAACACCTGCGTCTATGCACGGCGAACCAGCTTTCAATCCATATCCTCGCAGGGCGGCCATAGTTTTCAAATCAATGTCGGTCCCTGCTCTGCCGGGCTGTCTAAACATGGGATCCGCTACCTTGGGTCTGGTGTCCGACTTATGGGGCACAATGTTGAAGTATAGATTATTGTGAAATGACGTGTCGATCCCGTCGGCGTTCCTGCCCCATTTCCCCCGGGACTCAAAGAAGAATATGTTGTTTTCGAAGAGCGTGTTGATGGGGGTTCTTCCTTCGGGAAAAACTGCGACATCAAGGTCCTTGCCTACAAAATGGGTATTGTTGTAGACGTGGATGCCGCTCGCTTGGCGGGCATTCTCAAAACCATAGAAGTATATGCCCTCTTTGTCGTTCTGGCTAACGTTGTAACGTATGACCACGTTACGGTTTCGCCTCTTCATTATGCCGCAGAACCACATATTATCATGGCTGTAGTTGTATTGTATGAAGGTGTTCACACAGTTGTAATCGGCATCAAAACCGCCTCGATCACTCCCGTCATCGCCCACATTTCCGTACGCCTCATTGTGCTGGATTCTGATCCCATCGGTATTGAAACAGAAGATGCTGTGCCCCGTATCGTACCGGCTGCTGTTGGCCAGTGTATTGTATTCATAGACGGCATCTTTGCTGACGCGGGCAATTATGCTGTTGCGGCCGGTATGGTCGATGTAATTGCCCCCAACGTAAACTCTCGTCCACAAATAGTGAGAGATGGTATCATTCTCGCGAAACTGGACCCGTCCGCAGGAAGAGGAGTTTCCAATTCCCACGCCTCCCACGCGGACTATTCGATTGTTGGTGATGCGAAGATCATCAATCACCGTGGACTCAAGGCCCTTTACATGGACATGGATTCCTCCGCGTCTTTTCCCGGCCACTTTCCCGTTAACATCGTGTACGTAGCAATCGTTTATGTAGATATGCTTGTATGTACCCTCGGCTCCTTCCACCAGGACATAAACGCCGAATAACTGACCCTGGTCTTCATCAGTACCGTCGGTATTCGTGATTTCCAGGCCGTTGACTTCCCAGTATGACGGGTTTTGCAGAAACACTCCGGCGATGTGCTTGCCGTGGGCGTTGATTGCGGCCCTTTGTCCATACCCATAGCAATCAACTCTGATCGGGGCCTGCTCCGTGCCGTTACCCGAGGGGGCGAACATTCCGTCAAACTGCATTCCACGCTTGAAAACGATGCGATCTCCGGCCTGAAAGGCAGTCTTGCTCAGGGCGTCGAATCGCTCCTGCGAGTCGATACGGTACTCCCTGGCGACGCAGGCCGCCCATTGCAGCGCAAACAACAGAAGAAACGGGGCATACTTACGCTTGTGATGTCTGGTCATAGTCATACCTGATTGAGTAAACACTTATTAACGTCGGCTGTTTCTTCGTCGGCAATTACGTGGAGGACAAACATCGGCGGGGTGCCATTATCCGCGATGCCGCGATCAAAGATGGCATCATTGGCGGGATTTCATCTTGGGGCGGAACGATATTGCAAGGGTTGAAAACAGATGCAATTGCCTTGCATACAAAGCATTGCGAGCGAGAGGACTCGAACCTCCACTCCCGAAAGGGAACCAGGACCTAAACCTGGCGCGTCTGCCAAATTCCGCCACGCTCGCGCAAAAATCAGTCGTAAAGGCTGGCGAAACCTTCGTCTTCGTCGGCCTTGTCGTCGTCTTCGTCCGTATCGGCCTGATCATTACCGGCCTCTTGTTGGTCTTCGGCTTCTTCGGCCTGCTCCTCGGCTGATATCTTCTCAATCCGCTCCTCGGCCTGCTGAAGTATCTTCCTGCACCGCCTGATCAGTCCCATTCCACGCTCATACTTCTCCAGAGACTCCTGAAGCGCAACATCACCCTGCTCAATCTCGCCGACGATCCCCGTCAGTTCCTTGATCGCATCCTCGAATCCCAGCTTTTCAATATCCGTCTTCTTAGACCCTGCCATACAGAACACACCTCTAAAAAAGCGGCGGACGGCGTTCGCCGCCGATTGTTTTCATTTACCGTGCACTTTTTACCCGTCGAGCCCCTGACTCGCAACTAAATTCCGCTCATCTATTACAAGTTGCGACCCGGAGGCCAAAGTCTGCACAGATCAACCTTTCTGACGTTTTACTTCGCTTTCTATGCACTGCTCTTCGGCCAGTTCGGTGATGATGGTGTCGCCTACTGCCGCATCATCCGCTTTCCGGACGACTTTGCCGGTCTTCTTGTTCGTGGTAATGCTGTATCCTCTTTTCAGCACGGATTTCGGATTGAGTCCTGCGAGCATATTCTCTCTGGCGGTCAGTTCCAGTCGGCGGCGAGCCAGCACATCTTTGACGCCAGCACCCAAGGCAGCCTCCAGGTCGCATAAACGCACATTGCGTCTTTCAACCGATGCGGCCATCGCCCCGGCCATCTTTCGGTCCAGCTCCACCAGTTCGGCTCTTTTTGTCGCCATCAGCCGCGAAGGCTCGAGTTTCACAACCTGTTCGTAGCTGTCGCCCAACAGCCGTCTGGCCTGCTCAACTATCCCGCGCATCGCTTCGGCCAGCCGCTGGGACAGTTCGTCCGCCCGCTGGCCCGCCTCCTGCACCATGACCAGCGGATTACGAAAGACCCAGCTCGCAAGAGCCTGTTCCAGCCGGGCGTCGGCCAATTGCAGTTTGCCGCTCGTAACCGCATTAAGCCTGTGGGCGCAATGCCGCAGCCTTCCCAGCACTTCACGTTTATCCGGAACAGCCACCATCCCGGCCTTGGTCGGCGTCGATGCCCGTGCATCCGCCACAAAATCGGCGATTGTGGTATCGACCTCGTGGCCGACTGCGCTTATAACCGGTATCTGCGATGCAAATATCGCCCGGGCAACGACCTCCTCGTTAAAGGCCCACAAATCCTCCAGCGATCCTCCGCCGCGACCCACAATGAGTGTATCGAGTTCGAGCCGGTCGTTTCGGCGGTTTACATCCCGAATCGCCGCGGCAATGCTCTCGGCGGCCCCGGGCCCCTGCACGGATACGGGATACAGATACAACTTTACAAAAGGCCACCGGTTATGAACGCTGTCGGCGATATCGTGAACCGCAGCACCGGACTCGCTGGTCAGGATACCGATTCGCTCGGGAAACGCCGGGAGCGGTTTCTTGTGCTCATCCGCGAACAGCCCCTCTGTCTGCAGCTTTTTCACCATCTGCTCGTAAGCGAGCCGCAAGGCTCCGACGCCTTCGGGCTCTAGCTTTTCGACATACAATTGATATCGGCCTCGGACCATGTAGACGTCCACATACCCGGTCGCGAGCACGGCCATACCGTTTTCCGGCTCGAATTTCACCTTCGAGAACCTGCTTGACCACATCATGCAGTCCAGCACGCCGCTCTCATCCTTAAGTGAAAAATAACAATGCCCGCTGGTAGGCCTTTTCCACCCGCTGATTTCGCCGCGAACCACCAGCGTACCCGGCAGCCGCTCCTGCAGAGCCGCCTTCACCAGCGAATTCACCTGACCAACGCTGTATATTCGAATCTGTTTTCCCATAGCCTCGGCAGTATAACGCGGGTTTCCGAGACATTCAACGGTTGCCAGGTACTCCGAGAAAAGAGATTTGCCCCGAATTAGACAAAACCTGAGAGTACGAAAAAGGGCCGTGAGGTGATTGCCTCACGGCCGCTGCGCCATCCTGGCGAGAAAAACCTGGGTTACACCTCCTTAACGTCAGGCACAGTTGTTAGAAAAAAATTACGCAACAAGGCAAAAAATTGCAGCATTTCGCAACGTGTCTCTCCCACGAAGCGCGCACGGCATTTGCAACGTTTATCGCCTCAACTGACGCAATTGGACAAATAGACAGCACACATTATAGGCCGTCTTTCAAGTGCGATTGCCATTTCCTTGGCAACCGTTGTGCGCCCGCAGCCTGACAGCCGCTGCTGTTGCGCTGATTGTTTTTGGTTCTAAAACGCAACTGTGCTACAATATTGCTATAGATGACGCTAATCTTTTGGGGGAATTGCCTGTCAACGCGTGCATAGAGACAATTGCGGTGATAGCCATATCCACTGCGGGCATATATCTGGGCCGTCGTGCATCACATCTGTCCGGATGCCGCTGGCTCCTGGTGTATGCATTTCCGCTGCTCATACTCGCGGCGCTGCTTATCGGCAGGTTCGGACACTCCATTTGTGAGGTCCCGTTTCTGACACAGATAGCCGCCAGCCGCGTAAAATTCGTACTCACTTCCCTTGCCGTGACCATGGGTTTGATTATGCCCCTGCCCCTACTGCCGCGCAGATGGGAAAGAATTGCGGTGACTGCGATTATGGTAGTGCTGTTGGCCTGGTTTACCGTTCTGCCTTTTATCATGCCCGCTTTCATCGAGCATCGACTGGAGAAACTGCAGACCCGAATAACCGCCGACGGACTGTGTCTGCAATCGACCGCATATACTTGCGCGCCTGCAGCAGCGGTTACGGCCCTGAATCGCCTGGGCATAAAGGCCGAAGAGGGCCGGCTGGCAATCCGTGCGAGGACGACTCCGGTGACGGGAACGCTCCCTCAGAGTCTATCACTGGCGATGCGGGACCTTTACGCAAGCCGGGGCTTGACATGCCGTTATCGGCAATTCCATTCAATCGCCGACCTCGAAGACGCCGGTCTGACTCTGGCGGTGGTTAAGGACTCACTACTGAACGATCAATGCGTTACGATTCTCGATATTTCGCACGAAGCCGTAACGGTCGCCGATCCCGCAATCGGCAAAATCGCGATTCCGAGAGACCGGTTCGAGTTGATGTGGAGGCATTCGGGAATAGTACTCGCCAGAACGACATCCGATCTCTGACCGGAACCTGCTGGGCCGAATTGATGGATAAGTATTCCAAATCATATGAAGTCGGGCGTCTGAATGCCGTGCGGCGTTTGTACCGCGAGATAGACTTCAAGGCGGATTGGCGCGTCGCGGACATAGGCAGCGGCGAAGGTTTTTACGCCGACATTATCAGTCCTGAAGTCGCCGAAGTTGTATGCATGGACGCCGCAGCCGACAAACTCGGACGCTGCAGAGACAAAGGGTACTCCACACTGCAACTGGACCTGAATCAGCCTCTGCCGCCTGACGACGAGTCCTTCGACTTTGTAAATGCACTTGAGATAATCGAGCATCTTGACGACCCATCGCACTTCCTCAAGGAAGTCCATCGTATATTGAAGCCCGGGGGCCGGCTGGTCCTTTCGACCATAAACAAAACTTCGCCCGAAGGACTCAAAGGAAGATTACTGGCCGGTCTGGGCGGTTCTGAGTGGAACGCCTGGGATCCCACCCACAAACATATTTTCTCGTATGCGCAGGCCAGGCGCTACGTCAGCGAATTGTTTGAAATCACCGATTCTATCGGATACTACTACGGAGTGCATTCGAGGCGGATCCCATCGATTCCGGTGTTTGGGCGATGCGGTTTCTCCAGCCGCCTGCTGGCAAGATTCGGTTTCTGCACGCTGTTTCTGTGCCGCAGGAAATAAGTGGACTCCCGTCAGGCGTTGCTGCGATTCTTAACGGCGGCGGTCATAATGCTTCTGGTCCTGTTCACAATCGGCCGCCAGTCAAGAGGATACAACGGATTTGCCCATTCTCCCACGGGCTCGTCGCAATTTACGCAGTACTGGGGAAAATTACCTTCCACGTGTTGACGGCGCAGCTCCACCGCCGCCGGACCGTTCCATATCTGTTCCAGGCTCTGCTCCCGGAGATTTCCCAGGACAAACTCCCCGTCGAAATCACTGAAGCACGGAACCACCGTGCCGTCCCAGAAAACCACAGCATACCGCCACAACCATTTGCACGGATAGACTATATGCTTGCGTTCGGCGGGGCGGTAATTCGGGTCGATTCGGTCGAGTTCTACCGGCCATGTATTTAGTCGTTTGATATTGATATGAACCCTTCGGCCTTGCCACTGCCGACGATAAGCGTCGAGTTCCTCGTCGGTTTCTTTCATACGGATAACCTGGACGCTTACGACCGGCTTTTTAAAGCCGCCCTGAGCTTTCAAATCCAGGAAGCGCATTGCGTTGCCGACCGACTGCTCGAAGTCACCGTTTTTCCTGAGCTTTTTATAAGTCTGTTCGGTGGCGCCATCCAGAGACATTATCATCTGGTCCAGGCCGCTCTCGAGGAGTTTTCGTGAGATATCCTCATTCAGCAGCATACAGTTAGTCGAAAGCCCCGCCTGCAAACCATGGGCGTGGCAGCACTCGATTATACGGTCAAGTTCCGGATGAAGCAGCGGTTCGCCGAACAGGTGAAGCCATACGATCGAAGTGAAATCTTCGGCTTCTTTTACGATCTTTTCGAACAGCGCAACGTCCATAAATCCTTTTTGGCGTTTCATCAACGGCCTCGGACACATGACGCAGTCGAGATTGCAGTGGTTGGTTGTTTCGACTGCATAGACGGTGGGGCGATTGTCAAGAATCACCTTGCGTCTGTGGTACAGACGGTTCGTATTAAGGTCATTAAGGAGCCTTCTGACGTTCATTGTGCCACCTGCTCGTCCTGGCGCATTTATTATTGGAACTAACTACCCTGAATTAAATTGACATTCTGCTAATCGCCTTCTAATGTTCACTCTTATGATGGGATTACACTTTTAAGTATATCGACTTTTCGAGCGGCCTGGTAATTGCTTTTTCAATTAGAACAGTTGCAAAATACCGGATTTGGCGACTGTTTATTGAATAGAAACCCGGCTGACACCGATGTTTCTAACATCAGCCTTCCAAGGCCCATCTGCAGTGAGAGGTGGTACCGGTTCTGTATGAACGGCTGACAGTTGTAATTATCGGTGGATGGTTCAGCATCATGAGAATATCTGTTGTCATACCGATGAGAAACGAGGAATCTCACATCGGTGATCTTCTTGAAAGCCTCGCGGAGCAATCGCGTGCGCCCGACGAAATAGTTATCGTGGATGCCGGCTCTACGGACGAGTCGGCCGCAATCGTCGAGCAGTACCACAAGAGAGGATTGCCGATTAACCTGATCAAGACCAGTGCGGCACTTCCGGGGCGCGCCAGAAATATCGGAATAGGAGCCGCAACAAACGAAATCGTCGCCCTGACCGACGCCGGCATGACGCTCGAGTCCGACTGGCTCGAGGCGATTACCGCTCCTTTCGAGCAAGACGCCGAAGTTGAGGTTGTCTTCGGAGCATGCGGTTGCCATAGCAAAACGCTTTTCGAAAAATGTGTAGTCGTGGCACTGACGAATCGCAGAAAGAATTCTCAGAACAGGTACGTCATATTCCCCACTATTGCCTCTCTGGCTATTAAGAAGCAGGTATGGCAAACGCACGGACCGTTACGGGAAAACCTTCGAGCCGGCGAAGACCGGATGTTTCTGGACCGTTTAAAGGAATGTGATAAAAAAGCGATTGTCGCCGATTACGCACTTTCATTGTGGAGGCCGTGGCAGTCGATCCGCGAAGTGGTATTCCTGTCTTTTCGGTATGGAATATGCGACGGTTTGACGCTGTTCAAGTCATTCAGGCACATCAGGCAGATTCTCGTAGTCGTTCTCTTTGTCGCGACGGTGGCGCTCAGTTTCCGTCAGATTGAATGGCTATGGGCCGTATTTGGAATCGCAGCTCTGAGCATAATCCCGGCTTTTTGCAGAAACCCGCGGGATTTCATGGCAACTGTAGGCAAACAACCGCTGGCCATACCGATCCTTATGTTCCTCGTGGCTGTTTCGTATATCACCGGCGGTGCCGGTTTTCTCGTGGGAACCATACAGAAGTCAGTGACCGCACCTGCCGCGATTGCCCCAATCGGTCAAAAGAAGCATGTTGCTTGAGTGCGTCCGGCCACAGCAGCTTTCTCGCCGGCTGTTATCCGGTTTTTTGGACCGACCCCGCCCGAACAAGGCTTGCCCCACACATCCGTTCCAGCAATCTTTGTGAGTAGCCGGGCAATACTCTACCCAGTCCCTCGAAGTTGATCGTAAGGCCGAGCGGCGCGGATATTTCTTGCGAGATAACCATGGCGGGCTTACAATTTCCGAAAACCGGCTGTACTCACTACATGAGAACCTGAAGGGAGCAATTATGAACAGAAAGGAAGTGTTCAATTTCATCACCGCCAATCCCTCTTTCGCACTTGCAACCACCGACGGCGACCGGCCAAGGGTCCGCACAATGCAGCTCGTTCGGGCCGACGACAACGGCATTATCTTTTCTACCGGCGCCGAAAAGGACGTCTGCAGACAACTTCGGACCAATCCCGCCGTCGAACTTTGCTTCTTCAGCCCCGAAAAGGGCATGCAGATCAGAATCACCGGCACCGCTGAACCGGTGGACGACCTCGACCTTAAAAAACAGATCGTAAAGGCCTTCCCCTTCCTCGAACCCTGGATCGAAGCCGCCGGCTACGATGTAATGGCGGTTTTCAGTGTCGTTAATGCGAAAGCCGCGCCCTGGACAATGGAAACAAACGAGCAGCCAAAACAATACATCGACCTTTGACGCCGCACTCACAGGCACCTGAGTAAAGTGCATGTATCCAGCGTGGCAACTGAACAGAATGGGCTGCGGATTGATGCATCACGTGAATGCTAATGACAAATTCTATCAAAGTCAAAACTGAGGATATGAATGCTGTTACCGGCCTGCTTCACGACGAGGCGATTGACGTCGATTCAATAGAATTCGACCGGACGGCAGCTGAAGTCACCATAAAATGTTTGCGGCTTCTTCATTCGGGGCCCGAGCGACTCGTCAAAAAGGGCTTTATTACCAGGACTTACGAGAAAGACCTGATTCGCACGACTGTCTGTATACGCGGCGTTCGATCCTGGCGAAAATTAAGCGATCAGGCCTCAGGTGTGTACACAGTCAACTGGTTGCAATTCGCCGACGACACGCTCGCTATCGATTGCGAGCCGGCTCTGACGCTGGAGTTTCATGTGGACCGCCTCGAAATTGAAGTCACGGATACCGGCCACCACGGCAAAGCCCTCATAAAACGCGGCCCGTTCCGCTTGGAAAGCTGGCGTCCTACCGCATTTTGAGCCGTCAATAAGCAGTGATTATTTGCTTGCTCGTTGTTCCTGTACGTTCTACTATGTTGCAAATGGAAAGCTTTCGTCGGGAAAATGGGATGTACATCGAGAAACGCCCCACGTGCGTAACGGTAATCGGCTGGGCATGGATTGTGATCGGCACTTTTGCGTGTATTGGTTGCGTAATAGGCCTGGTGTTATATACGCTCATGATGGCGCAATCCTCGCATAGCGAGACTTTGCCGTTTTTTGTTTGGTTTTTTCCCGCAGTCGTACTTGCCCAGGGGCTTTTCGGAACATTCGGGCTTATCTCCGGTCTCAAATTCCTCCGACTCCAACCCCGTGCCCGCGCGGCTCTTGAAATCCTCACGTGGCTTTCTTTGCTGTACGTAGTCGGATTTGGGATCGTTTGGTTCATCAGTTGGATAACCATGAATTCCGACGCAGTTACAGGTTTTGCTATTGCAGGAGCGATTATGGCCTTATTGGTGTTGACGGTCTACTGCGCTCCTCTCTTGATAATGCTGAAGTACCTCCGATCTCATAAAGTCCGAACTGCAATGACAAACTGAGAGAGTTAAGCCATTGTTTATCACACCTGTTTTTGGGCCGTTTTGTATTGAGTCTCTGGTCACGATTTAGTAGTCTTGTGCCGTGGACGATATCAGGAAAAGGCTGGCTCAGATCGATCGGGAACTTGCCGGGTATACCTGGGCTCACCGGCTTGTGGACCGACACCCTCTCGTCGCCGCAGCGGCCGGCTTGTGCATTGGCATACTGCTTCGGCATCTGTTGCCCGTTTCGGACGTATTGTGTTTGACAGTAACCGGCTTGTGCATTGCAGTGGCCGGTTGGCTGCTTCTTAGAAGAGACCGCCGCCCGATATTCATGGCTTGCACCGCATTAATCGCCTTTGTATGCCTGGGTTCAATTCGTATCTCGACGTACCAAACACTTGCGCCTGCAAACATCGCTAATCTCGTGTCTGACAAGCCTGTACTTGCAACCATCCGCGGCCGGGTCCTCACCGATCCCCGGGTGAGCCGCGACCTTGGCTGGGATTTCGCCCGCTTCAAGCCCGTAGATCCCGGATGCAGTTTTTATCTGAGGTTGGCCGAAGTTGAATCGACTAAGGGCTGGGTCGAAATATCCGGAACCGTCCGTTTTCAGGCCGACGAAGCGTTCCTCGACATCGAGGCCGGCGACAATATCCAGGCGTACTGCCGCCTGTCGAGATTCTCGCCGCCTACCAATCCGGGGCAGTTCGACACCGCCGCATATCTCGCAAACAGGAACATCTACATCTCCGCTTCGATAGAATCCCGAAAGGCGGTGAGCGTGATCGAATCGTCTCAAACACCTCTGCCGGCCAGAGCCCGTCATCTGTTTCACAGAGCGGCCGCGCGGGCCCTGCTTGATAATCATCTACCTGAAGCCCCGGACAGCGGCCTGCTGCAGGCCCTTCTCCTGGGCCGTCGTTCGAACATCGATGAGTCCACATACGAAGCATTCCGCAAAACGGGCTTACTTCACTTCGTCAGCCTCTCGGGAATGCACGTGGGTATACTCATGGCTGCTGTATATTTCATGGCCAAAACCGCCGGCCTCCTCAAACGGGCGCGTGCCATTGTCTGCATTGCAGCAGTTACCATCTTCCTGCTGGTGGTTCCGCCCAGGGCACCGACACTCCGCGCGGCCGTAATTGCTCTGACGTTCTGCGCTGCACTGCTGGTTCGCCGCCGGACCGACCCGCTCAACACGCTTTCACTGGCGGCAATAATCCTGCTGCTGGTTCGTCCCACACAACTTTTCGAAGCCGGCTTTCAACTCTCATTTGCAACCGTCCTGGGCATCCTGATGCTGGCCGGGACTTTCCAAACCGCCTTCAAAACCCGCCTCGACTACTTGTTAGGGCCCGACCGGACCGACAGGCCGAGTCCTCGCATTGTCCGCCGCGGCCTGGCTCATCGACTGGCCATCTGGGCCTCATCGCTTCTGGCGGTCGGCATGGCAGCCTGGCTCGGCGGGGCACCTGTCATGCTCTACCATTTCGGTGCAATCACGCCGATGGCCGCGGTCTGGACAGTGTTGGCTTTTCCGCTTGTAAGCTCGATTCTGGTGCTGGGTCTTATGAAGATAATTCTCTACTTCTTGCTGCCCAGTCTCAGTTTCTTTCTGGGGCAACTCGTCTCCGCTCTAGCCGCTGCGCTCATCGCGCTTGTGAAATTGCTTGCCGCAATTGATATTTTCCGCTTCTCAATCGGCCGGGTCCCGCTGTATGTTGTTTTGCTCTCGTACGCGCTGCTGATTACCGCTGCCTTCCTTCGCATTTCGCGGCCGTTCGCTAAAGGGTCTCTCATCGTCATTTTGTCGGCTGCACTTACAGGCTGGCTGGTTTTCACCAAATACCAAAGAACACACCCGAACACGCTCGTTCTCACGTGCCTCGACGTCAGCCACGGCCAGGCCGTTATTGCGCATCTGCCGTCCGGCAAGAACATAGTCTTTGATGCAGGTTCGTTGCACAGAAGCAATCCGGGCCGGCGCGTAATCAATCCATACCTTCGCCAAGCCGGTCTCGGCGGCATAGAAGCGATTATCATCAGCCACAACGACGTCGATCATCTGAACGCGGTCCCCGAAATAGCAGAATCCTTCGAGGTTTCCTCGGTTTATGCGAACGGCAAGTTCTTTTCAGAAGCCGATCAATGGGGAACCGCCAAGTACCTCAAAGAGTGCCTGGCCGAGCAGAAAATCACAATCGAACCGGTTCCGGAGAAAATGAAATTCGGCGAGACTACCGTAGAAATTATCTGGCCGCCGGTCCGGGATGCCGACCTGCCGCCGCTGAGCGATAATGACAGTTCCCTGGTTTCACTTCTGACTTATGGCCGTACAAGGTTGCTCATCTGTTCCGATATTGAAGAATTCGCTCAGCAGCGCATCCTCCGGTTGTACCCCGGGCTCCGTGCTGATGTAGTCATGGCCCCTCACCACAGCCTTCGACGCAACGAAGAATTTCTGAGAGCTCTTAAGCCGCAGCTTATAATATGCAGCACCGGTCGAAGGGAATTCGAACGTCATGACCTGTCCCGATGGTCTGAAGATATCCGCCTGTTCTTTACCGCCCGTGATGGTGCGATTACGATGAGTGCCGACAACAACGGCCACATAAAAGCAAAAGGGTTTGCACGCAAAGACTGATTGCATGCAAACCCTTGATAGTCTTCTTTCAAAAGCGTGTGGCTGATACGCTAGCGCATATACACCACAATCTCAACACGGCGGTTCTTCGCCTTGCCGGCGCTGGTCGAGTTAGACGCAACCGGCCTGGCCGCACCACAGCCCGAGGCCTGTATCTTGCTCGGCGAAATACCCTTCTTGATGAGGTATCTGGCTACGGTCAGTGCACGCTGGGCCGAAAGCTCCCAGTTGTCGTCCCAGTTCGACCTTCTTATCGGGTCGCTGTCGGTATGGCCGACAACATCAATCTGTTTGCCCGCATACTTACTCTTGAGTACCGATACAATGTGATCCAGTTCGGAACTGGTGGCATTCTTGAGCGAAGCCTTGCCGCTGTCGAAGAGAATCGCATTGGGAAGCGTTACCGTAATCGTTCCCTTGCTGGCGTCGAAGGCAACATCATAGCCCTCACCGAAGCCCGTCGCCGTGGCGGGGGATTGCTGCTGCTGTTCGATCTGCTGCTGCAGTTCCTGGATCTTCTGTTGATCGGCCGATATCTGCTGCTCGAGCTGGCCTTTCTTCGCACGTTCTGCTTCGAGCAGACCCAGCGTATTGGCGTGTTCGACTTCGAGCGCCTCGTACTTCTTCTTCCAGTCCGTACAGCCGGTCAGAAGCATCAGCCCTGCAAGGCAGAGAAGCAGAGTTGCTGTTTTCGGATTGCTTAAACTCATTCAACACCTCCATATTATAATTACGTTACATTCCTTTTCGCCGGATTCATCGAAACAGCAGCAGAAGCCGCTCTCGTATCGAATCCTGAAAAATCATAACAGCTAAAACACCCAAAGACAAGAACGGGCCATAAGGAATTTGGCGGATTTTCTTCGAAAACATCTGAAAAAACGCCCAGCCCAGCCCCATGAAAGGAGCCACAAAGAAAGCAATGACGACGTAAATCGGCCCGATCACTGTGCCGGCCGCACCGAGAAGATGCACATCTCCGAGACCCATAGCCTCTTTTCCGAATACCAGAGTACCCCCGATTCGGGTGCCCCAGACTATAGCACAGCCCACAAAGTAGCCCCAGAGGCTGCCCAGAACGCCCGCTACCGCCGGTGAATTGTCGACCAGGCTGCTCCATCGTTCGCCTATGCCGCTGCTGGGGCCCAGAATCTTCGCCCCGGCCACCGCTCCGATGATGATTGGAGCAAGAAACAACAGTTCCTTGCAACTCTCCAACCGGTGATTGTAGGGATACTCCTCGGCCTGCTGATCTTCTGCGTCGACGGTAATATCCTCGTTGTCGAAAGCATAACTTCTTTTGAATACGCCTGTTACAAGAAGAATCATCGAGCACGCAAGCCCCGCGGCCGCGCCCAGGGCCATGGCAGCGCTTCGTGGTGAAGCAACCGGCAACAGGTCATGTCTGGCGATTGCTTCAGGATCGATCAGGAATGGGCCGGTCCCGGAAACCACCAGCCCCAGAGCGGTCACAAACCAGCAAATCGATAGCGGAATTACCCAGTGCTCCATGTCGATTCCAGAAGCTGCAATGAAGGCCGCCAGAAGTGCGATATGGGCGAAATAAACCAGCCAGGCGCCCTCGACGCTCATGCCGCGTCTGAAGTCCACAACGAAATAAAGCACGTACAGCCCGGCAAATATACAGCCGGTGAGCAGCTCTATCGCGAAGTAGCGAAACGATATCCGCCCCTTGCAGTGTCTGCACTTGCCGCCGAGCAAAAGCCAGGACAAAAGGGGAATGTTATCGTAAAATCTGATGGACCGCCCGCACGACGGACACGCCGACCCGGGCGTAACCAGCGATTTATCCCTGGGCAGGCGGTAAATAACGACGTTGAGAAAACTGCCTATGCACGCCCCGAACGCAAATGCAAACGAACCCCATATCCAACTAGGTACACCCAAAACGCACTCCTTCGCGGCCAAATAAATAACAAAGCCGTCATCCTGCGCCTCGGATGCACAACGCATGAGAAGAGACGCAAAATGAAAAGCCAATGCCCGGTGAGCATTCTTGTGAACCGACAGCACCGCCCGGAAACGACGCCGCGTTTGGCCTTTTACTTCTTACCTTTCGCATTCTTGTCAACCATCCCGGCAACCTTCATTGGCAGCCCGAACAGCCGAATGAACCCTGTTGCGTCCTTCGGATCGTATTCGGCTCCCATTGTGAAGCTCGCCAGATCGGTGCTGTAAAGGCTTTTCGGGCTCGTAATCCCTGCCGGCGTACACCTTCCCTTGAACAGCTTCACCCTCACGTTGCCGGTTACATTTCTCTGCGTAACGTCGAGGAAAGCGTCCATCGCCTCGCGAATCTGTGTAAACCATTGCCCGTTATAGACCAGATCCGCGTATTTCAAGGCCACCTGCTGTTTGTAATGCAGTGTTTCACGGTCCAGAGTCAGCATCTCCAGCCAGTCATGTGCACTGGTAAGGATCGTCCCGCCGGGGGTCTCGTATACACCCCTGGATTTTATCCCGACCAGGCGGTTTTCCACCAGATCTGACTGCCCAACGCCGTGCTTGCCGCCTATTTCGTTCAGCCTTTCGATAAGTTTGACACCGCCGATCTTCCTGCCGTTAAGCCGCACCGGAATACCTTTTTCGAACCCGATCTGGACGTATTCGGGCTTGTTGGGAGTCTTCGAAATCGGATTCGATATCACAAAAAGACTGTCCGGAGGCTCGTTGGCCGGATCCTCCAGATCCGCTCCCTCGTGGCTGATGTGCCATAGATTTCGATCCCGCGAGTAAATCTTCTTCTTACTCTGCTCGATAGGTACATCGTGCTTTTTTGCGTAATCGATCGCCGCTTCACGGCTCCGCAGCTCGAAATTGTCGTCCTTCCACGGGGCTACGATCTTCAAC
The DNA here is from genome assembly GCA_964406945.1 of uncultured Pirellulales bacterium. Classification (GTDB taxonomy): domain Bacteria; phylum Planctomycetota; class Phycisphaerae; order Sedimentisphaerales; family Anaerobacaceae; genus UBA2266. Next base: position 143,916 of record CAYOTO010000002.1, read on the forward strand.
GATGGATCGAGCGCCATAAAAGTCAGCTCGAAACGCACCTGGTCGTTTCCCTTACCCGTTGCTCCGTGAGCGACCGCCGTTGCCCCTTCGGCCTGGGCGATCTCCACCTGGTGTTTGGCGATCAGGGGCCTGGCGATACTGGTTCCCAGCAAATAGTACTTTTCGTAAACAGCCCCGGCCTTGAGCATGGGCCAGATGTAGTCTTCCACAAACTCCTTGCGCAGGTCTTTAACCACGCATTTCGAGGCCCCGCTGGCAAGCGCCTTCTTCTTAATCCCCTGAAGTTCATCACCCTGGCCCAGTTCGGCCGCGAAAGCGATCACTTCATAACCGTAAGTCTCTTTCAACCACGGCAGAATTACACTCGTATCGAGCCCTCCGCTGTACGCAAGAACAACCTTTTCCGATTTACCCATTGAATAGACCCTGAAAAACACCTGAATGCGAACTGAAAAAGCCGATTATACCCCGAAGGCCCCCCGCACACAATCAAAACCTGCAAAACGCAATTTCTCCGGTTACGGGAGTTATTCGAAAAGCCCAACTCCGCGGAATCGGCCACGCAGACAGATTGTGGGATTTGTCTTGCAGGTTCAGTCCAGGTCGAGCGTAAGCTCCGGCAGATCCATCGAAGGATCGCGCCTCCAGTCTTCATATCGTTCTTTCATCCTGTCGACAACCGCCCGGCGCTGGACGTCGTTCATCTGCTGCCATTCCTCGCCCATCCGCCGCATGCGATCCATCTCGGCCTGCCGTTCTTCAGGACTGAGACCTTGAAACTCCTGCACCCTGGCCATGAACTGCGCACGCAATCTTTGCTGCTCGGCCTCGGTCAGGTCCAACTCTTCGAAGAATTGACGAATCATCTCTCCGTTCTGGCCCGGACGCCACTGCGGCTGCTGCGGCTCAGCCGCAACCGGTTCAGGTGCCGGCGCCGCCTCTTCGCCCGGCCGAGTTTGCGGATCCACGTTCGCTTCCTTTGCTTCAGGTGTTTCATCCAAAACAGATTGCCTGGGCGCCTCCCTGACCTGTGGCGCAGGTTCCTGCGCGGGCGGATCGGCTTGCTCGGGCCCTGCGATCTCGACTTTTGGCGTCGGTTCCGGCTCCACAGGCCGATTCGCCAATTGAATCCGGCGAATTGCATACCCCAGGCTTAGCACGAGTACCAGAACTAATGCCCCGGCCCACAACTTGAATATACTGTTCTTACCAGCCATTTCGATATATCCCCAATTGCTTCAACATTACCGTAAATACGAAAGAAGACGTCTCAACAAGGTTGTTGTTAGCTTACGAGTCGTTCCATAACGACCCGCCTCATAATCTCCGCGTCGGCTTGCATTCCGGTAAACATTTTGAACTGGGCCATAGCCTGGTTGACGAACATCGCGACGCCGTCGACGGTTCGAGCGCCCGTGGACTTTGCCTGTTTCAGCAGCAGCGTCTCAGGTGGATTATACACAGTATCGAAAACCGCCATATCCTCTCGCAGGCACTCCAGCGGAACGGGCGAATTGTCCACATTCGGATGCATGCCTATGCTCGTGCAGTTCACTATCAACTCGGCGTCCATATTCGGCAGATCATCCAGCCCCGCCCAGTCGCACCCGAATTCACCCGCGAGCTTTTCTGCTTTTTCCACCGTGCGATTATAAATTCTGACCGCGGCACCGGCATCGGCCAGACCCGCGACTATCGCCCGCGAAACACCCCCGGCCCCAATTACAGCCACTTTCAACCCGGAAAGCCCTGACCGCGTGGTATCGAGTGTGTCCGTAATCGCATCGAGTGCAGCGGCATAATCCGTGTTGTAAGCCGCCAGGCCGCCGTCTTCTTCAATAATGATGGTGTTTGCAGCCCCGATCTTCTCTGTCAGCGGTTCGATCGACCCGCCCGCGGAACGCACGTACTCCAGAGCGATGCCTTTGTGCGGAATCGTTACGCTGAACCCGCGAAAACCCAGCCACGGCCTGGCCAGAACGCCATCCATAAACTCGCAGAATCCGGCGTCGCCGCCCTGAACCAGCAGCGGAAGATACAGCCCATCATATGATTTGTCGGCGAACGCGGCATTGTGAATAGCCGGACTCATCGAATGAGCCACCGGATCCGCGATTACACCAAAAAGCTGCGTTTCAGTGCAGATATTGCCGTACCTGTAAAGCTCCTTCAGTGCTTTTACGGTCAGTTGCCCGGGAGCCGTCGCAGCCGAATCATCGATACTTGCAAACGTAACGAAACTACCCAGTTTTTTCGCCGTAATCCTGCTGGCCAGACCCGCCTGATCCATGCATAGTGCGATCAGGTCATCATCCGCCTCGTGAAGCAGATCGAAAGCCTCGAAGCAGTCCGCGATATGGCGGGCGGTGTAGACCATTTTCACAATCGCTCCCGGACGCGCCGCAGCCATATCGGCGTACAACTGCTTGATATTGCCGAACTTACCATCGAAATCGTGAGCCGACAGAATAAGTCTGGATTTCGGATTGTCCTCCAGGGCTGCATTCAGGCGCGAACGGAGAGTTTCATCGCGATAATTGGCGTATTCGCAATCCACAAATGCAGCTCCACTGTCCAGAGCGGCCGCCAGGATGCTCCCGCGTAAGTCTTTCGGGTGGTCTTTAGCGCCGCCTTCCCGGCTGTCGCGACAGGTAACAATGGCCGGCAGCCCCGCCTCGTGGGCCAGTCGCACCAGTTCTCCAACAACATCGCCGGACAGTTCTTCGAGATAGTCCACCCGCAACTCCACCATCTCCGCGCCACCTGCCCGAGCTGCTGTAATTTGCCGCTTGGCTGTCGCGATATCTTTGCCCGAAATTACTACCGTTAACCTGGTCATGCAGTTATTTAACAGTCAGCGACAGGCTCTGACAACCGAAATTCAAATGCGTATGCGGTGAAACCGACCCGACTGCAGGGTGTGCGTTGCCGCACGAGTGCATAAACAGATTGTGATATCCGCCTAATATCCCGTTCAGAATCTCTGTGGTTCTCCGTTTTCTCAAACTCGCCACTTTCGCTCGCAAAGCCGGTTCAAATGCCCAATCGGCGAGTATACCGCATATTCGCCAGGATTATCGCCCGCTGGCTTATTATCGGATAATGCGAGGGGTGAACGGCTTTGCGGCCGGCTAATTACCTTGACATATACCGCTGAAATGCGGTATAATTAAGCCTGAACAGGGTTATAGTTCGGACTGTTTGGGTGATGATCTGTGCCGCGATGAGCACATTCCGAACCTGTCTTACGATCTCTCAATACAAACCGGTCCGGCGGTTTTTCCTTGCAAAAGGAGGAGGCAATCGCACGCAGAAGCCTGCTATTAAGTTTTGCTTGCGTTCTGTTTCTATTCTGCTGCGATACCGCGTCGGCGGCTCCCAGGTCCGCCGGCCAGGCTAGAAAGGCTGTGGCAGGATGGCTTACGGGAGATGTGCGTCCGCTCGGCGCCGATATCGGCAGGCAAATCGGGCGCCTGCGAGCTTTCACGGATCAGTCAGGACGGCCCGCTTACTACGTGGTCCACTTGAAACCGACTGGTTTGGTCGTTGTCTCGGCGGATGACGAGATCGAGCCGATCATAGCTTTTTCCAAAAGCGACGACTACGAGTCCCTGCCTTCGAATCCATTGTTTTCACTTGTGAATCGGGATGTGCGAGCGCGAAAGAAGAACCTCAACAAAGCCCTGATTCAGAAAGACCGCAAGCGTAATAAACGCAGAAGATGGAATGAATTAGTTGAAAAAGGAGAGTCCGGCGATTCGACGACGACGCTTTCGGGAATGTCAACGCCTTCGGACATCCGCGTTCGGCCTCTGTTGCAGACCGCATGGGGCCAGAGTGTGGTCTGCAATGACGATTTCTTCAATTACTACACGCCGGGCAATTATCGCACCGGTTGCGTGGCCACCGCCATGGCTCAGCTCATGCGGCATCACCGCTATCCGACAGCCGGCGTCGGTTACAACACTTTCACGATCTGGGTGGACGGAAGAGTCTATTCGGCATACACTCTTGGCGGCAACGGCCAGGGTGATCCGTACAACTGGTCGGCGATGGTGCCCAATCCCGACTGCGGCTACAGTGAATCACAGCGAATCTCTATAGCTACGTTGTGTCACGATGCGGGTATTTCGGTCAATACCAAGTACAGCAGTGTTGAATCCACAAGCGACACCTTAAAAGCGGCCGATGCGCTCAAAGAAACCTTCGGTTACGGGCATGCGGTAAAAGGCTACAACGATTCCAGAAACATCGGGTCCGGCCTTATCGCCATGATAAATCCGAACCTCGATGCCGGAGATCCGGTTATTCTCGGCATCAACGGCGAGACGGGACATGCCGCGGTATGCGACGGTTACGGCTACATCGGCGGCACAATGTACCACCACCTGAATATGGGCTGGGGGGGATCCGGTGATGCGTGGTATAATCTTCCCAATATCGACAGTTCCCCGGCGTACAGTTCCGTTCACAAGTGCATATACAACATCCGCGTAACATCCGACGGCGGCGAGGTTGTCAGCGGCCGCGTGCTCGACCACTTCGGAAGACCCGTGCCTAATCCAACTGTTTACGCACTGGCTCAGAACGGCGGCTACTATTTTACCGCAAGGTCGAACGAGAGAGGAATATACGCCTTCGACAATCTCGACAGCGCCACCGATTACACCATCTTGCCGCTGGTACAGGGTTTCATATTCAGGCAGAAATCGATCAGGACCGGCATATCCGCCGACAATGAGCCGTTCAGCGGAAACATCTGGGGACTGACCTTCGTGGCGGAACCCCTGCAAATATCTACCGTCACTCCCTCCGAGGGTCCGACTGGTTCGCGTCTTCGCATATCGGGCAGAAACTTCGGCGACGAGCCCGGCCAGGTGATTTTCCCGGTCGGCAGGAAAGCCCGGGTCATCGATTGGAGCGATACTGTTGTATACTGCTCGGTCCCGGATGGGGCCGTCAGCGGTGGCGTGCGAATAGAAACCGCCGAGATGAATCTCAGCACTTCGATTTCGTTTTCAGTAACGGACCCGTGCGAAATAATCGTCGATCGTGCGACATATACACCTAATATTGAGAACGGAAGCGACCAGTTCCCCTTCGGGTCCATCGCTGCGGCACTGAGCACGGCATCAGAAGGGGACGTAATAACCGTCGAGCCCGGCACCTACTGGGAGAACCTCACTTTTCCAGGTCCCGACATTACCCTCACCAGCAGGGACCCGAACGACTCCGACTGCGTTGCTTCGACCGTTATAGACGCCAACGGTGCCGGATCAGCGGTAATATTCGACAAAGGCGAAAGTCCCGACTGCACCTTGACCGGTTTCACAATTACGGGTGGACGGGCGTCCAGCGGCGGGGCGCTGCATTGTTCGGCATCCGATCCCACCATAAGCCGCTGCAACTTTGTCGCTAACCAGGCAGACGGGTCCGGCGGCGCGCTCTGGATCAACGATTTCAGTTTTCCGACTGTCTTCGGGTGTTCTTTTTCGAACAATGCGGCTGCCTACGGCGGCGCCATAGCAAATGAGATCAGCGCCCCGGGCATAAGCGACTGCATTTTCGTCGATAATTCCGCATCCCGGCAGGGCGGCGCGATATACAGCGAAGACGACAGCGAGCCGCTGATCCGAAATTGTGATTTCACCGGCAATCATGCCGACGACAAAGGAGGTGCAATTGTCGCAGACCAAGGGGCCGCCCTGGTGGTCGACTGCACCTTCTCCAAGAACACGGCCAATGGCAGAGGAGGCGCACTGTACCTTTCGCACAGTCCATCGAGCTATGTAAACTGCCGGTTCGTCGCAAACCGGGCCGAAGACGACGGAGGTGCCGCCGCAATCGCCAATGGTTCTCCGACCATGATCGGTTGCGTCTTTGCTTTGAATACGGCCGGCGACTGCGGCGGAGCCGCATACAACTGGAATCGGTCTGCGCCCGCAATTTTAAACTGCACAATCGCCGGCAACTTCGCACCGAATACAGGCGGGATTTACAGCAATTTCTGTAACCCGGTAATCGCCAATTCTATCATTTATGGGAACGGCGACAACTCAGGCGACCGCTTCCAGGCCCAGTTGTCGGGCGGAAAGCCCTCCATAGACTATTGCTGCGTAGAAGGGCTCGGCGAAGCCGACATCGGGCAGGGCAATATCTCTGACGACCCCCTGTTCCTGCAACCGCCCGGTGACGGCGGCGACGGCATAGGCATCGGCGACAACGATTACCCGGGCGATCTGAGACTTGCTTCCGGTTCGCCGTGCCTGGATGCGGGCGACAACTCGATTTATCAACTTCCAGCTGATTCCGGAGAACACACAGTTTTGACAGCCCCGCGTTTCGACGTCGAAGGCTTGCCCAGAAAACTCGATGCGCCGGCGGCGGCCGATACGGGCGTCGGGCAGGACCCGCTGATGGATATTGGCGCACACGAGTACGCGAGCATTGTGTCGCACTGGAAACTCGATGAGTCCGCCGGGAACACCGCCTTTGATGCCGCCGGCGAAAACGACGGTACTCTGGCAAACGGCCCCGTGCAACTGCCCGGCTATGGCAGATTCGGCGGATCAGTGTTCTTCGATTCACAGGACGATTACATTTCCATTAGCAACGAAGACCAATTCGACTTCCGGGACGCCGTTACCGTCTCCGCCTGGATAAATCCTGTTTCCGTGGATAAGAATTGGATGGCGATCGTAACAAAAGGCGATTCCGCATGGCGTTTGTCCTTCTTCCAAAAACAGCGGCGTATACATTTTGCGGTCACCGGCCCGCCGGAATACTACAGCATAGAGTCTCAAACACAGATCCCAACCGGAAACTGGACTCACGTTTGCGGTACTTACGACGGCAGATACATGCGTGTATATGTAAACGGAATCGAGGACCCGGCAAGCCCGGTCAGATTCGAAGGCGACATCACGACAAACGACCGGAATGTTTTCATAGGCGAAAACTCCGAGAAACCGGGGCGTGTGTTCAATGGGATGATCGACGATGTGCGGATCTACAACTACGCACTGTCCGCGGACCAGGTCCGTCGACTGCAATGCGAATATCCCAGCAAAGCGGATATCAACAACGACTGCCGCGTCGACATGCGTGATCTGGCCATTCTCGGAGCAGACTGGCTGCACACCGGAACCGCCGGCGCCGACATCGCACCGGGCTACGGCGACGGACGAGTCGATACCATGGACCTGGCCGCGATCAGTCAGGCCTGGCTCAGTACCGGCCCCTGATCCGATTTCCGTAATCCGACGAACGTCACATCGATGATTTCTGCAGACTCCCGAGCAGGCTATTGCATAGCCGCCCGTGATTCGCTACTCTGCAGGGATTATTCAGTATGCCAAGAAACCCGGCAACCCAGTCAGGACAGCAGAACATGCACAAGCACCGAATCAAAATACCGTCAAAAGAAGCCTCGTCGTACGATATCTGCGTTGGAACGGACATTTTGAGTTCGCTCTGGTCAACGATAGACCGCGATTTCCACACGGCCAAACCGTTCATAGTTACAGACGAAGACCTCGTCGACGCCGGCCATCTGCAAACTCTGACCGATAGCAAACAAATTCCGGCTTTCGTTATCAGCCCGCCCGGCGAGAAGTCCAAGACAGTCGATACGGCTATTGCCGTAGTTGAGGCGATGGAAAAGGCGTACCTGGGCAGAGACGCCCTGGTAATCGCGCTCGGGGGCGGAACAGTCGGAGATATCGCGGGATTCGCCGCTGCGGTTTTCAAACGCGGGGTACCGGTTGTTCAGATCCCCACGACCACTCTGGCTCAGGCGGATTCGGCCGTCGGCGGCAAAACAGGCGTCGATTCTTCCGTAAGCAAAAACGCATTCGGGGCTTTCTGGCATCCTGCGGCTGTCTACGTAGACGTTGCGACTCTGAAGACTCTCGATGACCGCCAGTTTCGGGCCGGACTGGTCGAATCGGTGAAGCACGGCCTAATCGCCGATTCCGAATATTTCGAGTTCATCGAGGCCAATCTCGACGCTATTCTTGCCCGCGAAACCGGCATACTCGAGCAAATTGCTCTCTCGAATTGCAGAATAAAAGGGGCGGTGGTTGAGGCCGATCCGACCGAGCTAAATCAGCGGCGCATGCTCAACTACGGCCACACAGTCGGCCACGCGGTTGAGGCCGCTTCCGGGTTCGACCTGCTGCACGGAGAAGCAGTTGCCATAGGCATTATCGCGGCCGGCATGATAGAAGAACAGATGCAACTTGCTGCCGAGCCCAGGCTTAACAGAATCCGTTCATTGCTCGAAAAACTTGGTGTTCCGGTCGAATCGCCGCCAGGCATATCGCCCGAAAATCTCATGGAACTGCTAAAACACGACAAAAAGGCCGTAAATGCCTGGCCAAAGTTCGTCCTTGTTGATAAAATAGGGCGTGTTTTCACGGAAGAGGACCAGTATGCGGTTCAGGTCTCTCCAGAACTCGTAAGGAACGTATTGAAAAAGCTTTAGAAGAATATTGAGAGCGAAAAATGTACAGACCCGAAATTAAGGTACTCGACTGCACAATCCGAGACGGCGGACTTATAAACGACCATTTCTTCAGCGATGAATTCGTCCGTGCCGCCTATAAAGCCCTGTCAAGAAGCGGTATCGACTATATGGAAATGGGCTACAGAAGCAGCCGCGAACTGTTCCCCGAAGCGGATTTCGGGCCCTGGAAATACTGCGACGACGAGAAAATCGCTGAAATAATTGACGGGATCGAGTCGGACCTCAAGATATCGATTATGGTCGACGCATACCGCGTCCGCGAGCAGACATTCGCCCCGGCCGACGAAAGCCCGGTCGATATGATTCGTTCGGCTGTCTACATAAAAGACATCGACAAAGGCATAGAACTGACGGAAAAATGCCACGATTTAGGTTATGAAACCACCGTAAACATCATGGCGGTCAGCAAGGAAATAGAGCCTGACATCGTCGAAGCGCTGGATCAGCTTGCAAAATGCCCGGTGGACGTTGTCTACGTGGTCGACAGCTTCGGCAGCATGTACTGTGAGCAGATCGAATACCTCGTCAAGCTGTACAGAGACCATCTGCCCGGCAAGGAAATCGGCATCCATTGCCACAACAATCAGCAACTCGCTTTTGGGAATACCATAGAGGGCATCATACACAACGCGAACTACGTGGACGGTTCGCTGTACGGAATCGGAAGAGGCGCCGGCAACTGCTGCCTCGAGCTTCTCATGGGCTTTCTGAAGAACCCGAAGTTCGATCTGGTTCCCATACTTCGCATGATCCAGGACCAGATGATACCCATGCTCGATGAAATCGAGTGGGGCTATATGATCCCCTACATGATCACCGGCGCACTGAACGAACACCCGCGCTCGGCTATCGCCATGCGAAAGACCGAGGACAAGGACAAATACGCTGAGTTTTATCAGGAGATGCGGCAGACTATCGACTGAGCGCCCCTAAACCGGCTTCAGAGCAGATCGTGTTGCATTCTTCCGACGGACTTATCCTATCGGCGGGACTGCATAAGCGGTTTTTGTCTGATTACGACGGTTTTGCACCTTTTTCGCACTTTTCATAAGTAAAACTGATGCAAAACTGGCCAGCCGCGCCGGATTTTGCTTGCCCGCTACCCGCCCTGAAAAGTTATGATGGATGTGGAAGTATCCGATGCGAAAGGTTCAGGAGCAATCTCATGTCCGACAAACTTGACCGCCGCGACCTGATTAGAAAATCCCTGGCTGCCTCAGCGGGCGCCGCAGTGGGGCTAAGTCTCGAAGAAAAGGCCCTGCTTGTGCGAAGAACGGACCGTGGGTCAACGGCGGCGCGCAAAGGCGCTGCCGCGGGAATGCCGACCGGCAAAATCGGCGATGTGGAAATAAGCAGGATTATCTGTGGCGGAAACCTCATAAACGGTTTCGCCCACGACCGCGACCTGATCTATGTCTCATCTCTGCTGCGGCACTACTTCACCGACGAGAAGATCATGGAAACATGGGAGCTTTGTGAGGAGGTGGGCATAAATACCATGATTTCCACCGTACACAGTCCCTATGCCGACGGCCGCGACCCCACAATCCGCGTCGTCAGGAGATATTACGACGAATTCGGAGGCAAGATCAAGTGGATCGCCCAGTGTTTTCCCTCGGATGACGATCTGTACGGGAGGGTGAAAGTCGCCGTCGAAAACGGCGCAGCCGGCGCGTTTATCCAGGGCCAGGTTGCCGATATGTGGGTGCTCCACGAGCGTATGGACGACATTGCCAGGGTAGTCGATTTTATCAGAGACAAAGGCCTGATTGCCGGGGTCGCCTGCCATTCGATCGAAGTTCCCATTGCCTGTGAAAAAGCCGGTCTCGACGTGGACTTCTATATGAAAACGCTGCACAAGCCGGATTACTGGTCGGCAACCCCCGAAGCCGGCCAGCCTCCTTTCGTACTGCCGCCGTTCGACAATATGTGGTCGCTGACACCCGAAAAGACCATCGAGTTCATGGAAACGGTAGACAAGCCGTGGATTGCCTACAAGGTGCTGGCTGCCGGGGCAATCCATCCGCGCGACGGCTTCAAATACGCCTTCGACGGCGGGGCGGATTTTGCGTGTGTCGGAATGCTCGATTTTCAGGTAAGAGAAGACGCTATCATAGCCAAAGACACCATCGCCAAAGCCAGCCGAAAACGACCCTGGCGGGCGTGAAATACTGCTAATCACGAAGGAGCGTGTAAATGCGATTATTAGTCCTGGCTGGAGTTATCTTAACGACCGTATTCGCCATCGTATCGGTTCAGGCGGATGTACCGGCCCGCATCGGAGGCGGCAATGTCCCGCCAGGAGCTGATAAAGCCAAGTTCGCCGCCCTGAACGCCGTCGGTGCGGGCATGTGCAGGATTCCGATCTCGCCGAACGACTACTACCGCGACGGCAGGGCCACTCCCGAGAAAGCTGACGCAGCCGTCCTCATGGCCCACGAACACGGCATTACGCCGATGTTTCTGTTCGAATATTACACCCGCTGGAACGATAATCTGGGCGGTTACGATAAGTGGCATGCGATCGGGCGCGGATTCGCCGAGAGATTCGGTCCCGACAGCGACTTCCTGACGTCCAGGGGCATCAAAGATTGGGGCGTTTGCTTTTACAGTGCGGTAAACGAACCTATGTGGCGAAGCAATAACCCGACGCCTATCGATCCGAATGCATACGCGGCGGCTATGGAAGGGCTGGCGGACGGCGTTCACAGCATCAATCCCGGTCTGAAAGTCAGTCCCGGCGGTTATCAGGAGGTGCCGCTGTTCCAGGACAAGAACCCGTACATCAGAGCCGTCGTTCGGCTTTACAACGAGCAAAAACTTCATGCTGTCGACATCCATCGCTACTGGGATGTCGAATACGTACCCATGGAAGGCTCGGATAAGCATTCGCTGGCCAACCAGTTTCTCGAAACCAAACGCCGCCTGGGAATTACGGCCGAGGTGAAATTCTATACGACCGAGATGAACTTCAAGAAGCGGCTTATCGACGAGGATAAAGCTGCCAGGGGGTTCCTTACCGCCTTGTGGGATGCTTTGACTGTAGTCGATGAGGACGGCAAGCCGGTAACCGAATTCGTCCTGCCCTGGAACATCTTCAATACCGCCGAGCGGGACGACCATTACGGAATGTGCACGCGGCTGTCCCCCTGGACTCCAAACGCCCGCGGCAAAGTCCTTCGCGACCTTTGTCGCCTGACTGACGGAATGGAGATTGTCTGGGCCGATCCGCACAAGTCGGGCGTTACGGTGCTCGAGGGAAAAGGCCGCAAACTGACAGTCTGGCAGAACCGAAAAGGCTGGACCGACAAACCCGGATCGACCTTCGAACTGACCGACCTGCCCCCGGCAGCCAAAAGAGTTGAAATCCACACCTGTAAAGGCCTGCACAAAACAGTCCCAACAGGCCATTCGCAATCAATCACACTCAAAAACCTCCCCCAGAGCCAGACCCTAATGTTCCTAAGAACCGATTGAGAACCCACTGTCCCAAGTACCTATTGAACACGTGCCAACGGAGGCGTGTTTGTTTCCTGGACCTGCAACTATGAGTCTGTTTCCTCGCCACCTTGACCTTGCGCCGCACGAAGAAGTTGCAGCAAAACTTCATGCAGTTTTTCCGCCGGACTGCCGGGAAAGCGTTTTGCATAAAGCTCGATCAATTTGACCCCCTCAGTGAACGTCTGACAGGCTTCTTCTCGATCACCTTGAGCCAGCAGTATAGTACCAAGCGTGCTGAGACTTCTTGCTAGTTCCGGCGCATATCGGGCCGGGTTGGCCCGGGCAAGCCTGCGGTAAATATCCACGGATTCGCGGCTCACATCTAGGGCGCGGCATGCATCACCGACCGAATGCAGACAATCTGACAGGTTGTTCAGACCCATGGCTAAATCCGGCTCGTGGCGGGCCGGGTTCGCCCGGGCAAGCCCGCGGTAAATATCCACGGACTTGCGGATCGCCTCCAGTGCACCCTGGGCGTCACCGAGCGAACGTAGATGATTTGACAGATTGTTCAGACTCCCGGCCAGAGCCTGCTCGTACCGGGCCGGGTTCGCCCGGGCAAGCCCGCGGTAAATATCCACGGACTCGCGGCTCGCCTCCAGTGCACCCTGGGTATCACCGACCGAACGCAGATGATTTGACAGATTGTTCAGACTCCCGGCTAGGTCCTGCTCGTACCGGGCCGGGTTCGCCTGGGCAAGCTTGCGGTGAATATCCACGGACTCGCGGCTCGCCTCCAGTGCACCCTGGGCATCACCGACCGAACGCAGATGATTTGACAGATTGTTTAGACTCCCGGCCAGGTTCGGCTCGTACCAGGCCGGGTTTGCCCGGGCAAGCCTGCGGTAAATATCCACGGACTCGTGTAGCGCACCTTCTGCATTACCGACCGCATGTAGACTAATAGACACATTGTTCAAAAGCCTGGCACGCTTCTCAGGCGCATCCTCGTTATCAAGGACGAGCCGCTCGGCGGCGATGACCATTGGCAGCAGTCCCATCGGCAGCATTGCATCGGCGCCGATCAAGTCGTCAATAAGCCTGGACCGTTCGAGATTTCCCTCGACGGCGCGGACGCACCAGTCTCTGATATACTCGTCGCGCATTCCCAGTACAACCTCCGAGTCGTAGCTGATTCTTCCAATCCGCTCGACGCCGTCAGTCGCACTTTCCAATATCGCGGTCCAGACCAGTTCGGCGGCCGTATCCGGACTTGCGCTCAGCACCTTCACAACAAAGCACGCCGCGACAATATCGGGTCCGGGTGCGTCGATCCGTTGACCGTTGCGTACAAGTGCCGCATGTTGCAGTTTCCTGTCAATCCTGTCGGCATTCCCTAGTGCTCCGTCACAATTAATAATTTGGGTATTGAGTGCCCAAATGCCGATG
>CAYOTO010000003.1:0-148307 GCA_964406945.1 uncultured Pirellulales bacterium
TATCCGCCGCCTGGAAAAACTCCTCGCGGCCTAAAATCGGTCAGTTTGAGTTAGTAAGTTTTTCTCCCGCGCAGAACAACGCCATTAGCCTCGAAAAAAGATCGGTCTTTGATAAACCCGGCTATAACCGTGCGGTACAAATATTCGTCCGCATATAAATCACTGCTCTTTCGCAACTTGAGACTCAGAATACGGTAACCACAAGGCCCGAATAGCGACCGTACCCCCTACCATCCTTATGAACGTTAGATCAGGTGATCCAGACACTCAGATTTAACCGATCTGACAAAACGGGTGTTTCCGAGGAGCCAGGCGCAGAATTTTTTTGAACATATATGTTTTGACGCAGCAGCGAAGGTATATTAGTATGTCAGCGGATACTAAAATAATTTGCAGGGTCGATATGAGCAAGACTTTGGAATTGGCGCATATTTGTAAGGTTTTATCCGTCGATACACGCGTTCGGATACTCGAGCTGGTAAAGGACCGCTCTCTTTGCGTGGGCGCGATTGCCGCCAGGCTGGACGTAACGCAAGGAGCAGTATCCCAACATCTCCGGATTATGCGAGACGCCGGCCTGGTCGTCGACGAGAAACGCGGGTACTTCGTACACTACCGCTTGAATGAGGACACCCTCGCCGCGTGGCGAGAGGAGATAGACAGGCTGCTGGGCCCGACCCACGGGGCCGGCACAGACACGAAAGGAACCGCCAAATGTGTGAGTGCAATGAACAGAAAAAAGGCTGCCAGAAACCGGAAAATCTGAAAGGTAAACCAGAAGACTGCTCACCGGGGCAGATTCGCAACTGCCATGGCGACGCCGAGAACCATTGCTGCGCAGGTGGCGCAGACCGAAAGGAAGGGTAAATATGAAACTTGGAATGATCATAACCCAGACCGAACCGGAGACCGTTTTCAACGCCCTGCGTCTGGCGCTGTACAGTCTGGAGCAAGGCGACGATGTGCGGATATTCCTGTCGGGCAAGGGCGTAGAAATCGACCAGATTGAAGACCCGACGTTTGATGTGAAAGGCGAAGCACAGAAGGTACTCGACGCTGGCGGAGAATTTCTGGCGTGCGGCACATGCCTGAAGCTACGGAACTCTGAGGGGTCGGAGGTGTGCCCGCTTTCAACGCTGAAGGATCATTACGAGATCGTCCGAGACTCGGACAGGGTCATCACGGTATGACAGCTAACGATGTTACCGCCATTGAAGTGCGAAGCCTGGCCAAGCGATTCGGCGAGGTACAGGCCGTGGCGGGCATCGAATTCGACGTGTGGAAAGGCGAGTTGTTCGGCTTTCTCGGCCCCAACGGGGCGGGCAAGACCACAACAATCAATGTACTTACCGGGCTTGCCAGGCCGGATTCGGGGTCTGTGCGAATTGCCGGCATTGACTGCACAAGCAGTCCCAAGGCGGCCCAGCACCTGGTCGGCGTCGTCCCGGATGAGAGCAACCTGTACCCCGAGCTGACGGGTTTTCAGAACCTTTGTTTTTGCGGGGCGCTTTACGGGATGCGAAAAGACGAGCGGAAAGCGCGAGCACGGGAGCTGCTCGACACATTCGCCCTGGCCGATGCGGCCAATCGGAGATTCGCCGGCTACTCCAGAGGTATGAAGCGCAAGCTCACGATCGCTGCCGGAATCATCCACTCGCCGACTATCCTGTTCATGGACGAACCGACCACCGGTATCGACGTGGCCAGCGCCCGCCAGATACGCCAGCTCATCGCCGACCTGAACACCGCCGGGACGACGATCTTCCTGACCACACACTACATAGAGGAGGCCCAGCGGCTGTGCGGGCGCATCGCCTTCATCGTCAGGGGTCGGATCGTCCGCATCGACACGGTCGAAGAGCTGATGCGTCGGACGGATGGCCGTCATGTAATGCAGTTCGCCGTCTCCAACAGAGCCACAGAACTCTGTGAGGCGATAGCCGCCGAATGGCCAAACTTGCATTGCCAAGCTGTCGCCGATGGTCAAATCCGCGTGGAATCGCCCGATCCGGTGCGCGTGGGGCCTCTGGTGCGGCTCCTGGAGGATCGGGGCGCGGAGGTATCCGAGGCCCGCAAACTCCAGCCATCGCTGGAGGACGTCTTCGTCGAGATCACGGGTATTGAGGCGGGCGCGATGAAGCGGGAGAAGGAAAAGGCCGGGAAAGGGGGCGGGAGATGAAGGCGTGGATCGCATTCTGGAACATCCTGGCCAAGGATATGCGGACCTACTATCTCAAGCCGCCGAACATCAGTTGGGGTCTGATCTTCCCCCTGGCGTGGACGGGGATGTTCTTCATCCGCTCTGGGGCCGGACTCGACAGCGTACCGGCGTTGCTGCCGGGTGTGATCGCCGTGTCGGTGCTGTTCGGCACAACGAGCCTGCTGGCGGTCACGGTGACGTTCGAAAAGAAGGGCCGGTCATTCGAACGGCTGCTACTGGCGCCCATCCCGCTGGAACTGCTGATGGCGGCCAAAACCGGCGGCGCGATCCTGTTCGGGATCGTCAACGCCTTCGTGCCGATCATCATGGCCGCGTTCCTGATTGACTTGTCTGGAGTGAACTGGCCTATGCTCGTTCCGGCCATCATTCTCATTGCCATCAGTTCGACATTCCTGGGCTTGTTCATCGCGGTATCCGTCAGCGAGGTCTTCGAGGCCCAGACGTTCTCGAACTTCTTCCGCTTCCCGATGCTGTTCCTGTGCGGGCTGTTCTTCCCCATCGAGCAGTTGCCCGTCTGGCTTCGGCCGCTCTCCTACGCGCTGCCGCTGACCTACGGGGCCGACGTGCTGCACGGTTCGATCCACCGCTCACCGAACCTGCCGCTTCTGCTGGACTTCGGCCTGTTGGCTGTCTTCTGCGTGGCGCTGTTCGCCCTGAGCCTTCGGAACATCCGGCACAAGTGGATCACGTAATTGTCAGGCAGGTGCGAATGAAGATCCGTAGCTTCGAGTTCAATCTTCGAGAAACGGCCGGGTCGCTGGGCGACTTTGGCACATTGCTGCCGCTGGCCATCGGATACATCACTGTCTGTGGGCTTAATCCAGCAGGTTTGCTGATCATGATGGGCCTGGTGAACATAGCCACCGGGTTGGTCTATCGCCTTCCTATGCCCGTGGAACCGATGAAGGTGCTCGCCGTCGTGGCCATCGCCCAAGCCTGGACGCCGGAGAAGGTCTACACCTCTGGGCTGGTCATGGGTGCAGTCTGGCTGGCGATGGGCGCGACCGGTGCGATGGACTTTGTCGCCCGGATCACGCCTCGCAGCGTGATTCGCGGCATCCAGCTTTCGCTGGGGGCGCTGCTGGCCGTCGAGGGCGTCAGGATGGCCGCCACGTGGTGGCTGCTTGGTGCTGCAGCGGTGGTCGTTGTGCTGTTGCTGCGGAGTAATCGTTACGCTCCAGCCTCTATAGTTCTGGTTGTCGGTGGGATAGTTATCATGGCCGTCCGAGGCCGGTTGGCCGAGGTAGGCGGCATCTCGCTATCGCTTCCGCCATTGACGATGGTGGACCCGCGCCAGATCTGGCCCGTGCTGCGGGACGCGGGGTTGGCGCAGATTCCTTTAACCGCTACAAACGCCGTGATCGCAACGAGCGTCCTCATCTCGGAATACTGGCCGAACCGGCGAGTCACCAACCGGAAGTTGGCGGTAAATATGGGTGTTATTAATATCGTGCTGCCGTTCTTTGGCGGCATGCCCCTGTGTCACGGGTCTGGAGGTCTGGCTGGTCAGCATTACTTCGGCGCTAGAACCGGCGGCGCCAACATTATCGAAGGGACCATCGAGATCGGCCTGGGTGTCCTGCTGGCGCAGAGCATCGCGTCGATCTTCGCCGCGTTTCCGCTGGCTATCGTAGGGGCGATGATGCTGCTGGTCGGTGTCGAGATGGTCAAGTTCGCCCGCGATCTGCGGTTCAATCGGCATCTCGTGCCCGTTGCGGCTACGCTGGCCGGTTCGCTCCTGGCGAATATGGCTGTTGGTTTTGCGGTCGGGATGGCCGTCCACTACATCTTGCCGGGAAAGGAGCATCGTAATGCCGACGCCCAGCGATGAAAGCTTGATGCTGAGCGTGCGTGAGGGGGACCTGGACGCCTTCGAGCAGATCGTCGTGCGCCACCAGGTGCAGGCGTGGCGTGTGGCCTATCGATTCACCGGCGACGCCGCCGAGGCCGAGGACCTCGCCCAGGAAGCTTTTCTGAAGATTCTTGACGCAGCTGAGCGATACAGTCCCACGGCCACATTTCGCACCTATTTCTATCGGATTCTGACGCGGCTGTGCATAGATCACCGGCGCAAAAAACGGCCCATTCTCGCTGATTCTCTGCCGGACACGGCCGATACGGCGCCTTGCCCTTCGGCCCAGGCCGACCGAACCGAACGGGAGATGCTGATTCAAGCCGTGCTGAATTCCCTGCCCCCCGACTACCGCATGGCGTTGGTCCTGCGGTATTTCGAAGGACTCAGCGGGGCCGAAATGGCCGAGGTTATGGGCCGCAGCACCAAGTCTGTCGAACGCCTGCTGGCGCGAGCGAGGGGGGCCATAGAACCGCGATTGAAAAATTTTTTTGACCTTTAGCTATTCTTCAAGGGGGATTTCCCGGACTCAGTCGTTTAATTTAACTAAAGGAGGCAGCAAAATGCGCTGCGAAGAAGTAGTAAGACAACTGAACAGAACATCCGCTGGCGAGTTGCCGCCGCATGTTCACGAAGCCGTGCATGGCCACCTGGCCGGATGTGAGGCCTGCCGAGCGGCGTTGGCGGAGATCGACGCCCTGGCCGGGATCCTTGCCGGCATGCCATCGCCGCCGGTTCCGGCAGGCTTTACCACGCGTGTGATGGCTGCGGCAGCGATGCGCCGCAAGGCCAAGGATGTGACTGAGTGGAGCTTTGTGAAGTGGTGGCGAACGGTGTCGGCGCCTATTCATGCCGCTGCGGCTGCGGCGCTGATCATCGGTTTGAGCATTGGGCTGGCGATGGGATGGAGCACGGCAAGTTTGCCCGCGCAGGCCGGTGCGGCGGCTCAATCCAATCTCCTCGATGGGTACCAGATTGACTACTTCAGCGAGGCGCCATCCGGATCGCTGGCCGACAGCTATCTGACGCTCGTCGCAGCTACTAACGAGGGAGGACGCTGACTATGTGGAAGGATATGAAGGCAATAATCGTAATCTTGGTTTTCTCTATTGCTCTGAACACGGCGTTCGGCGCCATGTGGGCCATACGGCGCCTTCCCGCACATCTCGGTTGTGCCGGGCATAAAACAGAATCGCGCACCGAAAGTTGTATATCGTGCCCGCTCCACCGTAAACTCGGCACGAGCGAAAAGCAATGGCAGGAAATTGAACCTCGCTTAGTAGAGTTCAAGAAGTCTTCTCAGGCAATATGCCGAGAGATCAATCAATTGCGTGATGAGCTAATCGACCTGCTCGCCGCTCCTCAAACCGACTTCGAGGCTATTGGCGCCAAGCAGGATGAAATCCTTGCCGGGCAGCGCAGAATGCAGGAACTGCTTATTTCACACCTTCTGGCGGAAAAGGAGATGCTTACACTTCAACAGCAACAAGCACTCTTTGATATGATTCGAAAGCGCGGCGGATGTGCGGGCCGTTCACCGATGATGGGTGTTAAACCGTTCGGCATCCCACAAGCTGATCTGAATCATACTGGCAGTAGTGACCACTACGAAAGGAGGTAAAGCCGCTCAAAACAAATATCTATACAAAGAAGGGACTTGTTTTTGTACGTTCATGAATGGAAAATGAAGATGAAAGGATAGAATATGCCTAAGAAGACAGTAGCTTATTTAGCCGGTGTGACTGTTCTTGCGTTTGTGGCTATAGCAGTTTATGCGACCGCCGACACAGGTCAGACACTAACGAATGATACGAGCATCGCCAACGCCGAAGGTTCGGCCCAGGTCTGCGTCAGGGATTGCCAAGCCTGTGAGGGCTGTGACGGGGTTTGCGAGAATTGCGAAGACTGTGACGGAAATTGCGAGGACTGCGAGAAATGCGAAGCGGCTTGCAAAGGTCATGGCGAAGGTCGCATGTGCGGCGGTCATGGCGATAGCGGCAATGGCTGTTGGTCCGGCGGCTGCGGCGGCCATGGTGGGAGCATCTGAATCCACATCAGATAGGTACATCCAACTGCCGATACAACGAATCAGAACAGCTTTTTGACGAACTCTCGTTTGGTGTGAGCAGTCGAATACGTTCTATCCAAACGAGAGCTTGTTTTTAAGGTCCCCAAGGGAATTTCCGAGCAAATGATTCCTCCGCAAGAGGAGTGGGTAATGAAAAGTGTAACTCGAAGGCAAATATTGGGACCGGTTGGTCTTGCTGCCGGATCATGTGTTTTTTCATCCTGTTTTAACAAGAACGTGGCGCCCTCTTCGGGCAAAGACAAAGCCGGCTTCCCCTGGCCTTACGCCGAGTTAGACCCGGATATTACTGCACAACGAACGTACTATGACTGTGAAGAGGGTAAGTGCATGTACGGCGTCTTTGCGCCTGTCATGTCACAGCTTGCTGCAGAACACGGCGAGCCCTACAGGTCTTTTCCTGTTGGCATGATGAGGTACGGTGTTGGCGGTGCAGGTGGATCGGGCTCATTGTGCGGCGCACTCAACGGGGGCGCCGCCCTTATCGGGTTATTCGCCAAATCAGAAAACGACATGAAACGGCTTATTCGCGGACTGTTTCTGTGGTATGAGCAAGCTGAACTGCCGGCTTATGTTCCCGAAAAGCCGATCCTCGATGTCGAACTGCCGAGGTCTGTCCCCGGCTCTGTTCTTTGCCACGTTTCTGTTACCAGGTGGTGCGAAACTTCAGGCTGCAAGGCTTTCAGCAAGCCACGAGAGGAGCGATGCAAGCGTCTTGCTGCCGATACTGCTAAGCAAACAGTTGAGATTCTAAATGCCCATTTTACCGGGGAGTCTATATCTGTTGCAGAGTTAAGTGAGAACGTTAGAAGATGTAAATCGTGCCATGCAAAAGGCAGCGAAATGTCAAACTCCAGGGGCTACATGAACTGCGGCAGTTGCCATTCCTCTCTTGCAAAGGACCATCCATGATTTCCCGCCGTGTTACGGCAAACGCCAAACTGAATACAATTTACTCCATACAGATACTTGACGGGAAATATTGAATCACCGTATGCAGCCAAACAAACGAACAGAAAAGCAAAGCAAACAGACCTGAGAGCGTGACAGTATGAAATGCAGCTTGAAATTCAGTAGATTGTCCTTATATCTATTGGCCGGGTGCATTACCTTAAGCGGTTGCGCCAATATTGACCCTTGGGGTGAATTCGACAGTCTGCCCGCATCTCGCTCTCAATCGTTTGACGCCGAGATCGATGCGGATGAGTCGGTTACAGGTGACTCACCTGACCTGGCAAGCGAGTTGGCCGGGCGGACTCTTTCGCTGGATGAGTGTGTCACTATTGCCCTGGAGCATAATCCTCGAACCGCCGAATCCTGGCAGGCGATTCGCGCCGCGGCTGCACAAGTCGGCCGGGCCAAGGCCGATTACTTGCCGGCCATCGGCTTAACATCCGGCGCCGCGCGTGGTGATACAGTCGAGTTGAATCGTCAGATGGATTTGGGGGCATACAATCGGTACAATGCCGTTTTTGGGTTTCGATGGGTTCTTTTCGATGGGGGCGGACGAGAGGCCCGTGTCGATGCCGCGACGGCCAAGGTGCTGGAGGCCGGATTCCGTCACAACGCCGCCCTGCAGGATATGGCACTGGCGGTGGTCGAGTCGTACCACAACGTGCTGGCGGCAAGAAGCTTCCTGGCACTTGCCGAGGAAACGGTTCGCCAGCGGGACTACCAGCTTCGACTCGCCCAAGCCCGGCATCGCGCCGGTGTTGTCAGCAAGTCCGACGTGCTGCGGGCGCAAACGGACAGGGCCGACGCGGAGTTGAGCTTGGTGCGGGCAAAGAATTCAGTCGAGGTCGTAAAGGGACGCCTGGCCACCGCAATGGGTGTGTCGGCATCCGGCGATTTTCAGATCGCCGCGTTGCCTGAGGTCGAGTATGCTGAACAACTGACCGACCTCCAGGGTTTGCTTGATGAGGCTGCTCGCAATCGTCCGGAGTTGAAGACCGCCGTCGCCCGGGTCCGCAGCGAGCAAGCGGGGGTCCGGCTCGCCGAGTCACGGTACTGGCCGACGGTCACCCTGGACTCCGGCTTCGGCTGGTTGAGCCGAGAGTTTCCACCCGACATGCGTCATTGGATTGTTGGAGGCTCGCTTGATGTGCCCCTGTTCACCGGCTTCGACCGCAACTACCAGTTGCACGGCAGCAAGGCCGGGTTAGGCGCCGCAATAGCTGGGTACGAAGCTGCTCTTCGAGGCGTGGAGTTGGAGGTATGGACGGCGTACTGGCAAACCATCGAGGCCGGCCAGGCCATTGCGGCCGCTGAGCACTTCGTTGCCAGTGCCGAAGAGAGCGCCCGTGTGGCCGAGGGTCAATACAAGAACGGAACCGGTTCGATCATCGGGCTGATCGACGCCCAGACTGCACGGACCGCTGCAAACAATCGGCTTATCCAGGCCCGGCTGGATTGGCGAATCGCCCGGGCGAGGTTTGCGCATGCTGCGGGGCGGTCCCTGATCGAGCAAACCGAACCGGTTCTGAAGAAAGAAAACGATTCAACGACGGTTGCGCCTGCTTCTGCAAGTGCAAGCCGCGTACTTTCCCAGCCATCGCGGTGATTGTGCCGTTGTTAATGCAGTTTTGATAAGGAGCATGAACATGAAACGTGTTTGGAACCTCGTTTGCAAATTAGCCCTGGCCGTTTGTCTGGCGGCGCTTGTAGCGCCCGCGTGGACTGACACCGAAGACAGAGCATCGTCGAACAAGGCCGAGCGACCAGTGCCGGATTGGTATCCCTGTGTGGCCTCGGATATTCTGGAGTGGTCCAAGCCTGAGCCGGGCGTATGGGTCGATTTGGGCGCCGGTTCAGGCGGGGTCGGCCTGGCGGTCGCGTCATCGAAGAATCAGGCTGCTTCCCAGAGCACGATAATCTTATTGGATCCCGATGCTGCGGCGCTTTCTCAAGCATTAGAAAAGGGTCGAAGAAAAGACTTACACAACCGGTTGGTTGCTATTGTGGGCGTGGCCGAAAAGATGCCGCTTCCCGACAAATCGGTGGATCTTGTTTTCAGCCGCGGCTCGATCTGGTTCTGGAAAGATCGGGTCAAGGGCATTCGAGAGGTCTATCGTGTGTTGCGGCCCGGTGGAAAAGCGATGCTCGGAGGCGGCCTGGGCAGTGAATACCCCGAATGGGCCCGTCGCGAATTCATGCGGAGAAGGCACGGCCATTGGAACGCCGATTCGCCCCAGGCGAAGAAGTTCGTCCGGCTCAGGGATCCCAATACGATTGGCCGGTGGGCGAAAGATGCGGGAATCCCCGATTTCGAGGTCATCGGCCATGGCGCCGTGCCTCCGGACGATCCGCGCGCAGGGTCGGGCACCTGGCTGCGGTTTACCAAGCCGAAAAATGAATGAGTATGGCTACCCATCGCGTCGCGGGTGCAAACAAACTGGCGAACCGTTATGGCGCGATTCAATCGGGTCGTGAGCTGATGTGACTCAACGAGTTCAACCACATTCGCCGGAAGAAAGTGAGTGATTTTGAAAAAGACCGCAAAGCGGCTGATTGTGCTGGTGCTGGCTGTTGCAGTCGGTGCGGTGGGAGTCTGGTACAGCCTCTCAAGCAAAGGCGCCCGAACATCCCCGCAGAACCCTCCAAAGAAGCCCAAGCCGTTGCAGGTGGAAGTTCAACCGGTGCGACGGGGTGAGATTGTCCAGCAGTTGGAGCTTAGCGGCGAGATCGTGGCTACCGACTCGGTCGTGATCGCCGCTACTAAAGAAGGCCCGCTCACCTACTGTCCATGGCGAGAAGGAAACACCGTGAAGGCGGGCGAGAAGCTTATTGAGATCGACCGTGAAGTGCATCGCGCAGAGGTCCAGGCGGCAGAGGCGGCGCTGGATGTCGCGCGTGCCAAGCTGGACGATCTGGAAGCCGGGGCCAGGCCGGAGGAGATCGAGAAGGCCGAGGCCAACGTCCGGCGGTGGCAGGCGACGCTGACCGAGGCTCGAAGCGCCTATGAACGTCAGAAACAACTAATTGCAGACGAGTTCACATCGCAGCAAAGCGTCGACCAGGCCCGCGAGCGTCTGGACGTGGCCCGGGCCGAACTTGCCGCCGCTCAGGAAAACCTTCGCATGCTCAAGGCCGGACCGACCAAAACCGAGATCGCTGTCCAGGAGTCCACGGTCAAGGAAGCAGCTTCGCGGCTGGCCCTGGCTAAGGCACACCTGTCCGAGTGCATCGTCACCGCACCTTTCGATGGAGTGATCACCGCCGTCCACGTCCGCCCCGGCGACCTGGCCACTCCGCGAAGCCCGTTGCTCGAGATGTACGCCCCGGACTCGCTGGTCATTCGCTTCTCCGTGCCCGAGGCGCAGGCCTCGACCGTTCGGCCTGGCCTTCGGCTGCAAGCCACGCTGGATGCCTTCAACGGACGGGCGTTTGACGCCGAGATCGCTCGCATCTATCCCCAACTGGACGAAGCGATGCGAACCCGGACCGTCGAGGCGAAGCTGACCGAACCGGCCGAGATCGTCCCGCACATGTTCGCCCGTCTGAAGCTCGAATTGAGGCGGGCCAACGATGCCGTCCTGGTTCCGGCCGAGGCCGTCCTGACCGCGCCGACAGGCGAGCGCTATGTCTTCGTGCTCGATCAGGGCAAGGTCCTTCGGCGGGCAGTTGAAGTCGGTATCGAACAGCACAAGATGATCCAGGCAATCAGCGGGCTCGAACCCGGTCAGCGCGTCGTCGTGGCCGGCCAGGCCGCGCTGCGCAACGGCCAGCCCGTCCGCGTGCCAGGCCAACAACCTCAAGGTGGAGGTGGGGCTGGCAGAGGTAGGCGACAAGCTGCCAACGGTCCGCGTCCGAATGCGGGGGCCGGCCGATGAAAATTACCGAGTTCTCCGTCCATCGTCGTCTTGCTACCGGCGCGATTGCATTGGCGGCGGTTGTTCTGGGCCTGTACGGCCTGTGGCGGCTGCCCGTCGATTACCTGCCGGAGGTGACGTACCCCCTTGTAAAAGTCCACATCCGCTGGCCCGGCGCCACGGCCGAGGAAATCGACAAGGATATCGCCGATCCGGTGGAACGCTTGATGGCCACGGTCGACTACCTCGACGACCTGGAATCGACGTGTCGTGAGGGAATCTACTCACTCGATGTCAGTTTTGAGTATGGGGCAGACGTGGATGTGGCGTTCCAGGATGTACTGGCCGCTTTGACCCGCGCCGAGCAGGATCTGCCGGACGATATCGACCCGCCGTATGTCTTCAAGGCGGACCCTTCGCAGTTGCCGGTGATGCAACTGACGATCCGTTCCGACCGCTGGGGACCGGTTGAGCTGCGCGAGTGGACGGACAACTGGCTGCAGGATCGCATCCTGGCGGTGCGTGGCGTGGCGGGCACGGAGATCGTCGGCGGCCTGGAGCGGGAGATTCGCATCCTGCTCGATCCGTTGCTCATGGAGAAGCACCGCGTACCGCTCCAGACGGTTATGCAGCGCCTGGCCGACGAGAACGTCGAGCAGACCGGGGGCCGCGTCACCGTCGGGCGTCGCGAGATCATCGCCCGCACCATGGGCGAGTTCGACGATCTTGAGCAAATCCGCTCCGTTCTCATTGAGCGGCGTGGGGGCAGCAAGCTCTATCTGCGTGACATTGCGGAGGTCGTCGATTCCCATGAAGAAGTGCGAGTCATTACGCGATTCAAAGGTCATCCCGCCGTGAAGCTCTCGGTTCTCAAGGAAGCCCAGGCTAACACAGTCGAGGTCGCCCGCACCGTGCAGCGACAACTGGACGAATTGCGGCCCACGCTTCCGGAGGGAATCGATCTCGGGTTTGTTGAGAATCAGGCCGAGTACGTAGACGGGGCACTGGCGGGTGTCCGCGACGCGGCGATTCAGGCGATGATTCTGCTGGTGATCGTGGTCTGGCTGTTTCTGGGCAGTTTCCGCCAGGTGCTGGTTATGGTCGTCGCGCTGCCGATGACGCTGATCATCAACTTCGGCGTGATGGAACTGGCCGGATTCTCGCTGAACATCTTCTCTCTTGGCGGGCTGGTCGTCGCCATCGGCGTGGTGCTGGACAACTCCATCGTCGTGATCGAGAACATCAGCCGCCTCCGCCATGAACAACCCGACGGGACCGCCGACGCCCAAGCGGTTGTCGGCACAGCCGAAGTCGGACCGGCTATCGTTGCCGCCACCGTCTCCTTCCTGGCTTTGTTCGTCCCGTTCCTGCTCGTGCCGGGTCTGACCAGCCTGCTGTTCCGTGAACTGATCCTTGTAATTGCCGGTATCGTAATCGTCAGTCTCACCGTAGCAGTGGCGATGACGCCGATGCTGACGACTCTGTTTTTCGGCGGGCGCACCAGCCGACGCCGGACCAGCCGATTCCAGCGATTGTTCGACCGGTTTACTGACGGTTACGGCTGGTTGCTCGACCGCACCCTGCAGGGTGGATGGGCTGTGGTGTTAGCGTTTGTCGCAGTGCTGGGTCTGGCCTTCTGGATGCTCGGTCGAGTCGGCGGGGAGTTCCTGCCGCCGGTCGACGATGGACGCATCATGGTCAAGGTCCGCATGCCCACGGGCACCTCGGTTTGGGAGACCGACCGCATCCTGCAGCAGATCGAACAGCGTTTGGCGGACGACCCGCTTATCGAAAACACTTTCACACTTGCCGGTGGACAGGTCAAGGGGCTGTACACCTACGAGGTGGCCAACGAGGGCCAGATCGACATCCAACTGGTGCCAAAGGCCCGCCGCGGCATCGGCACCAGTGAATACGTCACACAGCTTAAGCCGGTGATGGCGCAAGTGCCCGCTTCCGGCGGCAGAATCATGGCTCGCCAGATGCCCATCAAGGGCATCAAAGGACTGCGCGCCGCTGATGTCGTCGTCGAAGTTCGCGGCCAGGACATGGACACCCTCGTCGACCTGGCCGAGCGGACGGCGGAGGCGATGCGGCGGCTCGGACAGTTGCGTGATGTCTCCGTGTCCATGGATGTCATTAAACCCGAATATCAGGTGCGGATAGATCGCACCAAGGCGGCCGAGTTGGGCGTGTCGGTGGGCGACATCTCCGGCACGCTGCGCTCGCTTATCACCGGCGCGGTAGTCAGCCGCTACCGCGAGGCCGGGGAGTACTATGATATGCGAGTGCTGGTCCCCGAGAGTCAATTGACCTCCCGCCAGCGGGTAGAGAACCTTGTCGTCTCCGGCAGCGGCAACAGCGCCATTCGCGTTCGCGACGTGGCGAACGTCCGAGAAGCCGTCGGGCCGGTGGAGATCGTTCGCCAGAACCAGGTCAAGCAGGTCACCGTTGAGGCCAGCACCGCCGGGGTGGACCTTGCCACGGCCGTGGCCGATCTGCGCACCACGCTGAACAACCTCGACCGCCCGGCGGGATACGAGTTCGATTTCGGCGGGCAGGCCGAATTGATGGCCGACATGCGGCAGGCCATCGTCGCCGTGCTGGCCTTCGCGGTGTTCTTCTCCTTCATCGTCCTGACGGTCCAGTTCAACAGCGTCAAGCTCCCGGCCCTGATCCTGGGCAGCGCCCCGTTCTGCCTGACCGGCCTGGTGTTCGGCCTGTATGTCTCCGGCCTGGCCTTCGGAGCAACCGTCCTGATCGGCATCCTGGTGGTCATCGCCCTGACTGTCAACGACGGCGTGCTGCTGATGACCTTCGCCGAGGAACTCCACCGGCGACAGGGCTTGCCCGGCCGCGATGCCGTCCTGCAAGCCGCGAAAATTCGACTCCGACCCCGACTGATGACCACGATCACCACGATGATCGGCTTCACGCCCCTGGCCCTGAACCTCGGCGAAGGCGCGGACATGCTTCAGCCCATGGCCATCGGAGCCATCGGCGGCCTGGCCACCGAAGCCGTGGTCGCCTTGTTCTTCATGCCGTGCTTGTATGCCCTGGTTACGCGCAGCGGCTGTCCGAAGAGATGAATCGATGCTGACGCGGGTTACGGACAGTTATTTGTCTTCGAGCGTGAACATCTTGTACGGCCTGGCTGACAGCAAAAGAACTCGCACCTCTGGATGACGAAAAAACGCGCGCCGGCAAGGCGGCATCATCCTCACCATCCAGGAGTTGCTTGAAGCGCTGGAACTCATCGAGAATTACGAGGTCCGGTTCGAGTGCAGTGAGGCATACCTCGGCAAGCGTGCGGCGCAACTGCCCAATCAGTTTGAGAAGCACGTCGTTCTCGAAGCGTTAAATCCGATCGGTCGGCCGAGGCCGATGGAACATCTCGCAGCATTCCTTGATCTCATCGTACAGCGTGCCTTTTATGGCTGCAGCGCGCCGGAACGACACCGCCAGGTCGCGGTCAATATCGTCGGCTCCGATATTCCGACAACGGGACCATTAGCCGGACAGCAGGAACTTCCGCCGCGAGGCGGGGGCTGAAGGAAGCCGCAGGCAAAATGCCGGACTGACGAACAGAATCGCATATGAGGCGGCCACGTCGCACAGGAAGGCGCATATCTTCAAAGTCCAATAGCTGCACGGAAGGCATGGTCGTATATGTGGCAGGCATAGGCGAAAAGACAACCGGGAAACAGTTATAACGGATGACCTGCCCGGGGCATTTCATAGAAAACACCGGAACGGCTTGTCCGGAGCCTCTCTCGAAACGTGTTTGGAAGCTACCTTGCTGCCTTGGCCCGCCTGATTACGGGTTTACTTTTTTGAGTCTTCTTTGCCTTCGGTTCCAGGACGCGCATTGCTTTTTTGACGCTGGCGACTTTAAGTACACCCGTAGTCCTGCCGCCCTTGGCCCCGGCCGTGCAGTATGCGTAAGATATGTTGATATGGTTGCGAGCCAGTTTCTCCGCTATGGTCGCCAAAGCACCGGACTTGTTAGCCAGGTTTACACACAGTACCTCGTGCTCACTGTACGGCACATTGATGCCGTTAAGAAGGTCTCTTGCTTTCTTCGGAGCTGTAAATACAACACGCATCACGCCGTGTTCCGCCGAATCAACCATTGTCATAGCAGTGATGTTCACTTTGGCTTTTGCAAACTCACTGAGCAAATTCGCAAGCACTCCGGGTTTGTTGACCATAAAGATGGAAAATTGTGTCGCAATATTCATATCAACCCCTTAATCCGTACAGAGACTAAGTGTCACTCATTGTATCCAGCGCGCTCTGTTTGTCTTTGAAGAATTCAAACACTGTGTCGAGATTGGTGATCTTGAAAACTCGATGCAACTGCGGATCGATGCCGCTGATGGCCACTCTGCCGCCGTAGTCGACGACCGTGGATCGCGTGTTCAGCAACAATCCCAGCACCTGGGATGAAAAAAACTTCACCCCGCTGAAGTCGAAAAGGGTCTGCCGAGGGGAATTGGCTTCGAGGAAATGAGCTATCTTCTGTGATGCAGCCGCAATTGCCTCTGAGTTACTGATCGAACTGCCTTTGAAGGCGATCACCGTTGTCAAGCCTTCCTCGGTTATCTCAACCTTCGCTGTTTCGTCCATACCGGTTTCGTACTTTCCGTTTCCTTCTGCTGAATTTATCGGAATTTAAGGCACGCGGATTAACACTACCTATATCTTACTTATGAAAAATCGTCTGACAACCCCAAAAGCTCTTTCTCCCGGTTTTCATGTAGATCGGACGGATAATCACTGCTGTGCGGCTTTAGGCGCCGGCAGGGGGAAAGGCGACGCCCGCTTTACGCCGCCGGCAGTGCCGTATTTGACATTGAGTTTGGAGGCCAGCAGGCCCGGATTGGACTCACTGCCGAACAGTGCATTGTATTCCTGCTGAATAGCCGACAAATCCTGCCTCTCGATCGCTCGACGTATGCCGCTTCGCGGTGTGCCCAGCAGTTTGCCGATGCTTTTGTCCTCGACTTCCACCATCACCGAGGCCAGATCCCGCTTCTGCTGGGGGCTCAAAACCTGCTCGCCTTTAACGTATCGCTCCATCACATATGCGAGCAACTGACCGAACCGGTTGCCGAGGCTTGCTTTGCTCACGCTGGAGGTAGAGGCCGCTATTCTGTCCGCCAGCAGCATGAGTATCTTTGCATCGATCAATTCTTCTTCCACGGTCCAGGTTGCATAGCTTCTGATCCGCAAATCCGCAACTTTGAGCAGGAGTTCTTCACCTTGCGGGATGCGTATACCGCCGCCGTATTGAGCCATTAATCCGAGGACCTGGGCGTCTGCCTTATCGGCGGCCTGCTTCATAGCCTCGGCTGCGGCTCTTGCGATCTGGCTGTTGGCCGTACCTCCGGAGTTCAGTTTGCTTAACATTTCCGGGTTTGCTACGCAGTGGGTTGCCCAGTATTGAACCACGCTGCGCGGATCCTGGAGCATCTGCACCGCCATGTCGAGAAGTTCCACATCACCGAGCGCATCGATGAGAATCAGCAGATTCATCCGGACCTTTACCTGTCGATTCGGCTGCAGCCGGTTTGCCAGGTTGAATCCCGCTGCAATGTAATTCTGTGCTGACTCTATGAACTGCTGCCTGTATTGAGCCCGTTGCGAACGGCTCATGCTTACAATGGTTCCTCGCAGGGCGGCAATCGAAGAGAAATCCGATGTCTGCGCCAGTTCGGTAATCGCGTCTTTTACGAAAGTATCTATAACCTGCAGATCGCTCTGCTCAAGAACGCTTTTATTCCGAACTCGCTGAATCTGGGTTGTATCGACAGCCGCACACGGTAGAATCGCCCCGAAAAGCGCTGTAACCGCGGCAGCAGCATAGATAATCCGTTTATTCCTCATGATCGATGTAGACTCCGAACCCAATCGGCTTAGATTAGAAAGACAGCACCTGCTTGTGTGCTCAATATTACCCAGATTAACGAAAATAACGCATTTTGTCAAGCTAATTCACCCGTTCAGGCGTTGGACGAGTGCTTCTGCCGACTTTTAAAAGCCGCATCCCGCTGACCGCCGATAAGCGTGAACACTCATGCAAGACCGCGCACCGGCGGGCTGGAATCAAAAACGGCTGCGCGGGTGCAGCGTATATACAACAGGAGATTGAGATTATGACTGAAACAGAGTTGGTTAGAGTTGATCCATTCAGGCTTAAAATTCCGCAAAGCGGGCAGATGGTAACAGAGCCTACCGTTTATGCGTCGAGTTCTATCGACCTCGAGCCGAAGGCCGTAAGTCAACTCCGAGATGCGGCCTCTTTGCCGACTGCTTACAGGGCGCTTGCGACCGCCGATATTCACGTCGGTTTCGGAGTGCCTATTGGCGCCGTTATCGGACTGCAGAACGCAATAATGCCTCCGGCCGTGGGATACGACATCAACTGCGGTATGCGTTTGCTGCATACGCCGTTTCAGAAAGGACAGATTGATACCGACAAAATTGCAGAGTCTATCGCCCGCGACGTGCCTCTCGGAGAGGGCATGTCAAATGTGGTTTTTAACCGCGAGCAGTTTCATAAGATCATCAAACGAGGCGTTCCGGCGCTGAGCGAGATCGCTGGCAAAAGCAACCACAGAATGTGGGAAGCGTTCGACCACGAAGAACTGACGGAAGATTGCCGCAGGATCGAAGAGGGGGGCTCGATGGACGCCGACCCGGAATCCGTTCCGAATCCGGCTGTTGAAAAGGGTCGTTCGCAACTGGGCACCCTCGGCGGAGGTAATCATTTCATTGAAATCCAGTACGTCCAGAAGATTTTTGACGGCCATCTGGCCGCAGAGTTCGGCCTTTCACAGGGGCAAATCACGGTTATGGTGCACTCCGGATCGCGAAGATTCGGATATGAGGTTGCAGACTATTACATGGATGTTGCTGCAAGACGACCGGACATGAAAGACAGGCGAAAAATGCTCGCATATCTGCCGGCCGACAGCAAAGAGGGCAGGCGATACATAGGCGCTATGCACGCAGCGGCTAATTTTGCATTCACGAACCGCCACATCATGGCTATGCTGGTCAGAAGGTGCTTCAATCGGATGTTCGGCCCGACTCCGTTGAAGCTGATATACGACGTTACGCATAACATGGCAAAGCTCGAAGTCCACGATGGCCGCGAATTGTGGGTCCATAGAAAAGGTGCAACACGGGCCTTCGGCCCCGCTCAGATGAAAAACACGCCTTTTGCGGGCATCGGTCAGCCGGTCATCACGCCCGGCTCAATGGGCACTGCAAGCTATCTGATGGTTGGAACCGGCGATTCGGCCGAATCGCTCAACTCCGTGAATCATGGAGCCGGCCGTGTGATGAGCCGAAGTGCCGCACTCGGCAAAGTCCGAAGGGGAAAAGTCATCACGCCCGCCCGGATTGCCGATGATGAGTTTAAGCGCAGTATGGCCGGCATAAAGCTAATTGCCGGCAATAAACGCAAAGTGAAAGAGGAAGCGCCGGGTGCGTACAAAGACATCGACGAAGTCGTCAGAATAGTCGTCGAATGCGGCTGGGCCAGGCGGGTGGCCAGACTGGTTCCCCTGGCTGTGCTCAAAGGCTGAAAAACACCCTCGGCTGATCGTCGCATGCCGGCCGGCAAATGCGAACAATTAGCCGCAAAATGGGTAAAACAAGCAACAAATCGTTGCATTTGTCGCCCGCTTTCTTATGCTATTTGCTGGAAATGCTGGCTCCCGGAGCGAGTTTAAGGAATTTATCGGAAAGGTCCAGATGTCCAGGATTGCCTTTTGTCTATTATTGTTCACGTTTTTTCTGCTGGCTGGTGCCGGTTGCGAACCTCAAAAGCAACCGACCGAGCCGGGTAAGATTGAATCCGAAGATGTTGACCACACCGCAGGCGAACCAGCCGATATAGCTCAGGAGCCCGCCGAACCAAATGCTCCTCAAACAAACGAAATCGCTACTGAACAGCCCGAAGAACCAAACGAGCCCGAGCAGTCGACACAGGCGAATGTGCCCGAAGCCGCAACTGCGGCCATGAACGATGTAAATGATGTGCAGCCGGATATCCCAGAGCCGAACGGTCCTATAATTTCAGAGCCGAATGAGGATACGTCAATCCCGGACTCGAATACTCCTGCGCCGGTTGAGGATGTGAATGAGCCAACCGACGTTGAGGCTGTTACCGAGCCGAATGATACTTCTATTTCCGCCGCGGTTGATGCTAATGAAACTGCAGTCGTAAATGTCGAGCCGGTCGAACCTAATATTCCCGTGGAGCCCAACAATGCTGCTGAGCCGGACGACGCTTTCTGTAAGCGGTTCACCGATTTCTTCGATACTTACGTCAACAGCAAAGGCCTCGTGGACTATCAGTCGCTGAGACGGCATCGTTTGCAGCTCAAAAAGCTGCTGGACGAATTCGATGAACTCGATCGTGATGTCTACAAAGACTGGGCGCAGGATCAACAGATGGCATTCTGGATCAACGCCTACAATATGAATCTCCTTAACATCATCGCCCAGAACTATCCCATTCAGGCTTCACGGTGGTTCCGTCTCATTTACGGGCCTAACAGCATAAGACATATCTCCGGCATAGAGACCGATTACAAGTTCATGGTCATGCGGGAAGAATTCACTCTTCGACAGATCCGCGAAAAGATATTCCGCGGGCAATTTAACGATCCGAGGGTTTTCCTGGCATTGTCTATGGCCTGTATGTCCGGTCCGCCGCTCAGGGATGAGCCTTATTGCGGCCGAAAGCTCGACCGGCAGTTGGATGAGCAGGTGAAGGATTTCCTTTCCGAGGCCCGTTCGTTCGAGGTTGACGCGGTCGATGGCGAGGTCAGGCTTAATGCGCTGTTCCAGGCCAATGATCTCGGCAAGTACTTACTCGAGAAATATGCAACCGACAGAAAATTCAAAGATCACGGACCGGAAATGCGGGCCGTGCTGAACTTCATCAGCAAATATGTACCCGAAAATGTCGTCTCGTACATGGAGACCGGCAATTACTCCGTAAGATTTAGCAAATTTGACTGGACAGTCAATCACCAGCCTTGACGACTTGGCCAGGGCGGGCCTGTTACCAGCCTCTGCCGCCGACCAGAGGACAAGCAAATTGAAAGGAAAAAAGAACAAATGGCAAAGATGACCAACTGTAACTCATCGACTGAAAGCGGGGTTCATTATTTCACCAGCGAATCAGTTACGATGGGCCACCCCGACAAAGTTGCAGACCGCATTTCCGATTCAATCCTCGACGCTATGCTCGCCCAGGACCCGACAAGCAGAGTCGCCTGCGAGACGATGGTGACCACGGGCCTTGTGGTCATTGCCGGCGAGATTACAAGCAGTGCCGTCGTTGATGTACCGGCCGTTGCACGCCAGGCCATCAGAGAAATCGGCTACACCAGACCGGAGTTGGGCTTCGACGCCGACAACTGCGCAGTCATGGTCGCCCTGGACAAGCAAAGCCCCGACATTTCCCAGGGGGTTACGGCCGGCCAGGGGCTGCACAAAGAACAGGGCGCCGGTGATCAGGGGCTTATGTTCGGCTTCGCCTGCAAGGAAACCCCGGCCCTGATGCCAATGCCAATACACCTGGCTCACAAGCTCACCCTTCGCCTGGAGAAACTTCGTAAGAACAAGAAACTGCCCTGGCTGCGTCCGGACGGCAAAAGCCAGGTCACTGTTGAATACGAAAAAGGCAAACCCAAACGGATTCACACCGTCGTTATAGCCACCCAGCACGATCCCGGCATCTCCCATAAGAAGCTTTGCAGGGAAATTGTCAACGAGGTCGTAATGCCCGTGCTTCCCAAGCGGCTGGTCGACAAGGATATCATCTTTCACATAAATCCCACCGGCCGCTTCGTAATCGGCGGCCCCAAAGGTGATTGCGGCCTGACGGGAAGAAAAATCATTGTAGATACCTACGGTGGTCGCGGCAGCCACGGCGGCGGCGCCTTCAGCGGCAAAGACCCCACCAAGGTCGATAGAACGGCAAGCTACATGGCGAGGTATATCGCGAAAAACCTCGTGGCCGCAGGACTGGCCGACACATGTGAACTGCAGTTGTCGTACGCCATCGGAGTTGCCGAACCCATCAGCGTGCTCGTCGATACCGAAGGCACCGCCAGATTGCCGGAAGACAAGCTCAGCGAAATAGTCCGCCAGATCTTTCCGCTTACACCCGACGGCATGATAAAGCACCTGAAGCTGGCCCGGCCGGTATTTACCGAAACCTCGCACGGCGGCCATTTCGGAAGAAAGGGCGAGGACTTCACCTGGGAAAAGACGGATATGGCGAACAAACTCAGAAAAGCCGCAGACCTGCCTGCCAAAGGCAAGAAGAAATAGAACTTTCCCCCACAGAATTTGTGGGTAACTGAAATAATTGTAGTTGCATAAGTGAAACTATCGAGGCTCATTAAGCCCCTTTTGCTCCAGAGCCGAGGCAGATGCCTGGGCGGTTGCCCCACAAATTCCGTCGAAGAGCCAAATAGAAAGCCTTCAGACTGTTACACAATGCACAAGGCAAAGCCCCCGATTAGAGGGGGCTTTCTTTATGGAAACGGGAGCCTGTTATAAGCAGGCTCCCGTGAGTGCACTTTTTGTGACGAACTGAGGATGTAATCAGTGCTTGAAGTGCCGTTTGCCGGTAAAGACCATTGCGATGCCGTGTTTATCGGCGGCCGCAACCACTTCATCATCCTTTTTCGAACCTCCCGGCTGAACGATCGCCGCCACGCCGGCTTTTGCAGCATTGTCTACGTTATCCGGGAAGGGGAAGAATGCATCGGACGCCATTACACAGCCCCTGGCTTCGTCGCCTGCCTGTTTCATCGCGATAAGCCCCGATTCGACCCGGTTCATCTGCCCGGCGCCGACGCCGACGACTTTGCGTTTCTTAACCAGCACAATCGTATTGCTCTTGGTATGCTTGGCCGCCAGCCAGGCGATTCGAAGGTCTTCGAGCTGTTCGGCGCTGGGTCTGGCCTTGGTCGGGTAAGTCAGCGCTTCGGGCTCCCAGCCGGCCAAATCCCGCTGCTGAAGCAACAGCCCGCCGACCACGCACCTTACATCGAATTCACCGCAGTCTATATTCGATCGATCTATCGGCCCGGTTTCCACCAGCCTGACTCTGCTGCCCCAGCTTTTCAGTGTTCTGATCAGTTCGACCGCTTCGGCGGTAAACTCCGGAGCGATGATAACTTCGGCGAAAAAGCCTCCGGCGCCGCGGGCCTTGCCGAACCTGCTGTAGGATTCCATGATTGTGCGGGCTAGTTCCAGTTCGACTTTGCGGTTTAACGCGACGATTCCGCCGAACGCACTGACGACATCCCCCTCGTACGCCTTGCGGTATGCCTCACAGATATCGTCGTCGATTGCGCAACCGCAGGGATTGAGGTGTTTGACCACGACAGCCGCCGGCTCTTCGAACTCTTTGACAAGCTCGAATGCCGCATTCGTATCGAGCAGATTGTTGAAGCTGATCGGCGTTCCGCCTTCGAGCAGTTTGCCGCTGCTGACCGAGGTTTCACCGCTTGCCGCCAGCTTATAGAAGGCGCCTGCCTGGTGGGGATTCTCGCCGTAGCGAAGTTCGGCCTCCTTCGAAGCGGCTATGGCCAGCTTTCCGGGGAATGTCTCACCGGCTCGGCCGTTCAGGTATTTTGCAATGGCCGCATCGTACGAAGCGGTCAGCGAGAACGCGGCTCGAGCGAATTCGGCCCTCAGATCACCACCTACGGCCCCGTCGTTCTTTTGCATTTCGTCTATAACCCGGTCGTATTGATCCGGGTCGGTCACAACCGTAACAAACTTGTGATTCTTGGCTGCCGAACGCAGCATGCTTGGCCCGCCTATATCGATATTTTCAATAGCCTGGGCAAGCGTACAGCCTTCTTTGGCGATTGTTTGCTCGAACGGGTAAAGATTCACACACACCAGATCGATCGGATCTATACCGTGCTCGGTCATTGCCGCGACGTGCTCGTCATTGTCGCGCAAACCAAGCAGCCCGCCGTGTATTTTGGGGTGCAGAGTCTTAACACGGCCGTTCATCATCTCCGGAAAACCCGTAACCGACTCGATGCCGACCACGTCGACTTCCGCCTCGGCCAGAGCTTTTGCAGTGCCCCCGGTGCTGATTATTCTTACTCCCATGCTGCTCAGCTTGCGGGCGAAATCAACAACGCCCGTTTTGTCCGAAACACTCACAAGAGCAGTTTTTATTTTCACCTCCATATGAACTCCTTCTCCGTAAAAAAGTAGGCTGCTGCAATTTGTGCCCGACTTGCCTGGTGGGCTTCAACTGCTGTAGCTTTAAATAACCGCATCACTTCGCCGGCTGCAAACATGCCACCCGTCCGCGCTCGCCGGCTACAAAAATCCGCTTTCCTGTTACGTTACTGGCATTCAGATGAACCGCGGCGAAATTGACCGAGCACAATTTTCTGCCGGTTGTGTTGTCCATTACGACCATCGTGTTCTCGTCGCTGATTACGTAGGCTTTGCCTGCCGCCTCGGCGAGCAGATCGACTCCTTCTCGCACTGACCACTTTCTGCGTCCGCTGTTTCTGTCAATAGCGGTCAATCCCTTGCCCCGGCCGTACTGGTAAACAAAAGACTCCGTAACCCGAGGTCCAACTTCCAGCGGCGAGTCCATCTGGCATTTCCAGATCATCGCGCGGCTGTCGGCGTTTCGCACATCCACACGATATACGTTTGTATCCTCACAGGCGAAAAACAAGCTGTCGCCGTCCTTAACAATCGGTCCTACGATTCCATCGCTGACCTTAAATTGCCATTGTCGGATAGGTTTGCCGGCGGCGACGCTTATCAGATATCCGGAATTCGTGCCGTACATTACCGACTGCTCGTCGGCCACGATGTACTGGATTCTGGATTCATCAGGAGCCCCG
This sequence comes from uncultured Pirellulales bacterium, assembly GCA_964406945.1. Classification (GTDB taxonomy): domain Bacteria; phylum Planctomycetota; class Phycisphaerae; order Sedimentisphaerales; family Anaerobacaceae; genus UBA2266. The sequence continues at coordinate 23,891 of CAYOTO010000003.1, forward strand.
GCCTGAAAGACCCGAACCATGTTATCCGCTTTCAGGGTGTGAACCCTGTTGTCGACCGCTCCCACGTAGTAGAAGTCGCCATTGCGCGCCACCGGGCACACTATCCCGTAGTCGAGACGGTGCCTGCGGCGTTCGACGCCTGTGCCTGGTTCGATTTCGTAAATTGTATTGCCGATCACCGAAATCAGTGTTTTGTCATACAAATCCAGCCCAAGCAAAGGAAAGCCCTTCGGGGCTACCGGCTTGGCGAACACCACCTTGCCGGTATCGTCTTCCATCGAAACCATGTAGTTGTTGTTCGACAGGGCGTAGACCCGCTCGCCCACGAGAGTCAAATTCTGCAGTTTCTCACCCGGTCGGATGGGCAGATAACTCTGCCACACGATTTTCATGTTCGCGTGTTCGAGCAACGCCGGCGATATCAGCCAGTCGGATTCTTTTTCCGCTGCACCGGTGGAATTGATCTCAACGGCCGGCATAATAAGCAGGGCAAGAGCTAGTTTTAAGGTTCTGTGCATGTCCGATATTCCTCACAAAGGCTTCTATTCATCACCACAACCGGCACATCTGTTGCCTTTTTCAGGGCAGATCAACGTGGTTCGACAGGTCCACGCCGTGCTCGGCCTCGAATTCCTTCATTTCTTCAATGCGTTCAATGTCGTCCTTAATGCGGTTTACCAGCTTGAAAATGTAAGGTTTGCCCGCAAGCCTGTTCCGCAGATCGTCCAGCATGGGCTCCCAACTGCCGCCATATAGCTGCGCCTTCAAGACGACCAGCATGCGGTGTTCGTCGCTGAGGTCCGCAACGTAATCGCTGACAGCTTTCTTCACCGAAGCCCCTGCCTTATCATTGTTTCCGACGTGCTGAGCCATATATGCATACCTCGCCCCGTCGTAACTGCAAAATACGGGCCATTGTCTGCGAATCCTAACCCGCACCCTGCCAAAATGCAATGTTTTTTCCCAAAATAGCCTCTCAGACGCCGCTGAAGACATCTGCCTGGCTGCGGGCATTCCATGCGGGCCGACTCTTCTGTTTCCTGCGTATTCCAGGCGTCTCCAGTGCTCTCAGGGCTGCTCCGCTGCGGCTCCGAATATGTCGGCTTTGTAGTTGTGGTGGGCCCGGACCGCGGTGGCTATGAATCCCGACGCCGCCTGTGCGACGGTTGCCGCTACCGGCGGGCTGAGCCACCACTTCTGCAAACAGAACTGTAACGGTATCCGCACGACATACATCGCGAGTATTCCGTGCAGGTTGGCCCTGAGTATATTCTTCACATCGGCCCGGAACGTCCGCTCGCCTCTGAGATATTGTCTCAAGTGAAGCACCGCGTAAATGCCCGCGGTGCCGACCACAAAGCCCGTAGTTCCGCCGAGTGCCGAAACCACACTTATCAGTGCATCGCTGTCGGTTATCAGGTCCATCAGATAGGCCGACCCGGCGCTTGCAACCAAAGCCAGAAGCGATGCAAGAATCTCGGACGCGTAGTACTTCCTGCTGGTTCGCGAGAGCAGCTTCTCTTTCAAGCTTGTAGTCGCGGGCGGCTTTTCCTGTCCTGTTGCCAAGGCGCAGCTACCTGATTTGGATTGATCCGACGTTTGTCTGCAGCGAAATACTGCCTTCACCGCCTCCGACCGTACCTTCGATGCTCTTGCCCATTTTGCCGCTGACCGTGATCGACCTGGTGGTCTGGACTGAACCGACGTTCGTCGAGGCCGAGACCGTTGCGCTGAGTTTGGGCGGGCCCGTAAACTCGATGACGCCCATGTTAGTCTTTGCGATGGCCTCCACACTCGACGGGGCTGAATCGCTGTAAGTGAGCGTAATCGAGCCTACATTGGACTTAAGAGCGACTTTGCCCACGGCTTCGGTACACTTTATAGCTCCCACATCGTTCGAGGCTTCTATGGGTCCTGTCATGCCCGAAATCGTCAGTGATCCCACATCTGTACTGCATACGAGATTCACGTCGTAAGGCGCCGTTATGGTGAAGTCGACCGTCAGAGCACGGTCCTTCAAACCCTCGGGCCTGGCTACGCGGACATAGAGCTTATCGCCGGACGGTTCGACCTCGATTCCGACCTCTTCAGCCAATTCGGCCGCTTTTTCCGGCGAACCGGCCTTGACGGTGATCTCGGCAACTACGCTGCATTCGCCTGTGTTTGCGCCTGTAACGGTTATAGCTCCCACTTTGCCTTCGACGGCGAGAATGCGGGTATGCGCCATAGGAACCGTCAGTTCGTTGGTCTTTGTATGTTCTGCGCCCAGCACATCCGCAACGTCTACATCACAGCCTGCGATTACCGCGACCGCAGCCAATGTTCCCAACAGTCCCATTTTGACGAAAAAACGCCCGTTCATACGCTGAAATCCCCGAATGCGAAGGTCTTTCGGGTTATTATTCGCCGCGGCCGTGCGATTTGCAAGAAGAAAGCCCGCCTCCAGTACGGTTTGGCTCTCACGCCCGTCACAGCCCCGACCGGGCCTCTATAGTAACAATCGCCCCTGAATGGGCAAAAAATGCAAATAGAATTGAAGAAAACCGTTCTTCAGGTGTATATTGCATTGAAAATCGTGCTATTTTGAAAAAAAGGCCTCTTCGCTCCGCAACAGCCGTTTGCCGAGCATGGAGATAAACGACTGTGTCTCAGGAAGAACTTACAGCGGTGCAACGTTGCAGGAGGGGGTCGCGGGAAGCGTTTGAAATCCTCGTGAATATGTACAAGAAGGATGCCTACTTCATCGCACTGGGGTTGGTGGGGAACAAAGAAGATGCACTTGATCTGTCGCAGGAGGCGTTCGTAAGGGCTTATCGCAATATCAAAGATGTAAAGCCCGGCCGCAGGTTCTTTCCGTGGTTCTACCAGATTTTGAAGAATCTTTGCATAAGCCACCTTAGAAAAAGACGCTACAGGCTGACCAGCTCACTTGACAACGAGAACTGCCCCGAGGTACCCGACGAAGGCGATGCCTTTTCGCCCGAGGCCATAGTCGATAGAGACGAAACAAAAAACCATGTCTGGCAGGCGATCTCCAGACTGGATGAAAAACACCGGGAGGTCATAATTCTGCGACACTTCCGGGATATGTCGTACGAACAGATTGCAGAGGCGATCCACTGCAACAAGGGCACTGTTACGAGCAGGCTTTATTACGCGCGTAAGAGGCTCAAAGATCTGCTGGTGGGTTCTCTGAAGGGAGGTTCCATATATGACGTGTGATAAATACAGAGACCTGCTGATGGGTTATCTGGACAACGAACTGACCGACAAAGACCGGACCGCATTCGAGAAACACCTTGCCGAATGCCCCGGATGCACCGATGAACTGAAGCAGTTCAGGAAGCTGAAAGCCATTACCGATGAAGTAACGCTTGTCGAACCCGAGGACAAAATCTGGCGCGAATACTGGGGCGGTATCTACAATCGAATCGAGAGGGGAATCGGCTGGATTATATTTTCGGTTGCGGCGATACTGCTGACGATATACGGCGGATTCAAACTGGTAGAGGCGATCGTGAATGACCCCAAGGTAGGGACAATGCTCAAGGTGGGGCTGGTTGCGCTCATCACAGGCCTGGCGATTCTGCTTGTTTCGGTAATGAGAGAACGCCTTTACTTCTGGAAGCACGATCGCTACAGGAATGTTAGGAGATAAGCTGATGCTTGTGGCTACGACAGAGACAATCGACGGACGAAAAATCGTCAAACACCTGGGCCTGGTCAGGGGCAATACGATACGTGCCCGCAACGTCGGCAGAGATATAATGGCCGTAATCCGCCACATCGTCGGCGGTGAAATAACGGACTATACCAAGATGATGGGTGAATCGCGGGAACAGGCGCTGGATCGCATGATCGAAGACGCTCAGAAACTCGGCGCCAATGCAATCGTGGGCGTTCATTTCACGACCTCGATGGTAATGGGCGGTGCGGCCGAGATACTGGCATACGGAACGGCAGTAATTGTGGAATAGCAGGCTCCGGTCCGGCCGCACATTCAGCCGGCAACACGGACCTTGGCGGATTCACCGATGCAAACCGCGATGAGAATTCTGGCAATCTTCGTTGATCTGACGGTCTGTGCCGCCTGTATGTCGCTGCTTATGAAGGCCGCTTCGGCTCTGACGCACAGTTCGACAACCCTTGGAATGATCGTGGTTCCGCTGGCTTTGATTATGTTCGTTCTGTGGCCGGTTATCTACTTCGGCCTGACGACGGGTCTATGGGCACAGACGCCGGGAAAGAGGATATGCAGGCTTGTGGTGATAGATGCTGCAAACGGGGCAAGAATTGATTTGAAAAAGGCCTTCAGTCGCGAAACTCTGAAGCTGCTTTCAATAGCGTCCTTTTTCGGCATATGGTTCTGCCTGGTTCAATTCGTCAGCAGCCAGACGACCTGGTATGATGCCTTCTGTAAGACCGACGTGGTCTCCAGTTTGCGTGCAAGCCGCAGGCCCGCGAGATTCAGCAAGCACCTGGAACAACAGTACAATAAGCACTTGAACTGATCTGAAATGACGGAGACGGCCGCAGCCTACGGATTTCTCAGCAGCGGGCGGACGAAATGGCGGCCGCTGAGAGCCGGTGTTTTTGCGATGAGGCCGAACAAGGGCCGGAAGAGCGGCAGAGAATGATTGTTCCATACAGAGTAGATGTGCCGTTCAACCATACGCCGGTCTTGAACTATCTGCTCATCGCGTCAATAATACTCGCCTTCTTCATGCAGTTCTCGGCTATCATTGAAAATGCCGATCCGGAAACCGGCCGCTGGCCCGAATCGGTCGAGCGGTTCGTTCTGCAAGGTTTCAAGCCGGCTGGTCTGCTCGGTCATATGTGGCTGCACGGCGGGCTGTTTCATCTGCTCGGCAACATGCTGTTCTTGTGGGTATTCGGCAACGCGGTCTGCTCGAAACTAGGCAATCTGTACTACATTCCGGCCTATCTGCTTGTCGGACTTATCGCTGCGTTTACGCACCTGATATTCGACGGCGGACCGGCCATCGGCGCAAGCGGAGCGATCAACGGGGTGGTCGGAATGTACCTGATCTTCTTTCCCGAGAACTCGGTGAGCTGTTTTTTCCTGCTGTTTTACCGGCCGATATTCTTCAACTGGCGAGGCATCTGGCTGGTGCTGCTCTTTTTCGCTTTCGATGTCTACGGGGCATACTCCGGCGGCGGCAACGTCGCATATTTTGCCCACATCGGAGGATTTCTCAGCGGTGCCGCAATTGCCGTGATTATGCTCAAGACAAAGCTCATAACAATGGAAAGAGACGAGAAATCACTGCTTCAGATGCTGGGGATCGACAAGGTGCATACCTACGATCACACCTGGTCGCGTGATGATCTTTCCAACTTCGGCGACTATACTGGCGGCAAAAGCAAAACCGACAGGACTCCGCCGGCATCCGCCTTGCCCGGGGCTCGCCGCGTGGATACGCCGGGCAGCTCAGTTCGGCCGCTCGATGTCTACATCCGGTTTCAATGCCCCTGCGGCAGGAAGGTTAAAATAGGCGCCGAACATGCCGGCAGAGTCGGAAGATGCCCCCAATGCCATGCGAGGCTGAAAATACCTGACCTTTTGTAGAAGCGCCCGGCTGAACGGCCCAGATGATCCTCGAATGCCCGCCCCTGTGATCCAATTGTTCTCAAATCCGACTTGTTGCAGCATCATTTTTGTTGTAACCTGCCTCATATTGTCGATTGTACATATAGTTGTGATACGAACGAAAGACAGCAGGCCTGATGGAGCGGGTCGATGGTTAGCGTAATTTCAAAACCCGATACTCACAAAAAACTCGAAATCCTCAGCGCCGATTCCCAGTACGATCTTGCCTGTGCTTGCAGCTCCAGCAAGGACGAGCACCGCACGCGAGGCGCCGACGGCAAATGGATATATCCGGTTACACTGCCGAACGGCGGCAAGAGTCCGCTGTTCAAGACCCTGATTTCCAACGCATGCTCCAACGACTGCAAATACTGCCCGCTCCGCCGCGATCAAAACGTCCGCCGCTGCACTCTCAAGCCCGAAGAAACAGTCGAGGTTTTCCTCGATTATTTTCGCCGTCGCAAGGTCTTCGGCCTGTTTCTCAGTTCAGGTGTACCGGGTTCGCCGGACAACGCGATGGAACAACTGCTGACCACCGCCCGCATTCTCCGCAAAAAGCACGCCTTTAAAGGTTACATGCACCTGAAGATTATCCCCGGCGCGAGCAAAGCTGCCATAGAAGAAGCCCTTTCACTTTCAAATGCCGTTTCTCTCAATGTAGAAACGCCCGGCGCGGCCAATCTCCGCCGGCTATCCGACAGGAAAGACTTTGTTCGCGATATCATCGACCCGATCCGGTTTATCAGCGATCGCACTGCAAGAGGTTCGAAATACGCAAAGGTCAAGCAAACGACACAGTTTATAGTCGGAGCCGCCGGTGAGGCGGATGCGGAGATAGTCAGGTATATGTGGGGCCTTTACGACAGACTGAAGCTGCAGCGGATTTACTTCAGCGCTTATCAGCACGGCCTGGGCGATGAATCGCTTGCGGCCAATACTCCGGAGCCGCCCTGGCCGGAGGACGTATTCGCCCGCGAACACCGCCTCTACCAGGTGGATTTTCTGTTCAGGAAATATGGCTTCACCGAATCAGATATTGCCTTCGACGCCGCCGGTGGATTGAGCCTCGAAACAGATCCAAAGGAGCTATGGGCTCGCAATCACCCCGAGATGTTTCCGATGGATGTGAATCATGCATCGCGGCTGGATCTGCTCAAGGTGCCCGGTCTTGGCCCGATTACGGTCAAGACTATCCTCGAACGCAGAAAACAGGCTCGACTGACGTGCATTGAAGATATCGGCAGGCCCGGCGCCAGACTGCAAAAGGCGCGGCAGTACCTCAAATTCCCGACGCTCTTCGGCTAATTACCATCCACACCGAGCGTCTCGTACAGGAATGCGAAGATGTCGGCCTGTTCCTCTATCGTTTTGGTGATTGGTTTGCCCGCTCCGTGCCCGGCCTTGGTTTCGACTCTGAGCAGGATGGGATTATCGCCGCCGGCTTTCGCCTGAAGCGTGGCGGCGAACTTTTTCGAGTGCATGGGCACGACGCGATCGTCGGTATCGGCCGAGGTAATAAGGATCGGCGGATATTCCCTTCCCTGTTCGACATTGTGCAGCGGAGAGTAAGCATAAAGGTAATCGAACTGCTCCTTATCCGCCTCGGCGTTGCCGTATTCCGGAATCCAGTACCTGCCCACCGTGAACTTGTGGTACCGGAGCATATCGATCACGGGGACCTGACAGACGACCGCACCGTACAGATCGGGCCTTTGCAGCATGCAGGCCGCCACCAGAAGTCCTCCGTTGGAGCCGCCTTTGATTACGAGTTTGTCAGTGCTCGTGTAGCCGTTTGCGACCAGCCACTCGGCCGCGGCTATGAAATCATCGAACACGTTCTGCTTTTTGTCGAGCATGCCGGCCCGGTGCCAGGGCTCGCCGTATTCGCCGCCGCCCCGCATATTCGCAACCGCATAAACGCCGCCGGTCTCCAGCCACACTATTGCGGACGTCGAAAACGAAGGCCTGATGCTGATGTTGAACCCGCCGTAGCCGTAGAGCAACGTCGGGTTGTTGCCGTCGAGCTTCAGGCCTTTCTTGTATGTTATGAACATGGGAACCCGGGTTCCGTCCTTGCTTTTGCAGAAGACCTGTTTCGTTTCGTAGGCCGAGGCGTCGAAGGCGATCTGCGGCTGCTTGAATACAGTGAGGCTGCCGTTCGCAAAGTCGTAGCGATAGCTTGTGGTGGGAAACAGAAACGAAGTGAACGAAAAGAACATCTCGTTCTGATCCTGTTTGCCGGACAATCCGCCGACCGTGCCGACGGTCGGCAGTTTCAGCTCTTTTACAAAGTCGCCCTGAAGGTCGAAGATTCTCAGTTTGTGGTGCACATCGCTCATGTATGCGACCACGAAACGGCCGCCCACGAGGCCGGCATAGTCGATCACGTCCTCACTTTCGCCAATGAGTGTTTCCAGCTCCGGTTCGGGTTTGCCCACATCGACTTTAACGATCCGCCCCAGTCCGGCATTCTTGTCGGTGTTGAAGTAGAAGACGGTGCCGCTGTTGCCTATGAAATCGTATTCCGCATCGCCCAACTCGAAAAGGCGTGAGAACTCGCCGTTTTCGCCGATTCGTCTGTAGTATATGCCGTTTCGCGGGTCCGTGCCGTGGTAGACGTACAGAAGCAGGAACTTCCCGTCTTCGGTGATAAACGGAGCGAATCCCAGTTCCTTGTTCTCATTGCTGCCGTAAACGAGTACGTCTTCGCTCCGGGCGGTTCCGAGTCTGTGCCAGTACACGCGGTTGTAATTTGTAACATCCTGCGGTGCGACCTTGTTGGGGTCCGGGAAACGATTATAGTAGAATCCGCTGGCGTCGTGTTTCCATGCGATGCTCGTAAATCTGCACCAGTTAAGGACTTCCGGCAGGTCTTTGCCGGTTTCGATGTTGCGGATCCGTACCTGCTGCTCATCGCTGCCGCTGCGGGATATGCCGTAGGCCAGGTATGCACCGTCCTCACTTACGGCCGTGCTGCCTATGGCTACGGTGCCGTCTTTGCTGAGCAGATTCGGATTGATAACCACCGAAGCAGGCCCGTCGAGGGTCTTCTGGCGGTACAGGACGGACTGATTCTGCAGCCCGTCGTTTTTCCAGAAGAAGTACCATCCACCCTGCTTGTAAGGCGTAGAATATCGCTCGTAGTTGAGCAGTTCGGTGAGACGCTGCTCGATTCTCTTCCTGGCTGGTATACGCGAGAGAAACCGCTCGGTCAGTTCGTTCTGCTTTTCGACCCACTCGAGCGTCTCGTTGGAATCGGCATCCTCCAGCCAGCGGTACGGGTCAGCCACATTGACGCCGTGGTAATTGTCGACGACATCGCCTCTGCGGGTAGCGGGGTAATCCAGTTCAGCCGGTTCCCGCGGCGCGCCGGGTTTGGCGGTAGCCTTCGAGGCGGCGGGCTTTTGCAGGGCCGCGGCCTGGGACGAGGATTTGTCTTCTCTGCTGCAGCCGGCCGCGAGAAACAAACCGGCGGCTAAAAGCATTAACAGTCCGTATGTAAGCTTTCGCATAACTAATTTACCCATGAATGCCATTTAACAGGTTTATTTCAATACCGTCGTGCTACTGCACCAGTTCGCCAATGAGCAGGATTGCTCCGGCATACCATGCGGTATTGTCGAATCGCCCGGGGTCGTCGATTTTCTCATTGCGTTTGGCAAGTATCGCGGCCTTGTCCGGCTGTTCCGGGTGAATTTCAAGCACTACGCTGTGAGTTTCATCCGGCAGATCCGAGGCGATGTCCAGAGTCGCCAGCCTGTGATAGGTGCAGTAGGCATCGAATCGCGGCTTCACAACAGCGGGTCGGTCGTCCAGTCTGACTATGACCTGTCCGCAGTCGGGCCCGAGCAGGTCATATATTTTTGCCGTCGTTCCCCGGAACCTGAATCGAATACTCGCGCCCGGCTTTTTAGCCATGAACATATCGCCAAGGCGGTTGCTGAAACGCCCCGCCAGACTGTCCCGGGCGGGATCCATTTTCCTCCAGTCGTCGCTGAGCATTGATTCGTCAAGCGCGATCATCTTCGCCTGTTCCCAGTTGTCGGCCCGCAGCGGTTCTATCAGTTCGTGGGGACCGGTCTTTTTTATCCTGCGGATCTGGTCCATGGAACGGATGATCGCCTCCAGATACAACTGATGGCCGGTGTCGGTATAAGGATGCACGCCGTCGGGTGAAAACACTATTTTGTCGCCAATCGCCTGACGCTGCTTTTCTGTCTGCGGCTTATCCGCCTTGAACAGCAGTTTTCCCTCCGCCTCGAGCCTGGCGGCTTCAAACGCCATATGGATGGATGGTATGCCGTAGCGGTCGGCCAGTTCTTCCATTGCGCTGGCCGCACGTGGGAACTTGCCCCTTTGCATATCACCCAGCATGGAAGAGGTCAGTGTGTATACGAAACAGATGTCGGTTTCGGCATTGGCCCGCCATGTCTTTCGGACGATCCCCTCCATTGCCTTGTGGATGCGTTCCGGCGTGGCGCCGCCGTCGTTGACCGCAAATTCCACAAACAACAGATCGGGTTTGTGCCGCAGAACGTCGTGATCGAGGCGAAATACGCCCAGGTCCGAGCCCGTTCCGCCGATGGCCGCGTTAATTTCGACAAGATTCGCTTTCGGATACTGCTGCTTGAGCCAGTCGAAGCTCTTCAGGCGCCAACCGGCCTGAGCGGTTATGCTTCCGCCGAGATACGCAATCCGGACTTCCTCGCCGGCTTCGAGTTTTTGCAGGACATTGCCGAGCCCGTTTCGCACCCGGCATTCGGTCGCATCCCGCAACGGATAGGCCGAGGAAGTGTCTCCAGGCAATAGCAGAATAAGCAGCCAGAGCAGTCGATTGGCGGTCGTAGTCATGTTCGCTCCTCTCATTGTTTCCATGTGCGGTGTGACAATCCGAATGCCGCACGAAACCGGTCTTCCAGCTTCATCAGATACTCAGCGGCGCCAGTATCGCCCTCGGCCGGCGCCCATGGGGCGAATCCCTTGTCGTTCGACGCCACATACGGGCCGGGCTTTACCTCGTAAATGACCGTATCGGGCTCGAGCGCAAAAATCGTATGCCAAACGCCGGCCCGAATATCGACTCCATAGACCCCGCCGTCGGCATTGAGCAAAACGAAATTTTCCTCGCTTGCGTTTCCATTATCGTCGAACTGCACATACGCCAGCGAGCCGCGCAGAAGCAGCATGCCCTCGGCCTTGGGGGGATTTGCGTGGCGGTGGGGGGTAACGTAGCTGCCCGGCTGAAGCGTGTTGAGCATCCGGTGCAGATTGTCCTCGTCGCCGTAATGCAGGTTGTGAATCTCGCGGAGACGATCGTTATTTCGCGCATCGGCGGCTTTTGAGTCGATCAGGGCCTTGTCTATGACCGCGGTGCGAACATGCTGCGACCTGGTCGCCACTTTCGATATGCGGATTATTTCAGCACGCTGCATTGACCGCTCCCGCTATTTTTCGGACCAGCACCAGACGGTCACGACGCCTTTGCTGTGATTGTCCGAATGCGAAATACTTATCAGCTTTTCTTTGCCGATTTGGCTTGCGAAGTCGCAGGCCTGCTCGAAAAGTCCTTCCCACGAAATCAGAGTTCCGCGAAAGCACTTGAATCTGACGTTCATGATCTTCTCCTCAACCGCTATCTCACATCCGGCATTCTGGTTCGGGCTAACTCTGCGGCATCGCCCATATCGCGGTCGTAAGGCTTGAGCCGGAAACTGTAGCTGTATCTTTGCGGCGGAAGCGTGTATTCCGGATGCGTCCGGGCGCCCCAACTGTCGTCGCCTCCAACGCCCATCTGCTTGTAATCGATGTTAACCGTTATGAAATCCCGCATCGGCAATTCATGAATGTGGTCCGAAGTCTGCAGGTCCTCCATCGTGCACGGCCAGGCGCTTACAGACAGCAGCGGCATTCCGACAGCCAGGAGTCCCGAGCCGTTCTCGTCCGTCAGCGTCATCCATCGCACATCGGTCTTGTTGCCGGTCTCCTGGGGCCGCACGTACTGGTGAATTTGCTCACTGACCGGTCCTGCATACCGCCCGATGGGCGAGCCGGTCTTGCGATCCCAATAGCTCTCTCCCGGTCCACGGCCGAACCAGCTCATCTCGCTGTAGCGGCCCGGTACGGTCATCTGCATCCCGAACCTCGGCAGATTCACAAGACCGTCGCCCACAGGGTCGATGGTGCCGGTAACCACGACATCTCCGCTGCCGTATACGAGATAGACCGTACTGTACTTCGAGCCGCTGCCGACCGGGAGTTCGGCTTCGGATGTAATCCGAACGGTTTTATCGCTGACTTTCTCGGCCTCGACGCTCGCAACCTTTCTCTTCGGCCCGGCGTCGCGCCAAATGCCCAGTCGCCGCGGCATTCCGTTGCCTCTGTCGTTGTCGGTGGGAGGACGCCAGAAGTTCGGCTCGAGAGCAGTTCTGACAAGCTCTTTTCCCCCGAACCTGAACGATTCTATAGCCCCACTGTTTTTGCCGACGCTCAGATCGAAATCCTTGCCCCGGACAACGATTCGGGCGTCGGTTTCCTGGAGAATCACAGCGTCCATATCTTTGACTTCGGCGACGGGTGCAATCGGTACGTCAATCGGGATTTTGAACTGATCCCAGGCAACCACGTATCCTCTGTCCGCATACCAGCGATCTTCCAGCAGAGCGAAGCTGATCATGACGTGGTATTCGGCGACGGGTTTCAGGTCGGACATCTCGAACGGAACCGTGATTTCCTGGGCCTCGCCCGGGCCGATGCTGATCCTTGCCAGCTTGCCTTTCTGCACGACTACTCCGTCCTCGGTGAGTTCCCAGAGGGAATCGACGAATGCGAGACTGGAGAAGTCATACTCGTTTTCAATGCGGAATCTGCCCGCGGCGGCGTCGATTTGCTTTACGTGAATGCGCTGATAGACCTTGCGGACTTCGGCCATGTGCGGATTGGGTTTTCTGTCCGGCTGCACAAGGCCGTTGCAGCAGAAATTGCCGTCGTTGGGATTGTCGCCGTAATCTCCGCCGTAGGCCCAGAATTCCTCGCCTTTGTCGGATTTTTTGCGAAGGCCCTGATCCGCATAGTCCCAGATATAGCCGCCGATCAGGCGTTTGTGTGAGCGAATCGCATCCCAGTATTCCTTGAGATTGCCTACCGAATTTCCCATCGCGTGTGCGTACTCGCAAAGGACCATCGGCCGACTTTCTCCCTCCATCGTCGCCAGCCGAATGCATTCGGGGATTCTCGCATACATCCTGCTGATCATATCGACGTAGTACGGGTCGAAGGGCTTGCCCTGTGCTCCTTCGTAATGAATGGGCCGGGTCGAATCGTAATCCCTGATCCACGCCGCCATTGCCGCATGGTTGGGGCCGCAGCCGGTCTCATTACCCAGTGACCAGGACATGATGCAGGGGTGATTCTTGTCGCGCTCGACCATGCGTATGGCGCGGTCGAGAAAGGCGTTGCCCCAACTGGCTACATTGGACAGATAGCCCTTGAGCCCGTGCGATTCGAGATTTGTCTCATCCATCACGTAAATGCCGTACTTGTCGCATAGATCGTACCAGACCGGATTGTCGGGGTAGTGGCTGGTGCGGACCGCGTTGATGTTGTTGCGCTTGAGGATCCTGATGTCTTCTATCATCCGGCTGACCGGAACCGCTCTGCCGTGATCGGGGTCATGTTCGTGCCGGTTGACTCCGAACAGCTTTATGCTCCTGCCATTGACGAAGAATTGCCCGTCCTTGATTTCATAAGTGCGAAAGCCGACTTTGCAGCTTTCGGCCTCAATGAGTTCGCCCTTGTCGTTTCTTACTTCCAGCACCAGTGTGTAAAGATTGGGAAACTCGTCCGACCACTTGCGGGGATTGCTTATTCTTGCCTGCATCAGGGCAAAAGGCACATTGTCTCTCTGGGGATACGGTTCATTGATTATGGCGGCGGCGTCTTTGCTCAGGGGCTCGCTCAAGACGGGCTTATCCGCCGCGTCGTAAAGCTGTGCCTGCACGGTCCAGCCCTTGAGATCGAGCCGGCCGTAGTTGGCCAGTTTGGGTCGGATCTGCAGAATGCCGTCGCGATATGCGTCGTCGAGTTCGGACCTGACGAAGAAATCGCGGATGTGGACCTGCGGCGCTGCAAAGAGGTAAACTGGCCGATATATCCCGCTCAGTCGCCACATGTCCTGGTCTTCCAGGTAAGAGCCGTCCGACCAGCGGTAGACCTCGGCGGCCACGACGTTTGTGCCGGGCACCAGATAGTCGGTTATGTTGAATTCGGCGGGCGTCATGCTGCCCTGGCTGTAGCCGACCTTTTCGCCGTTGACCCAGAGATAGAAGGCGCTCTTGACTCCTTCGAAATGGATGAATATCTCGCGTCCGTCCCAGTCGGCGGGAACAGTGAACTGCCTGCGATAGGAACCGACCGGATTGTAGTCGTGCGGTATGTGGGGCGGGTTCGGCGGAAACGGGTAGGGTACGTTGAGATAGATCGGCCGGCCGTAGCCGTGCAACTGCCAGTTGGCGGGGACCGGGATTTCGTCCCAGCCGCTCACGTCGTAACCGGTCCGGTAGAAATCGACGGGCCTGTCGGCGGGTTTGACTGCCCAGTTGAATTTCCAGTTTCCGTTGAGCGTCATGCAGTACATGGATTTTTCCCGGTCGCCCGCAAGCGCCGAGGCCGTATCGCCATAGGGGACCAGGGTGGCATGGCCGGGTTCCTTGTTTTGGGCGATGACCGTCTCATCTTCCCAGTCCGGCCGCGATTGCACCGTCGTTTTAGCTGTCAACTGCGCCGAATTGCCCATCGACATCTCGTCGCACCCGCAGCAAAACAGCCCCGCCCCCAACACCAGCACCGCCAAACCGACAAACCCGAACTTGACTGCGAACATGTCTATACTCCTTCAAACAGTAGACGCCAATCAGTTGCAAACACCGCCCCCGCACTTAAGACGCACCAAAGCATACCACCGGTGCACCCCTCAGGCAAGAAAACACTCAAATCCCCGCCGTGATTCGGAATACTTTGGCTTTGAGTGTGAGTTTGACTTTGGCGTTGTTCGGGTCGTTGGTAAAGACATAGACGTCCTTCTTGAGGGAGGCGGTGGATGGGCCGGCACTACTAGCGTTCAAGGATCGCTTCACGCGGTATCATGAGGTTTGGATAGATGGCTCGAACGATAGGTACCACCTCCTCTGGATACTTAACCACAAGCAGGGAGGACCCGTTGAGCTGATCTTCAAGTATGAGAGCCCCCGGCACTGGAGGCAGGCTTGACGAGAAATGGGCGTAACCAGAGAGAGAGATCCAACAGACCCACTGCTCACCTCCCAGGTTCCTCTGAATGTGATCTCTGACGAAGTCCGGATATTTTCTATATGGATGGTATATCCCTTCCGGGCCTTCCCATTGCGACAGAGTGCAGAGATTGACACGTGAGTAGTAATTTGGATCAGACCAGTATTGATCGTCTTCTTGAGCTGGCAACGGCGTGTACAAATACCTGCAATCATGCGTTTCAGAACGCAGTATCCAAACACCCAACTCAGTGTAGGGCTGACTTGGCGCTAAACTCAGAGTAGAAACGTTTTCATGCACATCTTCTGGCTGTGGCCGTCTGATCTCCCGTACTCCGCGATCATATTCTCGTTCATAATGCTCGTTGTAGAATTCTTCAAGAGGCCTAAGGTCACGAATGCATTCATAGTATGGCATCCGCATCATCCTACTGGTCATGCCGAAGAATCCGTAGCCTCGCACCAATGTCATGCCGATCTCAAGAAGGATCGGGCTGCACACGATTGACAAAACCGAGACGACTATCAGGTAATGTTTTCGTCCATTCTTCATTTTAGAACTCCAAGAAAGAACGCGGATAGAATCCCTGCTTACCACGGCCATCCACTGCTCTTGCTGTTTCTAACGCCAATATCCACGTAGTATTTCCAGATTATGTTCTAAGCGTTCCATTCGATCTAAACATCGAATTTGCTCTTCGGCCTGTGAAGAGGTAAAACGCCAATGCTAAATGCAACGGGACAGGCTGCGCTGTATTCAAGCACAGTAAGCTCGTTGGAATCGACTATCTTCACTATCCGGTTCTCGTAATAGCAGGGCGTGTTCTTCCTGTTTCCATCGTCAGTGTATTCTAAGGCACGGTGCGTCCAAAGGCAAGGGTAATAGCGGAATCTTAAATTCTGCCCAATGGATCGACAATTTCGCCTTGCTGCTAGTCCACTACCATACCAAATCACTGTCCAGGCTGATTCGTGCCGATTCGAGTACTTCGTGCCTGAAATTAAGCCGCTGCCCAATCCCGCACATCTACTGCCCCGGCGCACCCGTTGCTACCTTGCGCAGGCTGAAATTGTCGAAATCGGCTTCGAATCTGTAATCCACTGTCAAAGTGGTCTTTCCGCGAAGCCCCTTGGAATTCGGGGGCGACCAATCTGCCTTTAAGCGTTATATGTCCGGATGTGCTGCCTGCGAAGGCAAATGATATCAGCGCCAGTGTCCACAAATACCTCATAGCTGCTCCTGTACCCAAAGAAAGATGTAATCAATTGCCGTAGAAGACCAGATGGTCGTATGTCCGTCGGTCCGCCCGCTTCTTCTGGTGGTCGGCGAGCGGCCCGTGATATTCGCAGTGGAAGAATCTGCTGTCGAGAACAGGCTGCGGCATGAGGTGGCTTCTGCCGTCAAAGGCGGCCGCAAGATGCAGCAGGGCAAGCGGAATCTCATCGCCGGTTCTGGCCCATTTTCTGCCGCGTCTTGGAAAAAGACCGTTCTCGACCTGCATTTCGAGCAGATTATCCGCTATTCGCCCGGCGAGTTTTAGAAAGCGCTGATCCGAAGTCGCCCGATGCAGTTCCAGCATGGCGTAAACAGTCCGCCAGTTGCTATGACTGGTTTTGAAGTTGCAGTCGCGTTCTCGGCCGTCTGCTTCTCCGATATCGCCCAGTTCGAATCGCTTGCATATTTGGCGGCTCATTCGCCAGTGTTCCGGATCGTTCGTAAGTCTGTACGCCATCGCATATCCCCACAACAGAAACCCGTCGGGACCTCGCGGCGCAAATGAGGACGGAACGTAGTAATCCGATTTCGCCTTCTTCCACTGCAGAATCGTACCATCAATCATGACGCCGTTAAATCTGCCCGATTTGCTGTCGTAACACGCTCTTGCATATGCTTTGAGATCTTCGGAGGCCCACTCGATGAACCGTTCGGCCATCCGGCGCGCGGCTTCGGATCCATTCAGCATCATCTCGGCAGCCTGCATCTGGGCCAGCGGCAGATTGTGGTATCTGCCCGTTTGATGATACGATGCAACGATCTGAGCTTCGTTTATCTCAGGATGAACATGTCCTAGGGCGTCCTTAGCCCTGTCATGCTCTCTGTAGCTTAGCTGTCCTCCGCACAGGCCGGTCCGCGGATACTTTCCCTGCTGCCAGCGTTCGATCAGCCGCAACGTCCATTTCCCGGCATTGTCGTCCTCGGCAAGGACCGCAAGCGCGACCCCGGTCCGCAGCAGGGGAGGGGTAACATTGACAAAAGAGAGATTGCCGCCTTTTGCGGGAAAGGGCACTTCGACATCTTCATCGAA
The DNA here is from genome assembly GCA_964406945.1 of uncultured Pirellulales bacterium. Lineage (GTDB taxonomy): Bacteria > Planctomycetota > Phycisphaerae > Sedimentisphaerales > Anaerobacaceae > UBA2266. The sequence goes on from CAYOTO010000003.1 coordinate 41,092, forward strand.
CTCATGGTCCCACTGAGGTTTGACGCGCTTTTTGGTATTGGCGTGGCGATTATAGTCCAGAAGCGACCAGTCGAGAATATGGCCGGCCCAGATTGCCTCGGCGAGCCTTCTGGTTGCATTCGAATTCACCCGCCACATCAGTTCATAATAAGGCTGGTGCGTCTTCAACTCGTGGATATTCGATCCATATTGACCGACGGGCTTATCCTGTTGCAGGTCCCACGCGGCGTGGCCGCCCCAGTAAAGCAGTCCACTCGGCGATTGCAGGTGCTCCATCGCGTACCCGGCGGCCTCCTCGGCCGCCTTTCTGTAACGCCGGTCTGCCGTCAAAGCCGTCAATCCGTCCAGCAAACGCATCAAGGGCTGCTGGCCCGCGAAATTGCACAGCACCCACTCTTCACCCTCGTATTGCCACCGTACGGGCTCCAGCGTCTCGATATTCATCCCATCCACAAAGAGCGGGCTGCGGGTCTTTCCATAGACATCCCGGCCATGCTCCAGAACGGTATCTGCGTATTTTTTCGCCGACGCCAGATACTTGTCGCTATCCTCGGCCCGGACGGTCCGGTCGAGCAGCGGCGAGGCAAGCACAGTCAATAACAGTATTCGAGAAAGCAAATTGCACTTCATATCGGGTCCTCCTTTCATTGCAGCTTTCGGTAACAGATGATACCCGCACGATTTGCGTATTTCCACACATTCATAGCTGATAGTTCTGCTTGCATTCGTCGACTCGAGCAGTTTACTATTTGAAAAACCAAGTACTAATCAGTTTTGAAAGCCGAATTTATGAGCAATCTGGTATTGACAATTACGGCTGTCAGCCTTGCGGCAGTGGGCATTGCCCGTGCGGATATTGAGGCCGATGATGATGTTACCTGGCAGGGTCAGAAAAGCATTCGAGTAAGAATCCCGGCCGCAACCTACTACTATCACAAGCAGGGCGCGGCTTTCGCGAGCATTATCGACAAAGACGGCAACGATTGGCTCAGCTACAAACCCGGCGTGGGCGCCCGAAGCAAAAGCGGTTCGGGTGGCAAATATCGCGGTCTGCCCAACATGGGCTACCCTGAAGGCTACTGTCACCCGGGCAAGACGGTTTCCAGCAGTATTCTAGCGAATTCCGGGGGCGACAAGGTCTCGATAATTTCTGAATCCGACGACGGCAAGATGAAGTGTCGATGGGATATTTACTTCGCACATGCGACAATGACGGTCATTAAGATGCGGGCTCCATACTGGTTTCTCTATGAGGGAACGCCGGGCGGTAAGCTGAATGTCGAAAGCGATTTCTGCGTTCGAGGTGACGGCACGAAGACATTGCTCTCGGAGAAATGGGAGGGCGACCTTTCGGATTCCGGGATCGGTGGCGAATGGCTGTATTTCGCGGATCCGGCGGTCAATCGTTCGTTCTACATTGTCAATCACAACGATGATGATGCAATCGATTCCTACTGGGCGATGAACGGGGAAATGACCGTTTTCGGCTTCGGCCGAAAAGGCCTGAACAAGTATATCAAGAAAACGCTTGCCCGGTTCACCATAGGTTTTTGCGACAGCACCGACTTTGAAACAGTCTCCCGGGCGGCCGCTGCCTCCTTCGGTAAGGGTGATAATTGATCGATAAATACAACCGAGTAACTGGCACTACATAAGCCAGTCGTCGACAATTTCATCAGCCGCGGCGGGCATAATACCGCACAGCCATGCAATATCGACCACTGTGCATCGCCTGCGTATCTCGTGCATGTGCATAACGGCGTCCATTAGTCTCTCTCGCGAGCACCCGATATCGCCCGCATTGCCTGCAGCTCCGGCACGTACGAGCCAGTCTTTTATTTTGCCGGGGTCGGGAACAATCTGCTCGACTTGTGCCCGAACATCATCCCATTTCTCGGTCCGTGCTATTTTCCGGCCCAGTCGCTGCAGATCACTTTGCTTGGCCGCATACTGGGCCGCCACCGCGTTGGCCACAGCTCCCGATCCCCAGAATGCCCCATCGATACCTGAAGGAACCTGCACAATTTCAGGGGTTTCCACTGCAAGCAACTCTTTGTAAAGCGCCGCGGCGAATACGGCGCCCAGTCCGACCTGCCTTCCGTGCAGATCGTGTTCGTGACCCCGCACATCGGCCATCATGTCCAGAGTGTGGCTGAGCAGATGCTCGCCTCCGCTTGCCGGTGCGCTCGTGCCGACGACGGTCATGGCTATTCCCGTCCAGAAAAGGGCTTCGAACAGACCGTCAACCGCTGCATTCTTGTGTGCGGCGATGTCCTCGGGCCTGTCGAGATACAAATGCTCCAGTCCGGACACGATTTCCGCACAGTTGCGGCAATAATACTCGTCCAGCAGGAGATGGTTAACCAGCCAGTCGGTGTTGCTGAGGTGCTTGGCAATGGTGTCTCCGAATCCCGCGGCCGTCATTTGGGCCGGAGCCTCGGCGATTACCTTCGGCTCGGCGACGACCGCAACCGGAGGTCTGGCTTCCACCAGTACTTTGACGCCTTCGATCTTGGCCGCCACGTTTGCCGCCGCGTATCCGTTCATTGATGCGGCTGTCGCCACAACAGCATAGGGCAGGTTCAGTTCGAAACACGCCCATTTACACAGGTCGTTGATTACTCCGCTGCCAACCGCAACAACCACGTCCTTGTTTCGCCGCTGGAGCGATTCTTTGAGCCAACTGCACGTTTTCTCATCGCAGACCGGGCTGGATTGTCCTTTGTCCGGAACGATGACGACTTCGTCCTCGATGCGCACGCCGCGCAACGACCGTGCGGCATCAGCTCCGCATGCGGCCCAGGTTCTTACGTCCGCCACCAGAACGGCGCACGACGGTCGCTTGTCTCCGAGGCACCGAGCCAGGACAGCCGGCAGTCGGTCGATAGCGCCTTTGCTGTAAACAAATTCGCGCACGGGAACTTCATGCCTCCTGCCGCACTCACAATCGATAAAACCACCAAGGGCCTGGCGCAAATTCATTCTGATATCCTGTCAAACAGGTTTCTACTGCCTTTAATCGCGTTCACAGGAGTCTAACATCAGCGAATCAACTCGTCAAAACAGCATGTCTGCATCGCTGGAACCATATTGCGGCCGAAGGCGGAATTTACTATGATCGGTCCAACGAATCTGAATCTAACCGTCAATAGCTGGTCCTTGCCTGGAGGTCGGAATTTGCCATGGTTTCGAGATTTGTACCACTGCTTATAGCCATCCTGACAATTCTGCAAATTCCGGCGATGGGCGCCGTTCTTCACGTTTCAACTCAGGGCGACGATTCCGCGGCCGGGACGGCTGATTCTCCCTTCCATACCATACAAAAGGCGGCCAAAACTCTGAAAAGCGGCGATACCTGTATAGTCCATGCCGGTACGTACCGGGAAACCGTTTCGCCGGTCAATTCCGGTACCGCTGAGGCGCCCGTTCGTTTTATCGCGGCTGCTGATGAAAAGGTTGTAATCACCGGAGCCGAGCCGGTTAACGGTTGGATCGGGTATAAAGACGGCATTTACATGGCGAAGGCTGATTGGTCAATTCAGCAGGTATTCGTAAACCGCTCGCTGATGACTCCGGCCCGGTACCCGGATGCGGACACCGATCCGTACGAACGCAAAGTCGTTAATGTGAAGATCGAATCGGGCGTATGCACTCTGGAGGACGCTGGATTTGTGGAAGGTTTCTGGAAGGACGGCTATATACGCGGCATGGCTCCGCGCGAATGGGTGGCGGTAACCGCACCCATAGCCTCCTCGGCCGGATCGACGATTAGCGTAGGCGGCAACCCTCCCTTCAAAGGCGACGGAACAGCTTATTTCTACGGATCATTGGGCGCTTTAGATGCGCCCAAAGAGTGGCACCATGAGGACGGCAAACTGTATTTGCGTCCGCCTGCGGGTGTTAAGATCAAAGACTCGCTAGTCGAGGCGACGAAACGCCGTTGGGCGTTCGATCTTTCAGGCCGCTCTCACATTGAGATCAAGGGCTTTGAGATATTCGCCGCCTCGATAAATTTCGACGACGCTGAAAACTGTGTAATGGATTCTTGTTCAGCGCGCTTCACGAGCTTCGACTATGTAATGAGAGGAGGCTTCAATCGCGACAAAGGAATCAACATCGAGTCTGAGGGACTTGGCATCGCTCTTGGCGGAAGCGGAAATACCATCCGAAACAGCATCGTGGCGTATTGCATCGGTGACGGCATAAGTATCTACGGATCGGACAATCGCGTCGAGAACTGTGTGATTCACGATTGCGACACATCGGCCAGCGATTGTGCGCCCATAAACGCGACGGGCGAAGGGCATGTCATTAAAAATTGCACGGTTTTCAACGGCGGTCGCAGTCTGATCGTTCATCGGAAACTGCGTCGGGGGCGCATCGAGCACAACCATCTTTACAATGCCGGGTTAATGACAAATGATCTGGGTGCAACTTATGCATTCACGACCGACGGAAAGGGCACTGTCATTGCTTTCAATCGAGTACACGACGTTCATTGCCACACGGGGGTAGGAATCTACGTGGATAATTTCTCCCCGAACCATATCGTCCACCACAACCTCTGCTACGATTGCGAAGACTGCGGTTTGCGCCTGAATACGCCCACCAGCAACGTGCAGATATACAACAATACATTTACCCGCAACGGCAGGAGCTTTGGGTGGTGGGGACGCAATAACAACAGCAAGATGGATGGTTCTGTACTGGCCAACAATATAATGACCGATGCTGTGTCGCTCGGAGAGGGTTCGAAGGCCACTCACAATTATACGGGTGACGCCCCCGGATTTGTCGATCCGGATGACAATGACTTTCGGCTCACAGATAATTCGCCGTGCATCGATGAAGGCAAAGTAATCGAGGATATTGCCAAAGACTTCGAAGGCAAAGCACCCGATCAGGGCTGCTTCGAACACAGCCGGGAGCCTTGGACCGCCGGTTCTACTCTGGACCGCAGCGTCTGGCTCGAAACTGGTTTCTAATCAGGAGTTTCGCGCAGGACAGAATAAATGAATAAACGCGCACGCAATTCGGCGGTACTATCCCTGGCTTTTGCCATAGCATGCACGGCCGTACCGCCGACCGACAATCCGATCGCAAGATTCTATGACGGCGCCGAAGGTTATCCGGCATGGACGGACCGGATCAAATGGTCGAGCGTTGTCGATATGTCGCAATATCGGAACGGCAACACTGACTTCGAGAGGTTCGAAAACGCCCGCGATCGCCTGGCTGAGAACGGCGGCGGCGTCCTCTACTACCCGGCGGGCACATACGATTTCAGCGACGCACCTATGGACGGCCCGGGCGGCAGGGGGCTAATGCTCAAATCCGGCGTAGTTATCCGCGGCCAGGCCCCCGAAGGCAAGCCGAATGCGGTTGAAGGCGCTCTGGAGTTGGCTACAAAGTTCGTTTTCGGTTTTACCGACCGTGAAAATGCTGTTGAAACCGGCCCCCGTGCATCTGTCTGGCTGGATGGCGCCATTCTGCGGGGCAGGAATAAACGCCCCGGAATGCTGCAGCTTGCTTTCGCCGCACCCAATAACCAGATTGACGCCAAATCCGCTTCAGCTTCGACAGGTCCGGTCGAGCGACCATCCGTTGTAGTGGAAGTATCAACGAAGGCCGCTGCAATCGCGCTGAAGGTCGAGCTTCCAGACAGTCAAGCCATCTATCAAGTCAAACTTGCTCGCGATGACGACAGCCTCTGCGGTTCGTTCTCAGGAATTTTCGAGGGTGAAGAAGTAAGCGGAAGGGCACACGGGGCTTTCTTCGAGACAAAGGCCCAGACGCCTCGCGACTGGAACTTCATAGGGCTGCGGGCCGAAGACGGCGGTTCGGTCGGACAGGTCGATAATGTTGGAATCGCCTGGGTGCACATGACAGGAGCCACGGTCTTTTTCGGCCCGGAGATGAACTGGGGTCCAACGTGGCGAACCGCAGGATCGTGGAAAAGCAAATACGTCAAGGATTCCTGGGCAGACCGGGTCCCCGACGGAACCCATCCCTGGGATGCACTGGCGGGCGGCGGTGAGGAATATCACGGGGCCGGCACGGGGCGACTCGTATTCGGGTGCCTGCTGGAAGATGCCGTAGCTGTCAACAATTCAATTACTATGGGACGAAGCGATACACCGGAAGGCTTCGGCAAAAACGGCTACTATATGGCCAAGTTCACCCCCAGAATCGGGGCCTACGGTTCCCGCATCTTCGTTGCCAACAATCGCATTCCCAGGAGCGCCGGCAGGAACTTCAAATACCCCCAACTGACCCGCTACAGCCACCCGCACGGACCGGGCAGCATAGGCTTGGGCGACGAATCCGTCAGACTCGTGCTTTTTGATTATAATAAAGCATGTGGCATCGACATCAATAAGGTTATGCTGGGCCTGACTGCAAATCGAAAGCCCGACGACAAACCTCGCAACGGCTTCTTCGAAGAGGGTGTGGTTGTCCGCGATAACTACGTCTACAACCACGGCCATAAGGGCTTCAATATCTCAGGCGCCTGGACGTCGATTACCAATAACCATAACGAACGTGCATACCTTCAGGAAGCACAGGATCCTTACTGCATCGGCGGCTGGGAACTCACGCTGGATGGTTATCTTCAGTCATCTCCCGGCGGCAACGGTGCGATAAGCGATAATTTGTCCCGCGCATTCGATCTTGCCGGCGCCAACCAGTGGGCCCACGGCAATTACTTCAACAATGTAGGCTCCAATCCGGGTAACGACGGCGAAGGCCTGCTGTGTCAGGCTCACGGCGGAACGCACATATACTCCTGGGCGTGGACCGCGAATCGCCATGACAAAGGCAGCGGCCAGTCGAGCTATATCGGCGCGTGGAACGTTCGCATACATGGAATGCTGATCGCTTTCAATCGAACGGCCGGATGGGTTGGCGGCAAGATGTTCTCTGAGAAACCCACCGACACTGCAATAGTGGCCAACAAGGCCGCTAAGGATGTCGAAGCACCTGGGGGCGTACTTACAAGCGATCCCGGCGGCTCACTCAGGGCCCCGACCGATGTTGTAGCCGGTGAATACCGGGATGATGCGGTCAGGATCACCTGGACAGACCAGACGGATAATGAGGTTGGTTTCCGGGTGGAGCGGCGGATTGAAAACGGCCCCTGGGCGACAATCGCATACCGCCCGCCGCAGATAGAAAAGGATGGGTACAATCCGCCTGTGTGGGTTGACTTCCTTGCGCCTTCAAACAAAACGCTGCAATACCGTGTTGCCGCGATCAACTCCGCAGACGACGATTCGGCGACCAGCCCCCCATCGAACCGGATAACCTTATCAGTCAAATAGACACATGGAACGAGGCTGCAAATGAAATCGGCAAGACTCACAATACTGCTGTTGTGGTGCGCAACGGCATCCGCGGCACAGTGGCAACTCTGCAATCCCACCCGAAACACCTACATCGACGAACAACTGAGGCTCAAACTCGAGTATCCAGGGGGCAAGCCCTCCGAATATACCGTCAAAGCCAACGGCAGGGCGGTTCCGTTTCAAGTGGACGAAAGCGCCAAGCGAATCTGGGTACTGGCCACGGTCGAGCCCGGTCAGTCGATAAACTACAGTATCGAAAAGGGCACACCGGCAAAGGTCTCCTCTACTGTTAAAGTCGAGACACAGGGAGACTCTTACGTGCTCTCCAACGGCAGATTGTCAGTGAAGGTTCCCGCGGTCAAAGGTTCTGAAATACCCTCACCCGTCCTTGCGGTCAGGCCACGCGGCGGCAGGTGGACAGGCTCGGGCTCATGGCATACAACCAGGAGGCTAAAGAGTTTTAACGCCGCCGTTACCGATCAAGGCCCGGTATTCGCACGAGTTCGTCTCGAATACAGATTCGAAGGCAAAGCCGGTCTGTATGACAATATACCTGCTTTTTCGACCGTGGAGGTTTCTCTCTTCGCCGGTGAGAACCACGCCGTAATCGAGGAAACCCACGAAATGGGCCCCGGCAACTACTGGCAGTTCGATTGTGCGGCAAATTTCAGCGGCCGTGATGCAATTTGCATTCCGCACAGCGGCGGATTCGACCGGCCCGATTTCGGCGCCTGGCCGCCCGACACTCTTAAAACCGGACAGACCCGGATGGGCGATAAACTGCTCAATCTGATGCCCCGCTGGACACAGGCCTACGATGAAGGCTGGTTCTTCGCCTGCGCAAGCGACAATACCGCCGTCGGGGCGCTTGTCTGCAGAGCCGGCAAGTGGCACTGGCCTCACGACAATATGATCGAGGCCAAAGTCAAGGACACTGCCGACTACGCGGGGCTGATATGCCCGACCCGAAAAGGCCGTAGATACTGGTTCCTGGTCGCAGGTCCCAGAGAACTCTGGGCCGATAAGGCCGCAAAAAATTATGTCAAAAGACATGCCTTCGAAGCGCTCGACCGGCTCGTGCAGGAATTCATATTGAAGTGGCCCGGCCTCGAGAAGCCCGGCAGTTTCTCCAGCCGCGATTACTACAGTTCTTCCATGAATCCGAGCGGGGCGATCCGCGGATTTGCGAAATCCGCCATGCGACAGGTCGGCAAACCGGGCAACATCTCAACGCTGACCCTGGTCCAGAATCTGCTGCACAACGACGCCTACGGCTCTTACTGGAACTTCTGGTCGCCGGAGAATCCCAATTTTTACACCGACTACATCCGCGGGCCCGTCGCCCTTACGACCCGTCTGACTTCCCATCCGCGTTTCGGCGAACTCAGAGATCTGGCGATCTCAAAACTTCAGACCGATCTTTACCATTCGATAACTCTTCCGGGCGGGGCGGGGCAGGAATGTCCGGGCTATGTAGCCTATGCGATGAAGCACTGGGCCGAACTAGTTGAACCATGCATGGAATACCTCGATTACGACCTCACTGAAAATCCCAGATACGCGGCGGGAGCCTCTTTTCTGCTGCATTTGTCCCAGCCCGTCGGCAACGGCGAGCGAAGATGTCATCCGGGCGGCGATACCCATCCGCTGGGACCGGACGTCTTCGAGGTGGCCGAGCGATTCGACGCACTTGAGGATATCAAAGAATTCTCGACCGAGGAACTGCCCGGTTTCGGGGCGGTCTTCCGCAACAGGCCCGGCACCGATTCGGAGACTTATCTGGCCTTCAAGAGCGGGCCCAATCGCGGACATTATCACGGCGACCAGCTTTCGTTCCATTATTGTGCAGATGCAAGACAACTTGCCATTGACCACATGTGCAGCTACTCGCCTCGCGCCGGTGCGGAACACATGCACAATCGGCTGGCATTCCATACCGAAGAACTGCCCTATGCAAACATGGATGGCTACGAACGCCTCATTGCGTTTAAGACTTCGCCGGATGTTGATATTGCCGTGGGTCAGGTCGAGTCGCCCAGACTGCGGGCGACAACCGAGTACCCGCCCGAGGTGTGGGACTCCTATCTGCCCCAGCAATGGTTCGACAGACCGCTCAAATATCGCAGGACGATTGTCGCTGTGAAGAATTCGGGCAGCGATTATTTTGTTATTCGCGATCAATATGCTGGTCCCGACCTCAACGCTACCTATTGCCTGCACGTGCTTTCGGATAGCTGTAAACACTCCGGCAACACGATCAGTTTCGACCGCCTGACTGTCTATTGTGCAGAACCTTCCGACTTCGAGTATTCCAGACATGACTGGCTTTTCGAGAAGAAGAACAAAAGATCCGACCAGCTTATCATTCGTGAAGATACCAGGGGAATTCGTTTGACGGTTAAAGGCACAAGCGCCGAATTCATAACAGTGCTGTACCCTTCAGCCCATCCTGTGGCAATGAAGTCAATCCCCGGCGGTGTAAGGGTAGGAAATGACCTGATAACATTTGCCGGCGCAATAGACGATGTTGACGGCGCTGATTACGTGACTGTTAAGCGGGGGAGTTCCCGGATTGCCTGCTTGAGCGGCGCTGACATCGATATGAACCACTCGCAGGGCAACGTGGGCCTGTTTGTGCCCGATGCCGGCTATCCGTTCGGCCCGATTCCAAACTGGCTTATCAGACAAAGAGCCGCGATTCCCGAATGGGCCCCCGATTGGGTCAGAGCCGCCCGCAAGTATGATACAAAATCCTCCAGATAGGAATACAGATATGACAAGTTCAACAAGAATACTGTTATTCATCTTGACCCTTATTGTCACTACAGCCCCGGCAAAGTCACAAGAGAATCTCTGGCAGCATACAACGAGCGTCGAGCGTCTGCCCGGCCGCACCGGCAAACCGCGCTCGCCCTCGATAGCCCATCTCTGGATACCGCCCGGATGCGAATACGTCCGTGGCAGCATAATCGGACAGAAGACGCTGCTGGAAAAGAAACTCACAGCCGATCCTGTCATACGCAAAACCGCCGCCGACGAAGACCTTGCAATAATATATCTGGAGCCGGGCTTTGACGCCTTGTTCAATTACGCCGAAAGAGGCTCGGCGCAAAAGCTGCAGAAAATCCTCACCGATCTCGCCGCTGCATGCGAACATGCCGAGCTGGAATTCGCTCCCATGCTTACAATCGGCCACTCCACCGGCGGAATCTTCGCCCGCAACATCGCATACTGGAAGCCCGACCGGGTCATCGGCATCATTCACATCAAAAGCGGCAACCTGCACCAGCACATCTACGGAAAGAACAAGAGCCTTGCCGGGGTTCCGTTTCTGGCCGTCAACGGTCAGTTCGAAGAGTACGGCCCTGAAGGCGGCATCCGACCCGAGTACGGTCGCGAAACCCAGTGGATAATGCTGACCCGACAACTGCTCGCCAGACGCCGGAAGGACCCGAACAACCTTATGGGCATGCTCGTGCACCCCGGTGGCGACCATACGTCCTGGGACGACGACCTCACGAAGTATTGCGCGATGTTCATAAGAAAGGCGGTTGAGCTTCGCGTGCCGAAAACCCGGCCCCAAGCAGGCAAAGCGGTAAAATGCCTGCCTGTGTCCTGCAAGAGCGGCTGGTTATGTGATCCGGACCTGAAGGATCCGGCACACAAACCCGTTCCATATTCTAAATACGCGGGCGATACACTGAATGCCCTCTGGTATCTCGACAAGAAGCTCGCCGTCAGCGCGTTCGAATATCACAAGAACCTGCTCGACAAAGAGCCAGAGTAATTAAGAGTCAGTCAGTCTGAGCATCCAGATCCAGCCCATGCTCATCGCAGTATTCACGGATAGTCGAGAGAACCGCCTTGCCGTACTGCTTGCGTTTGGCCTGGCCGATTCCTTTGATATACAATAGCTTTTCACGCGATGAAGGGCGAAATCTCGCCAGCTCTCGCAGAGTGGCGTCGCCAAATACGATGTAGGCCGGAATACGCTTTTGTTTGGCTATCGACGCTCTAAGCGCCCGCAGGGCTTCAAACAGGCCGATGTCTACGTCTTCCCAGCTTTCGGTCGCAACTCTGGCCTTTTTGGCCGGTTTTCCAGCTGGCGTGAGAAGCCGCGGCGTTTCCTCACCTTTCAACACGCGCCATCCCTGTTCGGTAACCTGTAACGTGTTGTAATCACCGACTTTACGCGCGTAACTCTGGCCGACAAGCTGTTCGATCCAGTCATGCACGACCTTTCTGTGGTGCTCGCCCAGCAGACCGTACGTGCTGACTCTGTCGTGACCATTCTCCAGTATTCGCTGCTCCTGCGACCCCACAAGCACCGCCGCGGTATAAGCGGCACCGAAGCGTTCATCGATCCGCAGGATGCAGGAGAGAATTTTCTGTCCGACTTCGAGGGCATTGTCGACGGTATCCAGTTCACCCAGACATACATCGCACGCGCCGCAGTCGTCCCGCTCGAGTTGCTGGCCAAAGTAGTTTACAATCGCCTTATGCCTGCACACACCGCCGGTGCAGTAACCATACATATCGTTGAGCTTTGAAACGGCAATGTCGTAAGCCTGGCCCTGCATCTGGCCCATCAGGCTTTTCCACGTTCCGTAATCGCCGCCGGAGTAGAACAGGCAGCACTCGGCCTCCAGTCCGTCGCGGCCGGCTCGACCGCTCTCCTGCTGATAGTGTTCCAGAGACTTGGGCAGGCCCGTGTGAATTACATACCGCACATTGCTCTTGTCGATACCCATCCCGAAAGCGATCGTCGCTACGATTACGTCGATTTCCTCCTTGATGAAAGCGTCCTGATTGTGTTTGCGTTCTTCGGTCTCCATTCCGGCATGGTATGGCAACGCCTTATGGCCCCGACTGCATAGCGCCGAACAAAGTGAATCGACATCTCTGCGCCTGATGCAGTAGACGATTCCTGATTCGCCTTTGTGCCTGCCGATGACCTCACAAACCTGGTCGACTCGCGCGGTTCGCTGGGCCACTTTGTATATCAGGTTCGGCCTGTCGAAAGAGCCTACTATGAGTTCGGGGTCGCGCAACGCAAGCTGCTCGCCGATATCCTCGCGGACTTTCTGTGTCGCCGTAGCTGTGTAGGCTCCGATCGCCGCGGCCCCAAAGCGCTCCTTGAGAATCTTCAACTGACGATACTCGGGCCGAAAATCGTGCCCCCACATGCTGACGCAGTGTGCCTCATCGATAGCAATGAATGAAACATTGAGGCCCTCCAGCATCCGCAGGAAACTGTCCGAAACCAGCCGCTCCGGGGCCACATACAAGAGCTTGAGCTTGCCCTGGCGAAGCATTGCGAGAGCTTCATTCTGTTCTTCGAGCGACAGCGAACTGTCCAGCCTGGCCGCCGATACCCCGCATTCCCGCAAGGCGTCGACTTGGTCTTTCATCAGGGCAATAAGAGGCGAAACAACCACCGTAAGCCCGTCCGTAGCGACCGCGGGCGCCTGATAGCACAGAGATTTGCCGCCGCCGGTCGGGAGGATGACGATGGAATCCCGCCCACTGGCCGCAGCTTCCATAGCCTCTTTCTGCAGCGGCAGAAAGCCGTCATATCCCCAGTATTTTGCCAGTGCCCGTTCGAGTTTCTCGATCATAACAGTAGATTCCCGCTTCGCCGGATACCGCGATTGGCTGCCGTTCACCCGCCATATTACAGAAGCACCGCCGGATTCTCAAACCTTTAGAGTTGAAAAATACCTGTATGCCGTATTCGATTGAGCCGATACAGGAGGCGACCGCTGCCGTTTTTGCCCTGAAATCCGGAAATATCTTGTTAGGCACCGGGCCGGAGCGTATACTTGCGTTTTGAAGTTGGTCCCCGTAGCTCAATGGATAGAGCGTTGGCCTCCGGAGCCAAAGGTTGGAGGTTCGAGTCCTCCCGGGGACGTTTGCAGGCGAATCGACTTAAGAGCTGATCCCATGTCTTGCGAATTTTTCAGAATGTGCGGTATTGGCCGCGAATTGCACCGCCGCAGTCGTGCCAGCACTAACAGTCTCGCCCGGCACTTGCAGGGCTGCTTGTTTGTGCTTGTGATTTACACGGCCTCTACGGCTTTTGCGACAGGTTTCATCGCAGGCGACAGCGGGGGGAATGAGAAAGTAATCTCGATCTTCGATCGCACCGGTTGTGTCTGGCATTGCGTAACGGGGCCGTCCAAAAGCTTTCGCTCGCCGTCGCTCCACACAGGCGAATATCTTGTGATATGTGATCAGGTGGTAGCCCCTGTTGTAGTTCGAGACGACCGCGTCAGCGAAGTACTGATTACACAGCAATGGGCGATGGACCCCGACTGTGAAACGTGGTCCAGTGCCCGGAAGAAATTCGGCCAGACATTCGTGGCAAGAGGACCATGGATAAACTCATTCTCTTTCTGGAATCCAGGTGAACCTCTTCGTCTGGTTGCGGAACTTCGAGAATCAGGGCCCGACGGTGATCTGGTGGGCAAATTCAATTTCGACGATGAGTTGGTCCGCTGGATCAGAATCGTCGATTTGGAACCTGGTTGTTGGCGGACGGTGGCCGGAGATGTGTACTATCTTTCGATTGCTTCGCCTGAGGGCAAATCATTTCGACTCGGTACGCCGGCGCGCGGCGATGTTTATTCGGACGGCCGTGCTTATTATGACGATGTGCCCAAGTTAGACTGCGATATGGGTTTTTCAATTCAGCAGGATGCGGATAACTGTAAGACAATTGTCCGGGTTTCGCTGCATCAGGGCCTGGGTTTCAAGAGCGAAGGACCGGCATCGGGATCGTGCCGCTGGGCTGCACAGTCCTTTGTTGCGACTACGAGAAACATTCGGACGGCCTGGCTGAACGCCGGATGGTCGGTCGACGAAGGCCTTAAGCAGTCCTTTGTTGTTTCAATTCATGAGAATTCGCCCTTTGGTGAATCTATCGGTCCGGAGCGGACCGTACTAATGATCAAAGACTGGGGAGCGACAGCGGCCTGGTTCGAAGATGAGATTCCCGTCGAACCCGGGAAAAAATATGCCGTTCGTTACAGGCGAGAAGACGGAAAGCCTTTTTACGCCTACCTTGCAACCGATCTATATCCTTCAGGTGAGGCTTTTCGGGCCGGTCTCGATACCACCGAGATGGACCTTACCTGTGTTCTGCGCGGCGAAAAGAAGCCGGGCTCCGTCTTTTTGCCGCATAATATTACCATAAGAGAAATCACACCTACAACTGCCGCGATCGAGTGGGATACCGCCGTTCCCACGACGAGTCGACTCGAACTGAAATCCGTGAGTAACGAAGCTAAGGCAATTTCTGACGGCAAATTCAAGAAGCATCACCGTATGACTGCCGCGGATCTTACGCCGAATTCCGAATACTCGTACCAGGTCGGTGGTGAGGCTGAGCAAAATCCCGACTCCGCTTTATGGTCCCGCAGATGCAGACTAAGCACTTTGCCTCAGCCAACTGCTGTATATCTCTGCGACAAGGCGAATGAGCCTGTGGGACGTCCAGTTCAACTTGTCAACCCTTCGTTCGAACAAGGTCTCGACGGTTGGAAGAAGTCGTCGCCGATGCACCGCACGCCGGAGGAATCGCCGCCACCGGGAATCGGCGATGCCCAACCGGTCTTTTATCTGGGACGCTACGAAGCTCTGGATGGCAAACACGTGCTCGGCTGGAAGCATTGCGTCGGCCATGATTCAGGGCCTGTGCCCAGAAAGCTCGACCCGCCCGTGACCCAGACCGTTTTTCAGACTGTGGAGACAACTTGCGGCAGTGAGTACATACTCTCGGCGTGGATATGCACGGACCAGAGGCAGGGCGGCTGGAACAGGAACGACCGGGTGCGCCTGCTGGTCGATCCGACCGGTTCCGGCAGGTTGCATTCGGCCGCGACTGTCGATGAAGAGTATGCCACTCAGTGGTACAGCACCGGCGGCATGTGGCGAAGATACAGGTTGAAATTCAGAGCACAGAGTTGCTCTGCCGATGTCGGAGTTCAGCTCTATCAATGGTGGGTTTTGGCCGAGAATCATATCTACATTGATTCCATGGAACTTCACGAGCTGCAATGCGAGCAATAGGGCTTGAAGTTTTGGTTGCACTTCGTCATCGGCGCCGTTTGTTCAATATGCGGATCACTTCCTCGTCGCAGACGTCATACCAGTTTTCATAAACCTGAGCCACCGCCTGAAACATCCGCGGGGTTTCCAGTATAACGACATCTTCTACCAATCGAGCAAGATCATCGGCTGTTGATGGACCGGCCACCGGTGAACCAATTATGATCTTTGCGGCCTTTCTGTTGCGGCACATTTTGATTGCCGCCCGCACCGTCGAACCCATCGCAATCCCATCGTCTACGACTATGACTGTCCTGCCCGCAAGGTCCGGCAAAGGCATCCCGCCTCGCAGTCTTTCAATTCGCCGCTGTATCTCCTGTTTCTGGTCCCGCACTATGTCGTCCACGAGTTCCGGCCCCATCGCCGCGGCCATATGTTCGTGAATAAATGTGCTGCCGTCCTCGGCGATTGCTCCAAAGCCCGCCTCCGGATTGCGCGGCAGCGGCAGTTTACGAACCACTATCATGGCCAGCCCGGCTGCTAAACCCTCAGCCACGTGGTATCCAATTTCGCCGCCGCCGCGGGGAATGGCAAGCACCAGAGGATTTTCATTTCTGTAACCTTCGAGAGCTTTCGCCAGTTTTTTGCCGGCATCTTCTCTATCTCGGAACATACTTCGAACTCCTTGTTTGGTTAAGAACATCACAATTCGGTTCTGCGCCCAGATACGACATAACAGGCCGCCATGTTTGGGCCTATTGCTGTGGCTTGAGCCGGGTTGCTATTGACGCTATAATCTCCTCTGAAACCGATTCTTTAACCTGGCAAGGCTTGCAGCTTGGACAACAAGCATTTCTATGCCGATTTTGCCGCTGGGAAATCAGATAATGAAAACACATACCAATCCAATAGCTCCGATTGTTGTCTATTCAGCTATCTTGTTCCTGGCTGCGGGCTTCTGGTCGCAGGCTGGGGCACAGCCGGATAATAACATTGCCCGAAGCATCATTTCTGAAAGCGAATTCGAGGGCGGATTGATAGTCCTGGTCGACTGCGAAGACCCCGCTGTGGCGCTCGTCCTGAGTGCTGCTCCGAATGTTCTCGTCCACTGGCTAATTGGCGATATAGCAGAGCTTGCGGATGCGCGCAGTTGCATTCGTGATGCAGAGGTGGACGGCCGCATTTCGGCATCGGTTTTCCAGGATTCACGATTTCCGTACGCGGACAACATGGTCAATTTACTGGTGCTGGGCAAGGATAGTGCTCTCGGCACAAATGAGATAGATCGAGTTCTCGTCCCCGGCGGGGCGGTCGTGAGACTTGGAGGCGGAAAAATCGTTTCGTGCAGGCGAAAGCCCCGATCTGCCGATGTCGATGAATGGACTCACTCGCGTCATGATTCGACCGGAAACGCCGTAAGCGCAGACAAAAGGGCGGGTCCTCCGCATTCTTTACAATGGGAGGCGCTTCCAAGGTGGAATCGCGGCACCAAGACCAGCGCGGTTGTCTCTTCCGGCGGCCGAATCTTCTACATTCTCGACGATTCGCATTTTCACTCCAATAAGCGTACCTGGTCTTTGATCGCCCGCGACGCTTACAATGGTGTTCGACTTTGGAGACGCGAACTTTCGCAATGGGAAGGTGCAGGTTACGGTAAAAAAGTCGGACCGGCACAGGTGAACCGGCGTCTGGCGGCGGTCGGCGGCTATGTGTATGCGCAGTTGGCCGACGCCGCTGCCGTAAGTGTGCTGGATGCAGCTACCGGCAAGACGATTCGCATGCTCGAAGGGACCGAGAATGCCGAAGAGTTTCTGGTTTCAGAAGGTGTGCTGGCGGCGCTTGTCAACGACAGCAACACTCCGGAATTCTGGCACAGCCTGGAGCGCAGAATGCGCATCATTGCTGTAAGGCCCGAAACTGGTGAAGTTCTCTGGACGCGCGGAGGCTGCAATATTCTGCCGATGACTATGACAGCCGATGGCAGGCAAGTGGTCTATCATAATGGCAAATCGGTCTGCAGCGTGGACCTGTTCGACGGCAAGCCGCGATGGACCTCCCCGGCCACCGACCAGGAAATAGTTACGCAAAACAGTTGGAACCCGGACCGCCCGGGAGCAGACAATTCAAAAATAATACTGGCCCCTCAGTTCGCACCGACGGTGCTTATCTATAAGGACGTGGTTGCATTTGCCGGCGGAAAGCAACTGAATGTTGTCTCAGCCGAGGACGGGCGCGAACTGTGGCGGGCGCCTTACGCGGCCACGAATTATTCGGTGCCGGTCGACCTGTTTGGTTTTGACGGTATGATCTGGGGGCCGGACAGAGATATGAATCTCTGGCGACCGCTCGATGATGACATTTCTTACAAAGCCTATGATCCGCTGACGGGCGAGGTAAAGAAGTCGGTCAAGGGGCATTACGACTTCAAATTTCAACATCACAGATGCCATCAGATGAAAGTCCTTGGCAATACTGTTGTCGCCGGCAGAGCCGGTATAGAATTCGTGGATACAGATTCGGGCCGGGTGGCCGCCCACCACTGGATTCGCGGAAGTTGCTATTTCGGAGTCCTGCCGGCCAACGGCCTGCTCTACGTTCCACCGCACAATTGTGCATGCTACATTCGAGCAAAACTATCCGGCTTCATGGCATTCAGATCCGAAGCGTCGTTGACTGCAGAGAATTTGATTAAGGACGAGCAACGCCTTGAGCGGGGCAAGGCTTACGGTCAAACGTCTGCTCGAACTGTAAAGAACGATCCGCGGGACTGGCCTACCTACCGACATGACGGTGGACGTTCGGGCAGTACTGCTGCCGAAGTCGGACCCGAACTTGGCGTCGGCTGGCGAACCGACCTGGGAGGCAATCTAACAAGTCCCGTCGCGGCTGGTGGTCGCGTCTATCTGGCCTCCCGAGACGAACATCTGCTGTATGCCCTCGATGCCGATACGGGCAAAATCATCTGGCGGTATTCGTTCGATGCACGGGTGGATTCACCGCCCACCGTCTGCAACGGTCTTGTCATTGCCGGGTGCAGGGACGGATCCGTCGTAGCCCTGCGAGCGGCGGATGGGTCGCTGATATGGCGTTTTATCGCTGCCCCGGCGCAGCGCATGATAGTCTCTCGCGGTCAGTTGGAGTCTGTCTGGCCCGTGCACGGCAGCGTTCTGGTCCTCGACGATACGGTTTATTTTGCAGCCGGCAAATCATCGTATATCGACGGGGGCCTGCGATTGTACGGCCTCGAACCGCACACCGGTCGAAAGGTCGTCGAGACGGTGCTCCATACCCGAGGGAAAGACGGTTCTCAGATTCTTGACGACCAGGCGGTCGACGGATTTCTGAATGACATACTATCCAGCGACGGCCGACGGCTGTTTCTGCGACACCATATCCTGGGCAAATCAGGCAGACCGCAGCCGGGCCGCATTACGCATCTGCACGGTCCGGACGGCTATCTGAGCGCAGATACAACCAACCGGCTTATATGGACTTACGCGCCTCTTTACACTTCACCCCATCAGGGTGCTTTCTACGACCTGCGCCTGGTCCGAACGCTGTTTCCTTCGGGCCGACTTCTCGTCGAAGATGGGGATACAATTTACGGCTTCGGCCAAAACCACTATGAAAAGCTGACTACCGACCCGGGAGGCAGCTTTGAACTGTTCGCATCTCCCAAGGAGAGCGATGTGCCTTTGGATATTACAGCCCGTGAGTACCGCAAGCTTGCTCTTGCAGGCAAGCACCAGGTCAGATTTCATTGGCACAGGCGCATGCCCGTTCACGTATGGGCGATCGTGAAGACAAAGAACAAACTTTTTGTCGCCGGTGCCGGGGCCGGTGCAAGCGTTCCGCAAGCGGCTCTCGACGGCCATGGACCGGGCAAACTCCTCGCGGTTTCGCCCACAGACGGCTCCTCACTATCAGCGGCCGAACTGCCCGCCATGCCTGTATGGGACGGAATCGCCGCCGTTGAGAACAGGCTCTATATCGCGCTGGCCGACGGAAGTATCGTATGCATGAAAGAGTAGCCGGATGTGTGACGGCTCGCCGGTTGAGCTCATTGGGCTGCAAGATACTAAAAAGATAGATGGCCTGGCAGCAGAATTACGGAGTAAAACACTTGAAGATTTTCGCGACTATTCCGGTGATTCATCTGTTCTTAGTACTATTGGCCATGCAAACCTCGTGTGCGGCCGGTCCCATCCCGCGGGCTCCCGACAGCGCCCGGTTGGTGTTCGAGGAAGACTGGAGCCGGGGCCGAATTGATCCATCGAAGTGATATCTGCTCCGAAAGCGGTGGGGACAGGGCAACAATGGCGTCGTCCCGGAGAACGCTCGAATTGGGCAGGACGAGGTCTTTGGCAGGCGCAAAAACGTTTTGGTATGCTACGGTTCCGGCGATCGATATGAAGGTTCGGTAATCGGTTGGAAGGGCAACGGCCGACGCGTGGGCGCAGTTATAGTTTCCAAACCCTTTTTTGCCTCCGGAAGATTCGAAGTCGTAATGAAGATCGGCCGGTCAATTTCCACACAGGGCGGCCCCGCCGACCCTACGCAGCCGATTGGAATGGTTCCGGCCATCTGGACGTATGCTTACCGCTGGGTTTCGGTCCAACAGGATGACGCCGATTGTTTCACGTCTGACGTTCCCCTTTACAATCCTCACATGAATCGACGCGGCTGGGCGGCGAACGAGTACTGGTCGGAACTCGATTTTCCCGAATTCGGCAAGAACCAGGACCTGGAGACAGGTTTATACAACACGTTTCTCAATATAAATCATCAGAGCCTGCAGTTCCCTACGGCTGCGGCAATCGACGGCCGTTATCACACCTTCACGACGATCTGGCGAACGCAACAGACACCGCTGGCGGACATTCGCGACGACCAGGTCGCCAAATATGATGGTTACTACTGGGTGCAGGATGTCAATATTCCGTTCGAGAAATACAGGGGCAATCCGCTGACAAAACTGGGCCCGAACCGCTATGCCCTTCACAAAGGAAAATCTGCAAGTCATTTTATTGACGGAGAGTATGTAGGCGAAAACAGAGTCCACGTTCCCGCCATGGCCGCCCAGTTGAACATTGGAGTATGGTTCCCCGAATGGGCCGGCAAAGCTCCGTGGAGCCGCTCCTCCATTTCGATAGCCGCTGTCAAAGTATGGCAGTACTATGATGCCGGAGACGTCAGAGGCATTCTCGTAGACGATATCGGCAGCAACATGGATCCGAACGGTGTGCCGGTCAAGCAGTAGCCCCTATCGTGAACCGCCCATGCAAATCACGCCACCGTCTCTGGTACACAGGTATAAATGGCCGTAGGCGGCGGCCATACCATCGAAAATCGGCGGGCTTTTCATGTAATACTCGTTCAGTCTTTCGCCGTCCGCTGACGAAATCGCCATCAATCTGCCGCCGCGGTCGGATTCCAGCGCTTCGGCCAGCGGATCGACCTGTGCCGGCTTTTTTGCCACTTCCCTGGTTTCGACGCTGGGACCGGCAACAAACAGAGTCGGACCTGCCAGGACCATCGCCCTTACCAGCAGCGGCAACCTTCGCGTCCAGTCCGTCTTGTTTTTATTGCCGGGCGTTTGACTGAACAGACGATAGAACGTCCAGCGGCTCTGGCCGTTTCTGATCGGGCCCCACACGCCGTCGGCGTCGATTCCCACGTGTGCACCGGGGATGTCATACTGGCTGCGGCCGAAGCCGAATACACGCCCGCCGCCGGTGACCAGCAATCTTCCGGCCGGAACCTTCTGCCCGGCTTTGGGCCAACCTCCCCAGCCGCTGCTCATTGAACTTCCGATCTGCCAATAAGTCCGGTGCCACCACGAATCATCCAGAAAGCCCACCGAACTCCAAAGGTGATCGACGTTCGGCTTTTGCTGATTCAGATCGAGGTCGAATCGGTTGCTCCGCATGAATATCGACTTTCCATCGGTTGACAAAACATCAGGAAGGTATCCACCGGATGCGAAGCCGCCGTCTCTGCGTTTCTTATCGACTTCCAACTTGATGGTTTTCAGCACCTTCCCGGTGGACACATCCAGTTTGTGCAGTCGCATCCCGCCGTCCAGGTAGCTGTTGCGACCTGCGACAAAATAGACCGCGTCATCGATTACAAGCACGCTGCCCGAGACGGGCCACGGCGATTCGAGCTGGCCGTTTGCGATAATGCGTCTGTCCAGCGGCGCCGCTGCGAATTTCCATATAAGTGCCCCGTCTTTCGAACGCAGACAATATACCCGTCCGTCAGCCGATCCGAACAACACGCGGCCCCGATCCACAGTCGGTGGCGAATCAATTCGAGATCCCGCTGTGAAGGACCATATTTGTTCACCTTTCTCTGCGTCTAAGGCGTAAATCCGATGGTCATCTGTGCCTGCGACGAATAGCAAACCCTCGGCAATCACAGGGCTGCTCAGCTTGCCGCCGATTTTTGTCTCCCAGTCGACGGCCACTTTGGCCGGTACACCCACCGCTGTCGAAGCACTTCGAGAACAATTTCCGCGGTAGGTGGGCCAGGCGGCATTCTTATCTTCTTTGGTCGACTCGGGTTCGAAATCAGCGGCCGGGCCTTTGACCAGACGCTCACCGTCATCCAGGTCAGGCGGGTCCGTCCTGCTTGCGGATGCCAGTGCGAGAAATCCGGACTTGATCATATCCTGCACGTTGCACGCACACGAGTGAGGCGGAATATATATCAATCCATTCGCAGGCATAACCCCATACTGGCAGATGCCGCGGACCCAGAAATTTGCAATCATGTCGCCGTCGTCCAGGTCGACGAATTCCAGTCCCCGTCGACCGAGTATCAAATACTCGGTTGTCGCTTTAGCCCGATGACAGCGGGCGTGTCCGAATCTCGGCAGGACCTCCTGGTCCGCAGGTCGAGTCCAGCGAACCTCGCCGGTTCTCGGATCGCGACCTTTTGTAATTCCAGGATCATTGCCCCACGCATACCGGCCCGTCCATAAGAGTCCGTCAGCCAGCATTATGTCCACGGGTGCGTTGAATCCTTCATAAGCCGGGCAACTCCACATTTTTTCGCCGGTCCGGGCGTTCAGAGCGACCAGTTCACCCTGGATGCCGTCTCCTTTAATATAATCATGGTAGCCGCCGCTAGGCATCCAAAGAAGCTCCCCGTCGGTGATTTCCGGCCTGCGATCGGCAGCAAATACTATGTCGCCTTGAACCACCACGGTGGGAGTGGACCACGCCAGTCTGCGTCTTTGCGTCGACCGAGCTGTTCGCCAGTTCAGTTCGCCCGTGGATGCATCGAGGCAGACAACGGCGTCAAGGTTCTGAAAGCAGATGCGTCCCTCATCGGCGGCCAAAGTAGAAGGCATCATATCTTTTGTATAAGATTCCGTGTTGCGCCACAGCACCTTGCCCGTTTCCGGGTCCACTGCCATAAGCTGCATATTGTGAGCAGGCGGCGTATACTTGTCGAACGGCGGGCTGTAGTGTTTCTGGCTCACGATCTCTCGGGCCTGCTCTGCCGGCCAGTCCTTGTCGACTTGCCCGAGAACCAGCAGCAGCATGTTGTCATAGTATAGAATCTCGCGGGTTCCGTCCGTGCCCTTGTAAGTCCTGACTGCATCGCCGGTGGCGGCATCCAGAGCACTAACCGGCCGGCCGTATCCGAGCGTTACATATACCCTGTTCCCGATTGCAACCAGTCGTCTGGCCACGTCCACCGGGCCGCTGCGAAAGTCCCTCAAGTGACCTTCCCACTCTTCAATTTCCCGCTCCCAGAGCTTGACCCCGTTAAACGCATCCCTTGCGACAAGTCGCCATCGGGCTTTCGATGCCACAAATGCAGTCGATCCCATGTCGACAATGAAGAACACCCGCCCGCCAGCCGAAACCATGCTCGTAACGGTTGCCAGATGATCATGGCTTCTCGAAAACTTGGGCTCGCTTATCCACTGAAAGCGGCGGGGCGGTCCCACCACCGAATCTTTGGCGACCGCGTTGTTGTCGGGCCCGTGCAGATAATGCGTCCATTCATCTATATTGTCGGGCCTGGGTTTGATCTTTCTGCTCCAGTTCTTACCATCCTTAAAATAGGCGACGCCGCCCGGACAGAGTGCCCGCATTATTTCAGACATCGCCGGTTTTCCCGGTTTCTCGGCTATGATCAAATTCACCAGGTTGTCTACATAAGGCAGATGCTCGCCGTTGAAAATATCCGCCGAGACAGTTCCTCCGAATCCCGCCGATCTGATGTT
Organism: uncultured Pirellulales bacterium; assembly: GCA_964406945.1. Lineage (GTDB taxonomy): Bacteria > Planctomycetota > Phycisphaerae > Sedimentisphaerales > Anaerobacaceae > UBA2266. Next base: position 64,729 of record CAYOTO010000003.1, read on the forward strand.
ACCGCGCATTTTATCAACCACGGCCGGGTCGGTGCTCAGCCCCTGTACTACGAAACTGCCGCTGGCCGCAAGGTCGGCAATCAGCTTCGTATTGTCGCATCCGACATGCACGATCAGACCGCCCGTAATACTGCGGTCTTTCAACACCTCCTGGGGCGCCGGCGCCGCCACGAGTGAATAACCGCCGGTTAATATGATCAAGGTACAAAGAACAAATGTCTGTCTCATTGCCTTCTCCTGCATTTTGTCGAGGCATATCCAGCGAATCAATGATTTTGAATATAGCACAATAGGTGTGTTTCTTCAATATTTTCGCAGCATTTCGATGCGGCATCCACAGCCTGCAGTTGCTTTACAATAGCTGAACAAAGCAAATGTAAGCATCTTCGTATCCTTGACATAAACTCCATGGCAGGTGTAAACTTGCATAGATATTTGCAATCATGAACACAGATTCGACGCGATCTTGTTAAGGTGCATGAATATGAAACCAACACCCGAACAAAGCAGATATGTTCGCTTTAATCGTCGCAGCCTTTTTGCCGTGGGTGCAGGCGTTGCCGCATCAACGGCGGTTGCCGGGGCCGCCAAGGCCGGTGAGAACTCGATAGTAACCCCGCCCGAAGGCAAAAAAATACTGCTTTCCTGCAAACTGGGGATGCTGCCGAGAGAACTCGACGGCAGAAAGCTCTCGGCGGCGGATCGTTTGAAACTGGCTGCCGAAGCCGGATTCGACGGCGTTGATTTCGATCAGGCCGGTCAGTATACGACGCAACAGGCAAGACAGGCGGTGCGACAGTCCGGCGTATTCGTCCACAATGCTATAAATCACGCACATTGGTCGCAGCGGCTCACCAGTGCGAAAGAGCAGGAGCGTAACCGGAGCATAGCCAATATCGAACACTGTATCCGCGTTTCCCACGCAGCCGGGGGCAGTGGCGTGCTCATAGTCCTTGGCCGTGCAAGCGACGGACCGACAGATGTTATTAACGAACGGGCAAGACAGGGTATTCGCAAAGTCCTGCCGTTGGCCGCCGCCCTTGGTCAGATGATTCTTATTGAGAATGTGTGGAATCAGATGATGTACGATCACGATGGTCCGCCCGACCAGAGCCCCGACAGATTTATCGAATTTGTGGACAGTTTCCAAAGTCCCTGGGTCGGCATGTACTACGATATAGGCAATCATTGGAAGTACGCTCAGCCGGATGAGTGGATTCGTGCTTTCGGCCATCGCTGCGTCAAGCTCGACGTCAAAGGTTTCAGCCGGGCCAGGAACAAGTTCGTCGACATCACAAGTGCCGATGACGATATCCCATGGCATAAAGTTCAAAAAGCGCTGGACGATGTTAACTTCACCGGCTGGGCGACAGCCGAAGTCGGAGGCGGCAATCTGCAGCGGCTTACTCAGGTTCGAAAACAAATGCAGAAGGCGTTCGGTCTCAGTTGAAACATCGCTAAAACGTGCCGGCTTTATGGGCCGGGCCTGTGAATATCGTTCGAGACTGATCGTATATGCCCTCGGAACTATCAGCGGCTGTCAAACCATTCTCAGATGCGCCGCTTATTTGAGAATGCAGGAGTTGATACGTGCTTAGAAGAGTTTTCACCACAGTTGTCGTTTTACAGATAGTTATCAGTATTCAGACCGCCGTTGCCGCAGATCGCATGGTTCTTGCGGACTTCGAAGAGGGACCCGGCGGATGGAAATATGTCGCGGTTGATGGCCTGGGGCCTGGGCACGCGATGGATTGCCCATACCCCTTATGCAGGTGATTTCGGCGACGCAAAGTTTGCCGACCCCGAGGAAGGTTTCCCTCCACCGTTAAGAACGGCATCCTTCGAATCGAGGCCAGAAAAGACGATGGCAAGCCGTTCCTGGTTACGGGTATGACCGATGACTTTCACACCTACGGGGTGGACGTGGAGGAAGACTACATTACCTTCTACTACGATCGCAGAGAGCTGCGCAAGGTGAAAACCCCGCCGCAAGCCAAAGTTCCGCTTTACATACTTGTCAATCTGGCCCTCGGCGCCGGCTGGCCCATCGACGAAACGCCCAACCCGTCGTACATGTATGTAGACTACGTCCGTGCCTACGCTGGGTAGCCGCAGTTGGCCCTGATCATGAGCTACCCCTTGAATAAGTTGCATCGTCTCTGTCGTTCTACTTTGCCAGGTTTGCCGATTTGTTTCCGATTACGGCCTCTTGGGGCTTTTGCGCTGTAGGTTCAGCCTGATTGTTCGATCCGAAAATCAAGCCGAATAAATTGCCTACGGTCTTGCCTATATCGCCGATCGGGTCGAAACCTCCCTGCGCCACCTGCAACTCGCACGGGACTTCTTCCAGTGAAACGCACGGACTGCTCGTCCAAACACCCGCAGGAGAAACATAAGAAGACGCAGTATACGCCCGGCTCTGCGTTGCCGGAACCAGTATTGCGGCAACTGCCAATGCCGCCAGAAGTTTGAATTTAGTATTCATTTCGCCACTCCTCAACTGACTTAGTTTCCAAAATGCACAAATCCACTTGTGCTGATAGTTATACGCTCGCCGCTGCAATCCGAACGTCAGTAATACCCTTAATTACCCCTGCAATTGACTTAAACGCTGAAGTTATTCTGATTGCATAATCGCTGCTGCCTGTGCTACTTTGGACGGGTAATCTGAGGCAAATCGGCTATTCGACTCAAAAGGAGGCGTTTATGCGAACACCGGTGTTGATCGTGGCCGCTTTTCTACTCGGCTCGCCCGCAATCCGGGCCGCCGGGCTTCTCGAAATCCCCATCACAGTGGCCGAGCCGGCCGGAATCGATCGCATTTCAGAGCCGGTAAGCGGAGGCATACCGCTTCCGAAGGGGATTTTTCGCCCCGGGGGGGTCGAACTGGCTCTCTGCGACGCAAATACCGTAATCCCGGTACAGGTCAGCGAACTGGTCGTCGGTCCGGAGGGCTGGGTCCGATGGGTGCTGCTCGATTTTCAACTGGATCTGACCGCGAACCAAATCCGAACGTTCACGCTCAAAGAGGGCCTTCCAAAACACCCCGCGGACAAACTGCAGACCAGTCGCCGCAAAGACAAAATCCTGATCGACACAGGTCCGATGAATCTCAGCGTGGATGTGGCGGGACCGTTCGGGCTGCTGAACCGGGTTAGAATTGCCGGGACTGATAAAATCAAAAGCGGTCGAATCGCATACACGAATGCCCTTACGGGGCGCCGGTACCTTGCCGCCGCGCCTGAGACCGTGAAAGTTCATTATGAGGGACCGCTACGCGTGACGGTTGAACTTCGCGGCCCCTTCGAAGACTCCCAAACCACAGGCATGCACTACTGCACCTATCTAACGGCCTGGGCCGGCAGGACCGACCTGCTCGTGCGGCACAGCATTATTAACAGTCACCCGAATCGACGCCATCACGTCAAGATCAGCGGGTCAACTCTGGCACTTGACCTTGCGGCCCAAACAGACGTTATCGTGAGCACAGACAGGCCCATCCGCACCAGTGAAGAAGAAATCAGCCTGCATCAGGGACTGCAGGAGCGTCGAAATATGGGCGTCGATTCGTGCCGACTGATCGTAGGCGAGCAAAACATCTGGACGGGGCGCAACGCCGGCGGCTGGCTATCGGCCGGAGGTGTCTGGGCGGCCGACAGATTATTCAGTGTCGACCCGCCCCGGTCTCTGGCGATCACCGGTGATGGACGGCTGAGACTTGATGCCGCACCGGCTTTGTTCGAAGGCCAAAGAAAGGACAGCAGCGTTCAGGGCCGCCCCTACGCATATCAGGATCAACACCGCTGGCTGTACGACTGCTCACAACTCTCCAGTGAATACAGGATCGACTTCGATGCACCGGACGACCCGAATCAACTGGGTACTCGTGCGAAAGCCGCGGCCGCAAGAGTCTGGGCATTCGCGCCGGGTTCATGGTACAGCCGATGTGCGGTGCTGGGCGTGGGGCGATTCGGCACACTTTCCGATGAAAGAACCTGCCACGAAAAATGGAATTGGTCCACGCAAACAGAGCCCGACATGCCGACCGGCCCGACCCGCTTCGTCGGCTTCGAGGACAATCACTACGAGAGCGAGTCCGATTCGCCCGAGGCGCTGTTGCTGATGTTACTGCGGACGCACAAGCGGGGGTTCTTCGATGAGGCCGAAGCCTGGGTCCGTTACCATACGGACCTGCAAACCTGGCGGACGGAGGGCTGGGCGTGGAAGGACGGCGGAATATGGTTTCCGCAGGGCGGCCCGCCCGGCAACAGACCCGTCCGCGAAAAGGCCGCCGTGCAGTATGAGCATTGGAACAAGGGGACCGATGCCGACAGAACGCTCTGGCGGCTGTCAATGGCCAAAGAATGCTACTGCCATTTCTACGGTGCAGGGCTGGTCGACTGGTTCTGCCTTACCGGAGACCGCGAAGCCCTGGCCGCCGCGATTGACAGCTGCGAAACCAAGTGGGACGAGTACACGCATTTCCGGCGTTTCACCCCCGGCAGCAGTCCGCTGGCCAGCACTCGCGGCTTCGGCCGCGGCTTTTACGTCGCCGTAAGAGCCTGGATGGTCCAGCCTGACAACAAAATGCTTACAGACCTCGTGGAGTTATGCCGCGACACACTGGTCAAGCTGCCCCCGGAATACATGGACGAACGCGGCGTTTATGCGCCGGTAATGCACAAGCGCCCCGACCGGTATCTCACAGACGGCATTAAAGCATACATGGCCGAGAACGGAATAGAGGTAGACGAAAAAGGATTGTTTACCGACGCCGAAGGCAATCAGTGGCACTGGCGGGACATCGGCGGGACCTGGATGATTTCGTACATCTCCGCGGCCGCCAACATGCTCGCCGAACAAACCGGCGACGAAGACCTTATCGACTATGTAATCGCTTCCGGACAGTTTACCGCCAAATATATGCAAAGCCCCATAGCCCACCAGACCTGGTACTACACCGCACTCGATATACCGAATAAAGGCGATATATGGGATCAGTGGAAGTACGACGGCCTGAAACGCAATGAGCTTGGCGAGGGACCTAAGCATTCCGGCTGGTATACCAGATTCTTCCCTGACTGCTGTGCGCATGCATATTCGTGGACGGGAAATGAGCATCTGCTGCGCAAGGCAAAACGCTTCTGGTCATTTGGCAATCGCCGTCTCTATCAAAGCACCCATCTTACCGACAGGCACCATTTCGCAACCCATCGACCGCCCAAGGACGACACTGTTCTTTCGACTGTGCGACTTTTCTACGAGTCCGCCCACCCCCGGGCCGACAGCACCCCACCGGCTGCAATTACCGATCTGTCAGTGTCACCTCTCCAGGACGGCCGGGTCGAAATACGCTTCACTGCTCCATCCGATGCGAGCGGCAAAGTATCGCGATACCAGGTTAAAGCAGCCGGGTTGCCGATTCTGCCGTATGAAAAGTGGCGATACGCCGAGCACGCGGGCAAATATCGGAACTGGTGGCGCGCCGCAAATTGCACCGGCGAACCCAAGCCGGCGGCACCGGGCCAAAAAGAGAAATTCACGGTATCCGAAGTTCCGAAAGGCGCCGTCTGGTTCGCCATACGGAGTTTCGACGAATCACAGAATCGCAGCCCTATAAGCAATGTTGTGAAGGCGAAATAGAAAGCATACCCGGAGGCGCAACAAAGTTGCGACAGGAGCATGAAGACTGAACGCATTTTCATTTCAATCGTTCTGCTAAGCACGTTTCTGATCTGTCAAAGTAAGGGTGCGCAGTGGAACCAGCCCGCGAATACGTGGGTAAAGCGAAATCCGCTGCCGGGCGGCCCGCCCGTACCAAGGCTCGGCTACGAAGGCGCCTGTGCCTGGGACAGCAGCAGAGATTTATTCATCCGTTACGGCGGACACAACCAGGGCGGAGGCGGCGCCCAGTATTCCGAGATATGGACGTGGAATCCCCGGACTAACCGGTGGACGCTTAAAGAGCCCGACATTTCCCCGCCCGGTGTATGCTGCGCTCAGCAGAATCTATTCGATCCCACCTCCAACCGATACGTTCGCTTTCCCGCCTTCAGCGGCAGTCACGGCTGGCAGTGGTTCCGCGAGATCTACCTGAACGATTCCACCGTCTGGGTCTACGCTCTCGAGACAAACCGCTGGAAAGACCTCAGGCCGCTTCCGGCTCCGCACGTATCCGGGCTGCGATGTGCATCCTGGGACAGCGACGAACAGGTCATGGTTCTGTTCGGCGGCGAGGGTAACCGCGAAGGCACCGTCGTCTATGACCCGCACTCCAACACATGGACCCGCATGAATCCGCCCGCCGAGCCTGCGTTTCGCAGCGCCGGCAACATGGTCTACGACGAGGCCAATAAACGCCATATCCTCTTCGGCTCCCAGTTTACCGACGATTCGCACACGTGGGCATACAATCTGCGTGCAAACCGCTGGACCGACATGAAACCGCCTCAGCAGCCGCCGACAGATCGAAACGACGCCGTCCTGGCCTATGACTGCGCAAACCGCGTGGTGGTTGCGGTGATCAAGATAACCACCGGCGAAGGTGAGAACGCCGGGCACACCCTGCAGACCTGGACGTACAACACCGCCGAAAACCGCTGGACCCGTATGAATCCGCACCGCGAACCCGACGCCACCGGCAACCGCTCGCGCGTAATTGTCTATGCAGACAGCCTCGGCATGTCACTTCTGGAAAACCGAACGCGATCCAGGCCCGGTCCGCCCGAGCAGCAGCTCTGGACCTACTGTTACAAATCGCTTGACGCAGATTCTACGAAGCTTGCACTCCGTCCCGTGGACATTAAAGTGAAGACCAGAACGAATGGAGCAGTGCTGAACTGGCAGCCTTCGCAAGAGAATGCACTTTCTGGTTTTGTACTCTATCGAGGAGCCGGAGCCCTTCCCTGGACGGTAAAATACGAAAAGATCGCCGAAGTTTCTGCGGAGACAACCGTGTTCGAAGATAGAAATCTCGAGCGGGGCGTACCATATTATTACAAGATTGCCGCAGTGGCCAAGCAAGGCTCCACTGTCGGTTCCGTGATAGCTCGAACCCGGCCACGGATCGTCGAGGACGTGCACGTCTCGGCCATGTCTCAAAATCAGGTTTTGATCGAATGGACCGCACCGGCCGGTTCCGATGTAGTGGGATACCACGTCGAACGCGCGCCTGTAGAGGTCTACACGAACGACCAGCTCAATCGTATCAAATCCAAACTCAAGACGCTGCCCCGGCCATCCGTCGGAGCAATCAAAAAGATAGGAAGATTCCACAGAATCACAAAATCTCCTGTCGAAGCATTGTACTACCGGGATAAAGTTGATCTGGAGAATACCGTCGAAGTTAACGACCCGATCTTTGCCTCTCGTCTGTACAAGGACCATCTGGACCGTTCCGGCCGGGAGTACCGCTGGGCCGTTTACGCATACCGCGTCAGAGCGGTCAACGCGCTGGGCGTAGAGAGCGGGCCGTCACCGGCAGTATTTACAATCCCATCGTCTCCCAGGTGGGTCTTCTCGAGAGAAGAGAATCAAGTCTGCCGTCTGAAATGGCGGTCCAATCCCGAAAAATCAATCGCCGGGTACCGTGTTTATCGCATGGACGGCCGGTGGGAGAAAGACCCAATATCCCGTCTTACTCCCGAACCCATCCGCGAAACGCGGTACTCCGACGAAACCGCCGGCGAGCCCACAAGACGATACTATGTCGTAGCGTTGGATGCTCTGGGCCAGGAAGGCATGCCCTCCTCGCCCGTCTGGTACAATCGTGAGTGGAAGCACTTCTACGAACCCTTCACCGGCGCCTGGCATCAGTAGAAGAAACGGGTCCTGCCCCTGCGAGCGGTTCTGTTCTATATCAAAGCGGGACGGCTCAGGCGAGATTTGCGAACCTTTGGGACATTATCAAAATCCCTTGCCCTGAGAAAGCACAGGTGTTACCCTGTATTGCCGCAAATCAATCAGTTTTTCTTTCAAATTCGGTAATTACAATGATTTACAGTCAGTATGGCAGGACATCGGCCGAGGTCAGTGCAGTCGGCTTTGGTGGGATGAGATTCGACGAAAGCAAATCCCACGAAGAAAACGCGCAATTGCTCCTCTACGCGCAGAGCCGGGGCATAAATTACTTCGACACCGCTCCGAACTATTGCAGCGATACCAGCGAAGATATCTTCGGCGTCGCGCTCAAGCAGATGGCTGACACGCGCAGCCAATACTACGTATCGACTAAAGGAATGCCCGTTGATTTCGATACGGCCGACAAAGCCCGCGCGGCCGTCGAGAAATCCCTGAAGCGCCTCAATATTGATCGGCTGGATTTCTATCATGTCTGGTGCATCCGGACCATGGACCAGTACAAACTTGCCATGAAGCCCGGGGGCCAGTACGAAGGTCTTCTCCAGTGCAAAGAGCAGGGCCTGCTGGACAACATAGTAATATCCACGCACTTGCCCGGCCCGCAGATATCTGAAATTGTCCGCAAACGCGAATTCGAAGGCATTCTCCTCGGAGCAAACATCCTGAATTTCCCGTACCGCTGGCAGGGCGTCCGGACCGCACAAGAGGCGCAAATGGGAGTCGTGGCGATGAATCCGCTGGCCGGAGGCCATGTCCCTCAATACGAAAAGGAGTTTGCCTTCCTGGCGGGCGACAATGAGACACCGACACAAGCGGCCTTGAGGTTCTGCATCAATTGTCCCGAAATCACAGTTACTCTAGTGGGCTTCACTACGAAAGAGCATATAGACACCGCCTGTGATGTCGCCGAATCCGCCGAACCGCTTACCGAAAGCGATATCGAAAGAATTCGCGCCAACATTTCGGAGAACATGAACTCAATCTGCACCGGTTGCGGCTATTGCATGCCCGCCTGCCCGGAGAACATCCCAATCGCAAACTACATGCAGGTGTATAACGAAAAACCGCTCTTCAGCCGCACCGCCGACGAGATGATAGAGAAAGTCAAGATTAACCATGAGTGGGGCCTGCTTGTCGACCGCAAAGCCGATGCAGGCCAGTGCATCGAATGCGGCTCATGCGAAGATGCCTGCACGCAGCACCTCGACATAATCGAGCGGCTCAAGGAAATGGACGAATGGGAAAAAGCCGTCAAAAAGCAAACGAGCTGAAATCAGACCGTATAAATAAACAGGAGAAAGATCAAATGAATGTAAAGAACACGATCTCAAGGCGAACCTTCATCAGATCGGCGTCCGCCGCTGTGGCGTTGCCGACAGTAATAACCACCAAGGCGCTGGGCGCCGCCGACGGCACGCCGGCCGCCAGCGAAAGAATAACCCTTGGTGGCATCGGTATGGGCGGCCGCGGCTCCGGTGATGTCCGACAACTCAAGACCGACAAACGCGTCCAGTTCGTGGCCGCATGCGATGTCAAGCATGACGCCCTGAACCGATGGAAGAGCGACAAAGACGTCGAGGCCTATATCGACTACCGAGACCTTATCGCACGCGACGATATCGATATGATTATGTGCGGCACCCCGGACCATTGGCATGCCCAGGTAACAATAGACGCGATGAAAACCGGCAAGGACGTCTTTTGCGAAAAGCCGCTTAGCCTCACAATCGCCGAGGGCCGCAAAATGGTCGAAACCGCACGCGCCTATGGCCGTGTTTTTTCGTGCGGCAGCCAGCGGGTAATAGGCGACTACGGGCGCCTGGCCAGTGCCGCCAACAGCGGGCGTTACGGCGAGATTCTCGAAGCCCACGCAAACCCCGGTGGTCCGCCGCGCAGGTGCTACCTGCCCGGCCAGCCGATTCCGCCAAACACCATCAACTGGGATCTCTGGCTCGGGCCTGCCCCGAAAGTTCCATACCATCCTTATCGCTGCGGCCGGGCTTACGGACTCGGCGGCAGAGGATTCAGAACATGGCGCGATTACTCAGGCGGCATGATGACCGACTGGGGAGGCCACAAGTTCGGTGGAGCCATGCACGGGCTCGGTCTGGATCACACCGGCCCGACCCAAATCAAATACCCCGACGGCAAAGAGTACAAATATCTCACCTACATCTTCAAGAACGGCAAAAAGCTCATAAAAAGCAACCGGCAGGGGTACCTCTGCGAAAAGGGCTGGGCCGAGCCCTGGAACGGTATGCCGGTCCCTCCTCCGGGCCTTCGTTGGTACGAAGACGGCGCCCGCTCGCCTCACGAAGACTGCGTAAACTGCATTGTCGACCGCAGACGGCCGTTCCGGGATGTCGAATTCGCACACAGAGTCGCGACTGTATGCCATCTGGGCAATATCTGTTTTATGCTCAAGAGAGATCTTAAATGGGACCCCGACAAAGAGGTATTCATAGGTGACGAAGAAGCCAACCGTCTTATCGACCGGCCGCGACGAGGTCCCTGGCAGATTTAGAAGTCCGTCGTACCGAATGGAAGTTATGCCGAAATGCTCAAGCTCAATGAAAGTGAGATAAAAAATGAAAGTTAGAATAATTACAACTGTCCTAGTCGCATTCATGCTCGTAGCCCGGACGGCGGTCGCCGATGTCTGGCAGGACGTGGCCGGCTACAATTATGGCGATGAGCCCAACCCCTGCGAACAGGCCGAAAAAATCCTTGCCGACACCGATCCCTCTGAGTATGCCGAGATCGAAGACAAACTTATTTCCGTTGTAAATGCGACTGATGCGACAAAAGACGGTAAATCGATTGCCTGCCGTTTCCTGCAGCAGGTGGGTTCCGAAAAATGCATACCCACCGTTTCGGCTTTGCTGGACGATGCGTTCCTTTCACATTACGCAAGGCTTGTCCTGCAAAGACTCGAATCCGACGCAGCCGACAAAGCCATGCTGGACGCACTGACCAGAGTTCCGAATTCGGCCAAAATTGGGATTCTCGGCAGCCTGGCCGAACGCGGCGATCGCGATGCGGTAAGACCCGCCGCCCGGCTGGCAGCAAGTTCAGACAGCGCCGTAGCCGCTGCCGCAATTGACGCCCTAGGAAAGATCGGAGGCGCCGACGCCGCCCGGCTGCTCACAGCGCTTAAAGTGCGTGCAGATCTCAGACCGCACAGGATGCGGGCCATGGTCGCATGTGCCGCAAGCCTGCCGCCGAAGGAATCGGCCGCTCTGTGCGAAGAGGTACTCACCGGTCCCTACGGCCCCGCACGGGTTGCCGCATTGAAACAACTGGCTGTCGTAGCTCCGGTAGAAGCCGCTGCGGCTATAGCAAGAGCGATTACCGGCTCCGACGCGAAACTTCGCCAGGGAGCCTTCGCTGCAATCGCGGGCACCGAGAATCCCGCCTTGACCAGGGATATGGTCAGTCTGCTCAAAAGGCTGGAGGACGAACAAAAGGCTTCTTTGATTACGGCCCTCGGAACCAGAGGAGATCGAACGGCACTCGAACCGGTCGGCAAATACGTCAGCAGCAGTGATCCCGGGGTCCGACGGGCGGCCGTAAAAGCCGTTGGTAAGCTCGGAGATGAAAACGTCGTCAAGTTCCTTCTGGACGCCGTAGACTCGCCGCAAATGAGCGAAACCGTGACGCGGGCCATTGTATCCATGAAGGGCGACAAAATTGACGCTGTACTTGTTGATGCTTTGGAAACCGAGAGCTTGAAAGAGCCGGCAATCAGGGTCTGCATCGCAAGAGGGACGAACGAAGCGGTTCCGGCCCTGTTGAAACTGACGCAGGATTCTGACAGCGACGTACGTAAAGACGCCTGGTCCGGTCTGGGCGCACTGGCTGGAGCCGGGAGCATCGGTACGATTATGGATTTGGCTCTGGACGGGTCGCAAAAGACGGATCTGTCCCGTGTCGAATCGGCTCTCAAGAGCATAATCGCGCGTGCATCCGATCGCGGCAAATGTTTCGAGGTAATTGCTGCTCGCTACGCCCGGGCGCCCGTCGACGTCCGGGGAATGATACTGCGACTCGGACCCGCCGTCGGCGACACGAATGCTCTGAGCCTGGAGGCTCGCGCCCTGGAATCGGCGAACGATAAACTGTCGGGCGCCGCTTTGCGAGCACTTACCAACTGGCCGAACGAGTCGGCCGCACCGAAACTGCTATATCTCGCCAAAAATGCCGACAGCGGGACCGACCGCATAGTCGCACTTCGCGGTTATATACGCATTGCAGGTCTGAAATCCGCTCGGATCCCCGATGACAAACGCGTGGAAATGCTGCGAACCGCGATGGATATTGCAACCCGCACCGAAGAGAAGAAGCAGGTTATCGGTGCCCTGCAGAACGTAAGAAGCGTAAGCTCGGTAAAGATGCTCGCCCGGTATATCGACGATTCCGCACTGCAGAACGAAGCTCAAATGGCCGCGGCCAACCTGCTCTGGAATATGCGAAGAAGCAACAGCGAAGACCTTAAGTCCATCGCGAAAAAACTCACCCAGAGCGACAACAAAACCGTAGCCGACAGAGCTAAACGCGCCCTCGATGAATTAAGCAAATAGCATGATCACCTGCGGGGGCGCCTTACAACAGCGCTCCCGCTTTTTTATTGCTCCCGATCTCGTCCTGCTTAGATTTACGAAGAAAGTCCGTGGGCGGTCTTCACGGCTAATAGTACCTGCTCACCGCACGTTACGCTTTGATGGTTGAGCGGGCGAATCGAAACAGCTACAATACCACCCCTTTGGGCGGTCTTTTATGAAGAACTCGTGCGAGAAACACGATCACGGCATCCGAAGCGGCACCGGTCCTCTTTACGGCGCAGCCTTTGCAATGGCAATGAGTCTGAGCGTTCTGTGGACGTCGATGCCTTTCATTATAAGCAATATAGGCGGTACGGAAGAGCACGTCGGGTACGCCTGGGCTGCCAATATGGGCGGCTATGTGTTGTGTATTCTCCTCGCGGCCGGAATGCTGGGACATCTGAATCCTCGCCATGTTACGCGAACGGCCGTTGCCGTCATGCTATCGGCAAATTCGGTTATGCTCGTGGCGATATGGCTGGCTTTGCCAGGCCAGGGCGGCAATCTTGTGCTGATCTGGACGATAATCGGCGCCGGCACAATTGCCGGGGCGTCGATGTCCATGTACTGGCCTTTTCTGATGAGTTGGGTTTCCGCCGATCTCGAAGGACCGAGCCTCAACCGCCGACTTGGAACCTATAATGGAACCTGGTCCGGGGCCGCCATAACAGGACCTCTCATAGCCGGGGCCATTGTAGAACGAAGCACCGTGGCGCCGGTCGCGGTGGCCGTGGTGTCTCTGAGTCTCTGTTTTGTTCTGCTCTGTCTGGCGCGCAATCGCCCACACGTCAAAACAGTGGAAGATATGGAAGCGGACAACGCCGACCAGGCCAACCATAATGACCGACGGCTCTATCTCAAATACATGGCCAGGATAGCCCTGTTTTGCTCCTGGGTGTCCCTTGGCGTGTCTCGCTCGCAGTTTGCACTGCTGTTCACGTCGCTCGGCTATACGGAAACCCAGTTCGGGATGCTTTTGACGGTATTCGGAATCTGCAATTTCGCTGTTTTGAGCGGGGCGGGTCGGGTCTCGTTCTGGCATGCCAGGCCCATCTTGTTACCCGCGGTGCAGATTGTTCTGGTGGCGGCGTTTCTGCTCATGATCTTCGGCCGGTCGCTCGGGATGTTCTTCATCGCTTTCGTGATTATGGGTTCGAGCTTCGGCTTTGCTTACAGTTCCCACCTCTATTACAGCGCGTCAGGAAAGAAAAAACGGGCGCTGCCCATGGCCATACACGAAATCACACTGTCGTTCGGGGTCGTTGTCGGATCGGGCGTAGGAGGCTATCTGGCCGGAGCATACGGCGGGTACGTTCCCTACTGGTTTGCCGTAACAGTGATCGTGATCGGCCTGCTGGCCCAATTCGTACTCTGGGCAGTGCTGCGCCCCGCCGCGCCTGCTTTCGGAAGCAACCAATCCGGTTAGACAGTCAGACTCTTATATCGAGGTCCCACGGGTCCCGATATGTCTTGTGCAGCATGCGGTTTGCTTTTTCGTCATCTGCAAAACGTTCGGTGTCAGGGTTCCAGTCAAGCTTGCGACCTCCTCGCTGAATTGAGATATGTCCGAGCTGGCACATCGAGCAGGTCCGATGGCCTATCTCCGCATCGGCCATGGTCGGAGCATCGTTCTTGATGCCGTACAAGAAATCTTCCTTGTCCTGGCGTTGAGGCAGATGCAGATCGCCGTCCTTGAGTTTGAGTTTAAGAATAGAATCATCGCTGGCGGTCATACGTCCGCCCAGCCACGGCGCATGAATCCAGCCTTCGGTGCCCTCTACCCTGATAAACGCCCCGGAAGCCGTGTGGTAGTCGAGAATGACCCCATCCGCGTAGCGGTACTGAACCTCAAAATTCAGAAGGACATTCCATAAGCCCGAGTCCGGCTCCGGATACTTGCCCTTGCCTTCCACGCTGACCGGACCGGTGCGTTCGGTATCGTGAAGCAATTGAGCCACGTCCATCGTATGAGCGCCCCAGTTGGTTATCATTCCTTCGCAGGTCTCGCGGCATCGCATCCAGCCGGGTCTGCTGTAGGAATGGGGCGGATGCACTCTGTCCTGCGTATATGGCCTTACAGAAGCCGGTCCCGTCCACATATCGTAGTCCAATTCATCGGGCACAGGCATAGCGGCAGTCTTGCCTCCGGCCTTATCCCCGGTCGGAACCCCGACTTCGATACGTTTGATTTCACCCACGTAACCGTTTCGGACCAGTTCAGCAAGCTTGTGCATGTAAGAGTTCGAGCGGCACTCACTGTCCGTGCGGAATGTTACTCCATGCTTTTGAACCGCGTCGGCAAGCGTCCGACCTTCGGCGATGGAAAGAGTAAGAGGCTTCTCGCACGATACATGCTTGCCCGTCCGCACCGCCGCCAGCGAAATCGGCACATGCCAGTGATCGGGCGTTGAATTCATAATCGCGTCTATATCGTCTCGCTCCACTACTTTGCGCCAGTCAGTCGTTGCCTGGCAGTCATTGCTCTTGTAGTGCTTGTCGACCTCGCTTTTAGCTCGTGTAAGCCGCCACTTATCCACATCGCAGACCGCCACAACTCTGGCGTCATCGGAGTACAGGAAAGGTTTCAAATTTGCATGCAGCGCCTGTCGACCCATGCCGACCATGCCCACCGTAATCCGGTTCGAGGGGGCGGATTTGCCGAATACGCTGGAAGGCACCACGGACGGAAATGCTGAAACTAAGCCTGCGGCGCCTATTGATTTGACTAACTGCCGGCGGGTAAGGAAACTATTCTTTTCTACTGCTTTGTTCATAGCAAATGCCTTTCTACCAAAAGACGGCGTGCTAATCTGTTCGAGTACATCCGAATGCTACATTATTCGGTATCATACTGCCAGTAATTTTTCACTTGCTGCTCCAGTCTGCTTGCGTATGAACCGGACATTTCTTGAAACCCGGTTCTACTCGCCATCCGGCATTCTTTGATGAACCTTCGGTTTCGTAGGCGCCCACATCGAAAGGTCCTTTGCGAATCCTGCAATTAAAATCCAACTTCGCTGCATCCGCGGGCTCGGCCGAACCTACGAGTTTTGACTGCGGTGCGGGCCGGTAATTGTGTTCCGCGGCGTTCAAAAACGCCTCGGAAAGCGAGCCGCCTGCAAAAAACCGGAAGTCATCCAGTTTGGCGCCCGTCAACCTGCCCGCGACATAATTAGCCCTGATCGTAGCGGCGCCGATTCCCGTCGCATCGATTGCGACTGAATCCGGGCAGTACACCGCATTGTTGCTCAACAGCATATCCCTCGCATCCTTCCACCTGATACGAACGCCTTTCGGACTGTTCGCTATTGTATTATGCACAATTCTGACGTTTCGCATTTGGGAGACCGCGTTATGCGGTGCTGCTGTAATGCCGTTGATCGAACAGTCGAAGATAATATTGTTGCGAACGATTGCGTCCGAAACAACCTGAATTCCTTCGCCCGCCCGCCAGATTACATTGCCTTCGACAATATTGACCTCGGATCCTCCCCCATATACGAAGATGCCGGGGTACTTTCTGCCGATGTTAGTATCGTGAATAACATTGTCCCGGACTATATTCCCATAGGAACCGAATTTGATCTCAATGCCGTCGTTTCCGCCGGCGCTTGTGCCGCGCGTATGATGGATATAATTGCCCTCGACAAGCGTATTCGTTGTACGACACGAGCCGCTGTGGCATCCAATGTACATGCCCTCGCCCTCGGTCGGGCCCGATTTGCTCAGGCCGGTGTGATGAATGTGATTGCCCCTGATCACAAACGAATCGCAGTCGCCGCTGTTCATGGTAAGAGCGTTATTTCCGGTGTGGGATATCTCGCACTGTTCGAACTTGATATGATTGCCGCGGATGAACCGCACACCCGAACTGCCCCCCTTGAATCGCAGCCCCCGCACGATCAGATACTCGCAGTCAATGAACTCGATGTTGTTCTGTCTGTTCATATTGTCACCCGGCCTCGTAAGCAGGGGGGACTCTTCGGCGGCCGCTCGTATTATGATCGGTTTTTCCGCCGTGCCCCTGGCCGTAACGGCCCTGCGTCCGTTCTGCGAATAAACCCCTCCGCTCAGCACCAGCTCATCCCCGGGTTCGAGCTTATTTGCAAGGGTTTCGAATTCTTCCTGAGAGTTCACGGTCGCAGGGTGTATCTCGAAAACCGCCGCCGTTGCGGTGCCGGCACAGTTCAGCAAAAGCCCTATGATGAGAAGCTGCCGGATAGTAGTTGTGTTAAATTCGCCTTTCAGTTTCTTTTGAAACATCCCTTATCCTCAGCAAAAAGTTATTCTCTGATGACCAGCAGTTGATTACCCTTCACGTTCGGCCTGCGGATCACACCCTTGTTGTGGGGCAGTACAACCTCCACGTCGCAAACAGTGCGATTGCCCAGCCCGAACCTTGCAACCGCCTCCTGACCGGTGCAGAAGCCGAATCCGGTGCCGATTTCACGATATCCGAGAAGGCTTGCGGCATCTCCGAGACGGCCGCTTCTATATACCCTGACTTTGGCGCCTATTCCCATGCGGTTTACAGTCCTGCCGACGACACTGACTGTAAGCCAGTGACCGGTTTCGGTGTGATTTATAAAAAGTTTTGAGGATATCTGGGGAAACCAACTGGCCAGGAACATATCGACTCTGCCGTCTCTGTCGAAATCTCCCGCAGGTCCCGCCGCGAAGTATGCATCTGGGTCTTCTATGGGAGGAACCTCGAATCTCGGGATGCGGTCGTCCCCCTCACTTCGCAGATCGGTTATGTTCCGGCACACGAACGGCTGCGGCTTGCCGTCGCGTTTATAAGTTGCGGCGATCATTATGTCCAGCCGCCCGTCATTGTCGAAATCTGCGAGTTCCAGATGTGCGTGCTTCAGATGTAGCCTGTCCGGTGTCCACGATGGAAACAGATAATCGAGTCCCGCTTGTCCGGTTACGTCTTCGAACTGTGGTTCGCCGTTTCGCAGCCCGACATTAATCCACAAATGCTGCCTGGCCGGCTGGCTGTGATCGACTGCAACGATGTCCGTCAGGCCGTCGTTGTTAAGATCGCCGCATGCCACGCCGCAGGGGGTTCCCTCCTCGTTCACCGGCTCGTATTGAAAAATCTCGGAATCCGCTTCGCGATAGACGTTGTCGCAGCTCGAAAGGAAGAGGCGATTGGCCTGACAGACGAATATGTCGGGCAGTCCGTCCGCATTCAGATCGGGCGTTGCGACGCCCAGGCCCGGCAGATCCGCCGGAAGGCCCGCCTCTTGCGAAACATCCGCAAATTCAAGACGTCCGAGATTCCGGAACAGCCGCGTCCTGGAACCGGTCCATTTGTCTTCGGCCACCAGCATATCCAGCAAGCCATCCCCGTCATAATCGAGTACGCCGACGCTTCGACCGCCCATCACAAGACATGCACCGTTTCCTTCTGAAATATCTCGGAAACGCCCACCGATATTTTCGAACAGCCGGTTCGCCACTCTCAGGCCTTTGCTCTTGGAGTTGTTCGACACATAAAGGTCCAGATCGCCGTCGTTGTCGAAATCGGTAAAAACCGCGCCGCTGGTTCGAGCCTGAAATTCAAGTGCGCCTGCCGCAATCTTGCGAAAGACGCCTCCTTCATTTATCAGCAGCATATTTGCCACCGGTCCAGACGCCCCGAGATATTTTTCGGCCGGTCGATCGCAGAAACCGCCCACGTAAAGGTCTGCATCTCCATCGTTGTCAAAATCCCCGCACGCCGCGCCATGAGCCATAATACCCCTCAGGGGTTCGGAAAGCCCCCATTCATCGCTGCATTCGGCAAAAGACAGTCGCCCGGCGTGCGATGCTCCCGAATACACTATCGCAAAAAACAAAATGGCGGCAGTTTGTCTATTCATAAGCTTCAGTCTCTATGGCAATCTTTCAGATTCCGGAATATGCAGTACCGTTAGCGCACATGCATCCCAGGTGAGCCTGTTGCGCCGGCGGCCGCCGAGATTCCCGTTCCAGGTTATGTACAGCTTTTCCCCGCCTTCACTGAGAGCCGTGCTAAAAGTTCCCAGCGGAATATAACCGAACTTCTCTCTTAGAACCGGATGCAGAAACGCCACCACTTTCTTAGTGCCGTCTGTTGTGTCGAACTGAACGACCGCCGAGCCGTCCTTTTCACTTCCCCCGTGAGCGCCCGGCACATAGTAAAGGTAGCGACCGCCGGGACCAATGTCGATGCTGGTTATATAAGTCTGACTGCCAACCGCCGCCGGACCGAGAATCTTCACTTCTTCCCTTTTGACGTCGAAACGGCAGACCATCGCACCGTCTTTTGAAACAGTGTAGATGAAGCCGTCGGATGTTTCGCGGGTTGCAGCCCGTATGCCCATCTCCACGTCGAGTTCCACCGGAGAACCATGCCGCGTCGGGTCGTATTTGAATACCCGGCCCTGCAGGTTGGGCACAAAATAGACGACATTCTTCGATCTGGAGAACATCATATATCGCCCGGGCCCTTTATATCCGCTGTAAAGGACCTGGCGTGCGTTGATGTCATAAGCGAAGAATTTTATGCGCTTATCGCTATAGTCGCCGGCGGCAGTCCCTCCGTAGAAAATAAGCTTTTCCGGATCGAGTACACTGCACGGTATACATTGCCTGCCGACCGGCCCGTGTGCGACGACCTCGGTTCTGCCGGTCTCCGGATGATGGCGCAGTATCCAGTCACCCTTGTAGCCGAATTCGTCAGTGGTCACTTTGGTCGAGCCGCGATGTGTCGCAAAGTAAAGCCAGCCGTCGCTGCCCATGTCGATGCGACTGTGGATCTTGCCCGGCGTGTATTCGCCGTCAGGCACGTCGAGAATCTCTCGCAGCTCGACAATCTTACGCAGAGTTTTAGACGCCGGATCGTATTCATAAACAAAAGCGTTTCCCTCCGGTGCTTTGTGGTCTCCGATCGCCGAATAGTATTTGCCTTTGACGGCCGTTCCATCGCCCCAGTTTGACCAGGGACCGCCCTCATAATCCTGGCCCGGGTAATACATGAAATCCACGACAGGCGCTTCCCTGGCGACGTTTACTCCTGCAAGCGAGTCAGGAGCCTCCAGTAGACGCTGCGAATTAATGGTCTGCACCCGCTCACCGCCGGCCAAGCGAGGTGGCAGCTTAATCGCACCCCAGACCCGCTGGGCCGTTAACATTACCAAAGCTAACAGACAGCAAGCGACTATATTTCTGGCATGTTTCTCGGTCTTATACATGCCTTTATGATAGCATTTGAGGACCGCAATTAAAATAACGTATATCCGGATGCCAGAGCGTAATTCATTGACAATGTGCGTTGTGGATGCCATTATATGTACATGAAATGTGGCCGCAGCATTCCATATACTGACTTCTAAGCAGTTCTGAGGCTGCCCCAATGACCTCGACAGGCTTTTTACATGCTAAATTGATGAGGACAACTCCCATGATCAGACGAAATTCACTTGCTGTCTGCCTTCTGTTGCTGAATCTCCTATTGACCACCGATGTCGCCCTTGGCCTTTCAGCCGCGGACATTCTCCGCAAAACCGGTGTGAAAGGCGGGCTTGTGGTCCATCTGGGCTGCGGCGACGGCGAACTCACATCGCAACTGCGCGCATCGGACGCCTACCTCCTTCACGGTCTCGATAAGGATCCTGACAAAATCGAAAAGGCCCGCACCCGTATGCTCGAAAAAAAAATCTACGGCAAGATTTCCGTAGATCTGCTGGAAGGCGAAAATCTGCCCTACATCGACAATACTGTGAATCTCATTGTTGTCGAGAATGCTTACGACGTTTCCGAGTCCGAGCTTATGCGGGTCCTTGCACCCAACGGCGTTGCCTATGTCAAGAGTGACGACATCTGGACAAAGAAAACCAAACCCCGTCCGGAAAACATCGACGACTGGACGCACTACATGCACGATCCGAGCAACAACGCGGTTGCCCACGACACGGCCATCGGGCCGCTACGGTACTTGCAGTGGGAAGCTGATCCCAGGTATGCGCGGCATCACGAGTTCACTTCCAGTGTCGCCGCCGTTGTTTCTTCCGGCGGCAGAATATTTTCTATAATCGATATGGGAAGCCGCGCTTCGATTCACATGCCGCCAAAGTGGCGACTTACCGCCCGCGATGCATTCAACGGGATCGAGCTGTGGGAAAGATCCATCGACTCATGGTTCAATCATCGCTGGCCTCTGAAGGACGGACCCGCTCAGCCGCCGAGACGCCTCGTAGCAGTGGGCAACAGCGTATACGTTACGCTGGGCCTCGAAGCGCCGGTCAGCAAACTCGATGCCGCAACCGGCGAACTTTTGAAAACCTATGACGGAACCGAATATACGGAAGAGATAATCGTCAGCGACGGCACGCTGTTTGTTCTCAAAAACAATCGTTCGATGAATCCGAAAGATTATCATCCAAAACTCATGGTGTGCTGGGACGAGAAAAACCGCACTATGAAGAAGGCCGAAGGTTATCTTCTTACACCGGAAGACAGAAGTATACTCGCCATAGATGCCGAAACCGGAAAACATCTGTGGAAATCCGAATCCCCCGTAGAGCCACTCACCCTGGCCGTCGATGAAAACGGCGTGTTTTTTCATAACTGGAAACAGGTCGTATGTCTGGACATAAAGACAGGTCGCCAAAAATGGCATTCGGAGCCTGTAGACCAGAGGGACAGCATGGGCTATGTCTACGGCCCCACTCTGGTGCTGTACGAGGACGTGGTACTGTTCGCGGACGGCCGGCTTAAACGCAAAATCAGGGGACTGTCCAAGAGGGACGGTGAGCTTCTGTGGTCGGCGCCGCATTATCCGGCCGGGCATGCCGGTTCGGCCGAAGATCTTCTGGTCATAGACGGACTTGTCTGGTGCGGAAAGATTGCAGGCGGCGGCCATTCGGGTGTGATGACCGGCCGCGACCCTCGAACCGGGCGGGTAAAACGGGAATTCACGCCTGATGTAAAGACGTACTGGTTCCATCACCGCTGTTACCGCGCCAAAGCAACCGACAAATACTTCCTGGCATCCAGAACCGGCATAGAATTCGTCGACATTCGAAACAAAACATGGGAAACCCACCACTGGGTCCGCGGCGCCTGCACCTACGGCATCCTGCCCTGCAACGGCCTCGTGTACGCACCGCCACACCCCTGTGCGTGTTATCTGGACGCCAAGCAGGCCGGCTTCTGTGCCCTGGCGCCCGGTTCGCAGAGAACTTTGAAGAACTCCCTCGATGCTGCCGATAGGCTGGTCAAAGGCCCGGCTTACGGCGCCAAACCCGAGGCCGGTGGCGGAAAGAGTGATCAGTGGCCTACTTATCGTCACGACGCGGCCCGGAGTGGCGCCACGCCTGCCGAGGTAAAGACCCCGATTGCGAAAATCTGGCGAACCGATCTCGGCGCCGAACCCACAAGCCCGGTGGCCGCCGACGGCAGGGTCTTCACTGCATCGAAATCCACCCACACCCTCTACGCACTGGATGCCGCCACGGGCGAAAAACTCTGGACTTTCACAACCGGCGCCGAAGTCGATTCACCGCCGACCATTTACGGAAATCTGGTTCTATTCGGCTGCACGGACGGCAAAGTCTACTGCCTGCGGGCGGCCGACGGAGAACTCGTATGGCGATTCCGGGCCGCGCCTCGGGACTTAAGACTTATATCCTACGGAAAACTTCAGTCAGTATGGCCCGTACACGGCAGCGTGCTTGTCCAAAACGGCATTGTGCATTTCGTTGCCGGCCGATCGACCTTCCTCGACGGCGGACTCAGGTTTTACCGCCTGGATGCCGCCACGGGGCGAGTGCTTTTCGAAGGCGTTATTGACGATCAAAAAAGCCCGCAGAAGGACGTCAAAGTCCTGAACATGCCGACCGCTCTGCCCGACATTCTGTCAAGCGACGGCCAGACTGTGTACATGCGGGCCCAGGCCTTTGATGCAAACGGTAAACGCATTCAGACCGTTGACCCCATGACCGAACCCTTCCAGCGAGCCACCGAGCAGTTGGGCAAAAACACACATCTATTCAGTCCTACCGGGTTTCTCGACAGCGACGCGTGGCACCGATCTTACTGGCTGTTCGGCAGAGCCTTTTCATCCGGATGCAACTGGTGGTACCGCGCCGGAAGGTACGCCCCGGCCGGCAGAATGCTCGTCTTCGACGATGAGCGGGTCTACGGATTCGGACGCGAACCCGGGCTGTTCGTCTGGTCTCACGTGCTCGAAAATCATCTCTTCTGCTCGTCGAAACAGGCAGACCCCGAAGACATCGAACGCGTCAAACAATGGAGCCGAAAATCGGGAAGAAACGCCGTATTCAACCGAGAGTTTACCCGGCACGCTGCTCTCGAAGCCCGCCTGGCGCCTGAACTTTACTGGTCCAAGATGCATCCGAACCTGCACGTTCGGGCAATGGTCCTGGCCGGTCAAAAGCTTTTTGTCGCCGGACCTCCGGACGTCGTGGACGAAGATAAGGCCTTCGAAAACCCCTTCGATCCGGAGATTGTAGCAGCACTGGCCAGACAGGATGCTGCGTATCAGGGCAAAGAAGGTGCAAAGTTGATGGCCGTCTCGACAGACGACGGCAGACAACTCCTGCAACTGGATCTGCCAGCGATCCCGGTTTGGGATGGAATGGCCGCGTCCGGCGGCTGTTTGTTCATTAGCACCGCAGACGGCAAAATCACTTGCTTTGCCGCCAAATGATTAATGACCGCGCCTTGAGTATTCAGGAGAACACGTTGCTATGCGAAAACGAGCTTTTTTCATTCTGGTAATCCTGTTGCTGACCGCAACTTGTTTCGGTTCAGTAAATGACATCGTGCAGTCCTCCGGTGTCAAGGGGGGGGTAATTGTGCACCTCGGCTGTGGAAACGGCAAAGAAGCCGCAGAACTGCTGATAAACGACCGCTATATTGTTCAGGGACTCGACGTCGATCCCGCAAAGGTTGCTCAGGCCAGACAAAATCTTCTAAGCACCGGAGTCTATGGCCAAGTGTCTGTTAGTCAATTTGACGGGCAAAATCTGCCCTATGTTGACAATCTGGTGAATCTGCTTATTGTCGGCGATAGATTCCGGGTTTCGGATGAGGAAATCACACGGGTACTCGTACCGCAGGGAGTCGCACTTGTCGACGGTCGCAAAATCGTAAAACCATGGCCGTCCGAGATTGACCAGTGGACCCACTTTTTGCACGGACCCGACAACAACGCCGTCGCCCGCGATACACGCATCGGCGCTCCGCGATGCATACAATGGACTTCACCGCCCAGATGGGGCAGAAGCCATGAAGAACTCGCCAGTATGAGTGCGGCCGTCAGCGCCAACGGCAGGGTCTTCTTTATAGTCGACAAGGCGCCTCTGGCCTCCATAAGGTTCATGGGAAAATGGGAACTGGTTGCAAGAGATGCTTTCAACGGCAAACTGCTCTGGGAAAGAAGAATCGACAAGTGGAACGACCACTTACGCCATTTCCGCTCAGGTCCACTGCATTTGCCGCGGAGACTGGTTGCTGTAGGTGATTCGATCTACGTAACTCTTGGAATAGATGCCCCCGTCAGCAAGCTGGATGCCGCGACCGGCAAAGTCCTCAAAGTCTACGAAGGAACCAAGCGGGCCGAGGAAATACTGATTCAAGACGGTATAATGTATCTGGCAGTGGGTACATCCGAAATCAACCGAACCGGCGGCGGTCTCCACGAAAGGGGAGAACCCGAGCCTACCGACTACCGCTATATTGCCGCCATCGACACGGCTACCGGCAAGCAGTTGTGGAAGAAATCCTTTGGTGATGAATATCTGCTGCCGTTGTCTCTGACAGTCCGCGATGACAGCGTGTATTGTCAAACCACTGCCGGTATAAGGCGGCTGGACGCAAAGTCCGCGGGCACAGTATGGATGACCCCAAGACTCACCCCTGCCAGAAGAATGTCATTTGCACCGCCTACTATTGTTGCCACGGACAAGGTTTTGCTTTGCGCCGACAGGGCCGCCGGTGATAATAATGCCGCCAGGGGAGCGGTGGAATGGGGCGTTCACGGCTGGAATGAGCCGGGCTTTCCCAGAAGATCGAAATCTATCTTGAGAGCCTATTCAGTCGAGACCGGCGACGAACTTTGGAATACACCCTGCTCGGAGGACTACAACTCCGCCGTCGACGTTTTTGTCATAGGCGACACCGTCTGGGTCGGAGCGGATTTCAAGGGTTATGATCTACGAACCGGAAAACTCCGGAAAGACCTTGCCTGGAAGGGCGACCGCGTAGGTATGACGCATCATCGCTGCTACCGCAACAAAGCCAGCGAGCGATTCATCTTCACCGGCCGCAGCGGCATTGAAGTCGTCAGTCTGGTGGACGGCTGGCAGGGCAACAACAGTTGGATTCGCGGTACATGCCAGTATGGAATCATGCCCGCAAACGGTCTACTGTACGCTCCCCCCGACGCCTGCGCATGTTTTCCCAAGGTAAAAGTACCCGGTATCTTTGCGGCCGCTCCTCAGCGAGGAAAAGACAATCGTATGACGTTTCCCGACGAACCGGTTCTGCACAAAGGCCCCGCCTTCGGCAGTTCGACCGATCTGAAGGCCGATGATGACGACTGGCCGATGTATCGCGGCGACATCTCGAGAGCCGGAGCATCTTCGACAGATCTTCCGCAGTCGGTGCAAAAGAAGTGGTCCACGCAGATCGGAGGCAGACTCACCCAGCCGATAATTGTCGGCTCAACGGTATTTGTCGCCGCGACAGACAGTCACACCCTTTACGCTGTGAAAGCCGCAGACGGTGCGAAAAAGTGGAGCTTCACCGCGGGCGGCAGAATCGACAGTTCACCGACGGTGCACAAAGGCCTGGTCTTTTTCGGTTGCGCCGATGGCTGGATATACGCGCTCGATGCTTCCAGCGGCACACTCGCGTGGCGTTTCCGCACGGCGCCCGCCGAACGCATAATTGGTTCTTACGACCAACTCGAATCCGCCTGGCCGGTCCACGGCGCGGTGCTCGTGCAGAACGATGTACTCTACGCTGCGGCGGGCCGTTCGACCTACCTTGATTGCGGGATAGTCCTCTATCGCCTGAATCCGCTGACCGGAAAGCAACTGTCCGCAACCGTTCTCAGTGATCGCGACCCGGAGACCGGCCGACAGACGGGCGAAGAGCCGATTGCGCCTTTCGACATGGAGGGTTCGTCTTCGGACATCCTCTCCGGCGACGGTGAGTCGGTATTCATGAAGCATCTTCAATTCGATGCGATGGGCAATGAGACCGACCGGGAAAAGCCGCACCTGTTCTCGATAACCGGCTTCCTGGGCGAAGAGTGGTTCGTTCGCTCTTATTGGCTCATAGGCACGGGCGTTGGCGCCGGCTGGGGCCATTGGGCCGATGCTGCTAATCAGGTCCCGGCCGGAAGAATACTGTGTTTCGACGAAGAACAGGTGTACGGCTACGGCCGCAAACGAATCGCCAGCGGCGCCGCAGGCCACAAACTCGACACATATCACATATTCGCCGCCGATAAAGTCCTGACATCGACCGGACCGGGACGGCGAAAATCCAAAAGGAACACTAAAGGTTCCGCCGATGTGCAAAACGACGGATGGTCCCATGAAGACTCCATTATTGTCCGCGCCATGGTTCTTACTCCCGACAAAATCGTCGTTGCCGGTCCCCCGGATCTCAGACAAAAGGCTCCCGACGCCATGGAGTACCGGAACGAACCTGAAGCTCTGGCCGCCTTCAGAGGAAGAAAAGGTGTGTTAATGCAGGTGCTCTCCAAAGAAGACGGCTCGAAGCTTTCGGAGTGCAAACTTGACGCTATGCCCGTATTCGACGGCATGAGCGCCGCTTCAGGCAGCGTATTCGTTTCTTTGAAGGATGGCACTATACAATGCTGGGGACCGTAGGCGATTGAGAACCTTCATTGTCCGATTGTTTCTATGTCGGGCCGTGGCGCATCCTGCATACCTTCGCCCATATAGAAGCCGGTGTGAGCGGGCTGATTGTAGCCGACGTTCTGCCAGGCTATCCCGAGTCTGTAAGTCGGATCGTGCATCAGTGTGTACTGGCGGTGATTGGACGGTATGGTTGTTGTGTAGATTCGCAGTTCGCGATTGTCGGTAGTTCGACAGATCAGCTCTTCTCTCCAGTCCCCCAGAATATCGGCACAAAGGCAAGGATTGGATTTTGAGCCGTTGTTCCTGGAACAACCGTCTGCGCTGAGCAATCTTGTCGCTCTGCCCTCTTCATGATCCCATTTGCTTATAGTAACTCCGTCCAGTATCTCACGGAGGACATCCCCATCCCACCAAATCCCCATATTGCATGACCGGGGCTTGGCCCGCGAAATCCTCTTGCCTTTGCAACTGTAAAGACCGTCCGAATCGTTCGTCCAGCACTCGTAGCCTGGATATCGCGGGTCAATGTCTATTGCAAGTCCTCGCCCCGGGTCTCTGAGTTGCAGACCCCAGATAATCTCGCCGGTGGCTGCCTGGCGCAGATTTGCACCGTACCTGTGCCGCGGGCGTTCGTGAATCGCGAATATCTCCAGTCCCGGCCGGTCCGGATCGATGTCCGAAAGGTGCATGGCGTCACCGTGGCCGAGACTCGTCGTATACAGTCCCGTTCCGTCGTCGTCGATCGCGCAGGCTCCGTATATTATCTCATCCCTGCCGTCGGAATCGACGTCCGCTACACTCAGATTATGGTTGCCCTGTCCGGCGTATTCACGGTTGTCCTCGTCGCTGTCGAAAGTCCAGATATTCTCCAGCTTGCCGTTCCGCCAGTTCCAAGCCGCCAGAACCGTCCGTGTGTAATAACCGCGACACATTACCAGGCTGGGTCGCCGGCCGTCCAGGTACGCCACGCAAGCCAGAAACCTGTCCACACGGTTGCCGTAATCATCGCCCCAGTCTTCCACATCGCCCCGCGCCGGCACGTAATCGACCGTAGCCAGCGCCGCGCCGGTCTGCCCGTCGAAAACCGTCAGGTATTCCGGTCCCGACAATACGTAACCGCGGGCATTCCGGTAGTCGGCATCCGTATCTCCAATGACTTTGCCCTTGCCGTCGACAGCGCCATCGGCAGTCTTGCACGCCACCTCAGCTTTGCCGTCCCCGTCGAGGTCGTACACCATGAACTGCGTATAATGCGCCCCTTCACGTATGTTCTTTCCCAGATTGATCCGCCAGAGAAAATCCCCGCTCAGATCGTAGGCTTCGAGTACAGGCGGATCCGTAAAGCCCCTCTGAGAATTATCCTTGCCTCGGCCCGCCTGATGAATCACTATCTCGTATTGACCGTCGCCGTCAAGGTCGCCAACCGATGCGTCATTGGGCGTATATCCCCCGGGCGTACGCAGGGGAATCGAAATGTACTTTCTTACGGGTGAATCTACATCTAAAGTACAGCTTCTGGAGGCAGGCAGCCGTTTGCCATTCAGGACCGGTCGCACAAACCATGAGTTTCTTGCGTCCGGATTGTATGCGCGGTCCACGAAATTGGTGGAGTCGATTACCGGGACCGTGTTCAGTTTCACGGGTTTGGCGTTGCCCGCGCGTCGGTATACGTCGAAACCGACGTTCTCGGAATCAGTACCCAACGATCGCCAGCCTACGTAGACTTCCGTCTTGTGTGCTCGAACTGCAATCAATCCTCTATCGAGGTATTCCATCTGCCGTGCGGCTTTCGTACCTGCCGCACCTGCAAGCAGGATAAGCGATGTAACTGTAAGTCTTAAAAGCTTCATGGTTCACCCCGCGGGTCACAGACAGTAAAAAACGGCGAAATAGTGGCATATACTGCCCAGCAGTACAAATCCATGCCAGATGCAGTGGCCGTAAGGCAACTTCTTCCAGGCGTAGAACACCACCCCGACAGTATACAACAGACCGCCGGCCGCGAGCAATATGAGTGCTTCGGGCCTGACCTTGCTGAGAATCTGCTTGACAGCCAGCAGGCACAGCCAGCCCAGCGCCACATAAAGCACCAGCGACAGTTTGGGAAAACGAGCTGTCAGCGTACTCTCGTAGAGAACCCCCGCCGCTGCAATTCCCCATATTACCCCGAACAGGCTCCATCCCCACGGACCCCGAAGATTCACCAGCAGAAAGGGCGTGTAGGTCCCGGCGATAAGCAGATAAATCGCCGAGTGGTCCAGAATTTTGAAGAAGCGTTTCAGCGGCAGATGGGCAACGCCGTGATACAACGTCGATGAGACGTACATGACGATAAGAGTGCTGCCGTAAATTACGAAGCTCACAACATGCCAGACGCTGCCCCGCACCGAACCGAATACCGCAAGAAGCACCAGACCGGCGATACTCAGCCCCAGAGCGATTATGTGCAGCACACTACTGACGATTTCCTCGCCGACAGTGTACTTCTTAAAATCCTTGTCCGACAGCTTCATTTGGTTGCGGAACGATATCAAAAAAAAACACATTATGGCTGCAATAAAAAGGGACAGCCGCAAAAACCGACTGTCCCTCGATGATCTAACCGCCTTGAATTCTCGCGGCCGAAATTCAGTCGGTTACCTTGCCGGTAGCCGCCCATTCAACACCGCGACGGATAAGCTTCTTCATATTCGGGTCCAGAATGGATTTGAAATCGTGCCCCAGAGCGTTGTGAACGCAACGGCCCTTGCCGTAATTCCTTACGAACACCAGAGGCTCGGTCCCCTTGCTCCAGTCCGAATCGGCCGAAACCAGAACCTCGATCTCGGCATCGCCCTGCAGCTTGGCGTAAAGTTCGTCGAATATCCGGAAATCCTGCATACCTTTTGTGATGGGGTGTTCCTTATTGACGACCTTGCACTCGAAAACGCCCCTGGGCCCGTGCCCGGATTTGCCCATCACCCAGTACCTTCCGCACAATTCGCGAAATTCCTCCCACTCCTTGAACGAGGCGCTTGCCAGATGCTGCACGTAGAACCCCTTGCCGCTCTTAA
This sequence comes from uncultured Pirellulales bacterium, assembly GCA_964406945.1. Classification (GTDB taxonomy): domain Bacteria; phylum Planctomycetota; class Phycisphaerae; order Sedimentisphaerales; family Anaerobacaceae; genus UBA2266. The sequence goes on from CAYOTO010000003.1 coordinate 94,129, forward strand.
CAAAGCCCAGCAGGTTTTCCTTTGCATCGTCCGTAATCGTCGGCACTGAGCGGTTGTAAAGCGTGAGCACAATTACATCATACCTGCCGAGCGCCGTTTCGGATTCCAGAATCAGCGGATCCTCGCACACTTTAACTACAAACTTGTCCGAATCGGCCAGAACCTCGCGAGTCTTCTCGGAAATCTCACGCCAGTCGTGATATGGACCGATGTCGTCGCCGGAAATCAGAAGAACCCGAACCGGGTCCGCCGATTTGGCGGCCATTCCAGATGGAACACAACACAGCAGCCCCAGCAGAGCTGCAACAAGCAACAAGCGAACACTTCGCATACAAGAACCTCCATCGCAAAAACGTACCTGACCGTTCGAAATAACGCCGACTACCCCGCCGGCAGTAACCACCATATAACAACAGGTTTGCGCCCGATATTCAAGCTTATTCGACCGCTATTGGGCCTTGTAAATACCGCCGAAGTTAATGTGCCCCCATCCACCGCCGGCCTTGTCGACTATTCGCAGGAACACGCTTGCTCCCTGCCATTTGCGCGAATCGACGTATTCGCGGTCGAATCGGTTGGACCCTTTGCCTGTCAGCCGCACCAATTCTTTGCCGCTCTGCGCATCGATAAGAGCCACATAGGTCTTGCTCAGGTCCGAACCTCCGGAAACCAGCAATATGTAGCCGTCTTCTGATATGACGAACCGAGGCGATTCAATTACCGCGGTCAGATCGTCGTTCAGTTTGCCCTCCGCGGTTTCGGCCGTGCCTATGAAATGCTTTGTTGCGGGGGCAAAGTTGCTTCTGGTCGACGTAGTAAATACCGAAGGCAAATCGCCTTCTTTCAATTTCCACGAGTTTCTGACCTCAGCCTCATCCAGATCAAAGATTGTTTCACCCAGTGCGCTGTCATGCTCGACCCACTTGAGCCCGGCAATATGAATACCCTTCAGCGAAGGCATGAGTGAGGCAATGTAGTATCGTCCTTCATGCAGAATAATCTCCGGCGCCGCCACCGGCAACGTGCAGACAAATCCCCTGTCGTCGTCGATGCCGAAATTCAGAGGATTCGTGGAATGATACACGCTGGTCTGCGCGTTCTTGCCGTACCGCTGAGTCCTGAAAAGATAATAGTTGCCCTCGGACAGTTCCACTACATGAGGGCACTCGGCCGACCACTGATAATCACCGCTCTTGCCGCCGTACGCGACCACGCACGAATTCGACCACTCGTACGAAGCAAGATCGCTCGTCGTCCTGCAAAAATCGTATCCATGTTCGTCTGTGTGGCCCGTGTAGTAGCAATACCACAGATCGCCGCTTCTTAGCAGCATTGGATCCCGGGCGTTCATCGCCCACTTTTCGGAAAAAACGCCGCTCTTTGGGCCCGGCTGGATCACCCGTTTGAAGTTTTTGCCGTCCTCGCTTGTCGAAAAGCAGATGTTCACCCAGTCACCGTACGCCATGTGATAAGTATCGCCCACTTTGACAACGTGTGGCGCCTGCTGACCCCCCAGCGTCTCGCCCAAATCCGTCCGGGCGGTCTGGGCGATTCCCATCGGTTTCCAGTCGTGCGCCGTCAGCTTTGCCCCTTGCCAGCGATAGAACAGCCGCGTATTGCCCCCGCAGGCGGTGTGCCTTATACACGACCACAACTGCCACGTACCGTCCCCGGCCTGCCATACACCGAAATCAACAGGCTGCTGCCGCTCCGTCGTAAAATCCCCCAGATCAGGGTCGCCTGCAACCTGCCACCACTGTCCGTCAATCACAGGCCGATAAATATCGCCTGAATAACACTCCGAACAGCTCAACGCTAGTATAACCAGGCACACATGACTGGCTGTTATTCTGTTCATAATGCCTCCTTTGCCTAATCGCCTGCTAATGACGGCCAATTCCGGACCACCAGCCATATCCTAGCCCTTGGCCCGGGCTCGTGCAACCCCGCTGAAATAGTATGCCGCGGTTCTTAAATGCGGACGCCGATAACGCGCCTTTCTGAAGCCGGGTGCGTCTGCAGTACAAAAACCTTGCCCAATGCCTGAGCAAGTGATAAACATTGCTCTCGAACATACGCGGATAACGATTTACAGGCCCAAGACATGATTAAAGTACTGATAATCGGATTAGACGGCGCCAACTGGAGCGTTCTGGATGATGCATTGGTCGCCGGCCACATGCCCACATTGCGCACACTACGCACCGAAGGCAACTCGGGCGTACTTCAATCCACGCATCCGCCGGTAACCGCCGCCGCATGGACAACCTGCATTACCGGCTGTCAGCCTTACACGCACGGCGTAGTCGGCTTCAAAGACTACTCATTCCGGGATGATCGTCTGCGAATATCCTCGGCGGCAAGCTGCCGCGTACCCAACATGTTTCAGCAACTCAGCTCCCAGGGCTTTAAGGTTGCGTCAATAAACGTACCCTGGACTTATCCCTGTGCCGACGTAAATGGAATCGTGGTCTCAGGTTACGGCACACCCGATACAACCGCGGCGTTCACTTCGCCGCCGGAGTTCAAGAAAGAACTCCTGGCCGCGATACCGGATTTCGACTTCATAGCTCCCTGGCAAAAGGGCGACAATCGCGACCTCGAATTGTTCGACTCCAACATATCCAAAGTGGAGAGATGCTTTGCTCAGCGCGTCGAAACAGCCAAGATGGTAAACGGAAAGATTTCGCCCGACCTCATGATGGTCCAATTTCAGGATTTGGATCTCATGCAGCACCACATCTGGCCGTGCCTGAGCTCACAAACGCGAGACAGTTACCCCGTTCATCGCGACAGGTTGTTCCGGATGTTCGAGAAGCTCGACTCGGCCATTGCAGAGCTGCTCGAACTCGCCGGCTCCGATACGACCGTAATAGTTATGAGCGACCATGGCTTCGGTCCCATGCACGGCTCGATACGCGCCAACATGTTTCTTCACGACTGGGGCTATCTCAGGACCAAATCCAGCCTGGGACGAATGGTCCGCCGCGCCCGCCGCAACCTCATCTCCGAAAAAGACGAAATGGAGGTCGAACTCAAGACCCCCGTCGACTGGAAGAATTCCAAAGCGATGGTTATGTATTCGGCAGTGAACGGCCACATATACCTGAACGTCAAAGGCCGAAATCCCCATGGAACCGTCGAAAGAGGCGCCGAATTTGACGCCATAATCGAAGACCTGAAAGGCAAATTCGCTCAAATAACAAACCCAAAGACGCCCCAGAAGGTCTTTCAGGACATCCTTACCCCCGCCGAACTCTACGGCGTACCATCGGTCGATACCGAAATCCTGGGCGATCTGATCCTGATACCCGCCCCCGGCTACATCGTCCACCAGTCCACCTCGCGAAAAGGCCCGCCCATCCGATTGGAACCGCCTGACACATTCACCGGATGCCATTATTACGAGGGCATCTACGTTGTGAAAGGCCCCGGAGTTGACAAAACGGCCGGCCAGAGAGCCCACATTGTCGACATCGCACCGACAGTCTACGCTCTCATGGATGCCGAACTTCCCGCATACGTCGATGGCAAGCCCGCCCAATCCCTTTTCGAGAGGAAGCTCGAAGCGCCAATTCAGGCCCCAACGGAAAAAGAAACAGCCAAACCGGCCCGGGAGAACCTCTCCGACGCCGAACAGGAACTGGTCCGCAAGCGTCTTGCCGAACTGGGCTACATGGACTGAGCCCGTATCCGTCGACGTGTCCATATGACGCCATGCGAGGCTTAAATCTACATGTACTCAAGCAGGTGTTTTCATTTGCCGACCCAACCGCCGATTGTTATATTACGCCCTTTATTAACGGTATAGCCGCCTTGTGGAACCCCGAACGCCAATATGCAGTTTAATTCACTCGTATTCATAGTATTCGCGATCCTCTTCTTCGCGGGCTGGCCCCTCCTGAGGCGGCGCAACAACTCCCGCTGGATCTACCTCATTTTCGCATCATTCGTATTCTACGGCTGGTGGGATTGGCGTTTTCTCTTCCTGATCATCGGCAGCGGCCTTATCGACTTCTTCGCCGGTCTTGCAATGACCAGATGGCCGGCCAGAAGAAAACTTTGCCTGGTACTCTCGATCTGCGGCAACGTCGGTTCTCTAGCAGTATTCAAATACCTCGATTTCGGAATCAGCAATCTCAACTGGCTGCTCGGCGCGTTCGGAGCCGATGTGCGGTTTGCCGCGGCCAATCTTATACTGCCAGTGGGCATCAGCTTCTATACGTTCCAGTCGATGAGCTATACGATCGACGTATATCGAGGCGTGCTCAGGCCCACCCGCAACATCTTTCATTTCTTCGCATATCTGTCGCTGTTCCCCCAACTCGTAGCGGGTCCCATCGTCCGCGCTAGAGACCTGCTTCCACAGCTTGAAAGACTCAACTACGTCGATTCCGACCAGCGGTGGGAGGGCCTGAATCTCATCGTCTTCGGCTTTTTCAAGAAAGTCGTTGTCGCGGATACTCTGGCCGCCTCGGTAAACCAGGCGTTCGCCGCCAACGATTTGGCCGTTTCGTCCAGCTACTGGTGGATCATCATGATGATGTTCGCCTTCCAGATATACTGCGATTTCAGCGGCTATTCCGATATCGCCCGCGGCCTGGGCAAGTGGATGGGCCTTGAATTCCCCGTAAACTTCCGCAATCCTTACATCGCGTCCAGTTTTCAGGAATTCTGGCAGAGATGGCACATATCGCTTTCAACCTGGTTCCGGGATTATGTTTATATCCCGCTTGGCGGCTCCAGGAAAGGTCCGGTGCGCAATCAGATCAACCTGTGGATCACGATGCTCATTTCCGGGCTTTGGCACGGCGCAGCATGGCACTTCATATTCTGGGCAGTCGCACACTCGTTCTATCTGACGGTGGAAAAAATCACTGGATGGCCGCAGAGGGTCAAGAAACTTCCCGCCGGCAGGCACCTGGCAACGCTTTCGGTATTCCTGCTTACCACCCTTGCCTGGGTCTTCTTCCGTGCCCAGACCTTCGGCCAGGCCGTGGCGGTTTTCAGGATGATGTTCAACTTCTCGGCCTGGAACCTCGACCTGGCGGACCACCTGATTGACAACAACGCCTCGAACGTCCTGCTGATAATTATGGGATCGCAACTCTTCTTCTATTTCGGTCTGGACAAGGGGCAGTGGACCGCTTCCCGCTCCAGACTTAAACTTGCTTTCGATTCCGTTTTCATCGCCGTACTTATCGTCGCGTGCGTATTTATGAGGGCTCCCAGCAACATTTTCATTTACTTCCAGTTCTGACCCGATGAAAAAACAGCCGCCCGACAACCCGATTCATACACATAAGCCGTTCAAATGGTGGACCGACCGAACCTTTATCACGCTGGCTCTGTCGCTGGTTCTGATAATCGTAATGGGCTCGCTCAGGCCCGAAAAAGACATCGGCATGTACCCGAATGAATACTGGGCCCGCAAGATTACTTGGGAGTCCTGCGCCGACGCCGTACTCACCGGCGATTCCCGCGTGCTTATGGGTGTAGCCCCGACCGAACTCGAAAAGGCACTGCCGTACAAGAAGATTCGCAACTACGGATTCGGTGCTAACTGGTACTCCAAAGAATACCTCGATGCCGTGGAAGACATGCTGTTGGCCGATGCCTCGCCCCGTGCGGTCTTTATGGGAATCACCCCGCATTCTCTGACCGGCAGGCAAGAGGTAATGGGCCACTATATGGAACTCAAAAAGAAGAGTCCGCGCGACATATACATGGACAAAAAATTCGGAGCAATCGTAAACTTCTTCGAGCCGATGAGCTTCCGCGATGCCCTGCACGGCCTGTTCCCTGGCCTGGCCCCGACAAATACGGTCCGCGATTACCGCAAAAACGGCTGGGTTGCAGTGCACAAGTCGCCACAGGAATACAACGAGGTAAAAAGGTACAAGGGAATATTTCTCAAACGCCGGGTTTCACAGCAGGTCGTGGACAACATAACCACCTACGTTGAACGCTGGACGCAGAAGGGCATCCGCGTTTACGGTTTCATCATGCCGAGCTGCGATCAGATGGTCGAGGTGGAACTGGAAATGAGCGGCTTTAATCCCGATTCCTTCATCAGCAAATTCAGGAACGCCGGCGGACGCTGGATAGATGTCGATCTGGGCAAGTACGCCACTTTCGACGGATCGCACCTGCAGAAGGACGCAGCCCTGGCCTTCTCGAAAGACCTCGCCGAGAAGATCAGCAAAATTGAGGAGCGCCAGAGCCGCCTCACAAAATCGCCTTCACCCGGTCAGTAAGACCCGCCCGGCTGTTCGTCGAAGCATTCTTGATTTCGGCAGCATATCGGCTGTAAGATCAGATAAGAAGATTCGCTCCGGCTTGTGGAAAGGCGAACGGCAATGAAAACTACATGCATCAGCGTTGTTCTTGTTATTATCTCGTACATTTCATCTTCCCTCGACGCCGGCAATGCCGCCCGAATACAACCATACAAGGCCAATCCCCGCTACTGGCAGTACAAAGGCGAGCCCATTCTGCTGCTGGGCGGAAGCGCTACCGACCACATCTTTCTGCACGAGCCGCTTAAAGCTCATCTGAACGAAATGCCCCCGGTCGGTGCAAATTATGTCCGTTGCACCATGAGTCAGCGCGAAGGCCTTGACCTCAAGCCCCACAAACGCCTGCCCGACGGCAAATTCGACCTCGACCAATGGAACAAGGACTATTGGTTGCGTTTCGAAAACTGCCTCGAATGGTGCCTCGAACGCGACATAATCGTACAGATCGAAGTCTGGGACCGCTTCGACTTCTCACAGCAACACTGGCAGACCAGCCCCTGGCGACCTGTAAACAACGTCAACTACACGAATCCCCAAACCGCCCTCGCCAACAACTACCCGGCCCCGGCTTACCGGGACAGACAGCCCTTTTTCCATACAATACCTGGCATGCCGCTGTACAAAAAGCAGCTTGACCTGGTACGCCGCCACCAGGAGGAATTTGTCGACAAAATCCTCTCCTACAGCCTCGATTTCCCAAACGTCCTCTACTGCATGAACAACGAAACCTCCACTCCGCCGGCCTGGGGCAGATACTGGATTGAATACATTAAACGCGCCGCCGCTGAAGAAGACGTCCAGGTATGCACCACCGATATGTTCGACGATGGCTGGAAACCGCAAAAGTCCGCCAAAATCAGACAGGCCTTCGAGAATCCCGCCGCTTATACATTCATCGATGTTTCGCAGGTCAACAGCCGAACCTTCAACGAAGACCACTGGACAAATATCCGCTGGCTGACGAAGGTCAACGACAGCAGTAACAATCCAAGGCCTCTCAACTGCACCAAAATCTACTCCGACGGCCAGACGCGGTGGGGTTCGGGCACACCGGTCGACGGCGTCGAGCGGTTCTGGCGAAATTTAATTGCGGGCACCGCTTCCTGCCGTTTTCATAGGCCGGGAGCCGGCATCGGCCTCAACGATATCGCAAAGTCTTGTATCGAAGCCGCGCGGAAAATAGAGTCGCTTGTCAAATTCTGGCAGGTCCGCCCGCGGCTCGATCTACTCTCCGACCGTTCGCCCGATGAAGCGTATCTGGCCGCGGACCATGGACAAAAGTACATCCTGTTCTTCACCGACGGCGGCTCGGTTGTGCTGGACCTGACGCAAATAGAAGGTCGTTTTTCGCTAAAGTGGGTCAATATCGGCACCGGCAACTTCCAGGGCCGCACTACACTCGAAGCAGGCAAAAAAGCAAGAATAACCGCCCCCGCAGCCGGCCCGTTCGCCGCTGCTGTAGTCAAAGATTGAATCAGTCGCTTTGCGAGTCTGCGAAGTAATGATAAAAGACCTCACAGAGTTGCTCACCGAACAGCTTCCAGTTTTCGCCCGAGGGATAATCATCTAAACCTGCAATCCAGTTTGCATTCAACTCCAGCACACAGGCCGTAATTCCGAACCGCTCCAGAAGTCCTTCGCCAAGCGTCCCGGGATTGCGGTAGCCGCTTCCCGTGCTGCCTTCGGTAAACCAACTGTGAGCCCGCAGCAGTCGCTCGAATCTCTCCATCCTTGCCAGGTACCGTTCCAGATCGATGTTCGGTCGGCTGATGTGCAGCAGGCCGCCGCTGTCGTTGTGCAGGTCGATCACCAAATCCGGCCGCCGTCCTTTGTCGATCATCCCCTTCAGCCACTCTTCCAGCGCGGAGTTTTCCGGCGACAGTTTCCTGTCGGCCGGCTTATCCCAGTTTCGATTCAAGTCCATTCCCAACGAGTTGAATCGGGTTCTGCCCCGCGCTACCCCGTCCTTATTCGCCATCGGCATAACATACAGACAATATCGCGAAAGATACTGCTTTGCCTGAGTATCGCCTTTGAGCAGTCGATTGATCGCTCCCTCGACCACCCAGTTTCCTCCTGCCTCCCACGGATGCGCTCTGGCACGCAATAAGACCCGGCAGGGGGCTTTGGGATTTCCAACCCGTATGATTTCCAGAAGGCGCCCCTCCACCGTCTTGCCTATCGCTGATACAGCCACGGGCGAATGGGCCTGTATTCGTTTCGTCAGCCTGTCCAAATCGCTCAATCTGTAAGGCTCCACCCGTGCTACGTACATCGTCGGACCGTCCATATTGACGGTCAGGCCCAGACGGTTGCCTTCGAGTTTGTCCGTCTGAACGACCCGCCAGTTCCGGCCGTCGGACGAGACCACCGCGATTGTGTTGTCCTTTACAATGGAGGCTTTCTTGCCGTTCCAGTAATTGTCGAAATTATTCAGAACCAACCGAACATCCTTGCCCTTTGCCGCTTCCACTTCGAACAGCCAGTGCCCGTTCGCCCTGTTGATGCTGTTTCGCTCGTGATCGTAAACAAGATATATATTGGCGACCCCGTTCGCGTCGAAATCCCAGTACAAAGGCGATGCGTTCTCGAAACTGGTGTTGATAAACTCAATCTCAGTCGCACCGCCTGTTGCGTATGGAACAAGACCGAAGACCAGCGGCAAGAACATAAACCTGTAAGCCATGGCTTTGCCTCCTTGAAGGTTCTGCAATGCGTAAATGGTATGCCGCTGCTCCGATGCGGACAAGGGAAATACCCTTGAAAACCTACCGCAGAAACCTCATACTGGTCTGTAGTTCGACCAAGGCTCGCAACTGAACCCGAGCATACGACCATTTTCTGGAGGCTATCCAAATGTCTGACAGATCTCTTTCCCGCCGTGATTTTCTTGGAACCACTGCTTTTGCCGCCGCGACCGTCGCGGGACTGCCTACTTCAGCACTCGCTGAATCCAAGCTCCATCTGGCATCCAACCAGTACCCCTGGTTCACTTTCTATCGCAGGGATGGCCGCGATTTCAACGCCGATCTGGACGCGTCCCTCGCCGAGTTTGCATCCACCGGCCTCGACGGCTTCGAGCCTCTGCTGGCCGGCCCGGCGGACCTGGACAGACTTGCCCCACTGCTGAATAAACACAAACTGCAAATGCGGTCCTTCTATATGAACGTGCTCCTGCACGTGCCCGACCAGATTGAAAAGAGTTGGGACCAGACCCTCGCCGCCGCGAAAAAAGCCAAATCCCTCGGCACAAAGCTGGTTGTAGTAAACCCCACGCCCATCCGCTGGGGAGGCCCGGAAAATAAGAACGACGCCCAACTGCGCGTTCAGGCCAAGGCTCTTAACGGACTCGGCGCCAGGCTCAAAGATATGGGCCTGACGCTGTCGTACCACTTCCACGACATAGAATTGCGAGAAGCCGCGCGTGAATTCCACCACATGCTGGTCGGGACCGATCCGGAAAACGTATCGCTGTGCCTGGATGCCCACTGGGTGTATCGCGGAGCGGGAGATTCGGCCGTGGCGGTTTTCGACATCCTCCGCCTCTACGGTGAAAGGATCACCGAACTTCACCTTCGTCAATCAAGAGACGGCGTCTGGACCGAGGCCTTCGGGCCGGGCGATATAGACTACTCCGCAATTGCGGAATACCTGCTCGAATTGAACCTGAAACCGCATCTTGTACTGGAGCAGGCCGTCGAGGCCAAATCGCCCAAAACCATGACCGCCGCCCAGGCACATCGAAAAGGCGCCGGGTACGCCAAGAAGATCTTTGCCGAGTTCGCCTGATAGCCGGCTTTAAATACGAACCGAAATGCACGAGTGAAACCAGCTTAAGGGAAACAGAATGGTTAAAAACTTGTTGACTGTTATAGGCATCCTGACCGCGGCCGGGACTGCATTTGCCGCCGAAGATATCCTGATTGCCGATTTCGAGTCGGAAACTTACGGCAACTGGAAAGTCACCGGAGAGGCGTTCGGTCCGGGTCCGGCCGCCGGCACACTGCCCGGACAAATGCAGGTTTCGCACTTCCTGGGCAAACGTCTGGTTAACAGTTTCTACAACGGCGACAACAGCACCGGAACGCTCACCTCCCCGTCTTTCAAGATTCAGCGAAGATACATCAACTTTCTAATTGGCGGCGGTATGTATCCGGGCGAGGCCTGCATCAACCTGATCCTAAATGGAAAGGTGGTGCGAACCGCCACAGGACCAAATGACCGACCGGGCGGCTCCGAAGCTCTCTCCTGGCACAACTGGGATGTCTCCGACCTGAAAGGCAAATCCGCGACCATACAGATCGTGGACAAACGAACAGGTGGCTGGGGTCACATCAATATCGACCACATCGTCCAAAGCGAACAGAAAATCGAACCGGTTGACCTCACCAGGGAAATTCGGCTGCAGGACCGCTATCTGCATCTGCCGGTAAAACACGGTGCGCCAAAGCAATATGTATTCATCAGTGTCGACGATGAAACAGTGCTGGATTTCGATATCAGATTGACCGCCGATGAGCCGGATTACTATGCGTTCATAGACACAACGCCTTGGAAGAATGAAACAGTGACAATAAGGCTGGCCGATTCGTTCGGCAAGGACCCCAATCTGCTGGCTGTCATTACGAACGACCCCAAAATCAAAAGCACCGAGCCGTTCTACAGAGAAAAGCATCGCTCCCAGTTCCATTTCTCTTCGCGGATCGGGTGGAACAACGACTCGAACGGCATGGTTTACTACAAAGGCGAATACCACCTGTTCTACCAGCACAATCCCTATGACTGGGCCTGGGGCAATATGACCTGGGGACATGCCGTCAGCACGGACCTGGTTCACTGGAAGGAACTGGGCGATGCCATTCATCCTGATCATCTCGGCACTATATTCAGCGGCTCGGCTGTAATCGACCACGACAACACTGCCGGTTTCCAGACAGGCGACGAGAAGCCGATGGTGTGTTTCTACACGTCCGCCGGGGGGCGAAACAGGGCCTCCAGGGGCCAACCCTTCACCCAGTCGATTGCATACAGCAATGACCGGGGCCGCACTTTCACCAAATACGAAGACAACCCCATAATTGGCCATATCAACGGCGGCAACCGCGATCCCAAAGTTATCTGGCACGAACCCACCTCGCAATGGGTTATGGTGCTTTATCTCGACAACAGAGAAATGGGCTTCTTCGTGTCCGAAGACCTCAAGAACTGGGAAATGACCGGCAAACTCAAATGCTTTCACGAGTGCCCCGAACTTTTCGAATTGCCCGTCGACGGCAATCCTGAAAACACAAAATGGGTTCTTTACGGTGCCTCCGGCGACTATCTGCTCGGTTCGTTTGACGGCCGAGAATACACACCCGAAACAGACCCGATCAGATTCCAGCACGGCAACTGTTTCTACGCGTCCCAGACCTTTAACAACATTCCCGAATCCGACGGCAGACGCATACAAATCGCATGGGCGCGGGTCGCCACCCCCGGCATGCCCTTCAACCAGATGATGACTTTCCCGGTAAGCCTCACGCTTAGAACCACGGACAAGGGCATCCGCATGTTTGCCGAACCGGTCCGCGAAATCAACAAACTCCACGCCAAGAAATACGCCTGGAAGAACACGAACATCAAACCCGGAGAGAACCCGCTTTCCGCAATTACAGGCGAGCTTTTCCACATTACCGCCGAACTGAAACCGGAAAACGCAACCGAATGCGGCTTGAGAATTCGCGGTGTGCCCATCGTTTATGATGCCGCCGGGCGGCAGTTGAAATGCAAGGGCAAAACCGCTTCGCTCGAACCCGAGAATGGCCGAATTCGACTGGAGATACTCGTTGACCGCGGAATAATAGAAATATTTGCAAACGACGGCCGCGTTTACATGCCGATAGGCGGACTCCTTACGGACAATGAAAAGACGCTGGAACTGTTCACGACCGGCGGCTCGACCCTTCTAGAGTCTCTACAAGTGTTCGAATTGCGCTCGGCTTGGCCAAATCCCTAGAAACGCCTGCAAATGCTGTCGCATCCGGCTTCCCATTCCAGGTTATCCTGGTTTCACGCGGACGAACCGCGCATCCCAGTTCCTTGGGTGTACGGAAATCTTGTGGCGAAGGCGCACATAGCCCGCTGTCATGCTGAGCGAAGCGAAGCATCTGGGCCGCGAAGAAATTTCCAGCTTGAACCCATTCAATGTGCCACAAATTATCCATGCACCCAGTTCTTTGTACAAAATTGTAAATCCTTGCACAGCGCCTACAATTTTGTTATTTAAGCTGCTTTCGAGAACCGACTGGTAAGGAACAACCAAATGGCGGCAAAACTACCGCGGGAAGTCCGCATCCTCAGCGACATCGCAGGCATACTGGCCAATTCGCTCGACTTGGAAGAAACGCTCAAGGCCGTTCTCAAGGTGCTTGATACCCACCTCAAACTGCGACGGGGCACAATCACCCTTTTCGACCCTGTAAGCGAAACCATCAAGATATCCGTAGCACACGGCCTCAGCGAGAGATCCAAAAAGAGCACCGAGTACAGAGTGGGAGAGGGCATCACGGGTATGGTGGTTCAGAGCGGCAAGGAAATCGTCGTTCCGGACATCACTAAAGACCAGCGTTTTCTACACAAAGCGGTCCAGAGAAAACCCGTGAAGGGCAAGCGGGTCGCATTCTTCTGTGTGCCTATCAAACTGGAAGGCAACACGATCGGTGCTCTCAGCGTAGACCGCCAGTCGAGCCGAACGGACGATTTCGAAGCCAATGTGCGGCTGCTGAATATAATCTCCACGATGATAGCTCAGACCGTCAAGCTGAACAAACTGGTCGAAAGCGACCGCCGCAGGCTCCAGGACGAAAACGTCCGACTGAGACAGGAATTAAAGGCCCGGTTCAATGTGACTAACATGATCGGGACCAGCAACGCCATGCGAGATGTCTATCATCTTATCGAGCAGGTCGCCGACAGCAACGCAACGGTCCTGATCCGAGGCGAATCCGGAACGGGTAAGGACCTGGTGGCTCACGCCATTCATTACAGCAGCCCGCGTGCAGAGAAGCCTTTCGTAAAGGTCAACTGCACGGCTCTGCCGGAGACGCTGTTGGAAAGCGAGCTTTTCGGCCATGAAAAGGGGGCCTTTACGGGCGCGACGGAGCGGAAGATAGGCCGGTTTGAAATGGCCCAGGGGGGAACCATTTTCCTCGACGAAATAGGCGATTTTCCGCCGAATCTGCAGGTGAAACTGCTCCGCGTAATTCAGTTCAGGGAATTCGAGCGTGTAGGCGGTCTGGACACGATCGAAGCAAACGTGCGTATCATAGTCGCCACGCACAAGAATCTGGAAGAACTCATAGAAAAGGAGGACTTTCGGCACGATCTGTACTATCGAATCAACGTCTTTCCGATATACTTGCCTCCCTTGCGCGAACGAAAAGACGACATAATGCTGCTGGCGGATCATTTCCTGCAGAAATTCGCGGCTGAAAACAACAAATCTATTTCTCGCATTTCAACACCCGCCATAGAGATGCTCACCAGGTATCACTGGCCCGGCAACGTCAGGGAACTCGAAAACTGCCTAGAAAGGGCGGTTCTGCTGTGCAGCGAAGACGTTATTCGCTCTGAGCATCTGCCTCCGTCGCTGCAGATGATAAAGGCCCACGACGGCGAATCAAAGCAATCCCTTACCGAAGTGATCGAAAACAAGGAGCGCGAGTTGATAGTCGACGCTTTGAAAAAGTGCGGCGGACAGCAGCGAAGCGCCGCAAAGGAGCTCGGTATAACCGAACGCATGCTCGGCTATAAGATTCGCAAGTACGGCATTCACCCGAAGTTCATCTAAAACGTGCGAATTGCCTACAATTTCGTAGGGCATATCTGGCCTGCCTACATTTTTGTATGCTGTTTTTCTCAATCCCCAACCCTGTCGCTTAGCAGATAACTCTCTATAGCAAAAGTACTTATGATGTTTTGGGTGTCTTTTTCTTCTTTTGGCATGCCAGTTGCACATATTAAGGCCAGACTGCGCAGGTCATAAAACCGGATGCCGCCGTTGGCGTCCGAAAGTGATGAACGGGTTTTCACAAGGAGTAACAGTAAAATGGCAAGACAGAAGAGATTAATGGTCGCACTGACGTTGCTGACGCTGGGGGTAACGAGCACCGGTTTTGCTGCAGGACCTATCGATTTCGAGGTAACAGCGGACTTCTTCAGCAAGTATCTTTGGAGAGGCCAGAATCTCAGCGACGATGAGGTCTTTCAGACCGGAGTAAGCGCAGCATATAAGGGATTCACCGCATCGGTCTGGGGCAACATGGATCTTACATCGGTAAACGGAAACGCCGGGCACTTCTCGGAAGTCGACTACGCCCTCGATTACTCGGCGGCGTTCCCGGGCCTGGAGGGAGTCGGTTACTCGGTCGGTGTGATATTCTATGACTTCCCCGGAACGGCAGTGCCCGATACCACAGAAGTATACTGGGGTCTGGCTTTCGATTTGCCTCTGAATCCCTCGATAACCGTTTACCACGACATCGACGAAGCCGAAGGAACCTACGCGTCGCTGGGTCTGGGCCATACGTTCGAGGATGTATTCGAAATCGCCCCCGGAGTGCCGGTAAGTGTCGATTTGGGCGCGAGCTTCGGCTACGCGAGCGGTTCGTACAACAAGTATTACTGGGGAACCGATCAGGCCAAAACACAGGATCTCGGCTTCTCTGTCGGGTTCCCATTCGAACTGGGTCCGGTTTCAGTGACGCCAAGTCTTAATTACGTGACTCTCGTCAGCGACGACATCCGCGATACCGATGTCTACGATGACGACAGCGATTACTTCTTTGCCGGCGTCAGTCTGGCGTACGCCTTCTGAGATTTGAGGTGAAATTATGGTTTTACGAACAAAATTCCTTCCAATTACAGTATTTGTGTACCTGCTAATATATGTAACTGCTCCTGTTTTCGCTTCCGAATCTGCTTCGCCGGCCGCTGCGGCGGTGGAGGCGGCCAAAGGAGAACTCCAGACGAACCTCAATATAGTCTGGACGTGCATAGCCGCCTTTCTGGTTTTCTTCATGCAGGCCGGATTCGCGATGGTCGAGGCAGGCTTCACCCGCGCCAAAAACGCGGTAAACATTCTGATGAAGAACCTGATGGATTTTTCTATCGGAACCATAGCTTTCTTTGTAATCGGATTCGGGCTGATGTTCGGCAAGAGCAACGGTCTCTTCGGAACCACGCTTTTCGGCCTCTCCGGAGTAGAAATGGGCTCGGACTGGAACTGGACGTTCCTGATCTTTCAGACCGTCTTCGCTGCAACCGCTGCGACGATTGTCTCCGGAGCCATGGCCGAGCGAACAAAATTCGTGGGATACCTGGCGTACAGTTTCGTTATCACGATCTTCATCTACCCGGTATTCGGCTCCTGGGCCTGGGGCGGGCTGCTAGACGGCGGCGGATGGCTCGAAAAACTCGGCTTTCTCGACTTTGCAGGCTCGACGGTCGTCCATTCGGTCGGTGGATGGCTTGCCCTCGCCGGTGCGATAGTGCTCGGTCCCAGAATAGGTAAATACGCCCCCGACGGCAAACCCAAAGCCATACTCGGACACAACATCCCGCTGGCCGCGCTGGGCGTGTTCATCCTTTGGTTTGGATGGTTCGGTTTCAACCCCGGCAGTACGACAACCGGCGACGGCTCCATCGGATATATTGCTGTGACCACTAATCTCTCAGCGGCTGCAGGGGCGATTGCTGCAATGCTGACATCCTGGATCATCATGAAGAAACCCGATGCATCCATGGCCTTGAACGGGGCCTTGGCCGGACTCGTGTCCATCACGGCCCCATGCGATGCAGTGTCGCCCCTCAGCGCTATAGTCATCGGGATAATCGGTGGCATTCTTGTAGTGATGAGCGTTATCTTTATCGACGGCGTACTCAAAATCGATGACCCCGTCGGCGCAGTCAGTGTTCACGGCGTGTGTGGAGTCTGGGGTACCGTATCCTGTGGACTGTTCAATACATCGACCGGTCTGTTCTACGGCGGCGGCTTCAAGCAGCTTGGAGTTCAGATACTCGGCGCCGGCGCCGCATTTGCCTGGGCCTTCGGCCTCGGACTTCTGATGTTCTTTGCGATCAAGGCTTTCATCGGCCTGCGTGTGACCAAAGAAGAAGAACTCAAAGGCCTCGACATTGGTGAGCACGGTATGGAAGCTTACACCGGCTTCCAGATATTCAGCACAACCTGAGGGCCCGAACCACTGGAACAGGAGTACATAAAATGAAACTGATAATAGCATATATACAGCCACACAAATTACAGGACGTTAAGAAAGCACTGTACGAGGCGAAAGTATCAAAACTGTCGGTAACAAACGCCCTCGGCTGCGGCGCCCAGCACGGCTACGAGGAGAGCTATCGAGGTGTGAAGTTCGAAGTTAATCTCCTCAAGAAGGTCAGAATCGAGATCGGAGTTAATGACGATTACGTCGAAAAGACCGTCAAGGCGATAACCGAGGGTGCCAGGACCGGCAATATCGGTGATGGAAAAATCTTCATCCTCGATCTGCCCGAATGTATCCGCATCAGAACCGGAGAAACCGGTTCGGATGCAATAGGTTAACACACAGTCGCAGTTCCTTACGCGGTTCTGGAGAAGGATCCGGCCAATTACGGCCGGATCCTTCTCGCATATCTGCCGGCCGCGAAAGGCGTTGTCCAGACGCGGCGTACAGAGCAAATTTCTCCCCCTGCGGCCCTTTTCTGCTGTTGAACAGCGCAAAAACAGGTCAATAGTATTAGCAATAGCGAGTCTGTTATAAGCAGGTCTTATCACTCTTATTAATAAAAGCAACTGACCATTTCGAGACCAATCGCGTATACTAGGTCCGAACCGTGTGCGGGGGTTATCCTCCCGAATTACAGAAGAGGCCAGTTTTTCAGTTTCTCTTGCCGGTATCAGCAGGGCGGCTGTAGCCAATACAGGAGTAATAATGACCGCGATAAGGAACCAACAGGGGCTGTACGACCCGAGATACGAACACGACGCCTGCGGAATCGGGGCCGTTGTGAATGTTTCGGGCAAGCGCAATCACTCTATAGTTGAATACGCCTCGCAGATCATTAAAAACCTGCATCATCGCGGGGCGGCGGGCGCAGACGAAACTACCGGAGACGGCGGGGGCATTCTACTTCAGATTCCGCACGAATTCTTCGTCGCGGAGTGCCGGAGCCTTGGGATCAGTCTGCCCGGGCCCGGCAGGTACGGAGCCGGGGTGGTATTCGGTTCAACAGATGCTCAACTCAGGCGACAGTGCGAGGAAGCACTGGAATCGGCACTGGCGCACTACGGACTGAAAGTGCTCGGATGGCGGGAAGTGCCCGCGTCCAATAACTGCCTCGGTTCGATCGCGCTGGAATCCGAGCCTTCTATTAAACAGGTTTTCGCAGACGGCGGCGGGCTGGCCGACGAACAGCTCGAGTGCCGACTGTATCTGGCAAGAAGAAGAGCAGAACGCCTGGTAAGAACCAGCTTCGGTGATTATGCAGGCGACTTCTATATAGCATCGCTGTCCTGCAGGACTGTTGTTTACAAGGGCATGTTCATGGCCTGGCAGTTGTTCGCGTATTATCCCGACCTTTCGGATGATCGCGTGAAATCGGCTCTGGCCATAGTGCATCAGCGTTACAGTACAAACACCTTCCCGAGCTGGTCGCTCGCCCAGCCCTTCCGCTGTATCGCCCACAACGGCGAAATCAACACACTCAGCGGCAATCGCTCTTCCATGCGTGCCCGCGAAACCAGGATGAATTGCTCGGCTTTCGGCGACAACATGCAGGATGTGCTGCCCGTTCTGGACGCCGAGGCCAGCGACTCGGCATGTTTTGACAGCTCTCTGGAGCTGCTCGTACGTGCCGGAAGGAGCATGCCACACGCAATAATGATGATGGTGCCGGAGGCCTTCGGCCCCAAATATCATATAAGCACCGACAAACGAGCTTTCTACGAATACCACGCCGCGAACATGGAGCCTTGGGACGGGCCGGCCGCGATGGTGTTTACAGACGGCCGCCTGCTCGGCGGAACGCTCGACCGCAACGGCCTGCGCCCCTGCCGCTACCTGGTTACAACCGATGGGTTGGCAATCGTAGCCAGTGAAACCGGCGTGGTGGATTTTCCGCCTGAGAAGATACGCAGAAAAGGGCGGCTGCGTCCGGGCAGAATGTTTCTCGTCGATACCGTCGAAGGCAGAATCATCACAGACAACGAGACCAAGAGCAAAATCGCCCGCCAGAAACCGTACCGCAGATGGCTGGGCGATAACAGAATCGAGCTCAGAGGGCTTTTCGATACGCCGAACCTCGTCCGAAGCGATCCGCTTACGATTGCTCGCCGCATGAGAGCTTTCGGATACACGAGCGAAGAACTGAAAATGATTCTAGCCCCGATGGCTGTCAACGGCCAGGAACCCGTCGGGTCCATGGGCAATGATACGCCGCTGGCGGTTTTGTCCGACAGGCCAAAACTGCTGTTCAACTACTTCAAGCAACTTTTCGCTCAGGTAACAAACCCGCCCATTGATCCGCTTCGCGAAGGTCTGGTCATGAGCCTGATGATGTTCACGGGCAAAAAACGCAATATACTGAACGAGACACCCGAGCATTGCCGTCAGTTGAAACTGCCGCATCCGATCCTCACCAATGAGGACCTCGAGAGGCTGCGCTCCGTCAGTCGGAACAACTTCAAGGTAAAGACCATTTCGTCGGTTTTTCAGGCCGATACTCAGGATCCGGCCGCAAGCTTGCAGCAGGGCCTTGAAAGTTTGGTTCGGCAGGCCGAACAGGCCGTCAACGACGGTGCATCGTTAATCATTATCAGTGATCGCGAAATTTCCCAGGCAAGAGTGCCCATCCCGTCTCTTCTGGCGACCGCTGCGGTCCATCACGCCCTGCTGAACCGCGGCTTTCGCGGCGAAGCCGGTATCATAGTCGAAAGCGGCGAACCCAGAGAGGTTATGCACTTCTGTTTGCTCTCAGGTTATGGCGCAAACGCGGTTAATCCGTATCTGGCTTTCGAGACCCTCGACGAACTCAAGCGTGAAGGCGACCTGCCTGTCGACATGGAAACCACCCAGATCGCCGACAATTACATCGCCGCCATAAAGAAGGGCATCCTCAAAACGATGAGCAAAATGGGTATCTCCACGTTAAGGAGCTATCATTGTGCTCAGCTTTTCGAGGCCATAGGACTGAACCGCTCCGTCGTGGATCGATACTTCACGGGCACCAGCTCGCGCGTCGGCGGCATAGGTCTGGCGGAAATCGCCGCCGAAGCACTCCAAAGGCACAAATCCGCCTTCGAAAACCGAATCCCGGGCACGCCCGATCTGGACCACGGCGGAGAATACCACTATCGCCGCTCCGGCGAATACCACCTGTGGAATCCCGCCACCGTGTCGCTGCTGCAGCAAGCCGTCAGGAACGACGATTCCGAAGCCTACAGCCAATACGCCGAAGCGGTCAACAACGCCGCACAAGTGCGAGGTACTCTAAGAGGCCTGTTCGAATTCGCCGCCGGCCGGCCGGTGAGCATCGACGAGGTAGAGCACGCCGCCGAAATCGCCAAAAGATTCTGCACCGGGGCCATGAGCCACGGCTCGATCAGCAAGGAAGCACACGAGTGTATGGCTGTCGCCATGAACCGTCTCGGGGCTATGAGCAACACCGGCGAGGGCGGCGAAGACGAAGCACGCTACAGCCCCGAACCCAATGGAGATTCGCGAAATTGCGCGATCAAACAGGTCGCCAGCGGCCGCTTCGGCGTTACTATTAACTATCTGGCCCACGCCAGGGAAATCCAGATCAAGATGGCTCAGGGCGCAAAACCCGGCGAAGGAGGCCAGCTTCCGGGTCATAAAGTTACCGAAGAGATCGCCAGACTGCGTTACTCGACTAAAGGCGTTACGCTCATCTCTCCTCCGCCCCATCACGATATCTACTCGATAGAAGACCTTGCCCAACTAATCTACGATCTCAAGTGCAGCAACCCGGGCGTAAAGGTCTCGGTTAAACTCGTCGCCGAAGTCGGCGTCGGCACGATTGCCGCCGGAGTGGCCAAGGGCAACGCAGACGAGGTACTTATCAGCGGGCACGACGGCGGTACCGGGGCCAGCCCGCTGTCCTCGATAAAACACACCGGCTGTCCGTGGGAACTCGGCCTGGCCGAAACCCAGCAGGTGCTGGTCAGAAACAGACTCAGGGGTCGTATCCGGGTCCAGGCCGACGGCCAGATGAAGACCGGCCGCGATATCGTAGTGGCCGCTCTGATGGGCGCCGAACAGTTCGGCTTCGGGACTTCGGCTCTGGTTACGCTGGGCTGTACGCTGCTGCGCAAATGCCACGAAGGCGCCTGCACTTTCGGAATCGCCACACAGGACCCGGAACTTCGCAGGAGATTCGCCGGAAAACCCGAGCACCTCCAGCGATTCATGCTTTTTGTCGCCGAGGAAGCCCGCCGGATAATGGCTCAACTGGGCTTCAGACGCTTCGAGGATATGATAGGGCGCGTGGATATGCTCCGCATGCAAAAGGCCATCGACCATTACAAAGCCGCAAAACTCGATCTTTCGGCCATTCTGCATGTGCCGGACCCCGCCGGCGAAGGAGAAATACGTCTGAGCGGCACCCAGCCGAACAAACTCGATGACCATCTGGACTGGCGCATATTGGAGAAGGCCCGGCAAGCTATCGATAACGGCTCGAAGGCGATGATCGAAATGCCGATTCGTAATACTAACAGGACGGTGGGCGCAATTCTGAGCAATCGAGTAGTGGCCAAACACGGTTCGAAAGGATTGCCCGACGGAACCATCGAAATCTCCATGACCGGTTCGGCCGGACAGAGTTTCGGAGCTTTTCTTGCGCCGGGCGTAACCTTGAAACTGACCGGAGACAGCAACGATTATCTCGGAAAAGGCCTCTCCGGAGGGCGCATTATTGTGAAAACCCCCGAAAAGGCGCCCTTCCTCGCACACGATAACATTATCGTTGGCAACACGCTGCTTTACGGAGCTACTTCGGGCGAGGTGTTCATCAATGGCATGGCCGGAGAGCGGTTCGCTGTGCGTAACAGCGGCGTAAAAGCTGTTGTAGAAGGCGTGGGTGATCACGGCTGTGAGTACATGACAGGCGGTGTTGTGGTGGTCCTGGGCCAGACAGGGTGCAATTTCGCTGCGGGAATGAGCGGCGGGCTGGCATATGTACTGGATGAAATGCAGCTTTTCGACACCCTCTGCAATCTTGACATGGTCGAACTCGAAAGCGTCTGGAAGAAGCCGGACAAGGAGCTTCTCTACGACATGATACAACAGCACTATAAGTGGACGAACAGCCGCCGCGCCAGAGAGGTTCTGGACGCGTGGCAGGACATGGTGGGCAAATTCGTAAAAGTAATACCCCTCGATTATTTGAAAGCCCTCGAGAACATGCGGGCGGCCGAATCCAGGGATACCGATACCACACCAGCAACAGAAGAGGTTTTCTATGGGCCAGTTAAAGGGCTTCCTTAAATACAAGCGTCAGGATGTTTCCAAACGCCCGGTGGCCGAGCGTATACGGGATTTCAACGAACTCGAACTGCCTTTAACGCCGGACGAGATACATCAACAGGCTGCCAGATGCATCGGCTGCGGCATACCTTTCTGCCACGGATCCGGATGTCCGGTGGCGAACGCCATCCCGGATTTCAATGATCTGGTCTATCATGATCGCTGGCGAAGGGCCTGTGAACTGCTGCATTCCACGAACAATTTTCCGGAATTCACCGGCCGCGTCTGTCCGGCGCCCTGTGAAACGGCCTGTACGCTGGCAATCAATGACGATCCGGTCATGATTCGACAAATAGAGCTGCAAATCGTTGAGCGCGGCTTCGAGCAGGGCTGGATAGAACCTCTTTTGCCCTACGAAAAGACAGGCAAACGAGTCGCGGTTATCGGTTCGGGACCGGCGGGACTGGCCGCGGCGCAGCAACTGGCCCGGGCCGGCCACGACGTGGTTGTCTTCGAGAAAGACGAATGTGCGGGCGGGATGCTGAGGTATGGAATCCCCGATTTCAAGCTCGAAAAGCGGATAATCGACAGGCGACTGGAGCAATTGCGCGCAGAGGGCGTTGAATTTCAGACCGGTGTGGAGGTCGGTGCCGACATAAGCGCCCGTTATCTGCGCAAGACGTTCGATTGTATCTGCCTTACGATGGGGGCACGACAGCCCCGCGACCTGAATGTCGAAGGCAGAGAAAACGCCAATATTCTGTTCGCTATGGACTACCTGACTGCTCAAAACAAAAAAAATGCGGATAAGGGATTTGCACAGGAAGCTATTCCGTCGGCCAAGGACAAGATCGTAGCCGTAATCGGGGGCGGCGACACGGGCAGCGACTGCGTCGGTACGGCGCGCAGGCAGGGAGCTGCCGAAATCCACCAGTTCGAGATTCTGCCGAAGCCTCCGGAAGTGCGCGCCCAGGACAATCCGTGGCCCAACTGGCCTCGCATTATGCGCACTTCGTCCTCTCACGAAGAAGGCTGCAAACGACGCTGGTCGGTAATGACGAAGAAATTCGGGGCAACGGATGGAAAGGTCAGTGAGCTTCACGGCTGTGAAGTGGAATGGACCAAAGGCCCCGAAGGCTGGAAGCTGGAGGAACTGGCCGGAACGGAATTTGCGATGCCTGTCGACCTGGTGCTGCTTGCAATGGGCTTCGTTCACGTCGAACACGGGGGGTTAATTCAGAATCTGGGCTTGCAACTCGATGCAAAGGGCAATATAGTAGTGGGCCACTATCAAACCAGTGAGCCGTGGGTTTTCGCCGCAGGCGATACCGTTAGCGGAGCCTCTCTGGTCGTAAGAGCCATTGATAGTGGAAGATCCGCAGCCGCAGCTATCGATAAATGGCTGCGCCGATAAAAAGCATTCGTCAAAACAACCGGCTGGAAGTTACTGTACTGCCCTTGGACAAGGTGCAATCAAGGATACGGGAATGCCCAAACGCAAAGACATTAAGAAGATTCTGATCATAGGTTCGGGGCCGATTGTCATCGGACAGGCCTGCGAATTCGACTACTCCGGCGCTCAGGCATGCAAGGTCCTGCGTCAGGAGGGCTTCAAAGTTGTGCTGGTCAACAGCAATCCCGCCACGATCATGACCGATCCGGAACTGGCTCACCGCACTTATATTGAGCCGATCACTCCGGAAATGGTGGAGAAGATCATCGTCCGGGAGAAACCCGATCACCTTCTTCCGACCCTGGGAGGCCAGACCGGACTGAACACCGCGGTTGAACTGGCCGAACGCGGCATCCTCAAAAAGCATGGTGTAAAGCTGCTTGGAGCCAAGCTTAACGTCATAAAGAAGGCCGAAGAACGGGATCGCTTCAAAAAGGCCATAGAAAAATGCGGCCTTCAAGTCCCTAGAAGCGGATACGCCCGGACCTGGCAGCAGGCCGGGAAGATCATCGAGCACGTCCAGTTTCCGGCCATCATTCGACCCTCCTACACGCTCGGAGGGACCGGCGGAAATGTTGCGTACAACATGGATGAGTATCGCGAATACATCCACTGGGGCCTGAATCTCAGTCCCAGGAGTCAGGTTCTTGTCGAAGAGTCGGTGATCGGCTGGAAAGAGTTCGAACTGGAGGTGATGCGCGACAGAAAAGACAATGTCGTCATCGTCTGCCCAATTGAGAACCTGGACCCGATGGGCATTCATACCGGCGACAGCGTTACCGTTGCGCCCGCCCAGACGCTCACCGACAAGGAATACCAGATGATGCGAGACGCTTCGCTCAAGATCATCCGGGAAATCGGCGTCGAGACCGGCGGCTCGAACATCCAGTTCGCCGTTAATCCTGAGAACGGAAAGCTTTACGTCATAGAAATGAACCCGCGAGTTTCGCGAAGTTCCGCTCTGGCGTCCAAGGCCACCGGTTTTCCGATCGCCAAAATCGCTTCGCTTCTTGCCGTGGGATATACCCTTGACGAGATTCCCAACGATATCACCGAGAAAACACCCGCCTGCTTCGAACCCACAATCGATTATTGCGTGACAAAATGGCCGCGGTTCACATTCGAGAAATTCCCCAAGACCAGCCCCGAGTTGACCGTTCAGATGAAGTCTGTCGGAGAAGCGATGGCCATCGGCCGAACCTTCAAAGAATCTCTCCAGAAGGCTATAAGATCGCTTGAAATCGACCGCTATTCGCTGGACAACAAGTATCTCCCGGCCGAACTGTCGCAGGACGACGTAATAGGCAAACTCAGAACAAACTGCTGGGACAAACTCTGGTATGTCGCCGAGGCCTTACGACGAAAAATGTCGGTGGAAGAGGTTTTCGAGCTGACCAAGATAGATCCCTGGTATCTCAATAATATCAACGACATTGTAACACTCGAACAAAGCCTTAAATCAGCGGACCTCGCTGAACTGAGCACTGAGGACCTCCAGAAAGCCAAAGAGTACGGCTTCAGCGATAAGTATCTTGCCGAACTGCTCAACACGACGGAATTCAAGGTTCGCGAACGTCGCAAAGGTAAGCAGATCAAGGCCGTCTACAAGACCGTGGACACCTGCGGCGCCGAATTCGAGGCGATGACTCCTTACCTTTATTCGACTTTCGAATCCGAATGTGAGTCGAATCCGGGAACCGCTCGCAAAGCGGTCATTCTTGGCGGCGGACCCAACCGGATAGGCCAGGGAATCGAGTTCGACTACTGCTGCGTGCATGCGGCCTTTGCCCTGCGTGAGATCGGAGTCGAATCGATAATGGTCAATTGCAACCCCGAGACCGTCAGCACCGATTACGATACATCGGACCGGCTCTATTTCGAGCCGCTGACCTTCGAAGACGTTATGTCGATCGTTGAAACCGAAAAGCCGGACGGGGTAATCGTGCAGTTCGGAGGTCAGACCCCGTTGAAGCTGGCGGTACCGCTCGAAAAAGCGGGCGTGAAGATCATCGGAACCAGCCCCGACAGCATCGACCGAGCCGAAGACCGCAAGCGCTGGAACAGACTCGTAAACAAACTGGGACTGCGTCAACCGTTCAGCGGCACGGCCAGAACTTACGAAGAAACGCTGAAAATCGCCCGAAAACTGGATTACCCGCTTCTGATCAGGCCGTCCTTCGTACTCGGAGGCCGGGCGATGGAAGTCGTATACGACGAGGCTTCGTTGAAATCCTGCGTGGAAAGCGCAATTGAGGTCTCGGGTGAACACCCCATTCTCATAGACAAATTCCTCAACGATGCGACCGAACTGGACGTAGACGCCGTCTGCGACGGAACTGATGTTGTAATCGGCGGAATCATGGAGCACATCGAAGAAGCCGGTGTGCACTCCGGAGACAGTGCATGCTGTCTGCCGCCCGTTTCGATCAGCGAAAAGGTGCTCAGCGAAATCGAACGCCAGACCAGAATACTGGCCCTGGAACTCAAGGTCAGAGGCCTCATCAACATTCAATATGCGGTCAAGGACGAGCAGCTATACATCCTCGAGGTCAATCCCAGAGCATCGCGGACGGTTCCGTTTGTAAGCAAATCGATCGGCGTTCCTCTGGCGAAGATAGCCGCCAAGGTCATGGCCGGCAAGACTCTCAAGGAACTCGAGTTCACAGAGCCGGTGCATCGCAGCCACTACGCCGTCAAAGAAGCGGTCTTCCCGTTCCTGAAATTCCCGAATATTGACACGATTCTGGGCCCGGAAATGCTCTCGACCGGCGAGGTCATGGGCATATCCGACGATTTCGGCATTGCATACGCCAAGTCCCAGATTGCGGCCGGCAATTCGCTGCCGACATCCGGCAACGTCTTTATCAGTGTCAAGGACGGCGATAAGGAAAAGGCCGTCGATCTTGCGGCCCGACTGCATCGACTCGGTTTCAAGATCATGGCCACCAAAGGCACATGTGTCAAACTAATCGAGAATAATGTGCCCTCTGAATTTGTTCTGAAGGTTCCCGAAGGTCGCCCCAATATCGTCGACTACATCATAGACGGCAGAATAGACCTGATCTTCAACACCGCGGTCGGCAAGCAGTCGATCGTCGATTCTTTCTCCATAAGAAGGACCGCTCTGGACCGCCAGGTTCCATACGCAACGACGATTCGAGCCGCCGGTGCCATGGTAAAGGCCATCGAAGCCATGAAACAAAAGAAATTAGCTGTAAAGCCCATACAGTTGTTCTATCGGTAGGAAGGAAAGCAAGTGAAAGCGATTTTGTTACTTGAAGACGGCACTGTTTTCAAAGGCGTATCCATCGGCGCCAAAGGCCACAAGTGCGGCGAGGTCGTATTCAACACCAGCATGACCGGCTATCAGGAAATCCTGACAGACCCGTCCTACAACGAGCAGATAATAACGATGACGTACCCGCTCATCGGTAACTACGGCACTAACAGCGACGATTGTGAATCCAGAAGGATTTTCGCTCATGGATTCATCGTCAAGGAGAATTGCCAGTACCCGTCCAACTGGCGCAGCGGTCAGTCGCTTTCGGATTACCTCAAGTCCAACAAAGTCGTTGGTTTGGAAGGTATCGACACAAGAAGACTGGTCAAGCACATCAGGACCGCCGGTGCGATGCGCGGGATAATATCGTCGGATATCCTGAGCATTGCGAAACTCACTGAAATCCTACAGGATTATCCGGGACTGGTCGGTCGAGATATCGTCAAGCAAGTGTCGGTCCGCAAGCCGTATAAGTGGGACAAGGCTGTATTCGACATGTTCGCCGACAAGCAAATCTCGCCCGAGTCCAAATTCAAGGTCGTCGCTTTTGACTACGGCATGAAGCAGAACATCCTCCGCTCGCTGGTCAGCAGAGGTTGCGATGTAACCGTGGTTCCGGGTAAGACCTCGGCCGAGAAGGTTCTCGCCGAAAAACCGGACGGAGTCTTCCTGAGCAACGGCCCCGGCGATCCGGCTCCGGTGGATTACGCGGTCCGGACAGTCAGCGAACTGCTGGGCAAGGTTCCGATCTTCGGCATTTGCCTCGGCCATCAAATACTGTCGCTGGCTCTCGGCGGCTCCACTTACAAGCTCAAGTTCGGCCACCGCGGCGCCAACCATCCGGTAAAGAACCTGCGCACCGGCAAGATCGAGATTACCAGCCAGAATCATGGCTTCTGCGTCGATCTGGACTCCTTCGACAGCAAAGACGTAGAACTGACACATATCAATCTCAACGACAACACACTCGAGGGTGTCTGCTCGAAAAAGCTGAATGCTTTTTCGGTTCAGTACCACCCCGAGGCTTCTCCCGGACCGCACGATTCGAGCTATCTTTTCGACGACTTCATTGCCCTGATGCAGGAAAACGGCGGAAGTCGCAAGAAGAAGTCCGCTCGAAAGCGGAAGGTCGGCTGAGTCAGTTACCGGTGGAAACACCCGCTGCAACACTCTCCGCAGGTAAGCAGCGGACCTTAAAACAAAAAAGGGCGGCAATCTGCAGCCGCCCTGAGGTAAACTTCTCGCCGTATCCGCCTATCTTCGATTCAGCAGCTTGAACGCATCCTCGCCGCCGTTTATCAGGTGAACAAGAGGCTGGGGTCTGTCTACACCTTCGACGAACTTAGGCCTGGCGGCCCACGGTGCGACACTGAGAACACCGGTCAAATCCATCCAGTGCTGCATTCTGGCAACCGGTAGATTCCATGTCATGTGGAAGTGATTGGCCGGTGGATACTGCTTGTATTCGGTCATGCTGGCGTATTTGGGCACCACGAACGTGTGGGGCCAGGTCGGTGTGGTCAGATTGCACATCGCCTTGCCCAGTTTTGCCGGAACCGTAGTCGTTTGTGCCTCGTCCCAGGCCATGCTGAACAGCCCCGATGCACTGCTGAAAGCGAGTCTGGCGGCAATACCCTCGATACCCGCCGGGGTCATGAAAGTTACCGAATTGCCTCCGCCCGGGAAGTAGTGCTCCTCGGCAAGCGGCATACCGATGCTGTCCATGACCTTCTTAATACCGGCGCCGGGTTTCTGGGCCCAGTCGAAGCTCGCCGATCCGCTGTTATCGCCGTCGACCAGCCCTCGCCTGGCCCAAAGCTCTTTACCGCTGAACTTAACTTTAAGCTTTTTGGCCAGTTTCTTAATCTCCCACGGCTCCCAGACTTTTCTAAAGTCCATGAACAGCGGCGGATTGCCGCCGCTCAGGTACGTCATGAACAGCATGGTTAACAGCCCCTGAACGTCCGCCTCGGTTGCGTACGGAAGCGGGGCCTTGGGGCCGTTGTGATCGAAGGTGCTGTTGAACAAGGATTCCATGACGTCCGCTACCGGCAGGGGGGTGCCGCGCTCGTCGCTGCCCCATTCGAGCTGGCTCATGAAGCCGCCGCCGACCGCGTTTAACTCGGCCATCAGGTCCCGAACGATCAAGTACATCGCCAGACTTTGATTGAATCGCTTGTCATCGGCCTGGTCGCGAAGCTCGAGTCTTTTGCCGACGTGTTTGTCTATCCAGCCGCGAAGTTCCTTAACCTCTTTGCGGCTGTAGGCGCCTTTGGTCAGCATGTCTGCCAGCAGCTTCATATCCAGCCGGGTTATTTCGACGCCAAAAGTGTTCCGGGTGGGAATCACATGAGCAAGAGCCGTTTCCATGCCCATCGAATCGTGTCCCAGAACGACGACCCTGCGTCCGCGAAGGCTTACCGCCGTTACCGCGGCGTAACACCAGTCAATCAGACTCTCGGTCGTGTTCGCCGTCATCTTCGGATTGGCGCCGGTGTCGGGCCAGGTCCCGACGTTCAAGCTCACCAAACGCCCGTACTGGCTGATAGCGCCGCTCATCGCATGGGCGAATACGACCCCCGGCTTCGGGCCGCTGTTGCCGCAGGTGATATTCAAAGGTGTATTCGGCGGGAACTGCTGAAGCAGCGAAATCACCGTAAGCTGCGGAAATGCCCAGGTATCCGGAACGCAGACCAGAATATCCACCCCGGCCTGCCTGAACTGTTGAGCCACAATATCCGCCTGCGGCTCGCCGTCCACCAGAACGTCAGAGTAAACGACCTTCACGGGCGTCTTATCCGGCAGGACTACCTGGCCGCAGATCGTATCGGCCGCCATCTTCGCAATATTCTGACAGCGCTTGCGGCTGTCCTCATCCACCCGCGGATCGCTGGTGGCGAACACGCCGATCACGGCTGTCTTCGGCTCACTGCTTGCGATCGATTCCAGTTTTACTGCTGTTGCTTCCTTCGCCATAACAACCTTCCCGGAACTAAAAGGAGGTTTTATACTGCAGGTATCAAGCACTCAACCCGAACGATGATGCGTCTTCGAGCTGCTTGCGGACGAAATCGAGGAACTGAGCCGCGTAGGCCCCGTTTGCCACCTTGTGGTCCACCGACAGCGTCATACTCATCATCTTGCGGACCATGATGTTCCCGTTGTCCGGCACGCAGGTATCGCTTATCTGTCCGATACCGAGGATGCTGCACTGGCCCGGAACGACGATCGGCGTAAAGGCCTCGATTCCGAACGCGCCCAGATTGCTGACTGTAATGCATCCGCCTTCCAGGTCTTCCAGCGAAAGCTTGTCGGCGCGGGCACGCTCGATCACGGCCTGGCTGGCTTTCGAAATCGCCACCACGTCCTTGTTCTGGGCATCCTTAATCAGCGGAGCAACCAGGCCATCCTCGACCGCGATTGCCAGTCCTACGTGAACCGAATCGGCCAGATCGATCTTGTCGCCGTTCAACTGTCCGGCCATGACCGGGAACTTCTCAATGCCCGCCGCGACAGCCCGAATTATGAAATCATTGTAGCTTACTTTAACGTCGCCCTTGGCATTAACCTTGGTGCGAAGTTCCACCAGTTCCGTCATATCCACGCGAACGTTAAGATAGAAGCAGGGTATTTCGAGCTTGGACTTCAGCATCCTTTCAGCCGTCAGCTTGCCGAGCCTGTTGACTGCAATTGTCGAACCGAGAGCCGCTTCGCCGGCTGCCTCTGAAGAGGCCGGCGCAGCCGCACCACCCGCGGCTTTCTGCACGTCGTCCTCGGTAATGCGTCCGGCGGGCCCGGTTCCGGTAACGGTCGAGATATCTACGCCCAAATCCTTGGCCAGCTTCTTGGCTCTGGGAGAAGCCTTTACTTTGCCGGCCGGTTTTGCAGGCTCGGCGGCAGGCGCCGGCGTCGGAGTTCCCGTCGCAGATTCGGCCGGTGCTGTCTCGGCCGGAGCCGGTGCTGCCGCACCGCCGCCCTTGAGGCCGTCGACAAAGCTCTGCGGAACCTCCTCGTCCTTGTCGCCGAGGACCATCACGGCGTCGCCTACCGGAATCGTCTCATCGACCTCGACGAGAATGTGCTTAACAAAACCTTCGGCCGGAGATTCCATCTCTAACGTGGCCTTGTCCGTCTCGATTTCGAAGATTACGTCGCCTTTGCTTACCTGATCGCCGACCTTCACCGTACAATCGACAATCGTACCCTCTTCCATCGTCTGACCAAGCTGGGGTAATCTTACTTCTTTCGCCATCTCACTGAATCCTTCTTATAAACAGGTTTAAAGATACCGCGGGACTGAATGATCCTGTCCCACAATGAATTTCTTACTCTAGACCATCGACTTTACGGCTGCTATAACCTTGTCGACGCTTGGGATGCTCGCCAACTCCAGCGGCTCGCTCATGGGCGGCGGGGCGTCCACGGCCGCCAGGTTCACGGGAGCCGCGTCAAGGTAGTCGAACCCGCGAGAGCCGTCTTCGAACTCATACTGCATGTACTGACCGGCGATTTCGCGTCCTACGCCGCACCAGCCGAACCCTTCGCTTACGGTCACGAGTCTGCCGGTCTTCTGCACCGATTTGGCAACAGCGTCGATATCCATTGGCTTGAGCGTGCGAAGATCAATAACTTCGACGTTAATCCCCTCGGTGGCCAGTTTCTTAGCAGCTTCCAGGCACCACATGGTCATACGGCTGTATGTAACGATAGTCGCATCCGTGCCTTCACGCTTGATGTCGGCAGCCCCGAGCGGAATGATGTATTCGTCTTCCGGCACCGGGCCCAACTGTCCGTAAGTGGCCTTGTGCTCGATAAATACGACCGGGTTGTCGCTGCGAATTGCGGCCTTGAGCAGGCCCTTGGCATCGTACGGAGTCGACGGCATGACGACGTATAGGCCCGGAGTGTGCATCAACCAGGCTTCCAGCGATTCGGAGTGATGGGCCGCGATGCACCTGCCGACCCCGCCTTCGGCACGCAGAACCATCGGAACTTTGGCCTTGCCGCCGAACATGTAGCGGTTGTAGGCTCCGACGTGCACCAATTGATCCATCGCAATCGTAACGAAGTCGATGTACATAAGCTCGGCGATTGGCCTCATACCGCGAAGAGCCGCCCCGACGGCTGCTCCGGCTATTGCGGCTTCGGAAATGGCCGTATCGACCACGCGATCCGTGCCGTACTTCAGTGAAAGACCGCGGGTTGCCTGGTATGCTCCGCCGTACAGCCCCACGTCCTCGCCCATGATGAACACCTGCTCATCGCGCGCGAGTTCCTCGTCCTGAGCCGCGGCTACAGCCTGACCGATGGTCATTACATCCATCCCGAACTCGCCCTTAACTTTGCCGCGAGCTTCTTCGGTCTTTTCCTTTTTGGTACGGGCCGTGGACGCCGCCAATGCACTTTCGAATACTTCGGTGGCCTCCATTACCTTTGTGCTGGTCTCGGCGTCGGCTTCTACAACGTCGGCCGGGTAAGTCTCATCGACGTATACGTCCTTGAGCACGTCCGCCGGATCCGGCCAGGGGCTGTCCAGGCCGAACTGAGTGGCTGCCTCGATGGTCTCGTTGGCCTTGTCTTTGATTGCATCCAGTTCGTCTTCCTTGCAGAGTCCTTCGCTCGTGAGTTTCTCCCGCAGGACGGTAATCGGATCCCGGGCATGCCATGCCTTTTCTTCCTGTTTGGTTCGGTAAGCCCGCGGATCACTTCGGCTGTGGCCGTACCAGCGATACGTCTTGGCCTCGAGCATGGTCATCAGGTTCTCTTTGCGTGCACGCTCGATGGCTTCGCGGACAGCCAGGAACATCGCAACAGCGTCCTGACCGTCGACGATCATCGCAGGCACATTGTAAGCTGCCGCCCGCTCGGCAATATCGGTTATGTTGCTGGCAGAAACGGTCCCGTCAACCTCGCTGCCGGAAAACGGAACGCTCATACCGTAAAGATTGTTTTCGATAACAGCCACCAGCGGCACCTTGAGAGTCGAGGCCATATTCATCGACTCGTGAAACGTGCCGGTATTGGTCGAGCCGTCGCCGAAGAACGACAGCACCGCCTTGCCCGTTTTTCTGTACTTTTCCGCCATTGCGGCCCCGACTGCCGGTGGTTGATTGCCGCCGACAATACCGGTGGAGCCGAGATTATGGTTCTTTTCCACTTCGGCTATGTGCATCGAACCGCCGCGGCCCTTGCAGTAACCGGTCTCCCGTCCCATCAACTCCGCCATCATCTGATTCCAGTGATTCTGCCTGTCTTTCTCGCTGTCGGCGTACTTGTTGCCGATAGCGCCGCAATGACCGTGGCCCCGGTGGGTCGAACCGATCACGTCGCCCCGCTCGATGGCCGCAATAGCTCCCACCGCCACAGCCTCTTCGCCGGCGTACAGGTGCGAGGCGCCTTTAATTATGTTCTGACCGAGCAGATCGAAAACCTTCTCCTCGAAGAACCGAATCTCGTATATGGTTCGCAGCCAGTCCTTGGCGTCGTCCAGGCTGATAATTCCTTTGTCGATAAGCTCGGATACTTTCGGTGCCGCTTTTTTGCGCTTATCATCGATAACAAAATCCATACTGCAAATCTCCTCAAAAAACTGCTCTTGAAATGCCCGGCGCCCCGGTATGTAGTAGTGCCTGTGGCATCGCCCGCCACGACGATACACATAGAACCCGACAGAATACACGCTGAACGCCCGAAAATCAACCTTAAACCCGAAAAACGGCCTAAAACGCGGTTTCCGGGCCTTCTGGCGTGAAAATCCCCTGAAGCAATCAGGATTTGCCTGTGCCGGCGCATAAGAAAAGCGAACTGTTTAACAACAGTCCGCTTCTAAGTATGCGTTTCAATACTGTAAAAGCTGTTCGATTCAGCGCACCATTACCTGTCCGCCGTCGACCACGAGCGTCTGGCCTGTAATCATGCGGGCCTTGTCCGAGCACAAAAACACGACCGAATCGGCTATATCCTGGCCCTTGATTTCGGCGTTTATTGACTGTTTGCTGGTGTAATAAGGGATAACCTCTTCTGGCTTGATGCCGTATTTAGCCGCACAAACCTCTATATACTGCTCGTTCCATATCTTCGAGCCTTCGAAGACATTGCCCGGAGCCACGCAGTTAACCCGTATCCCGTCGGCGCCCAGTTCCATCGACCAGCCCCTTGCCATGTGAAGCTGGCCAGCCTTGCTGGTGTTGTAAGCGGTGTTGTTCATGCTGGCGCTAAGGCCCGATTTGCTGCTTACATTCACGATGCTGCCGCCCATCGACTGCGTTTTCATCAGTCTGGCCGCCTCGCGGGCCATAAGGAAATAACCGGTCAGATTGACGTCCAGCGCGAATTTCCATTTGTCCAGCGGCATGTCCACCAGGGCTGCCGGGGGAGCAACTCCGGCGGCGTTGACGACTATATCGACTCCGCCCCACGCATCCAGAACGCTTGCGAAACCGTTGATAACGCTCTTTTCGCTGGTTACATTGCACTCGACTACCAGCGTATCAGCCCGGCCCAGCTCCGCGGAAATCGCCTCGGCGGCTTCTTTCGCGGCCGCCGTATCCACATCGGCCAGTGCGACCATCGCACCCTCCCGGGCCATGCCGGCTGCGATGCTGCGCCCGATGCCGCTGCCTGCGCCTGTAACGACTGCAATGCGGTTCTTGACCTGCCCGGCACCGGCGCCGGTGGCCATTTGCTTGCGAAACGCCTCGGATTCCCAGTTGTCGATAAATTCCTGTTCGCGTTTCGTGAGTGCGAGCACGCCGCTCATCGCAGCCGCCTGCATTCTTATATATAGGGAACCTGGTGCAATCTCGGAAATGACCGGGATGGTCTTCGTGTCTGCGGCGATAAACAGCCCCAGCCCCTTAACAACGAATGCGGCCGCCGGCTTCTGGCCCCTCTTTACTCGCGCGGTCAATTTCTTGGCTATGGCCCCGGAATCGCACTTGTCGACCCACAACGGCGAGCCGTTTGCGTAGACAAGCTCATCCGGATTCAGAGCGGGCGTGGAAACCAGCTTTGCTGAGTCTTTGCGGGCCATGAAAGCACGCACCGATTTGTCCGCTCCGAAGTAGGCTACAGGTACGTGCGTTCGGGTGGCTTCGAAAACCGCCTTGCGAATCGCCAGCTTCGCGGTTCTGACCTCAGCAATGGGTGCGGCCTTCTTCTTGGGAGCCTTCAGATCCGTAAGCCCGCGTTTGCACAGCCTGATTACTTTGTGCACCAGTTTGAGGGCCTCATCGGCTGTACCGGCGGTCACGAACAGCCCGTGTTTTGCCAGCAGCATAACGGAGGGCTTCTGGCCGTACTGCTTTTCATAGCCGGCTACCAGTTCGCAAACCTTCTTGGCCAGCATGAAGCCTGGATCGGTATAGGGTATCCACAGCGGTGGCAGCTTTTCATTTGCGAAGAGCTTCTCGATGGCCGCTTTGCCGTCTTTGGCGTTGACGTAAGATGCGATTACCAGCGGATGCAGATGAATCACGCATCTGTCCAGATATCCGTGAAGATGCGACTCCACGCTGGGCCGGGCTCCACTGGTCACATTATCGTCGCAGGCCAGGAGCAGGCGGTTGACCACCTCCGGTTCCCGGATGTTCGGCGGCATTTTGGCCAGAGAACCGTCTTTTATGATCTCCAGAACAGGTTCCAGATGCAGTTTACGCCAGCCCTGCGACTGATCCATGTCCTTCAAGGCCGTACCGCTGGCCTTTATGTACATCATTTTGCCGTCGGGCGTCTTGACGGAAGTATTTCCGCCGCCGCCCTGTACCAGCGTTGTGTCTTTGCCGGTTTCGTTGGAGATTCTGATTAAATCAGCCAGTGATTTATCCATGCTGTGAAATAACCTTTCTAAACCGTGTCAGCTTATATTATTCAAAATTGGGGTTTGATTCGACTTATGTTCTACGGCAACCGTCCTTTCATCCCTGATTACTCTTTGGCTTTGTTGCGCCTGACCATCCAGATTGTGCCGGCGATGAAGTAAATCACGCTGGGAACGATCAGCAGTCTTTTGAAAGAGGCGACCTGGTCGTCATAATCGGCGCCGGAGCCGAAGAATATCCATAGCGGCCATATAAGACATACCGCCAGGCATAACACAGCAATTACCGCCGAAGCCCACATCAGAACGTCCGCCGGCTTTTTTGGGGGTGGGAAATTGTATTCTTCTGCGGCGCTGCGAAATTCTTGTTCGTTGCCCTTGTTTTCCGATTCGGCTTCGGCTTCCTGAGGCAATTTCTCCCGCGCTCCGGCTACGGATGCGAAAGCGATGTACAGAACCGCCGTCAGCAGCCATATCGGAACGAACAGGAAGAACAGGTGAAGTATGTCGAATTTGACGGCCAGCAGGGCCGCGGCTATGGCTATCGCCCAACTGGCCAGAGCCGGCCAACTGAATGCCAGCTTCTTTTTCGATGCCCAGAACTGGGTAAAGCCGATTTTGGGGAATATCCAGTGCTCGACAAAGACAATAGCCCCGACCGGCATAAGAAGCAGGCCATACCAGCCCACGAAATCGAGAAGCTTCGTAAACACGAAGGGCGAACAGGCGATCACCGTTGTAACAGCTCCGGCAACCAGCGTTACGAGCCATCTGGGCCATCCCGGCGTTACGGCCTGGAAGGCAAGGCCCGCACGATAAAGGGTCGGGTTGGACGTTGTCCAGCCGGCGATGATTACAGCCACTATTCCGGCCGCCCCAAGAGCCTGAGAAGCCACCGCCCCGGCATCGAGCTGATCCATCGTGGTCTGGAACAGCACCGCTGTAGTTGCCCCCATTATTCCTGCACAAATCCACGCCAGGTAGTGACCCAGAAACATTCCGAACGCCGAGTAAAGCCCGTACGACGCCCGCTTGGCATAGCGCAGAAGCGCCATATCGGACAATCCCCCGTGCATGGCCAGATTACATATCCACGCGAAGGCCGCAACGTGCCAGAAACCGATCGGTGACTGACCCTCCGGGGCCTGGCCGGTCCATATCGACTGATTCGCCAGTTCCCAGAATTGAGCCAGACTGCCCATCTGACCGCCGAGTTCTTCCTTCGACAACGCCGGAAGCATGGCGAAAGCGCCGGCGATAAACATCAGAAACAGCCACGGCGAGCACACCTCGGCAAACTGGGCCAGCTTTTTGAAGCCCAGTATCGCAAGGGTAACCACCACCGCTCCTACGCAGAGAACCACAATAACGAAGCGTATGTCGGTCGGAAACCACCCGGTTTGCTCGGGAATGCCGAACGGTACCCGTACCGCCGAGGCCGATACCGTAATCATGCATCCAGCCAGTATGCAAAACAGCATGGCGTTGAGCACATTGTAGATCGTGGTCGTAACGGGTCCTGCAATTTTGCGAAGGTACCAGTAAAGCGTAAGCCTGGTCTGGACCGCTATCGGGGCACAGACGAACGTCCAGGTGAGCACCGCCAGCAGGTTGCCCAGCAACAGCCCCAGGAAGATGTCTTTGGCGGTAGCGCCCCATGCTACGAACAGTGCTCCGATGACGAATTCGGTGCCCGCCACGTGCTCACCCGCGAACACCCCCGCGAAATGCTTGCCGGACTGTAGTTTATCTTCGGAAACAGGCTCCCGCTCGAACTCATAGAGCTTATCCATGCTTTTGATTGCACTGCCGGCGACGTCGTCGGCTGTCGGCTTGCCTTCTGCTAAACCCATTAGAATGCCTCCGGATCAGCTATTAAGTTTATGGTAGTTTCTTACTTACGCTTTGACGTAACCTCGGCCTCGTAAGAACGCACATCTTCCAACCAGGCCTGTCCAACCGGAACTCCCTGTTGCTCGCAGTAATAGTCCCAGACTGCTCCAAAGGGCATCGTTTTCAATTCCTCCATCAAGGCCAACCGGGTCGTGAAATCGCCTGCAAGCTCCATCGCCTGCAACTTGGCGACCGGCTCGAGCATTGCTATAAGCAGAGCCTTTACCATGCATCGGGTTCCGATTACCCAGGCGGCGACCCTGTTGATGCTTGCATCAAAAAAGTCGAGTCCGATGTGGACGCGGTCGAGATAACCTCCCCGCACCAGCTCACTGGCAAGGGCCCGAAGCTCGTCTGACAAAAGAACGACGTGGTCGCTGTCCCATCGAACACCGCGGCTCACATGCAGAAGCACCTCATCGATAAACGTCAAAACCGCCGAAATCTTGTCCGAAACGATCTCTGTCGGATGATAATGGCCGGTATCCAGCGTCAGAAGTTTGCCGCTCTGCATTGCATAGCCCATGTAAAACTCGTGCGATCCGACGACGTAGCTCTCAGAACCCAGGCCGAAGAGCTTGCTTTCGACCGAATCCAACAGATACTTCTCGTCGATCTGCTCGATGAATATCTCATCCAGCGATCGTTTCAGTCGTTCGCGCGGTCCTTTACGGTCGGCGGGTACGTCCTTGTAACCGTCCGGGATCCACACATTTGTAACGCATGGCGTGCCGAGAGATTTGCCCATAGCCCGGCCTATCTTGCGGCAGCATATAGCGTGCTCGATCCAGAACTGGCGTATATCGTCATCGGCATGTGCGAGTGTAAAGCCGCTCTCGGCCTTGGGGTGGCCGAAGAACGTCGGGTTGAAATCCATCCCGATACCTTTTTCGCCGGCCCAGTCGATCCATTTCGAAAAATGCTCCGGCTCGAGTTCGTTGCGGTCGACTTCGCCGTCGGTTTCGGCGTACATCGCATGAAGATTCAGCCTCTGTTTGCCCGGTATGAGACTCATGGCCTTATCTACGTCCGCCCGCAGTTCGTCCGCCGTGCGGGCCTTGCCCGGATAAGAGCCGGTGGCCATAATGCCTCCGCTGTCGCCCTCGGGTCCGCCCTCGAAACCACCTACATCATCTCCCTGCCAACAATGCAGGGAAATAGCAACTTCGCCAAGAGCCTCGACGGCCGAATCCGTATCGATTCCAATTTCCGCATAGCGGGCTTTGGCGATTTCATAGGCCCGCTCGACCGCATTATTGTTACCCATTTTGAATCACTCCCCACAAATCAACTTTTGTGCTGTCCGGAACTTGAGAGCTTTTGGGTCAGCTTCTCAAATCAGAGCCTGGTTCTTTGCTTAAACTCAGTGTTTCAGTTCGTCCTTGGCCGGCAGGTCGGGAAACTCCGCATGAGGCTCCATCTGATACCAGTAGGCAACCGACGACAGGTCATCCTTCAGCGGCAGGTATCGCCCCTCGCTCTGCCAGCCCAGGGCCTGGATTGTAACTTTGAGGTCCTTTTCGAACCTGATCGGATCGACAATGTGCCAGCGGTACAGACCGAACCTGGGCTGACCCTCTTCTACGAAATGCTGCGGCATGCCCACGTAAGCCGTGCTGAATGTCTTGTATCCGCCCCCGTCGGGGTTCACGAAGCCGTAAGAACCGCAGAAATAATCCTCGGTGCCGGTTCCGCATATCGTCGGAAATTTTTTGTCACCGTCCATGAAGAATTTTATCTCGCCTTCGCCCCACCAGCCGGGGCTGTTCGAGCCCCAGACCATGTAGGTGCCCACGTACTGACCGCGTCCCTTTATTTTGTCCACAATCGTGTAGTCGGTCTTGTACGGCAGGGGGTTGACCCTGCGGAACTGGGCGTGAAAGTACGCCATATCGTCCGGCACATCGGTGAGCGTGTAATCGACCTGGTAGTAGAGAGTCATATCCCGCTCGTCGATGTTGGTCATGGTAATTCGACAACTCTTGCGAAAAGGCATCATCCAGTAGCAGTTGAATCCGCTCTTGGGATTGACGCAAACGGCCAGCGAATTTACGCCCACATATTTGCCCATGCCGCATGCGAAGAAGTCGCCGACCGGGACCTCCACCGAAGGCTCCTTTTCTCCGTCCCAGTAGATGCGGAGAATATTGAAGCGGTTGTTGCCCGTCGGCGTCATCCAGATGTGCTGTATTGCTCCGGATCCTTCGATATTGGCCATCTCGAACGTCGTTCCGGCTTTGATCCTAACCGAAGGTGAAACTTTCCAGCCCTGACCGAGTTCACGAGCCGCACGTGCGCCGGTTCCCTCGGTTGCCATGCCGCCTTTGCCCTTTTCGCCTGTGAAGTTCTCCGGGCTGATGGAACGCGTTTTGGCGTCGGATACGCGGGCGAGATTACCCAGATTCATGTCGAGTCCGTTAAAATCCTCCGCACCTGCAATTCCAACAGTCAATAAGATACACGTCAAAACCTCCCACATTCTGCTCATAGCCTGTCCTTTCAAACCTGTAGCCGTAAACAATATCCAGTCCCGGCCTTACGCGGGATTGTCCGCCCTGCAAAAATTCCACCCGGCGGCTCTGCCTGTCAGCCGCTGTACATTTCCAGCAGTTTCTTTTCGGCCGCTGCGGTCCAAATGCCGTTTGCCAGTTTTGCCGCGACTTCCGGAATCTTCTGGCCCAGTTCTTCGAGTCGAACAAGTCCCAGACCCTTGCACGCCGGATAGACAACGATCTTGCCGGCGATCTCGCGTTTTTCGACGGCCCGGATTCCTTCGACCGCTCCGTCCAGACCCGAAACGGCGGCAACCGACACATTCGTATCCAGCGTGCCAGCCTGGACTTTGTTCAGCAGCAGTTTCATGTCTTCGAGAGTCGAACCGCTCGTGCCTATAAAGTAGAGCTGTCTGGCGATGTAAGTATCCAGGTCTATCTCGCCTGAAACGGTCGCCGGAATGCCGGCGAATATGTTTATAAGGCCGCGATCATTGCTAGCTCCGACCGCCGCGGCGACAAGAGCCGGAATCGGCGCCATTATCGCGGTATAGTCGAACTTCTCGGCTACGTCTTCTTTGGTCACATTGCAGGTGCGATACTGAACTTCGTTCTTCTCGGCCATCGGTGCGGCGATTCTGGTAAGGGCTTCCAGGCGGGCGTCGTCGACATCGCTTGCGAACATACTCACACCTGAGACTCCCTGGCAGATGTTTCGGACCACGTGCATGGCGCCCATCGGTCCGCCCGCTCCGACCACGTTTATCTTATCGCCAGAGCGGATCTCGTCGGTGGCCGGTATTATGGCCATGGCATCGGCCGGATTCGAACCTGGCGTACCGATTATTCGAATGCCGCCGTAATGGACGCGGCCGACCATGGTGGTTACATCCCGCCCGAAACTGCCGCCGCACTGGCATATATTCAGAATGCCCTGGGTTCCGACCTTTGCGAACAGTCCTTCGACGGTTTCCGGATTTGAGCCGAAGTAGATTACGTCGTCATAAGCGGCTTCCTCCAGTTTATCGATGCCGTCCACGCCGACCATTTCCACGCCGAGCCCCTGCGGCATATCAGCCTTTGATATCCAACTCACCTCGCCGGGCATGCCGTATTTTTCGAACAGATCCTCCAGTACGTCGCTGGAAACAGGCTCATCGGCGACAATAACCATCCGCCCGCCTTGCTTGAGGGTCGTTCGCTCGGTCGACGCATAAGCGTCTTCCACGCAGGCCCACGGTTCAACCAGTGCAATCGCCGATCCCGAAAGCTCATCGTCGACAGGAATCATCATCGATTCACCGTCAGGCGAGGTGAACACCCGCTCATCCAGCAGTACGAACTCCTGAAGAGCACCCTCGAAATTGTACCCGAATGCCGCGTTGCTGCGCGCGGCGGTCTTGAGCCAGCGATAGTCCGTCTGCACCAGATACCGCTGGCCGACTTTGTAGTTCCCTACCCCGGGCCCGACCGCCGCGACCCTGACTACAGTCTCATGGCCCGGAACCGTCGGTTTCTCGCCCGGCACGTAGGTGGGGATTTCAGATAGGACGTCTTTTTCGAGGCCTGAGACGATTTCGCACTTTCGAACGTGAGACGTAAACTGCTTGAGCAGCTTCAAATCCGAGAAACAAAGCCCCACGGTCTCCACCCGGCAAACGATCTGGTGCGGTCCCGGTTCGAATACTTCTTTCTCACAGTTTAACACCAGCTCGTCGGGACCGACCAACTGCACCGCATACTGCTTATCAGCCAATTCTGTCATAATATATTCTGCTCTCTAGCTCTCGATAAAAGCCACTACTTCATCAGGAGCGGCATCGTCCTTCAAGCCGCCCAGTTTATCTTCGTTTTCAACCTTAAGGTATTCGCCGACGGCCGCGAAGAAATCGTTCTTCTTGGCCGTGGTATCGAATTTTGCATCCGCCCAGTTGCTGACGTAGCCCATACCGCACTGTTGCTGAAGCACCGAATGAGCGTAAAATATATAGGCGCTCTTGAGGAAAGCGGGAAGCAGGGGGGCAAGCTCATCGGTTGAGAAATCGTCGACGAATTTCTGGCCGGGACTGTTCATTTCCGTACCGACGACCATCGGAAGGTCGAGTTCTTCACAGATTCGAACGATCTCATAGAGGTTTTTTAGCTTCTCGTCCTTAGCACCCGGTGTGTAATTTCGATCGGGGATAATGTTGACCGCCGCGGCCCCTGTGCTCATTGCGACCTCAAGCAGGTTCCGAATGTCTTTTTCGCCGTCGCTGGTTCCATCGAGCCATGTGAGGGTGGGAATCGCTCCGGCGGCGGCCATGAACCTGTTGGTGTCGGCCATATTGGGAAAAGAGCCTTCGCCGGGCTGCACGTAGCCGACGCCGCCGCGTTTCATTGTCTTCTTGCGAAGCGTATCCAGCAGAGAGCGGCCCTCGGGTAAATCGAGTTCACTCGCATCGACGCTCAGTTTCTCGCTCCAGTATTCGGCCAGCTTCTCGCCTTCTCCGAATATCTCGGCCGCTTTGCGCGCATAAGCCGTGCACATGTGTCTCTCGGTGGCATTACCCAGGGGAGTCAGCACGCGAACGTCCTTTTCGTAGTCGAGCTCGACGGGTTTTAGGTACCTATTGACCCTGCCCATCAGCTCCTGATTCCGGTTTTGCGCTGTTTCGCGCAGATTGGCCTGGAAATCCGCCAACTCGCCGTCAAGCTTCGAAGTCGGAAAACCCACGCCCATGTGGTAAGTAATTCCAGGTTCACCGGGAGAGGTCATCACTTTGTCCGCGAATTCCGGCACGTAAACGCGCGTTTCCATGCCCGAACAGCCCTTCAAGCCGAGCTTGCGCCGGGCCGTATGAAATTCATCCAGGGCGTCGAGGACATCGAAGTCAATGGTAGCCCCCGCAGCCAACCCCTTTTTCTTCGCAAGCCAGGCGAATTTGGAAGGGGAATAACCATACGTGTTGAAGGAAAAGAACGTATGGCAGTGCATGTTTACATCTCTGCCCGGTTGAGGCAGTTCAATCTCTCCGGCCGACGCCATTGCACACAGCCGGTCCAGAGCCGCCTGGCGCTCGACCGGATCGAAACTGTCAAGCTGCAATTCCAGTTCTTCTATCAAACTAAGACTTTCCTTTCTTGTGCCGTTCGTATTGTTGGGCCCACAAATCCACGTCCTGGGGCTCGTAAGTCTTCAGGTCGAACGAATTGGCGACGATCTGCCGCAACTCGCTGAGCGAACCGATTTGACCGGTTGCCAGCGCCTGCATCAGTATATTGCCGCTGGCGGTTGCCTCGATGGGGCCGGTAATCACTTTTTTGCCCAGCGCGTCGGCGGTGAACCTGCACAGCAGTTCGTTCTGAATTCCGCCGCCGACTATGTGCAGCACCTCAACAGTCGTTCCGGTTGCACTCTCGATCATCTCCATAACCGAGCGATATTTGATCGCCAGACTCTCCAGCACCACGCGGATCATCTGACCTTTGTCCGTAATCGCCGCCTGACCGCTTTCGGTCAGAACTTCGTTGATCCTGGCGGGCATATCTCCGGGCGCCAGAAATCTCGTATCGTCCACGTCTATGAACGCTGCGAATGGTTTCGCCGCCTCGGCCATCTGGGTAATCTGATCGTAGTTAAGGTCCGTTCCCTCCCGATGCCATTGACGTCTGCATTCCTGGACCAGCCAGAGGCCCATGATATTCTTCAGGAGCCTGATTGTGCCTGCGACGCCGCCCTCATTGGTGAAATCGTGCTCGAATGTCTTGTCATTTATGATCGGTTGTGAAATCTCGACACCCATAAGGCTCCAGGTTCCGCTCGACAGATACGCCCAGTTGTCGTTTTGAGCGGGGACCGCCGCCACCGCCGAAGCGGTGTCGTGGGTGCCGATGGCTATGACCGGAAGCCGCTCGCAACCTATCTCCGCCGCGACCTCCCCGGTCAGTTTTCCGACGATCTCGCCGGGTTGGATGATCTCGGGCATGATGTCCATTGGCAGATCCAGGCCTTCGAACACTGCTTGCGACCATTGGCCGGTTCGCATATCCATCAGTTGGGTGGTGCTGGCCAGCGTATATTCGGAGACGATTCTGCCGCACAGGGCGTAAGCGAACAGATCGGCCATCATGACGAGTTTATCCGTCTTAGGCAGCGCGGCATATTGCGACAGCCGCATCGAAAGAAGCTGATATACGGTGTTCAAGACCATGAACTGGATGCCCGTGTTGTCATATATGGGGCGTTTGCCCATGATCTCGAATGCTTTTTCGAGCATGCCTTCGGTTCGACTGTCTCTGTAATTGTAGGGCTTTTCCAGCAGCTTGCCTTCGGCGTCCACAAGCCCGAAGTCAACACCCCATGTGTCGATACCGATGCCCTGTGCAGTTCCTCCGGCGGCTTTTACGGCCTTGCTTATTCCCTCTTTGATCTCGGCGAGCAGTTTGTCAAAATCCCACCTCAACGTTCCGTTTTCTTCGACGGGACCGTTGCCGAACCTGTGCATTTCCTCGAGCACGAGCTTGCCTTC
This sequence comes from uncultured Pirellulales bacterium, assembly GCA_964406945.1. GTDB lineage: Bacteria > Planctomycetota > Phycisphaerae > Sedimentisphaerales > Anaerobacaceae > UBA2266. The sequence continues at coordinate 138,405 of CAYOTO010000003.1, forward strand.
GGCCACGGTTCCCAGCATAACCCGTCCGCTCTCGGCCCCGAGATCCACTCCGATGTATTTTTTCTCGTCCGCCATCAAATTCCCTTCACTTGCCAACAACGCCCCGGAATGAGGGCTGGTACTTGTGTAAGTAATTGCATCCCAACCATTTACAGACCTTCTGACAGCTTTGGGCTGCAGTCTTTTGCATCTTAAGATGCCTGCAAAAGGTCGTTCGAAGAACGGCATTTATAACCCACATCCACGGCCATTGCAAATTCAAAATGGGCCAACGAAAGCTGTTTTGTGCCGTTTCAGACCTTCTCTGGCTGCGTCCGGAGGCGAGGTGCTGACGGATTGGATGAAATGATGATCGGGACAGGTCGGTTTAGACCGGAAGTGCCGCCGCCTGAGCTTCGAATCGCTTCTTGGCCTGTCCGATGAGGTAAAAGCTGCCGGTAATGAGGATCAGATCCTCGCGGTCGACTGCGCTCCTGGCAAGCTGCAGCGATTCTCCGAGGCTGCTGGCCGTCTGGCACATCTTGCCGCAGAGTTCGGTATATGTATCGGCAAGATCCTGCGGACTGACTGCCTTGGCGGAGTTGCTCCGCGTAAAGATTACCTTATCTGCTCCATATTGGAGCATACGAAGCATGCCGAGTACGTCTTTGTCGGCGTTGCAGCCGAAAATCACGACCATAGAGTCGTAGGGCACATTCTGGCCGATTGCCTGTATCAGGGCTTTGATGCTGGCGGCGTTATGGGCCGCGTCGATCATAATCCGAGGATCGGGGCAGATCATTTCCATCCTGCCCGGCAGCGAAACATTCAGCAGCCCCGCAGCGGCTTTTTCATTGTCGATATTAAAGCCGTTGCCTTTGAGTTTATCCAGCATCGCCAGCGCAAGAGCGCAGTTGACGGCCTGGTGATGACCGTGCAGCGGCACTCTAAGGTGTTCGAACCTACTGGTCGGGGTTGTCAGGCATATTCTGGTATGTGGGCCGTGCTCGCGGCTGGTTTCGAAACGCTGGGAAAAGTCGATATCGCCGCCGGTAACGCTCAGAGGCGCCTCAGCCGCCAAAGCTTCGGACTTGAGCACCCGCATCGCCACAGGGTCCTGCTGGACTGTAACCACGGGGATGCCGGCTTTGAAGACCCCGGCTTTTTCCTTGGCTATGCTGTCGAGGGTTTCGCCAAGCTGGCCCTGATGGTCCAGACTAAGACTGGTAATACCCACTACATGGGGTTTGATTACATTGGTGCTGTCCAGACGGCCGCCCATTCCGGTCTCAATAACTGCAATATCCACCTTCTTGTCCAGAAAATGCAGGAGTGCGATTGCAGTCATTATCTCGAAAAACGTAGGGCCGTCATCTCCATTGACCATGCCTTCGACCGGTGCATGCACCCGGTTGATCAACTCACGCATTTCGGCGTCGCTGATCATCTCCGAATTAACGGCTATCCTCTCATGCAGATGCACGACATGGGGCGAGGTATAAAGCCCGACATTGTAGCCGTTTGCCTCGAGCATACGCGCAAGCATCGTCGCGGTAGAGCCTTTGCCCTTTGTTCCGGCGATGTGAACTGTAGGGATCTTTTCGTGCGGATTGCCGAGCGCATCGAGCAGCTCCACCATTCGGTCGAGGTTAAAGGTGGTCTTGTTGTAGCGCAGACGCTGTTGCTTCTCGTAATCCGTCTTATCGAACAGATAACGCATGGCCTGGTCGTAGGTCCGAAAAGCTTTTTTTCGGGATTTGACCTTTGAGACCTTGGAAGTGCGTTTGCTTTGTTTCTTTCCGGTTGTCTTAGTCGTTCTTACCATGAACCCGTTATTATAGCTGTGGGGACCGTGGACGTCAATGCCGTCACCCATATACGGCGAAAAAAGCCTCTTTTACGGGCGTTGGGCGTACATATAACGTTATCAGCAAAGAAGTTACAGGCATGCGAGCGCCTGTTGTTTTTAGCAAAAAAAACAGCAAGCGGCAATGGCACCTTATTCTTGAATAAGAATTACTTATTATATTGCCAGCGCTGAGTTTAAATGCAGGCAAAAAACTGGCTTGAGTCAGTGTATTACTTAACTTTCTATTGCGCTAGAATCACATCCAGGTTTGTAACTTGTGAGCCGTTAAGTTTGAAATCAACTCCTTCGGACTGGCCCAGGTCCCTGTTATATACCCGGCAGCGCCAATTTCCGGGCGGCAACCCCTTAAATTCATAAATGCCGCTTTCGCTGCTCTCTCGGGCTATAAATATGGTTGCATACCTGTATGATCCGTCCGGCATTTCCACATCCAGGTACATCGAAATCTCCCGGACGGGCTTTGCGGCTCCATCCTGTACCGTAAGCTGCAGGATGCAGGTCGATTCGGAAAGATCCAGGATAATCGGCCCAATGTCGGCTGCCTCTTCCAAATCGACCGTTCTGGCCGCACACGCTCCCCCGTAACTGCGGTTATGCTCGCCGCCATATCTGGTATATGAAATCAGATGACCGCCCGATGCGGCGTTTTTGAACAGATAACGGCCTTCGTCGTCTGTCCTGATTGTTTTGACCCGGTCGGGCTCGGAATATCGGTTGTTGGCGAACATCTTCACTTCGGCCCCGGCCAACGCACGCCCGTCCCGACCTATCAAAACGCCGCTCAAAGTGCCCGGTTTTTCCATAACCACTGTGTTGTCGGGATTAAAAATATACCGTCCGTCTGCTCGCTGTACGATTGTCAGGCCTCTGCGTGCGATGAATCCGCCGGCCTTTACGTTCATTGAATGTATTCGTGCATCATGAAGTCCGGCATAACTGAATGCGCCGTTTGCATCAGTTTTGACGCTGCCGACCTCGACGACTTCCTGGCCGCCCCGGGGTTTGTCTATGCGCGTGGTAAAACTCAGCACCGCCGCTTCGATTCCGTTTTCACTGCTGTCGACCACGCGTCCGGAGAACGCCAATTCCACCGGCTCAGGGCTATCCGCCTGTTCGTACCAGTTCAGTACCTCGGCAATAAGTTCTTTCATTTGTCCTGCATTTCCTGGCATTTTCGAGCGGGTTTTGCCGTTCTCTTCAACTCCCAGCTCACCGAGATTAATGCCGTACCAGACGTTAAGATTTTGGATAACGTAAGAAACCTGCCAATACGATCCGTTTCGATAGATGTCATCGCTGGTCCATCGTCTGGTATCGACCTTTTCCAGAAGACTTCGGAGATACCGGATGAATGTCTTCGTTGCGACCTCTTTGTCCACCTCGCGTGCAATCTTCTCTCTCACATCGTTCCACGCAGACGAATTCATCCGGGCCAGTTCGACCGTGAAGAGTTCCGGCAGGCGGGCTATGGCCTGTGACCGGAGATTGTCGTCTTCGGGCATATTAGCGACGAGAATCATGCGCATTTTCATCCTGTCGGACAGCTTTTCGCAGTCGCCGGGACTGACTGAGGCGACGCTTCGCCAGCGCTCGAGCGCCGACCACCAGATATAGGGCCGATCGTCCCGGGAAAGGTCCCACAGGGCATTAGTGGTCGAATCGAGCTTGTGAGAGCCCAGATACCTTACCATAGCCTGCACGACCGAACCATCCGTCGTATTGAGCACAAGCTCCTTTATTTGCCGGACTTCATCGGGGTCCGGTTCCTTATAGTATCTGCTGATGGCGTAGGCGACCTCCCGCCCGGCGTTTAGATCTTGGCGATCTATGTGCCGGCGCTTGGGGCCTTTGCTTAACATTTCGACAGCAGCATCGAAGAACTCGGGCCAGTTGCCCATCAGGCCCAGCTTGATGCCGAATTGTCGCAAGTGTTTTATGCCGAGCCATTCAGTCGCCGCCCGGCGCAGCCGTATTTGATCGTCAGCGCTCAAATCGGTTACGTTAACACGAGTATCGCCGTGAGCCAGTGTGTCGACTACATTGCGAACATGCCAGTTGCCCCGTACGATATCAGCTACACTGATGGCTTCTTCGGCGGTCTTAATCTGGTACTGCTTCAGCTTTTCTGCGGATAATCCGGTCAGGTCCAACCTGCGGGCCATCTCGCCAAGATAGGGGGCGTAATTGTGTCCGGAGCCTCCGACATCCACACGCACGTCTTTGGCAATTACTTCGAAGGGTTCTTCCATTGCTACGGCTGCTATGTCTTTTAACCTGAGCCCGGGTTGTAAGATGTGGAATTCAATTCGGGAGCCGTTCGTTCTATGGCTTGCGGATTTGACCCATGCCTGATATCGCCGGCCTTCTGTGTCGTAGATCAGTATCGGAAGTTCGAGTCTTTTATCCGCGGTCAGCAGAAAACGCGCACCCTCCCAGAATGTTGAAAATGATTCCTTTCGCAGAACTTCCAACTTGATACTGCCCTCGTCGCCGGTCTTGAGGATATCGCCTTCGTTGAAGGGGCCTTCGAAAACAACTCCGGAATCGCCGCGACCGCCGTGATAATACTGCAAAACCACGTCGACCCTCTCCACGTCTTTGCCGTAACTGGTCAGGCCGAGTACGCTGCGGCGGTATTCCTTCGGAATCTGTGCATCGACGTAAGCGTACCGCTTGCCGCCGACGTTGACTACCTTCACAGGATTGCCAACGGTCTGGGACAGGATTCTGTCTGAGCCGGCTACTTTGACTACAGTCTTGTTGACAAACAGAAGGTTCTTCGCATCCGCCGGTATTTCGAAGATGAAGTCGCGTCTGAACACGTCCTTGCTCCAGAGAACCCGGCCGGGCAGCGGGTAAATGCGCTCGGCGATCTTGCGTCCCTTGGCATTCAGAATAATGTCCGATTCGTCGGGACAGACCCCCACGAACGAAATATCCAGAGGTCCTTCCGGTGGCGCGTAAGCGGCAGCGGCCCGTTCTTTTTCGCCTGATTCTTGCTCTTCGTTCTCGACGACGGCCTTGAACCGGACTTTAACGTTACCGGCGGCCTCGTCCATTTCGACGATCTCGAACACACCCCGGCCGCCTTCGCGTGTCTTATACACGTAGGCCGCCGGCAGATCGGCGGCGAATTTGCTGATATTGCCGTATCCGAGTCCCTGGTAGTCGAGGTCCTTTGCTTTTCTCACGTAGTCTGCAGTGATATCGGCCCATTTTTTGTCCACCGGCCTTTTCAGATAGCTCTGAATGCTTCCGACAAAGCAGGCCCGGCCGCTGAAATTCACCGACACATCCGCTCCGCTGTTATTCAGCCATTGCAGGAACTTCTTTTGGTCATGACGTTCTTTCATCCGCCCGGGCAAGGTGATGATTTCCGCCTTGTCGAGGTCTATAAGCGTGCCGGTGCGGTCCGGTGACTTCTTGATGTCGAATGCCGTCGCACTCGTGAAACCGACGCCGCTTTTTGTCGAAGCCTTTCCTATGGAAAAAGTCCCGGACGCCCGGGTGCGGCCTACCCATAATCTGCCGTCGCCCCGGCGGCGTCTTTGTTTCGTGAGCACCTGACCCGGCGATTGGAAATAGAAAGAACACTCATACGTACCGTCCGGGATCTCAGGATAGCCTCCCAGCCTTGCGGTCCGCCGCATCGACACTCCGGTATCGAGTCTGGTGAACCATTTATCTTCAAAAGTTTGCGGATCCATATCGGCGGCGAGTCCTTCCAGGTCGGCCTGAACAGTCTGTCCGTCGCTGTTAACACTGCTGAAGACCACGCCATTATTGAAGTAATGGAATGCCGCCGAGCCCATTCTATCCGGGTCCAGTACGTACAGAGAATCAGTGTCGCGGTTGGTTACGGCGAACGTGTACTGGACCTCACCATGATCGAGTACCTTCACAGTATTAAGGGACACTTCCAATCCCTTGTGATATTTGCCTGCTTTCTTGAGTGTTTTGATAAGCTCGGGGTCCTCGGGCATGTTGTCTATCAGCAAGACATCCGCAGGCCACAAGTTGGGTGAATGATGTATCACAGGCACGTCCTCGGGCGGCGAAAAGGAAGAATAGCCCGTCCACAGAGCGCCGAGGTGGCGGGACTGCCCGTCGACAGCAATGACGAAGGGTTTCCCTTTGAGCGGAACCTCAACGGGTTCGACGGGACTGAGCAGATGCAGAGAGCCGGACGATGCGTCGAAAAGCTCGATGTTGCTCATGGAAATCCAGGGTGTCTGCTGTAGATTCAGGTCCGACAGGGGTTTGTCTCTGGCGGTTTCGAAATTGATTTCTTTATCTTCCAGCAGGTAGATGTTCATGCCGTTTGAAGCGGCAGTCGCCGGTTTCATTTTCGCGAGGATGCCGCGGATCAGAGTGCGAAACTGCACCACCTCGGGCGTTTTGTCGCCGAATACTTCGTACTCACCGGCGAGCGTTTTCGGGCCCAGGGCGATGGAAAGATGCAGATGCACGAGGTCGGTTGCGAACATTTTTCCTTCATATTTGTTAAGCCGTTCGATCTTAAATTCTTTAAGCAGCCGCGCCAGCTCGTCAAGTTCAGGCTTTTTTAACACATATTCGAACCTGCCGTTGCCCACCGGTTCGTCGGATCGCAGACGGCTGCCGACGGCGGTTACATTACCTTTGCCGTCGATGCGGACGGCCATGTTACCGAAGAACATGCCGGCCTCGCGGTATTCGATCTCCATATCCTGCGTCCACGCGTCGGGCAGATCGGCCGAGGTAAGGCTGTCCTGGAACGGTGAATCCTCCCGCTCAACGGTGATCGGGTTGGCGTAGGCGTTGAGCGGCAGACTGGCGGGAACTTGCCGCTGAGTCGGAAGCTGAAGGAGCAAGTTCAGCTTTTTGTCCGCTTTTTCCGGCATGCGCCATCGCATGCGCTCGAGATAGACCAAGTCCTTTATGCTTTCGCCGGGTTCGAGCTGTCCGGCGGCCATCTGCCAGGGCGTTATATGCGCGCCGATATACCCCTGCACGCCGACTCTCTCGCCGGACTGATCCGTCACCTTGAACGAGACAGGACTGAAGAGGTCGCTCAGGGGTATTGCACGGTCGCTTACGTTCTGAATCTCCAGTTCCAGCGGCACACTTCGGCCACGGCGGTAGACGATCACACCATCGGGACCAATCGCCGGCGACGTTACCCGCATTCGAAGGCCGTTCAACTTTTCGCCCCAAGGACTCATCTGTCCCGTCCGGCTCCGCTCGGCTTTGCCCAGTGAAAGCATGGCGACCGCTGTAAGAACGGTTCCGGCAAGCAGCCATGCGGCCCATCGGGACCCAAGTCTTATGTCGGCGCCGTCTGCTCCGAGCAGCCGCCGCACGCGCTTGCCAAGAGCCGACCCGTTTGCGGCTGCGCCCAGGCCGCCACTCACAGCCGCTCGCGATGTAAGTGCATCCTCGGCGATCCTGACCAGAGACGAGGCGTACTGGTCAGGCCTGCCTCCCATCTCCAGGACGAGGTCGTCGCAGCAGTTCTCCCGCTCGATTCGCATACGCCGCGAAACGAACCACACCGCCGGATGAAAAAACAACAGAGCTTCCACTATGCTCTGCAGGACGTTGACGAGCGGATCGAGTCGCTTGATATGTGCAAGTTCGTGTGCCAGAATCATCTCCGCCTGGTCGGTCGTCAGGCCGTTCGGGAACGACACGGGTAAGAGTATGATCGGTTTGATTGCTCCCACAACTGTCGGCGTGGCCACGGCGCGGCAGTACGCCACGGCCGGACGCAGTTTCATTCCGAAATGAGCGGCCTGGAGGCCGAGCGCCTTCAAGACAGATTCGTTTTCCACCGCGCGCGACAAATGTCGCAGCCGCTGTCCGCCGCCGAGCCCGACCACGAGCCGGCCCAACAGCAGGATCACGCCCGTCAGATAAGCAGCCGCCGCATAAGGGACCAGCGACCGCCACTGGAAGGAATCGTCGGCGGGTAGCGACGTGTACAAGGGCATTGCAGGTTGCGCTTCATTACGGTAGGGGGGCTCGGCTTCTTCAGCCGGAGTTTCCACGTAAATCAGTTCAGCGGTGGACTCTGAAAATGACCCGGTCTCGATTGCCTCTTGCTGAACGGGGTGTGCGCCGACATAACTTGAGGTTCTTTCAGTTTCGGTGCCTGTTGTCGCGTATGTCAACAGCACACAGCAGACCATCACCGCCATTGCGGCTGAGTAGATTTTGTAGCGTGCGCGTGAAGACTGCCTGCCTGCCAGGCGGACAAGCACCAGCGCGATAAGCGCCACCGCCGTGCCCTGCCAGAGAAAGTGAGCCGATGTCAGGACGAACCGCACGCACAGGTCGCAGTTAAATATTTCAAGCAGTTCCATGGTTACTCCTGCCTCGCTTTCTCGGCTATCAACTGTCGAAGTTCGGCCAGTTCCGCTTCATCGATGTCGCCGGTTTCGAGCAGATTGACCATGGCGGCAACTCTGGACCCGCTGAACGCCCTGTCGACAAGGTCTCCGAGCATGTCCGACTGAGTGCCTTCGGCAGTCACGGCCGCCTCGTATATGTGCGACCTGCCGTTGCGGCGCCGCTTGAGATAGCCTTTGTCACACATGATGCCCATCATCGTCATGACGGACGTGTGCGCGAGCTTGCGAAAATCCCTGGCCAGCGCCCGGCGGACGTGCGAAACGCTGCACCGGCCGTCCCGCCACAGCACCTTGAGTATCTCCAGCTCCAACTCGGTCGGATATTTCGACGATCTCCTTGCCATAGCCTGTCTCCAAATGTCCGGCTGCCTGGGGAAGCACCGTATCTACTAATTCTTTAGAAGATTAGACGAAATTGCGAGCCGTTTCGTCAATACAAATACTAATAAATTAGTAATACAGATGGTGGTTGAGTTGTAAGTCGTTGTCTGGAAAGATGTTGGCGTGTGTAAAACTTTTGTAAAAAAGGCGAAGTTTGCCTGAAATCGGTGCGAATATACGCAGGTTGTCGCTATGCTACCGCGTTTCCGCGAGCGACGCTTCATCGACCAGCAGGGCCATCCTGAGCCGCAGCATCTCAACCACTTCGACCATGGTGGCCTCTTTGCCGACGTTATCGATGAGCCTGCCGAGTCGCCATTTTCCGCCGCTGCGCCGAAGGTAATAGACCAACATCTGATCTGTCGGCGCGTTGCGGGTTATTCCCACGGCCTCATCGCCGAAGACCCGGTACTGTTCGCACCTGCCGATATCAATTCCTTTGGCCCGGCACTCGTGCAGGGCTTTCCGAAGCCGGGCCATAGCATCGGCGGCCGAACCGCTTTGTGCCGTCATCCACCCGGTTTCGGCTGTCTGCTCTATCTTGTTCATATCTCCGCTTTCGACGGCGGCCCAGAACGCGTCTATCGCTGCCTGTAATTGCCTTTCTGCGTTCGACGCGACAGATTCGGGTGCATTTGTCTGACTCGGCTGATCCGGAATATATGGCTTTACTTCGGTACTCAATTTTTTGGCGGGGATGACCAGCAGCATGTTGGAACCGGCCTCGCGAAGACCCCAGTTCCTGACGCGGAACATGTGTTCGACGATACTCCAGGCTGTCATCTTTCCGCCGGGCATCGGGATCGTTTCATTTTCGATTGCGGCATCAGCCGAAAAGCTTACGCTCGTTGCCGCCGTGAGAACCTCGCAGATTTCAGCGGCGCTGTAATCTCTGTTCCGCAAATCCACCATGCGGTCGAAAGTGTGCATCTTGACCTCAGCAGGGCCGTCAATCTCCGGGATGCCGGGTTCCACCTCAATTTTATCGCCTTGTTCGAGTTCGACGGCTGCGGAACTGACAGCCATCACAACATTTGCATTTGCCATGGAGAAGACAGAGTAACCGCCAGGCGGAAAATTTCTGACCATGAAGAGGCCCCCCGGTTCGACAGGCCCATAGAACATGGTCTGCTGTTGTATTCGGCCCAGCCGCGCGTCTTCCACATGATAGAGCCTGCCCATGTCCCAGACGCACAGATCCACATTTTTGCTCACACATACCATACCCCGTACAGGCTTGTCCTTGACAAGCTTGTCAAATGCATCCTGCGGCGTTTTCAA
>CAYOTO010000004.1:0-137611 GCA_964406945.1 uncultured Pirellulales bacterium
TTATCCGCTATACGTTGTTGCATTTTGATAACCTAAATGGCGTTGTAGTATTAGTCGGACCTCGCAGATAGGCATTCATTTTACCCCGACCGTCCGTCAGTGCGACATCCAGCAGCCTCTTCCACGTGCGTTTGCGATGGTCATAAACATTGTATATCTGATTGCCGTTGCCGCTGCCGCCGTCGCGGTAAGTGAATATAAGCTCGTTCCGAGCGCCTCTGAAGAACTTCGGATAGGTGCAGCGTTTCTCATTGCCGCCGACCATGCTTGAAACTCTCTCGAAGCTCGTTATATCAAGCGGCTCAGTGGTGCGGAAATAAACCAGCGGAACGCAGTGCATGTTTCCGCTCAGGTGGATCTGATCGTCGTCATCAATCGCCATTGTTATGCTGTTGTGGCTGTCCCAGCCCACCCGCTCGTCGAGCCGCACAAATTCCCACTTAGGGTCTGATGTCTTCCTGGCCGCCACCGTCATACGCCGCTCTGAATCATAAAAAGCGACAAACTGTCTGTCGCCGTGCGTGAGCAGGCAAAAGCCTACCGGATGTCCGGACCAGACTTTCGCCACATCAAGTACGTCCAGCACTTTCGGTTCACCGGCTGAAGCCGCGGCTGACAAAAAGCCAAAAAATATAACCAGCTTGAACGCAAAAAACGACCGTTTAGAAACCATATACCACCATAGATTCGATTGAGGAAACTGCGTCGAGAACCGGTCTTTTCTACTTAATTCAGTAAGGCAGGGGCAAGCACAAAACGCATTTTCGCCACATCTGTCGGCGCAAAACGGAACCGCTACGGCTGTTTTGATATGCTTTGCTCGGCCGGAATTCGTTTTACCGCATAATCCAGCGCTTACCCTTGTAGACCATATCGGCATCCGAACGGAGCACCGAATCACCCTTGATTTCGTAGCTCAGTTCGATGGTCTTTCGCAGATAAACCTTTGCAGGATTGCCCGACTCGTTTTTGGCCACAGGATGTTCGATCACGGCGGTTTCGTTGCTCAGACCCGTCAGAAACAGCTTCACACTCTGGGCCTTTGGATCGAAATCCGACCAGATTATGGCGATATCCCTGGCGTTGTCTTCACCCTGCAGCAACCTGTGATCCGTCTGGCCAAGCTCTTCCAGGAACGGGTAAACCTCTTTGTAGCGGGCCTTGATATGTTTGAAAACCTCCGGCGGAACCCCCTTGCCGGCCGGAAGCACCTGAAAAGTATCCGTCATAAGGTCGCACTGGTGGTAAAAATTCACATCTTTGTGCGTATTGTTGACAACCGAAAGAATGACGTACCAGAATCGCTCTTTTCTGCCGTTCGGCGATGTTTGCACAACAATCTGCTGCGGGTGCAGAAATTTCGCCTGAAGCGTCCATTTGCCCGGGCCCGGAACCACTGCGGGCTTCGGTGCCGCCAGGCACAAGCTGCTCAGCAATACGAATAATGCGGAAATCCCTGAAACAGAATTTCTCATCGTGTGACCCTCATCACGAAGATAACAATACAGAACCCCAGAAGTTCATTATAGCCCTATTGTAAACAAAAACCGGCCCAAAGCCAAGAAAAATATACCGTTTCCGGGCCTTAAGCCGCCGATAGTGGCTCCGGGGCTTATCGCAAGCCCTTGTTGCCGGTCCAATAACAGCCCGGTGGCTGGAAAGCTGAGCGTCAACTCCAACCTGCCGCCTTCCTTCCGGCCGCCACGGGCGGACAGCCCGACACGAACGCTTTTGAGCCCTTGGGCGTAGCAAAAGGGGCCTGTTTTTGGCAAAAATGTTGCCTGGACGGCACAGTTGGGGTATTTTGTTAGAAAATCGGCGATTCTCAGGGCGGTCTTATTCTATGTCGTACCCTGAGAATAACATAAAAGCGGCCTTTGTGGTCCGGACAAGGCGATTCAATGACTCAGGAGAAGGAACCAAGACAACTTTTCAAGGCTATAGAGCCTCTTCTTGAGCCCAGGCACAGGGCCGTTCTGAGCCTGGCCCTGGAAGATCAGCGTTCCAGTGATATCGCCGAAGTCGTGGAGTTGGTCGACAACGAAGAACGCCGCCTCATTTTTGACGTCCTCGACAGGGAGATATCGGCCGAAGTACTCGAGAAGGTCGACGAAGCAACCCGCGCCGAGTTGTTCGACCTGCTCCGGAAGGACGAGATCAAAGATCTTGTGGCTGAGTTGGATCCGGACGATGCGGCTGACCTGCTCGCCGAACTGCCTTCCGAAACACAGGAAGAGGTCCTGAAAAGATTCATACCCGCCGAATCGGCCGAAATCCGCAAGCTGATGAAGTATTCCGAAGATTCGGCCGGCGGAATCATGGATCCGGTGGTCATAAGCGTTTACGAAAACGCCACGGTCGCCCAGGCTGTGAGCAAGATTCGCGCCGCTGAAATCGACGAAGACTTCTATTCGGTGTACGTGGTCGACGACATGGGAAGGTTTGTCGGAGACGTCCGCCTCAGGATGCTGCTCACAAAGCCGGAAAACGCCCGAATAGGCGAGATGATCGAGCCTGACACAATTTATGTTTACGCGGATGACGACCAGGAGAGGGTCCGCAATGTATTCAGCAAGAACGACCTGATCGTCGTACCCGTCCTTGACCGTGAGAACCGGCTTATCGGCAGGATTACCGCCGACCGCATAATCGAAGTTGCCGAAGAAGAAGCGGCCGAGGACCTGTATACCATGGCCGGAACGGATCCGGACGAGCTGGACAGTTTTTCAGCCATAAGAGCGGCCCGCATACGCATGACATGGTTGCTGCCCTGTCTGATCGGCACGGCGGTTACCGCCATGGTCATGCTGTTCTTCAGATCCTACAACGAATTAGTGTTTCTGGCGGCTGCCGCATTCGCCCCCATGGTGCAGGCCATGAGCGGAAACGCCGGACTTCAGACGTCGGCCATTGTGGTGTCCGGACTGGCGACCGGCCACCTGGCCGCACTCAGCTTCGGGCAGGTTTGCACTAGAGAAGTCCGGATCGCTTTGCTGGTCGCACTGACATGCGGCATACTGGGAGCGGTGGCCGGCATGCTCCTGCTGCATATGAAAGCACCTGATACATCGGTTGCGGTCAGGCTGGTTTTCGCCCTTGCGACGGCCATGTTCTGTGCGATCATGGTTTCGACCACTCTTGGCCTGCTGCTGCCGTTCCTGTTTCGGCGCATAGGCATCGATCCGGCGATAAGCTCCGGACCGCTGGTTACCACGGCAAATGACTCGATAAGCGTGGCCATCTACATGAGCCTGGCCGTGGGGCTGGCCGGGTCGTAGAATATACCGCTACAATCCATACAAACCGCACATCAGCTCTACCGGCACGGCAGTCAAAAAACACTCATAAAGGCCGGTTGCGCTTGACAATGGCCTCTGAAGACCTTATAATAAGTTTTTAAGTAAGGTTGTATTTCTACAAATCTTGGGTTGGAAGGCTCGGTTTATACCAGCTTCGCACCGAAACCACATTCGCTTCCGGGCAGGTGGTTCGTAATTCTTTGGAGTAGGTGAAAAACATGACCACAGATCAATCCGGGGTGCCGGTGAACGTCTCGACGGCGGTCGGCGACTCTAAAAAAGAGCCGGAACTCAATAAGTACTTCAAGGTCGCAATCAAGACAAGGGCCAATGACCTCCACCTGAAGGTGGGCCAGCCCCCTAAACTTCGCCTCTACGGCTCTCTGAAAAACACTACAGGCGAGGTTCTCACCCAGGAAAGAATGACCAAACTGGTCTATGAACTCTTCTCGCCGGCCCAGAAGGAGTTCTTCGAGGAACACGGTACGCTTGACTTCGCCTACGAACTGGACCGCGAAAACCGGTTCAGGGTCAATGTTTTCAGACAGCGCGGCATGGTAAGCATGGCGGCACGACGGGTCAATTCATCCATACCTTCGTTCGAGGACGTCAATTTGCCTCCCGTGCTCTCTACGGTCTCAGAAAGCCCTGACGGGCTGGTACTGATCGTCGGACCGACGGGTTGCGGAAAAACGACCACCATTGCGGCGATGATTGACCATATCAACGCCACCCGGGCTTGCCACATAGTCTCAATCGAAGACCCGATCGAATACCTGTATATAGATAAAAAAGCGCTGGTTTCGCAGCGGGAAATCGGGATCGATGTCGCAAGTTTCGACGAAGCGCTGATGTATATGATGAGACAGGACCCGGACGTCGTATTCGTCGGCGAAATGCGTGATATAATCACGGTAACAGCCGCAATGCGGGCCGCCGAAACCGGCCACCTTGTGTTCGCGACCATGCACTCATCGAACGCCGCCCAGGCCGTACACAGGCTTCTGGACCTCTACCCGCAGGATGAACGGGACCTCGCAAGACAGACGCTGGCGCTTGCGATCAGGGCGATTGTAAGTCAGCGGCTGATCCCCTGCATCAAAGAAGGTATCGACCGCGTGCCGGCCATGGAAATCATGCTCGGAAACCCGTCGGTCAAGAAGCTGATCGCCGAAGAACGCGAGTCCGACTTGCCCGCCGTTATCAAGTCCTCCCAGAAGGAAGGCATGCAGGACTTCACCGCAAATCTCAGCAAGTTGATTCTCGACGGCATGGTCGATCCGAAAGAAGCCTTCAAATACGCACCCAACAAAGAAGAACTCAAAATGGCACTGAAGGGCATCAAGACAAGCTCTTCCGGTATCCTGTAGCGGTAAAAACAATCGGTTATGGAGCAATCAATGCAGGACTTCACAATGCTGGCCGTCGAGTACGGCGGTTACGTTTCTATTATAAAGCTGCTTGCCTTTCTGGCTCTGATCTTTCCCTGGCTTCCGCTTGTCGGGTGGGTGTACCGCGACTGCGATGAAGTGGACTCCAACGTGCCCATGTGGACCGGAATCGTCCTCGGAGCGGGCGCTTTGTCCGTTATCATCTGGCTTCTGGTGCCCATATTCTTCATCGGCATGGCTGTTTACATCATAGCCGTGGGAACCGCCTCGCTGGCTTACGTTAAACACCGCAACGTCAGGGTCATGGATTTCGACAGGGTACTTACAGCCGATCACATCAAAGGGCTTTTCTCCAGGAGTGAGGACAAAGTCGAGGCCATGAAGGAATTCACCTTTGTCACGGCCAACGGCAACGATGTGGAACTTCCCCAGCCCAGGACGCCACTTTTCTACGGCTACAAGATGGCGCATGAATTGATGGTCGATGCGATATGGCGGCGCGCCGACACCGTGCTCTTTACACCCGGGGCACAGAGCTATTCGGTCAATTACCAGGTTGACGGCGTGGCGATTAAGCAGCCGGAGATTCCCAAGGACCAGATGGAGTTCTTGATAAACTTTATGAAGCAACTCGCCGACGTAAACGTCCAGGAAAAAAGAAAACCGCAAAAAGGCAAATTCAAGGCTGTCCAGGGCAAAGACTCGACCGAATGGGAACTGACCACGGCGGGTTCGACGGCCGGCGAGCAGTGCAAAATAGTCCGCCAGCTCGAAGGGGAAATTACGAAGATCGATGAAATAGGTCTTATGCCCGACCAGCTCGCGATGATACAGAAAATTCGCGACGAGCAGCAGGGACTTTTCATTATTTCAGGACCGAAGAAGAGCGGCGTAACCACGACTTTTTATGCTGTTCTGAGAAACCACGATGCCTTTTTAAACAATATCAGTACTCTGGAGAAGAAGCCGTCGGGCACTCTTCACAACATGACCCAGACGGTCTTCGATGCGTCAAAGGGACAGACCTATAGCGAGGAACTGGCCCGGGTGATACGTATGGGCCCGGACATCGTAGGAATCGCCGACTGTACCGATTCGCAAGGCGGCAAGGCCGCGTGCCTCGGAGCCGACGACGGCAAGCTAGTCTACGTCACCCTGGAGGCCGACAGTGCGATTAACGCGCTGGCGAAATGGATGAAGATTGTCGGCGACAGGGCTCTCGTGGCGAAAACGCTTCTGGGGGTCGCCAACCAGCGTCTTATCAGGAAACTCTGCGAAGAGTGCAAACAGGCCTATGCCCCGAACAGGGACCTCTTCCGCAAGTTCAACATCAACGCCGAAAAAACAAAGGTACTCTACCGCGCAGGCAAGGTGCAGTACGACAAACACGGCAAGCCCTCGACATGCGAACACTGCCAGGGCACCGGCTTCGTGGGCCGAACGGCTATCTTTGAAATGGCCGTGATGAACGACGAATTGCGAAAAGTCGTCAAAAAGGCCAAGTCGATACCGGAGATCGCAAGCCAGTTCAGGCGTGCCAAAATGCTTTACATGCAGGAGCAGGCACTGAGAAAAGTAATCGCCGGCCAGACCTCGATCAATGAGATGATAAGGGTGATTTCAAACAACCAGAAGAGAAAGGCCAAAGCAAAAGCCAAGTAGCTTCCAAAGCT
Source organism: uncultured Pirellulales bacterium (assembly GCA_964406945.1). Classification (GTDB taxonomy): domain Bacteria; phylum Planctomycetota; class Phycisphaerae; order Sedimentisphaerales; family Anaerobacaceae; genus UBA2266. The sequence goes on from CAYOTO010000004.1 coordinate 6,364, forward strand.
GCAAGACCGGACAATACCGAAGAAATCGGAGACATGTGAATGATCGCAAGTTTAATTATCCTGATGGTAATACTGGCCTCTGTGGCGGTGGTGTACACCCAGGGCTCCCTTGCCAAAGGCGTGATATCGATAGTATTCACGCTTGGTGCCGCAATTATCGCCTTCAGCTACTTCGAAGCGGTTACGGGGCTCTTCCTGAAGCACATTCCCAGCATGGCTGCGTGGGCTCAGACAGCCAGCTTCGCCATTCTCTTTCTCTTCTCCTTCATATTCATGCAAATCGGCGCCTCTTTTCTGCTCAGGGACAAAGTGAATTTCGGCGAACTGCCTGAGAAGATCGGCAGAATAGTATCCGGCATTTTCCTGGGTCTGCTGCTGGCCGGTGTGCTGCTTACGAGTCTCGCGATGGCCCCTGTGCCCGCCAAATATCCGTACCAGAGATTCGAACAAACGAATCCGAATCCCGATGAGCCCAAAAAGCCGTTTCCGAACGCAGACGGCCTTGTAGTCGGACTGTACAGCCTTGCCAGCAAGGGCAGCCTAAGCGGCAAAAACAGCTTTGCGGTTCTGCATCCGAATTACCTGAACCAGGTTCACCTCAATAGACTTGTCGCCCCGAAACAGGTCGAAACCCTGGTGGACAACCCGACCATCCGAGCGCCGGCCAAGAACGGCGTATGGCGCGCGCCGGAAGACCTGACCGATTCCGAAGGCAATGCGATTCCGCAGAAAGCGGGACATACCCTGATGATAGTGAGGGTCGAATTCCGCAGGTCGGCAACGCTGACCCTCGCCCAACTCAGACTCATCTGCAAAGATCGAAACCAGATGACCGACCCCCTCGCAGGCAGTGCCGTGAACGTCTACCCAATTGGATACATGAAAGAGCCCGGTAAGATTGAAACTAAGAGACTCAGCCAGCAGATTCGGATTACGCGAAGCTCGGACGGCAACAGAGTCATCGATTTCGCTTTTCAGGTCCCCAGCGGCACCGAACCTCTGCTGGTGCAACTCAAGGCAAATGATTTGGCAAGAGTATCGTCAATAGTCGGCCAGGATCAGATACCAGAGCCGGCTTACTTCAGCAGCGGATCGGACAAAAGTAATAATGACGGCAACGGAACCGATTCGAATTCTGACCGGCAGAATCAGAATAACGATTCAGAACAGTCGTCCAATTCGGGCCGAAGGGGTCTGAGCCCTATCGGACGATCGGTAACGGGTGATGCCGCCAGCGAAGAAGGCCCCATCCTCGGACCGTAAAGCCGGGCGGCGTCGCACTCGGAGCAATTTAAACCGGGCCAGCCGAATCGATTGGGCGCTGCAAAGTTGCACAAACAGCCTGTCTTGTTCGACCGTTCGCCCCTGCAGCCGTTCCTTCGGCACGTTTGTGAGATGAATTCCTCAAGCGCAGAGCGCAACTTCTTCCAGGTTGAGTTCCATCAAGTTCTCGAGATAAGCATTCAAGTCGGTCTCGGAGAAGGCCGCAAGCCATTCGGCCTTGGCGCTCTTGTTGATTTCACAGATGCAGTCGATCAATTCCCTTTTGCTCATCACTAACGTCCCTAAATGGTCTACTGTCTTGCCCCCATGACCCACCCATTATCGTCAGGGGCAATCTCATTTCTTTAACGCCGGCGAGGCTGCAACGTCAACGCCCCATAACGACATATACCATATAGCGTCCAATCAGCCGGTCACAGCACTACATCTACCACCCACCGACAGGCCGCTCAGCGTCCGGCCAGTGACTGTCCAATAAAAACGGCTTTTGCCGCGGACAGTCCGCAACCCGAAAAAATCTCCATTTTTTCCCGAAACGGGCTGCTTTGCCCCGGTTCCGACGGGCTTTTCTTAACCGCAGCGGTCGCTTATGCACCGTTGTCCATCCCCCTTTTCGTTACATACGGACCGCCTGAGGGCAATTGCCCTTGCGCCGCCGCAAAACCGCATTTTCCCAAAAAAGTCTTGTTTGGCTTGTCGGCCTGCTGTACGATACTCTGTTTTAGAGTAACGCTCTTACTACCGATTTACTTATTGGAGGCTTGAGAAGTGGCCAATACCAACGACATTCGCAATATCGTGCTTCTGGGGCACGGCGGAAGCGGCAAAACCTCTTTGGCCGAGGCTGTTCTGCATAAAACCGGCGCGGTAAACCGACTGGGAAGCGTCGACGACAAAAGCAGCGTGTGCGATTACTACGAGGAAGAAAAGGAACACCAGCATTCCATTCAGTCGGCCGTGGTGCATGCCGAGCACGCCGGCAAGACCATAAACATAATCGACGCCCCCGGCTATCCGGACTTCACCGGACCGGCAATTAAAGCCATACCCGCCGCCGAAACGGCGATTATTGTTATCAGCGCATCGGCGGGCATCGAAACCAACACCAGAAAGCTCTTCGAACTCGCCGGAAAGGCCGACAAGCCCCGCCTCATTGTGATCAATAAGCTCGACGCCGACAATGTCGACTGGGCCGAACTTGTTAAAGACATTCAGACAACCTTCGGTTCGCAGTGCAGATGTGCGAATCTGCCGTCCGCCGATGGAACGTCCGTGATAGACTGCATCGAGAACGAAAGCGGCGATTCACCCGTGGGCAGCGTCGCCGACGCACATACCGAACTTATCGAGAACATTGTCGAGGCCGACGACGCCCTTATGGAACGCTATCTGGGCGGTGAAGAGATATCGGCCGAAGAAATCGCCGCGGTGTTCGTCAAGGCGCTCCAGAGCGGCACACTTATCCCGATTGTCTTCACAGACGCCAAGAATGAGGTCGGGGTAACGGAAATGCTCGACATCATTGCGAAGTTCACCCCCTCACCGGCCCAGGCAAAGCCCGTTGAAATCAAGGATGAAGATAATGTTACCGAACTTAAGGCCGATCCGGACGGCCCGCTCGCAGGCCTGGTTTTCCGCGTAACCTTCGATCCCAAGTCGAACATGAAGTATTCCACAATTCGGATCTTCAGCGGAACGATCAAGTCGGATACCAATCTGCTTCGCAACGACGAGAAGAAAGGCATCCGCCCGGGCCACATTATGAAATCGCAGGGCGCCGAAAACGAAGAAATACCCGCCGGAGTCGCAGGAGATATCATAATGCTGGCGAAGGTGGAGGAACTGAGCACCGACGACCTGATTCATGACGGTCAGGTTTCGGGCAAGTTCGACCTGCTTGCCGTTCCCGAGCCCATGTACTCGCTGGCTCTGGAGCCGGCCACCAGAGGCGATGAGCAGAAAATCGGTTCGGCGCTGGACAGACTGTGCGAAGAGGATCCGTGCTTCAAGGTCAGCAGAGACCTGCAGACCAAGGAACTGGTCGCAAGCGGGCTGGGCGATCTGTCGTTGCGTGTTATTCTCGAGAAGATGGAGAAACGCTACAAACTCAGCGTCAATACCAAAGAGCCCAAGATACCGTACCGTGAAACCATTACCGGCAAGGCCGAAGGTCATTACAGACATAAGAAGCAGACCGGCGGCGCAGGCCAGTTCGGCGAGGTTTACCTCCGAGTGGAGCCGGCCGAGCGTAATTCCGATCCGCCGCTGGAATTCAGTTGGGATATATTCGGCGGTTCCATCCCCGGGCAGTTTGAGCCTGCGGTGCTCAAAGGCGTAAACGACGTCATGGAATCCGGCGTGGTCGCGGGTTTTCCGCTTCAGGACGTAAAGGTTTCGGTATATGACGGCAAGCACCACCCGGTTGACTCGAAAGAAGTTGCCTTCCGCGCGGCCGGCAAAGGCGCCTTCGTTGATGCGGTCAAGAAAGCCAAACCCGTGCTTCTCGAGCCCATCGTTGATATGGAAGTCATGATTCCGGCCGACAACGTCGGTGATATCGCCGGCGATATCGCTTCCAAGCGCGGCCGTGTTCAGGGCCAGGAGATGCTCCCGGGCAACTTCATAGCCATCAAGGCCCAGGTTCCGCTCTCCGAAGTTACCCAGTATAACAGCCAGTTGAAGAGTGTTACCGGCGGCCAGGGCAGCTATTCGATGAGTTTGAGCCACTACGAGCCGGTTCCGCCCAACGTACAGCAACAGATAATCGCCGCGTACGCCAGGAAAGACGAAGAAGAATAAACTCACAAATTCCGCGAATCCCCCGCTTCGGCGGGGGATTTTTTTATGCGGCGAGGTCGGTAAGGCTAAAACACCCACCTGCCGTAAGACGAGGAAACCAAAAACTTGAAACTAAAGCGCTCGAATTGACCGATATCAGATACGTCCAGCATCAGTTTTGCTGCATTAACCGGATAGTCTAATTGGGGGCGCAAAATGCGAGTAACAGACTTCCTCGACGAATCGGGCGTATCTTACGAGGTCACGGAACATCGGCCGGCTTTCACGGCTCAGCAGATAGCCGCCGAAGAGCATGAGCCGGGCAAATATGTCGCAAAACCGGTCATCATAAGAGCCGACGGCCAGTTGATGATGTGCGTGCTTCCGGCTCCGAACAAGGCTGACATGGGGGCGCTGAAGAGCCAACTGGGCGTACAGGATGTCGAACTGGTCGAAGAAAAGGAGATTGCCGACATGTTCCCTGACTGTGAACTTGGCGCGGAACCGCCCTTCGGTAATCTCTACGACATGCCGACGATCCTGGACAAGACCATGCAGGATGATGATCACATCCTCTTTCAGGCCGGCACACACGAACAGGGAATTCGACTGAGCATGAAAGACTACATCTACCTGGTCAAACCCCACGTGCTCGACTTCAGCTATCACGTAGTGGCTTGAAGTACGTAAGTCAGGATCAGCCGGGCCGGTAATTCTGTGCGCGCAAAAAATCAGCCCCGGAACTGACGAGGGCTGATTTTCGCGTTCTCAATCGAATTCGAAAACAAGCTCGGGCTAGCCGATTTCCCCGTCAATCCAGCCGAGCAGTTCTTTCAGATCGTCCATGGTTATGTCGCCCATATGGGCAATTCGGAAAGACTCTTCCTTGAGCTTGCCGTAACCATTGCCGAATATCGTGTTGTGTTTGGCCTGAATCGCGGCAATCGTCTCGGCGACATTAATGCCTCGTGTGTTGCGAACGGTCGTGAGTGTATTCGAAGCATACTCGGGTTTGCAGAACAGCTCGAATTTCTCCGTAGCCCAGCCGCGCACGAACTCGGCCATCTTTTTATGCCTTGCCCAGACGTTTTCCATTCCCTCGGACGCCAGCTTATTGCACTGGTAATTCAGGGCCATGATGTGCGGAACAGCCGGAGTAGTCGGCGTCTGATTTTTTTCGGCCCGCTTGGCAAACTGTTGAAAATCGAAGTAGTAGCCGCGACCCGGAACATTCTTACTCTTTTCCAAAGCTCGATTGCTTACCAGGGCAACCGCAAGACCCGGCGGAATCGCGAACGCCTTCTGAACCGATGCAAAGGTAACATCCCAGCCAAGCTCGTCAAATTTCAGCGGCAAACCTACCATCGCGCTTACAGAATCGACGAATACAAGAACATCCGGGTACTTTTCCCGCATCATTTTGCTGATCTCGTCGACCGGATTGGTCAGGCCGGTGCTCGTCTCGTTGTAGACCATTGTAATTGCAGCGTAGTCGCCGCCGGCGAGCTTTTCATCTATCATTTCCGGCAAAATGGCTTCTCCCCACTCCACCTTCAGTTCGTCCACCTCCCTGCCGCACGCCCTGGCGACGGACGCCCACTTGTCGCTGAAAGCCCCGCAGCACGTGCACAGGACCTTCTCGTCCGGAGCCACGCAGTTTCGAATAGCCGCCTCCCAGATACCCGAGGCCGACGAAGTCGACAGGAATACGTTCTGATCCGTAAAGAATATCTTCTTGAGCAGCGAAACCGTCTCACCGTGCAGTTGCGCGTACTCTTTGCCCCGATGCCCCAGTGTAGGACGCGCAAGCTGCTTGAGCACGTCTTCATCCACCTTTACCGGCCCGGGAATGAACAATCTCGGCGGGTTTTTCCAATCTGTCATAACCTTCTCCACCAAAAATTCCCTAAAGCTTGTTAATCAATAAACCCGTATACATCTTCGGGTAAAAATACGTCGATTTCTGCGGCATTTTCTCGCCTGCGTCGGCAACCATCTGAATCTGCTTCATTCGCGGCGGATTCATAAACAGCGCGATCTGCTTGTCGCCCATATCTACGGCCTGAATCGACTCGTCGATCGCATTGGGCGTATCCTTGACATACTGCACGTTGCTCTGGCCCGCAAGTTCCTCCTGTCCGATGCCCAGGATTTTTTCGAGGACCAGCTTGTGCAGCACCGATACGTCCAGCGATTTCCATGTTTCGCTCTTATCTTCGGCCAAGCCAGCCATGGCGTCCTCATTTTTGAGTACAGCCAGGTAGAAAATACCCGCGCCGCAATATACACCGAAGGCTTTTTTGTCCTGATCGAATGCATCCTTCATCCCGGCAAGCATAGCCGCTCTGGACTGCTGTCTGGCTCCCGCACTTTCGAAACGCAGTTCGGTGACCTCGAAATCATCATCGAGGGCCTCGATAAAGCCAGCCGGCTCGAATCCGTCTAGGTTATCGACGAGTCTGTGGGTGGCCAATACTAGGAGGCCTTCGTCGCAGGAGTTTACAAATGCCGCCATGGTATACGCGGCCGACGGATTGCCGGTTTGGCGGTAGTATTTCAAAGCGGTCTCATATCTGTGGTGACCGTCCGCTATCACACAGCTTTTGTCGGCCATCATCCTCACAATCGTCTCGGTATTCCCGGCCTCGGTTATCCCGTACAAACGGTGCCTTACGCCGTCATCGTCGGTAAAGTCCACCAGGGCATCGCCGGCGGCGGCCTGCTCAATGATCCTGTCGGCAATTTTTTCCGGATCTTCATATACCATGAAAACCAGGCCCAGTTTGGCGCCCGTGGCCTTTTCCAACTTCAGTCTGTCAGCCTTGGGACCGGTCAATGTTTCTTCGTGCGGCCGAACTATACGCCCGAATTCCTCGAGTTTGGCGAGGCTGACAAAACTCTTGCGCTGAAAACGCCGATCGCCCGCGTCGAAGTCCTGAACGTAGGCGTATATAGCGTCTTTTTCATCCTTCTTGAGAGCACCGCTCTGCGTCCAGTCATTGATGTACTCGGCAGCCCGGCTGTACTGATTGCTCTGCTCGTCATCCTCCGGCGTCGTCTTGCCTCTGATAATTCGCACAACATTGTGCTCACTTCGCTCGTACAATTCGTCGCGCAGGCGATCATCGATCACGTCATACGGAGGCGCAACGCATTTTCCGGGATCGCCTACCTTATCGGGGTTGTATCTCAAAGCTTTAAAAGCCTTTATTTCCATTTATGACCTGCCAAACCGCTCCATCTGAGAGGGAGCCTGGAAGCATTACACGCTCAACGTACCTTAAGCCAGGGTGAGAATACGAAAACCAAGATATTACCGCCCCCGAACTATGCTGTCAAGTGCTACTTTGTGAATTTAATCACAAGCTTGTGATTGAAACCGAGTGAGCCAAACACCGCCTCCGCAGGCCTCGAAACGCACAAAAAACCGCCGCAGCCGCATCAGCACCGGCTCATGTCCTATCGTGGAGTTGGCCAGGCCTTTTCTTTTCGAGATAATCGTTTATGGCGGCCGCAGCTATCCTGCCCTGGCCCATGGCAAGTATCACCGTAGCAGCTCCGAGCACAATATCTCCCCCGGCGTACACCCCTTCCAACGACGTCTTACAATTCTCGTCCACGACGATGTTGCCCCATTTATTGAATTCCAGTCCGGGCGTGGTCTGGCGGATCAAAGGGTTCGCACCATTGCCGATGGCGATTATGACCGTATCCACGTCCAGCTCGAACTCCGAACCGGCGATAGGCACCGGTCGGCGCCTGCCCGAATCGTCGGGCTCGCCCAACTCGAATTTGAGGCATTCGATGCCCACTACGCGACCCTGCTCGTCTCCAATGACCCTTTTGGGACTTTGCAGCAGATGAAACTCGATGCCCTCCTGTTTGGCATGATGGACTTCCTCGACGCGGGCGGGCATTTCCTTTTCCGTGCGCCGGTAAACAAGGTACACCTTTTCGGCGCCGAGTCTAACGGCGGTTCTTGCGGCGTCCATAGCAACGTTTCCTCCGCCGACAACCGCCACCCGCCTGGACACTGCGATGGGCGTATCGGCGCCTTTGCCGAAGTCATACGCCTTCATTAGATTAGCGCGGGTCAGATACTCATTTGCGCTGTAGACTCCGACAAGCGATTCACCTTCTATTCCCATAAACCTGGGCAGCCCGGCTCCGACGCCGATATAGACCGCATCGTAGCCTTCTTCGTTCATCAATTGCTCGATTGTCATTGTCCGGCCGACAAGGAAATTGCAGCGGATTTCGACGCCCATTTTTTCCAGCACTTCGATCTCCTGCTGGACTATAGCCTTGGGAAGACGAAATTCCGGGATACCGTAAACCAAAACCCCTCCCGGCTTGTGAAATGCTTCGAACATCGTCACGGCATGGCCTTTGCGCCGCACGTCCGCAGCGGCAACGATACCGCCGGGTCCGGATCCGATTATTGCGACTTTCATCCCAGTCTCGCCGGCCACCGCCGGCACACTCGAACTGCTTTGGGCGCGGTCTGCGACAAAACGCTCAAGCCGCCCTATTGATACCGCCTGGGTAGGGTCCTTGAATTTCTTTCCAACCGTGCATTTTTCCTGGCACTGGACTTCCTGCGGACACACTCTTCCGCATATCGCCGGCAGCAGCGAATTCTCTTTGATTATCTCAAGTGCTTCATCGTATTTTCCTGCGGCGATCGCTGAGACAAAATCCTTGATCCGTATGCGGACCGGACAACCCTCCACACAGGGGGCGTTCTTGCACTGAAGACAACGCAAAGCCTCCAGACGCGCCGCAACCTCGCTATAGCCCGTCGCGACCTCGTCTACGTTGTCCCTTCGGGCGGCCGCATCCTGCTCGGGCATCTCCTGCATGGGAATTTCAAACCGATCCGACGCTTTGAGCCCGTCCTTCCGCTCCTTTTCGAGCAACTTCTCCAATAATTCTTCTTTATTCTTATCAGTCACTAGAACGTCCTGCTTATATTCATCAATTCAAAATGCCGACGATATGTTGCGTATCATTCATCGCGCCCCAGCTTGCAACGGTGAGCTTTGTATGCGCGATGTGCCTCCTGTTCCTGCTGTCTGTAACCCGAAAGACGCTTCATCATCAGATCGAAATTCACTTTGTGCCCGTCGAACTCCGGTCCGTCGACGCATACGAATTTTGGCTTACCATCGTATTCGATTCGACAGCCGCCGCACATGCCGGTGCCATCAACCATAATCGTGTTCAGGGAAACTTCCGTGGGCACATCGTACTTCTTCGTTGTTTGACAACAGAACTTCATCATGATCGCCGGGCCTATGGCGAATACCTGGTCCGGTTTGCTTTGGCGCTTGCAAAACTGCTCCAGAGGTTCGGTCACGATCGCTTTTCGACCGTATGAACCGTCGTCGGTTGTAACAATCAGTTCGTCGCTGATTTGCGCAAATTCATCTTCGAGTATCAGCAGTTCTTTGTTGCGGGCGCCAAGTATCGTCAGGACCTCATTACCGGCTTCCTTCAGCGCGCGTGCAATCGGCAGCAGCGGCGCGTTTCCTATCCCGCCACCGACGCAAACCACGCGGCCGAACTTTTCAATACGCGTAGGTTTGCCCAGCGGCCCCACTATACTTGCAATCTCTCCGCCGACGGGCAGATCCGCCATTTCGGCCGTTGTCTTGCCAACCCGCTGCCATACAAGGCTGATCGTACCCGCATCGGCATCGGCGCCGGCAATCGTCAGCGGGATTCGCTCACCGTAGTCATCACTGATGCTTACAATCACAAACTGCCCCGGCCTGCGTGCTCTCGCAATCAACGGGGCCTCGACTTTCGCTGTGAAAACATTCTCACAGAGCTTTTTTTTCGTAACAATCTTGTGGGACACGTTCGATTCCTTTTGCTCACATAAACGGTAAAACGTTGATTATCGCTTCAAAAATCGCTTTTGTCAACTTTTGCTCCAATCCGTTTGCCCCCGGGCTGTCATTCATTACCGCTCCAGACGGGCCACAGTTCACAGCAAACGGGCTTTACAGGTAGCTGCTTTACTGAAAGTGCGTTTGAAGAAAGAGGAGGGAAATACCGGGTCAAGGTCAAGAGCGGAAATTTGGAAATCCAAAGAAGCTACTGCTCAGACCTGTCCCGCCTGGACGATTCCGTCTTCTCGGGCTGCTGCGACTCAGAGGTTTCGTCGGCCGGCAATTCCGAAATCGGTATGGGCCTCTCTGGTTCCCCTACCGCATCGCTGGAGGCCTGCTGAACCCTTTCTCCCTCTTGTGAGACCGTCTCGGCCAGAACCTCATCGACCAATTCGGCCTCATTTTGGTCGGCGACCGCCCCTTCGTCCGATTCGCCAACCGCCCGCTCAACTGCAATTTCGTCCTCTGAGATTGCCCCGGCGGCATCTTCGTCTGTTGTCTCTGTTTGCTCGACCTCACCGGCCGTCAAATACCCCGCCGGCGCCTCATCGGCAAACGCCTGCTGAGCATCGAGAATCGCCCTTTGAACCGCCTGCTCAGCCGGTTCGTCTGTAAGAGCACGAAGGTACAATCCAGAATCGGACTCGTTTTGCTCCACCCAGGCCAGAGAATCACGAATCAGCTCCAGCAGTGCGAGAAACAAGCCGACCACAACCGCCTTATTGCGTCGACCCTCAAAAATTCGTTCGAAAGTCGTAGGACCTTCTGTCTGGAGTCTGTGCAGGATTTCGATCTGGTACAGGTCGATGGGGGTATCGTCCTTGATATGTCGCAAGTCAACACGGGCGCCCGTTTCTCTGCAAATACGGTCAAATGCCTCCAGCAAATCCCACACACTGACCTGGTCCATGTCCAGTTCGGGTTCGGCATTGGGCTTGAGGCGCTCGATAATATTGTCGGATCGAGTATGACGTTGGCCCTGCTCCATCGCAGCCGCTTCCAGCAGATTCGCCGCGTCCTTGAACCGCTTATACTCCAGCAACTGCCGGATCAGTTCCGCACGCGGGTTGCCCTGGTCCTGATCGTCAACCGCATCCGGCTCGGCCTGCGGCAGCAGCATAGCTGATTTTATCTGCATCAGAGTGGCCGCCATGACCAGGAAATCGCCGGCCAGATCTATGTCGAGGCTTTTCAGCATGTCGACGTACTTTATGTACTGATCCGTAATTCGCGATATCGGAATGTCGTATATGTCGACCTCTTCCTTGCGGACCAGATACAGAAGTAAATCGAGCGGACCTGCAAAAATATCAAGATTAACGCGATAATTGCTCAAAAAATCACCCCTGCTCTCGACTTGAAGCCAGTATTTCCCCGGCTCGCTCGGCATCGGCCTGACTGCACTGCAATTCGATATGCGCAACGACGGGCACACCCGTGAAGACATTGGATAAATCGGCACCCGATACAAACGCCCGAATCCCGTTGTCTTCGAGCAACTGCCTGGCCATCTCGGCCTTGATGTAGTCTTCGAATGTGGCTACCGTTACCGGTTCAGCATCCATCGTCAGCCTCCCAATCCAACTGCATCTCTGACTTCGGCGAGCGTCTTACTTGCAACCGCTCTGGCCCGACGCGCTCCATCAGCCAGAACATCCCGCACATAATCAGGTTTTTGGGCCAAATCCGCCCGCTTCCGGCGATAGGGCTCGAAATATTCGATCATCAACTCCGCAAGCCGCTTTTTGGCCTCTCCGTAGCCCATTCCGCCGGCTCGATATCGCTTATCCCATTCTGTTATCTCATCGGCGTCGGCCACCAGCTTCAACAGTGCAAAAACATTACATTTCTCGGGAACTTTAGGTTCTTCCACGGGCGTAGAGTCGGTCACAATCCGCATTATTTTCTTGTGCATCTGCTTTTCAGGCTCGAAAATGCCCAGCGTATTGCCGTAGCTCTTGCTCATTTTGCGCCCGTCCAGACCCGGAACAACGGCCACCGACTTGATAATATGCTCTTCGGGCACAGCGAGTATTTCGCCGTAGGCGTTATTGAATCGAAGAGCGACATCGCGGGTAACTTCGATATGCTGCTTCTGATCTGCGCCGACGGGCACCAGATCCGACTTGAAAATGAGTATATCGGCGGCCTGAAGAACCGGGTATGCAAACAAGCCGTGGTTGGGGCTGAGCCCCTGCGCGACTTTGTCCTTGAAGCTCACGCACCGCTGCAGAAGCCCCATCGGGGTAACGCAAGACAGAATCCACATAAGCTCGACGACCTCCGGCACATCCGACTGCCGCCAGAAGACCGTCTTCTCGGGGTCGAGACCAAGTGCAAGATAGTCCAGAGCCACATCAATCCACCGTGCCTGCAGATCTTTCCTGGAAGGATTACTGGTTAAGGCGTGATAGTCGGCGATGAAATAGAAACATTCGTGCTCGGCCTGCAGCTCGAGCTGTCTTCTCATAGCGCCGAAGAAATTGCCGATGTGCAACTGCCCCGAAGGCTGTATTCCAGAAAGTACTCGCAATGGCGTCTCCTGATACCGAAAACCCAAAAATGAAATAACACAGCCAGACTACCCGCAGATGGCCGATATGTCAAACATTTTGCCTTCTGATTAGCGCATGCAAAAAGACCACCGGCTGCACGTTCAGCAGCCGATGATCCGTGTTTTTATTGCGCAAGAACTACCCCTATCCGTGACCCGAAACAGGCCTCAGGTGTGATGCGAGGCATAGTGCAAAGCAGCTTATCTTAGCCGCGACCCAGCGTCTTCATGTACTTCTTTGATTTGCGAAGACCCATTCGTGAAGCTTTCTTCTTAACCGCATCCAGGGGCCGGTTAAGTTCCTTGGCGACATCTGCCGTCGAATTGTTCTTGAACAGCTTCTTGAGCATCGCGATGTCTTCCTTGGTCCAGGTACCCTTCACGAGTTTCTTCTTTGACTTCTTCTTAGCCATAATCATACTCCTTAGCTAACATCCGGGGACGGTGATCCCCATAAAAATATAAAGAACTTGAAGTGCGTCTCACCATCTGCACTACTTCAGACTCCAAACTCGAATTCCTGATCGCCCGCCCTTTCAGGCAACGACCACTGTTTTCTTATTAAGAATCTCATAAGTTTGCAGCCGCGTCCCCACGTGCTCTTGCTCTGCACGGTTTCTGGACGCAGCCGAGAAAAACTGCCTGGAGGCACAAATCGAGCCTCCAACTATCTTAACAACCCCCGTCGATTTTCGATCCGGCAGACACAATGCCATTGCCGCTTTCAAATGGAGGCGGGGGGATTCGAACCCCCGTCCCGTGATGCTTCGAGACAAGCTTCTACATGCTTAGTCGCCGATTTGAAATTCGCCTCATTGAGCGCCCGGCGACAGGCTCTCAAATCGGCTATTTCGGAAAAGGTCTCGCCTCACCGGCCCGAAAAACCGGATCAGCCAGCCTGCTTTCTGACGCCCTTGTCAAACCCGCAGGCGGGGTCGGACAGGACGGGAGACCATTTAGGCCGCCATTCGCAACTGTGAGTTGCCAAGTAAAGTTAGGTACCGGATGATTAACCAGGCCAACCGGCATCCTGGGCATGCGACTTGACTGTCCACCATCCGGTCGAAGCCATTCGCCCCCATATTCAGTTTTCAAAACCCTGAAACGGGTCGTCGTCGACCCTGGTTCCAGTCACCCCTATCGTACTCTTAAATACGCGACGTTACAGCAAAAGTTCAATAAGCAACTTAAAACACATGCCGGCGGTGCCAGTCACATGTTTATTTCATTCAGCCAACAGCCGCCAAGTCATTGCGTCAATCACGAGTTGTTAATGACGCCACCTTCTATCGCCCCCCGGCGACGAACAACGCTTTTTCCATATCCAACAGTATACTACCGCATGGCACTCGAATCGCCACAAAAATACAATATTTTTTTAACTTTTTTTTGCCGTCACAATCGTTATAAACAGTCGCCGGTCGATTTCGCAGTGTTTTTCGGACCAGGCCACGCCCCTGTCAGGGTCATGGAAGCTTGAAATAAGCTGCAAAACGTGTATAATAAGGGTTGTGAACCAAGGAAATGTTCCAAAGACGTTCAATAGACCCGAAGCCATGCAATTATCCATTGTCATTCCGGCATTTGAAGAAAGCACCAAGATAGCCAAGGACATAATGTCCGCAGCCGAATTCCTTGACGGAAACGGCTACAACGGCGAGATTATAGTCGTGGATGACTGCAGCGAGGACGATACCGCCCAAGTGGCAAAGGCAACCACAGTCCCGGGCGGAATAAGCCTCAAAGTCCTACGCTACGAACCACACAAGGGTAAAGGTGCCGCGGTCCGCACGGGAATCCTGGAAACAAGTGGTGAATACGTCATGTTCGCCGACAGCGGGGTGTGCGTCCCGTTCGGCAACGCACTGCAGGGGCTGCAAATGATCCAAAGCGGACAGTGCGACATAGCGCACGGCTCCAGAAAGATGATCGACAGCGACATTCAGCAGAGCCAGCCGCTTTACAGAAGGATGTGTTCGCGCCTGTTCAAATGGACAATCAACAAAGCCCTCAAAATCCCCGCCACCCTCACTGATACCCAGTGCGGTTTCAAGGTGTATAAAGGGGATGTCGCCAGAGAAGTCTATGCCGAATGCACGACCGACGGTTTTATGTTCGATGTGGAGGTCATCCTCATCGCCCGAAAGCGAGGCTATAAAATCGCCGAATTTCCGGTGGAATGGACCTGCGACCTTGACAGCCGGCTTTCCTTGACAAGGACTCCGTGGCCTGTGATCACAGAACTCAGGACTATAAGACGAAACATGACAAAAGAGGTCAAACCCGGCAAAACGACTGCGGACAAGACGCAAATCCAATCGATTGATTAGCCGCCCACGAGTTGCCCCTCTTTCCACCGGCCGTAGCATCTTACCTGCTGTTCTTTCTTGCCGTCCCTCTCTTTCTCGGTAATCACAAGTCCCAGCACGTCCTTGTGAGCGGCACAGTACCGCTCTATTTCCTCGTGTTTCATTATCATGAAAGCCGTAGAAAGCGCATCGGCCGTACCGCCGTCCGCCGCACAAGCCCACCCGGCTATGACTCCCTTAACAGGCCTGCCGGTTCTGGGGTCAATAATGTGCTGCCCCTTTTCCAGTCCCGAACCGCTCAGTGAACGCCCTTCCAGTTGCAGCATCGCAAGTCGCTGTCCTCGGTTCCGGGGGTTGCTGAAAGTAACCGGCCATCCCAGTTCATCCCCTTTCGCCTCTTGTCCGCCCGACAGCTCGGGCCCGTCGAGGGCAAGCACTGTGCTGAAGCCGCCGTGTATCAGTGCGCGGTCTATGCTCCATTCTCGCAACAGTTCCGCCATTTTGTCCAGGGCGTAGCCCTTTCCAATACCTCCGAGGTCCACATGCAGCCCGTCCCTCTTGAGCACCACGCTGTAGCTGGATTCGTCCAAATTCATCAACGTCGTACCGGTTTTTTTCATCGCCTCGGCCAGTTCCTCCTCGCCCGGCCGGCGCGGCTGCTTCTGTTCGTCCCGCCAGCACGCCAGTAGATTTCCGATAGTGATATCAAATGCACCGTTGGTCTGCTCGTGCATTTTCCTGCTCAGCATGAGAGATTCGAAGGTGTCCAGCCCCACCTGCAGGGGTTCGCCCGCAGGCAGATTGTTCAGACGCGATATATCACTATTCTCAATGTATCTGCTCAGGTTGGCTTCCAGCAAATCCAGCTCGTCGAATGCGGCATCGGCCGCCTGACGGGCGTAAAACTCATCCTCATGCTGCACTATGACCTCGAAGGTGGTCGCCATAGCCTGATGGGAATATCGCTTCACCTGCGGAATGGACTCCCAGCCCTCTTCCCAGAATGACTTGTTTGGCACCTTCTTCTCCATACCGCTGTCTCCTTGATAGCCCGGGCATGCTTACTGGCTCAGCTTCTGGTGAATATCCCGTCGCACGTACCCGAACAGTTTTACGTTAGGACGCAGCCAAAAATAATACGGTTCATCGAACAGATACATGTACATCTGCCGCTCTTCGAACGGCGTCAACTTATAGAGCTTACGCACCAGAGCTTCCTCGACCGCCGGCGAAGCGATTATAAGCGGCGCCGATGGGACGTCATTTTGTACATCGCTCCACCACCAGACATTTGGATATTCTCGCAAGTACCAAGGCAAAGGCCAATAGTCGCCGGCGGGACTGATAACCTGAATGCGCATGTTCCTGCCGTCTCCATGAACGGCCGCCACGGCATCCACACGATCCACGAGTGCAAAAACCTCGTCGGTTGTATGCGCATAGACGTAGGGATTGCGGGAGTCGCACTCATATATGTAGCTGCCGGCGTAAGCCTGCCAGCCAAGGTACAGGACGCCTTCGACGATGAACGCGAGAATTATCAGCCGCGGCAACACGTGAGGCATGAGCCTCACCAGTCCGACGGCTCCGATACCCGCCAGCAATACCATCCCGTGTAGAAAGCCAAGCATGCACCACGGCGTTTTGTAGGGAATCGCCGAGTAAACAACAACCATAATGACGGTATAAAGAGCTAGAAAGCGTACCAATCCGTAATTCGCCTGCAAGAATCGGGGGCGTTTTACCGAAAAGACAAGTCCCGCCGCCGCCAGAATCAGAATCAACGCCTCACTCCAGACCGGCCCGTCGGCGTACCGCGAAAAACCGAGCATGCTTAAATAATAGTACCAGGGATGCTCGTGCTGATTATCACCCCCTGCTCTATCCAGATAAGTCGTGTACGTCAGGACAGAATCGCCGATGCCTCTCCAGTTTGTAAAGAACGAAGAGAAAAATACTACAGAGACCGCCAATGCAGCCAATATTAACAGCAAAACATGGCTTAATCGAACATGTCTTCTAAGGGTGTCGCAACGTTCGCCGCGATTCGAGCCCGCCCAGAGCAGAAACATTGCCCCCACGCCCATCGCTGCGACGGCGATAAGAAATGTTTCCTTCGTCGCGTGCATCAGCCCTAAACATGCGCCCCCAATTACAGCCCATGCAATCCGCGGTCTGCGGTAATACCGCCAGCCGGCGACAATCAGGCCGAAACTGAAAAAGACCAGCAGCATCTCCTGAATGTAGTACCGGCTGTAGAAAACCATCGCCGGTGAGACCGCGGTCAGGACTCCCGCCATCACAACCGCAGCTCTGCCCAGACCATCGGACAAGCCGGCGAGCAAGACGATCAGACCGAGACCGAAAAAAACCGGAATGATGCGAAGTGTAAACTCATCGACCTGGCTCAGATCCTCTGCGGAACTGAGCCAGGCCGGAATAAGAGTCGAATAATTGAGAGTCGGTCCGTGGTATTCGTTCGGATCATACTCGTATATTCCTTTTTCGAGCAGAGTTCCAAACTTGTCCGCGTGAACCGCCTCATCGGTGTGCATGGGCCGCTTTTCCAACTGCGGCACACGCAGCACCGCTGCGATGATAAACACCCCAGCAAATAGCAGCAGAAACAACCACCGCCGTTTTGCAGACGAACGCGTCGCCATTTTACTCAGCGGGCGTACCGTAAACTTCGACCTCGATGTAGTGGTTTAGATCGTTGCTGGTATTGCCGTTGCTGTACAGCCGGACATAGCGGCCGACCGTACCCTTGCCGTCGATCAGCTCGCCCTCGTTGGTCTCGGTGTAGTGCATGTCCTTGCCGATACCCTGACCGGCCGAGTTGTCGATGTCGTTGTTAAACAGGGTCTTAACATCGGTGATAAAGTCCGCATCATTGGCGACCTGGCAGATCACATCGTAATATACGCGAGCCTGCTTGTGGTAATGCCATACGACAACAGCGTAGATATTATACTTGGCGCCCAGGTCGATCGTAACGTGCTGCACGAACGGTCCCAGCTCCACATAGCTGCCGTCGGCGGCCTCTTTGTCGCCATCGGTGATCATCTCCAGCTCACCGATAATCGGCTCTTCGTCGGTAGCCGAAATCGGCTTGCCGAGAGCGACGTTCTTGGTGCCTTCCGGAGCCAGGAACGGCGGACGCGGCTTACCGCGCGGCTTACGCAGATTCGGAACCTTCGTATCCTGAGGCGTACCCACGAACATGGGCTTCGGCAGTTCCAGCGGTATCGGAGCCATGCCGGCCGGGGCTTCGGCCGCGGTGTTGTCGGCGGACTCTTCCGCGGATTCCTCTGCAGACTCTTCCGCAGCCGCATCGGCGTTTTCTTCCGCGGCGGAATCATCGGCCGATTCCTCGGCAGGCTCGTCGCCGGGCTCTTCGGCAGGAGCCTCATCAGGCGCTTCTTCCGCAGGCTCAGCCGAGTCATCAGTCTGACTCTGGTCTGTACCTGGCTCGGTGGGTTCTTCACTACTCTTGCAGCCGCAATAAACGCTGAGCGAAACAACGAACATTCCGACAAGCAAAAGTTTCATCAACTGACTTAGACCTTTTCTCATCATCTCTGACCTCTTTTTCCTTTCGTGCTTGTTTCAATTGCCCGCCCTGCGGAACATCCGCAGCACACGGGCGTTCCTTGCCCATAAAGACGCATATACTATTTAATCACAAAGACGTTGTCAACAAGCCCAATAGTATAATTTTTCTGTTTTCTGACGACAGCATAAATGCGGACCGTCATAAACGGATTATCCGGTAAATGCTTGTCGCACTTATACTTAGAGTTGTACCGCGGCCCTGCAACCTGTAAAAAACCGGCAGGAACCCGATTATCCCGGACTCCTGCCGAACATAACCAACAAACACACGAATCTTACGGCCGCTACGCACCGGCCTCTTTTTGCTGCGCCGAACCTTCGGACGCCTCAGCCGGTCCACCGGCCGTTTCGGCAGAAGGCATCCCCAACGTCTTCGACTCCAACCCGGCCTTCGCAAGCACGAAGTAAAGAACCGCGCCCACAATAAACGCCACCAGAGGAGCTGCCGGAATATCCGCGATATTAACCAGCGGAGCAATACCGACTAGAAAACCAACGGCCCACGATATCCAACCGGCGGGATTGAAACCTGCCCGCGGGCCCGCCCACTTTTTCCCTGCCAGAAGATAATCAACCATCATTGCACCACAAATCGGTCCGAATGATGCACCGATAACCGTAAATACCGCACCGGCCTGACCGGCCCAGCCGGTAACTGCAAGCAGTATACTGACCGCAGTGCCAACACCGACCGAGGCAAAGGGATTGACTTTCGGTAAAGTCGTCTTGAAACTGTTTGCGGCAATAAAAGAGGAGAAGCACGCCGGCGGGAAAGCTGCGATTACCAGCAACAGACCGAATGCCCGGCCGACTTTGTCGGAACCCATCAGAGAGCCCATGAAATTCGCGTCCGCGGTGTTAAGGAAGTAATCACCCCCCAGGCCGAAAGCACCCGCAGCTATAAGCAGCGAAGCCCCGCCTGCAAATACAGTCGCAAGCGAAATACCGATCAGGCCGCCCATTTGGACGTTCTTCTGATCGGAGTTGTTCATACCGAAGTCGGTGCCTGCAGCACCAGCGGTGGCAAAGAAACCGATCACGTAGCTTAGGCACAGCGCTATTACGCCAAACACACCAAGACCGGCTGGAACAGTGCCTTGAACAAGTTCGGTGGCGTCTGCGTTTGCCGCCTGGCCCGCTGCGACAAATGCCTCGGGATCGAAATCACCGACGCCTCCCAGACTCTTGACAACCAGGATAATCAGAATGACCAAAGGTATCGCCGGCAGGAATGTAGCGACTTTTGCTACGTATTGAATACCCTTGAGGCCGACGAATGCGGCGATAGCGGCCCAGAAAACAGCTATGATCTTCTGCGCTCCGGGCCCGGCATCAAGAAACTGCGCCAGCAACAGTGATGAGAAGAACGCATTAACACCGAGCCAGCCAAACTGCAGCAAGCCCATCAGAAAGCCCGGCATTATAAATCCGCCCTGGGCTCCATAAGTACTCGAGCCGACCACATACAGCGGCAAGCCGGTCTTCATGCCCAGAAGCCCCGGAACGAGATAAAACAGAAAATGGCACAATAAAGCCGCGGCCACCAGTCCGAGCAACGCCACCAGAATGCCGTGCGAAAGAACTCCGCCGGGTTTGCCGGCACCCCCGCCGCTGGGCATGTTGGTCCAAAACACGAACCATAACATGATGCCCGCGTAAGTTGGTGCCGTATTCTTGTACCAGGGAGCCCGATTCTCCATCGGGTTGGGCTTTGCCATACTTATGTAGTCTGGCAGCGTTCCATTACTCATGATACTTCTCCTAACCAAATAGAACACGCTATGAATTGTCGTGCCCGGCTACTCGCCGGGTAGTCATTATCTGCGCCCTTTTACAACGGCCTCGGCATTCGCGAGGCCGAGGCCTCCGCTTTATCGCCGCATTTACCGCTCAATCGGTCCGAGGAATTTCGACGCGCCGGCCGTCCTGCATAGCCGATTCATGAGCACAAATGCCCGTCATCGTCCAGTTCGCCGCCCTGGCGGCATCTACAGCCGACTCGCGTCCCTCGACAATCGCACGGACGAACTCGTGAACCATATGCGGATGAGAGCCGCCGTGTCCGGCGCCCTGAATAAAGGAAGTATGCTCGTGCTCTTCGTCGTAAACGCCGTGGCCGGTGAACGGGGCTATCTCATCCGGAAGCAGGTGCCCGTAATCGGGCACTTCAACCCTTTCGGCGTCCTCGAAGCCCGAATATATCACAGGCCCTTCGCCGGCAATCTGCTCCCACTCGAACGAGAGCTTCGTACCGTAGACGTCAAAGCTTTCTCTGTACTGTCGTATCGTATCGAACAAAGACCTGGTTACCTCGCACGCCAGATCGGAGTCTCGCAACTTGACCAGAGCCGTCTCGATCGCAAACGGCGAATTGTACTTTGCCGCATACTCCGGATTGATTTGGCCCGAGCCGTAGCATACGACCGATTCGGCGACCGCGTCGGAGATGCGCAACAGAGGACTGACAGCGTGTGTGGCGTAGTGCATCGGCGGAAAACCGTACCAGTATGCAGGCCAACCCGGCAGACCCATATTCTGCTGATGTGAGCCTCTGAGGAACTGAATCTTACCCAGCTTACCGGTCTCGACCAACTCCTGCGCATAGAGATATTCGCGACTGTAGACAGCGGTCTCCATCATCATATAGACCTTGCCCGAATCCCGGCGCGCCTTTACGATGTCGAGGCATTCCTGGGTTGTAGTCGCCATCGGAACGGTGCTTGCCGCGTGTTTACCCGCTTTCAGGGCCGCAACGGTCATCCAGGCGTGGTCGGCAATAGGCGTGACCACATGAATGGCGTCGATTTCGTCGATGCCGAGCAGATCTTCGAACCGGGTAAATCGCCTCTCGATGCCGAATTCGTCGCCGACCTTGTTGAGGCTCTCTTCATTCCTCTGGCAGATCGCATAGCATTCGGCATCCGGGTGCTTCTGATAAATCGGAATGAACTCCGCACCGAATCCCAGCCCCACAACAGCTACTTTCACCGGATCCATGGCTCATTTCTCCCCAGAAATTGAATTCCTTTTCAGCCCGCCTTGCGCACTTCGCAAGAGCCGCTCAGGGCCGAATCCTGCTGTTTAGCCTTTGCAAGAATCGAAAGATATATGTAGATAATCGCCGCGCCCGCAACGACCAGAGCCGTATAACGATGCAAATCCGCCATTACTTCCTGCATGTGCGTGCCGTAAACCGGCAGCATGCTCAGGACTATGGACATGATCAGCGGCAGCGACAACGCCATTACAATCCAGAATGCGAGCCTGAGACCGAATTCGTGCTCGCCAAAGGGCCGCTTCTGTCCGGAATCTTCCTTAAGCGACGAATGGCCCGGCCACATCAAAGCGAGAATAGCCACGCAGGCAATGAACGGCGGCGCCGCCGTCGCATGGGCCATCAGCCAGTAGCCGGAAATCGTCTCTTTCAGCACGAGCTTCGGGAAAAAGCCTGTAAACAGGAGCACGGCAAAGCATGCAATCGCGGCAAGATAAACCAGCATGCGAAAACCGGGAATAATGCCAGCGTTTTTCGGCTTTAGAAGGTTCTTTTTCGATGGACTCTTCGGCTTGCTGTATGCAAAGTGGCACACTATGCCGGCAACGATAATTATCAAACTCGTAATCGAAACTGTCCGGAACATTCAGATTATTCCTTTACTTTTCGAAGTTAATCTTTACCAACAAGCGCCCCTGCCACCAAACGCAGAGCCCTTAACACATACAGCAGAACAACCGCACCGATCACCGCCACCGACACCAACGCGACGATTTTAAGTATCGGGCGGAACACAAACGATTGAGCGAACAGCTTGGTGTAAGTCGGATCGGCATCCTGAAAAGCCATCATTCCAATCGTCTCATCCTCGGATGCGGTCAAAGGACCGTCCACGGCAACCTCTCCGAAGAAGAAGCCTTCGTCGGTCGAGTGGCAATCCGTGCAATAGCGAACGCCAAGCGACTGACTGGCCGGTCGAACATTATGACCCACGGGCCACATGTACGGCTCGGCGGCCTCGTCGTCTTTCGCGACAAGCTTGCCGTCCTTACCCAGACTGTGTATCTTTCCGCCGCAAACGTACACAACCTTATCCTCGTCGCCAAGACCGGCCTCGGCAAGAAGCCCAAGAGCTTCGACGACTACCTCGTCGTTCATCTCGGGCCAGTCGCCGCTGGCGAAGAATTTCTGTTTTCGCATAAGGTCGCCGATAGTGTCTGTAACGATCGACACATCGAGCGGGCTTACGCCGTTGGCATCCCGAACGCCCCAGAACGCAGGCCATATGAGTTTATGCGGGGCGATTTTGCCGTCGGCCCGTGTGGCCATAACCGGGTACTCAATGTGCGGCAGCGCATCCGGGCTTTTATTAACTGTGCGGGTTCCCAGTGCATGCGCCTGGGAGTTCTTGACCCGGTAAGTCTTGTCGCCGGGCCAAGGACCGGAATGACATGCGGTACACGTAAGTTTCTCGAAATGAACCGCCGGAATACCGATGTGTTCGGGCCTGGGAGCGCCAAAACGCCCCGCCTCTACACCATCGCCTTCATGGTCGCCCATATGACAGCCTTCACACGAGCTGTGGGCCGCCAGCGGATTGCCGTGCTCGCCCTCGTAACCGCGGACTATATCGTGATGAAGGCCGTTGCGGTGGCAGTCCACGCAGGTCATACCCGCCGTCATATGTATGTCCTGGTCGGCTTCCCATTTCTCATTGCCGTACTTGCTGACATTCATATTCGAATGACAGTAATAACAGCGCTCGGCGGGAACTTCGCGAACGATGTGGAAGAAGACGCGGTTCTTGTCCTCGAAAACATTCGGAAGATACGTAATCTTCGGAACCTGCGGAATCAGCTTGGGATTTGTGACAATATCCGGCATCATGTAGTCGAACATATCGTCCATCTTGGACGCCGAACCGCTCATGTGAGCAACGCCCGACGCCGCCGCGGCTGACCAACGGAAGTTTTCACGCCGCATCTGCATGGCATACTCGGCCTGATCCTGTCGCGGACTGGCGTTATGACAGCCAAGGCAGTTGATCTCGAGATCGCCCGAAACCATCTGCCTGCCCAGTTCCATAGGATCATCGCTGGGCGCCTCGCCGACGCCGCCGCCCGGCAGATGCCTGGCAAATTCCTTCGTAAAGCCCCACTTGCTCAATCCGACCTGTGAAGGCTTGAAAACGCCCGGCCAATCACGGTACGAGAGCGGAACCTGCGTGGCGGTGAGAAGATCCACATAGATCCACGGCTGACCCGGACGACCCGGATCTGCATTCGGGTCCGCCGCGTTAAAATGCCAGCCGGTTTCGATCTTATCGTAGCTGTGGCAGGCGCCGCAGCTTTCCTTGGTCGAAAACGGCATCGCAGGTTCGTCGTCAGCGGCAATCGGATCCCCCTCTTCGGTATAAAGGGGGATCAGATGCACGGGTTGAGACCTGCTGCCGTCGCCTTCATCGCCCAGCAGCTTCGTATCTTCTTGCTCGGACTCCGCTGCAATGCCCGTAACACAAAGCAGAAGCAGCGCGGCGAGAGTCAAAAACAGTCTTTCTCTCAATGTACCGATCCTTTAGCGATTGAATTCAAATCACAAAGTCAAAAACACTTGGAACCGAAGTTTCGCGCTGTTAGACGTGGAACTCATTCGGCTGATACTCGAGTCTCTTCTGAGCTTCGACAGCCTGGTTCACCTTCAGCACGGTTACCGCCGTCTCGTAGCCTATCTCGGCCGGGCAGTTGAGCTTATCTTTGCCTCTGATGGTGTTGAAGAAGTTCTCCAGGTGCGGCTGATGATAAGGCTTATTGCCCATCGTAACCGGAATTTCATACGCCGGGGGAGCAACCGTCTCACGAACGTCAAGCGGTCCGGTCGTTTTCTCAGGCTCTTCTTCCTTCGGCTCCTTCACCAGGCCAAGGTTCACCCACTTGTCCCACTGCGGAGCGGTAGGCTCACGGTATACCGAACCCCTGCTGGCCGCCTCGGAGATGCTGAGCGTGCCCTCGTCGCCCATAAAGGTCTCGTAGTAGCCCTGGTTGCTGTTGGTAGTGAGAACCTGGTAGTAGGCCCTGGCAACGCCCTCATCGGTCTCGTACTCGAAAATAGTGAGGACCTGATCGTACCACTCGTGCGTGTCCTTGTCGTAGTAGTCCGTTCCGCCGCTGGCGATAACCGAACGCGGGTTGGATCCCAGGAACCATGTGTAGATATCGATCTGGTGTGAGCCGAGGTCAACGATCGGTCCGCCGCCGAGGCCCTTGTACCATCTCCAGTTTCTGAACTGGTTCATGTTCTTATAGCCGTATTTTTCCAGCGTCGCCTGGGGAATCTCGGCCGATTTGGGCCAACCCAGAGGCGGCCTGGCTGCACGGTTCCACTGACCGTTGACGGTCGTGATACGGCCGCACATCTTGGCCTCGCCGAGGATCTTGTTGTAGCAGTGCAGATAACGCGGATTGCTGCGTCGCTGATGGCCGATCTGAAGCAACTTGCCTGTCCTCTTGGCGGTCTCGACCATCTTCTTGGCGCCTTCCAGCGTATTGCTCATCTCTTTTTCGCAGTAGACGTCCAGGCCCGCTTCGAGGCATGCACAGGCATGTTCACTGTGCCAGAAGTCCGGCGTTGCGATAACCACCGCGTCCAGGTCTTTTTCCTTGTCGAGCATTTCCTTGTAGTCGACATAGGCGTTATTTTCATGACGATACTTGCTAAGAAGACGCGAGACTCTCCGCTGGTTGTATGCTTCCCAGATATCGCAGACGGCTTTGAAACGAATGCCCGGAATCTTCAGCATGGCGTTCATCAGGACCTGGCCCTCAGCGCCGCAGCCGAGCAGTGCTATGTTGATATCATCACTTGCAGCCCCCATTACATAGGGTGAGAAGGCCAGACTGGCACCGGCCGCCGCACTCGAACGCAGAAACGTACGTCTGTTCATCTTCATCTTTTGACTCCATCTATTTGAATAATACAACGCTAAAGAGAAATTTGATTATTACAGCGCCGCCGAAATCTGTCAAGCCCGCGAAGCCGTTTTTTAATACTGAAAATCAACGCCTCTCTACTTCTTCAGAGGCTTCACAACGATATTGCGGTATGCGACAGGTCCATGGTTGCCCTGGAACATCAGCGGCCCGGCAGGATGCTCTTTGCCGGTCAGGCCGCCGGGCGTCTGTTGCTCCATTTCGAGGTTCTCGTGGAGCACCTGCCCGTTTAGCTCGACTTTGAGGAACTTGGCGTTTCTAACCTTTTTGCCGTTCGCATCGAACTTCGGCGCCTGCCATTCAATCACATACTGCTGCCACTGTCCGGGGGCTTTGCATGCATTGACCGGCGGCTTGTGCCCGCCGTAGATCGCGCCCATATCGCCGGAACCCAGCTTTGAGCGTCCGAAGCTGTCCAGCACCTGGACCTCATACTCGCCCATCACGTAAATGCCGGAATTGGAGCCTTGGGGAACCATGACCTCGACCTCGATGCGGCAATCGCCGAACTTCTCTTTCGAGTAGAAGTCAAGGCTGTCGCCGTGGTGATCGGCCAGATTGATCATCTCGCCGTCGCCGTCTGTAGAAACCAGTTTCTTGGGATCGTTCGCCAGAGCGGCTTTGCCCACAGCCCACTTGCTCTTGTCAGGGTTGCCTTTAACCGCCCACCGGCTGAGATCCTTGCCGTTGAATATGACCTGCGCATCGCCGTATTCCCTGTCCAGACGCTTGACGCGAATATCCTTGAAATCGACGATCATCGGCGGACCGGCGTGAATCTGCAGGGCGATAACGCCTTCACGAATCGAGCCCTTGCGGTCCTTCGGATCGTTCGGATTAGTGATGCGGTCGTCATCGATCAGCTCCACAGTCTGGAAACCGTTGAGATAGTGCTGAACCTGGTTGCCCCTGCAGATAATGTGGTACTCGTTCCAGTCCTTCTCTGTGTAATATCCGGCGTCGATCAGTTCCTGCTTGTCGCCCACGCGTCCGACGACCTTCTTCTGGCCGTCTGTGTCGATGTGCATCATATCGCCGACGTTCACCAGCCAGCCGCGGCCGCCCTCGTGATACAGGAATCCGACCTTACCCTGGTTGTTCTCGACTTCCGCCTGGTAACCGGTAATGCGGTACTTATCGAACTCTTTACTGCGGTACTGAATGCCGCTGTTGCCGTTCTGGATGCGGAACTTGACCTTCAACTCGAAATCCTTGAGTCTGCCGCCCTGCCAGACCAGGAAGGTATTACCCCTGGCGACCTTTTCCGGTGTTGTCTGGCCGCGGATAAATCCGTCTTTTACCGACCACAGCCGTTGGTCACCGGCCCAGCCCGCCAGCGTCTTTCCGTCGAAAATCCACTCCCAATCCGTCTGACCGACCTGGGCCGACAGGCGGTTGAAAGCCGAAACGCATTCGGCGATTTCGGGCACGGAATTGAGCCAGTTGTGCTCGTATTCAACCGAGAAGTGCCCTTTAAATCCCTGCTTATTTAACTGCGAAAGAACCGCACCCATATCGGCCTCGCCGGTGCCCCAGACAACGTCATGAGCATTGCGCTTGCCGAACTCGTTCAGATCCTTGAGGTGCAGACTGATGATCCTTCCTTTGAGCTTTTTGATCTGCTCGACCGGGTTCAGGCCCGACCGCATCCAGTGGCCCGTATCCGCACAGGCGCCGATGTACTCGCTCCTGCCCTTACATCTTTCCAAAACCGTGTCCGGGTTCCAGTACGGCGAGGGCTTGGGATGATTGTGCAGAGCCACGTTTATCTTGTATTCCCTGCAAAGCCTGTCAATCAGGTCAAACGCATCATCGGGCGGCTCGGAAACTATGGTCTTAATGCCCATTTCCTTGGCGAAATTGAACACCTTGCGGCATTCGTCCTCATTGTTGGGCAATCCCACAACGCCGTAATTGACCAGCCGCACGCCCGAAGCCTGTAACTTCCTGACGACCGCCTGCCTGGCCTGCGACGACATCGTATGATGAAATGCGGCGTCGCCCATGTCCTTGCTGAGCTTCTGACCCGGATAGCCTTCGATATACCGCAGCCCCAGACCGGCGGTCTTATCGACCGCCTCGAAGAAAGTGTACCGGTTGAACGTATACGCCTGCATCGTCAACTTCCAGTCGGCTTCCCAGTCTTGAGGCGTTGCGCCACAGACCAGGGGCGAACATGTAACAAGGGCGATTATTGCCGTTAAAACGAGCTTTTTCATCTATCTGTCTCCTATCCAAATTGAGATATTTGTAGGCACAGAGACGCTTTTTAGAGCGTCCATCCGTCTCTGTAGTCGCGACGCAGAAGCGTGTTTGCTTCGCTTTCGTTCGTGAATTTCATCGATGAGCCGTCCCAGCGGAGCTTTTTGTCGAATTTAGCAGCCACGTTGCCCAGCAAAATAGCTTCACTGAGAGGACTGGAGTAATCGAAGTTGGCCGACGGCTTCGGACCGCCCTTGCACGCACGAATCCAGTCCTGATAATGATTTATTCCGCGCTCCAGGAAAGGCTCGGGGGCGTCGATTTCTCTCATCTTCGATTCGGGAATCAGCCTTGGCCCGCCCATGTGCGGAGCCATAATTACGCCCTTCTCTCCGTAATAAAGCCCGCCCTGGCCAGGTATCTTTCTGCCCTGCTCCAGTTCATCCGGTCTCGGGGGTCTGTTCGAGCCATCGTACCAGGTCAGGGTCAACGGCGGTAAATCGCCTCTTGCCGGGAATTCCCATCTTACCCTTGTCCTTGTGGGATAAGTTTCATCGTTGAAAGGCCCGGGTGTTGCTTCCACACTGACCGGATACTTCAGATCGAGCGCCCACCAGACCGGATCGATGATATGACAGCCCATATCGCCCAGCGTACCGGTTCCGAAATCCCACCATCTGCGCCAGTTGCCGGGCAGATAGACGGGATGATAGGGTCTGTAAGGGGCCGGGCCGAGCCACAGATTCCAGTCCAGCGTTTCGGGGACGGGGGGCGTATCCGTGGGCCTCTCGCCGCCGCCCCAGTTCTTGTTGCTGAATATATCCACGCGGCGGACTTTGCCGATCACGCCGCTTTTGACCAGTTCCACCGCCCTTTTAACCGCACTGGCGGCATGAATCTGGATTCCCATCTGAGACTGAATTTTGTACTTTCGGGCAGCCTCGGTGAGACTCCGGACCTCATAGATATCATGGCAGAGCGGCTTCTGGCAGTAAACGTGCTTGCCGCGTTTGATCGCAGCCATGGCCGCAACCGCATGGCAGTTGTCGGGCGTCGAAACGGTAACCGCATCGATGTTATTGTGCTCTTTGTCGAGCATTTTGCGGAAATCGCGATATTTCTTCGCCTCGGGATGCTTGCTGAAGGTGCCGGCGGCGTGTTTCCAGTCGACGTCGCACAGCGCGACTATGTTTTCGCCTCCCATCTGTGAAACATCGCTTGCGCCCATGCCGCCCACGCCGATACAAGCCACGTTCAGTTTTTCGTTAGCGCCGAAAGCGTGGGCCGGAACGAATGTAAACGCCGCCACGGCCGCACTGCTTTTCAGAAATTCTCTGCGTGTAAGCCTGTTATTCACAATAAAACTCCTTGTCTACCCCCTTAGACGTTACATTAGCCGGTATTACTATAAAGCCATCGCTAAAATTACAGGCTCCAACCCTTTCGGTATTCCCGTTTGAGGTATTTGTTGGCCTCGGGAACGTTGGTGAACGCCATTTTTTCGCTGTCCCAGATGAGCTTTTGCCGATTTACGGTTTCTTTCAATTCGGGCCTCAAAACGACGTTCCCAAGCAAAACTACCTGTGCCAGAACGGCTGCGTGGTCAAAGTTCGACCCGGCCGGCTTTCCACCCTTACACGCCTCGATCCATTCCACGAAATGTCCGGGAGATCTCGGAATAGTCTTTTCGGGCCTGTCGTACTCCTTCATTCTTGACTCGGGAATGATCCGCTCTTCCAGCATTTTGCCCTTATCGCCGACAAAAAGAATGCCGTTGGTTCCCAACTGCCGGTCCTGCTCCAGTTCATCGGGCCTTCGGGGCTTTACGCCTCCGTCGTACCAGCTCAGCTTGACCGGCGGCATATCGCCTCGGGCGGGGAACTGATAATTCACGACAGACGCAACCGGATAAGTCTCGTTGTTGACCAGCGAACAACTGGCCTCGACGCTGCTGGGATGCCCAAGCTTTAAGGCTCTGAAGATCGGATCGATGCGGTGGCAGCCAATATCTCCCAGTGCACCTGTTCCGAAATCCCACCATCCGCGCCATTTGAAAGGCAGGTAATCCGGATGATAAGGCCGATACGGAGCAGGTCCCAGCCAAAGATCCCAGTCCAGACCGTCCGGAACCGGTGGCTTTTCGGTCGGACGTTTTACGCCCTGCGGCCAGTAGACGTCGTTGTGGCCCCTTAGAGGCCTGTCCGTCCAGACATGGACCTCCCTGATCGGCCCGATCGCCCCGTCCCAGATATACTCGCACATCAACCGCGTCTCTTCCGAGGCCTGGCCCTGATTGCCCATTTGCGTAGCGACTTTGTACTTTCGCGCGACCTGGCCCATTTTTCGGGCCTCGGATACATCGTGAGCCAGCGGCTTTTCACAATAGACGTGCTTGCCCAGTTTCATAGCTGTAACGGCGGCAATCGCGTGCAGGTTATCCGGGGTCGCAACCGTAACCGCGTCGATTTTCTTATCTTCCTTGTCGAGCATCTGGCGGAAGTCTTTGTATTTTCTCGCTTTAGGGTATCTGTTGAAAGAGCCCGAAGCACGTCTCCAGTCAACATCGCAAAGAGCGACTATATTCTGGCTGTCGACGCCTCTCAACACGCTCCCGCCACGGCCGCCAACGCCAATTCCGGCGATGTTCAGCTTCTCATTGGCCCCGAAAACCCGCTTCGGCACAAAAGTAAAGGCCGCAACGCCCGCCGCTGCTCCCATGAACTGTCGCCTTGAAATCCCATTCTTCTGCCAATCCGCCATAACAAAGATGCCTCCAAAATAGCGCTCGCCCCGATCGATCAAAGGCTCCTGCACGAATCTCGTGCAACAGCCGTCAGTCGCAGGCTGATACCACGCGTGTTTTCATTTCACCGGTGAATCGGCCGAACCTGTTTGCGTCACAGGCTCCAACCTTTTCTGTATTCCCGCCGCATGTATTTATTCGCCTCGGGAAGATTCGTTATCTTCATGTTTGGACCGTCGTAATACAATTTTAGGCCCTTTTCGTAGAGTTCCTGCCCCATGTGCACTGCAATGTTGCCCAGCAGGACTACTTCACTGAGCATGCCGGCCCAGTCGAAGTTGGAGCCCGCGGGCTTGCCGCCTTTGCAGGCGAGGATCCACTCCTTGTGATGACCCGGACTTCTGGGCAGAGTCTTGGGCGGAGACTTGTATTCCTTCATTCTTGACTCGGGTATCAGCCTGTGGCCGAGAATCTTGCCCTTTTCGCCTACAAAGAGATTATCGTCGGCATTGCCCATTCTCCGGCCGTCCTCCAGTTCCGCCGGCCGCGCCGGCATAAGCCCGCCGTCGTACCAGGTAAGCTTTACCGGCGGCAGGTCGCCTCTTGCGGGAAATTCGTACCTTACGATGGATGCAAGGGGCGCCGTTTCATCGTTGGTTCCGCTCGAACAGGCTTCGACACTGGTGGGATACTGCAATTTTAATGCTCTGAAAATGGGATCTAACTGGTGGCAGCCGATATCGCCCAGAACACCGGTACCAAAATCCCACCAACCCCGCCATGTAAATGGCAGATAAGCGGGATGATAAGGCCTTTCGGGCGCCGGTCCCAGCCACAAATCCCAGTCCAGCCCGTCCGGTACCGCAGGAGTATCCTTCGGTCTGTCTATGCCTCGCGGCGAAATGTAACGGTTGCACCACGAATGAACCTCTCTTACCGGCCCGATAGCGTTGTCCCAGATCAGTTCGCACAGAACTCTCGTTCCTTCAGAGGCTTGTGCCTGATTGCCGAGCTGAGTCGCGACTTTTGCCTTTCTGGCGGCTTCGGCGATCTGTCTCGCTTCCCACACATCGTGCGTCAGAGGCTTTTCGCAGTAGACGTGTTTGCCCCGCTTGATCGCCGCCATAGTAGCAACGGCATGGGCGTTATCCGGGGTAGCGACGATCACCGCATCGATGTTCTTGTCCTGCTTGTCAAGCATCTTGCGGAAATCTTTGTACTTTGCAGCTTTGGGGTAGGTCTTGAAGGTGTTGGCCGCACGCCGGTCGTCAACGTCGCACAACGCCACAATGTTTTCGCTGCTGCACTCGGCAATGTCGCCCTCGCCGCGGCCGCCCACGCCGATTGCGGCAATATTGAGTTTTTCACTTGGCGGAGTCTTGCCGTTGCCGGCGAGCACGCTGCCCGGAACAACCGTAAAGCCGGCCACCGCCGCGGCACCGCCCAGAAATTCCCTTCGAGATACTGCGCCTGTGGATCTGACCGCGCCCTGCATATCACAGATCCTGATGCCGCTGTTTTTCTTCTCATTCATAGGGTGATACCCTTTCCTCTGGCTGAGCAACACGGTTCGCACTAAGAGCGGAATCACCGCCGGCAGCCAGCGGGCCCTCGCCTGCAAAGGCGAGGCCCCGATCTGTTAGCTTATATTTCCCATCCGGCCCTGTAGAACTTGCTGATGTAATTGTCAGCTTCCGGGCAGTTGGGGCTTCTAAGCGATTCGGCATCCCACTCCACGCGTTTGCCGAGTCTCACGGCGAGATTGCCCACCAGCAGCGATTCGGTAAACGGCCCGGCATACCAGAACCCGCTCTTTGCCATCTCGGGCTTGCCCGCCTTGCAGGCCAGAATCCATTCTTTATGATGGCCCGGCGAGCGTTCGAGTTTCTTCTCGGGCCTGCCGTACTCACGCATTCTGGATTCCGGAATCAACCGCGGAGCGCCCGCGTGGCTGGGGCCGAGCAGTTTGCCCTTATCGCCGACAAAGAGAATACCGTTTCCGCCCAGTCGCCTGCCCTCTTCGAGTTCTTTCGGACGCGGCGGCAGCTTCGACCCGTCGTACCAGGTCATCTTCACGGCAGGACGCTTGCCTTTAGCCGGGAATTCGTAGGTTATGATGTTCCACTTTGGCAGCGTATCTTCATAAACTTTGCTGGTTTCGGCCTCGACGGCGGTAGGCGCAGCGAGATCCAGTGCGAAAAAGGCCGGATCCGCATTGTGTACAGCCATATCGCCAAGCGCGCCGCAACCGAAATCCCACCGGCCGCGCCAGTTGAACGGCACGTAAACATTGTTGTAAGGACGCCAGCGAGCAGGTCCCAGCCAGAGGTTCCAGTCCAGATGCTCCGGAACTTCGTGAACTTCTTTCGGCCTTTCGACGCCTTGCGGCCACCACGCCCTGTCGGGAGTTCCCGCCCGGTCGCTCCAGACGTGAACTTCCCTTACCGTTCCAAGCGCGCCTTCATTGATGTACTCCCAATACAGCCGCAGTCCTTCACCCGCATGACCCTGATTGCCCATCTGCGTTACGACGCCTGTTTCGGCGGCGATCTCGGTCATGCGACGGGCCTCATAAACCGAGTGAGCCATCGGCTTCTCGCAGTAAACGTGTTTGCCCATACGCATCGCACGAATAGACGCCGGTGCATGAATATGGTCCGGCGCGCCGATCACGACCGCGTCGATATTATTCTCTTCCTTATCGAGCATCTTGCGGAAATCACGGTAGACCCTGGCTTTCGGGTGTTTCTTTATGGTTCCGCCGGCTCTTTTTAGGTCCACGTCGCAGAGAGCAACGATGTTTTCACTGCTGACCGCGTTAATGTCGCCGGCGCCTCTGCCGCCGACGCCTATTCCGGCGATGTTGAGTTTGCTGTTAGCCCCGCCGCCGTTGGCTCCCAGGACGTGTTTGGGCACGAATGTGAAAGCGAACGCCGCCGCGGCGCCGCCCATCAGATCACGACGTGAAACGCCGCTGTTGCTCTTATTGTTCTTCATAATCACAGTTCCTCGTTTGGATCACAATTTCAATGCCGAACGTATCCGATCGGCACAATCACATCCGAAGCCCGGCTGCTCTTACATAGCATCGAGTTCCCAGCCTTTACGCGCAGGCAGATCGACGTACTTATTGGCCGCCGACACATTGGTAACTCTCATATTCTCGCCGTCCCAAAGCAGCTTCTTGCCGACTATATCCGGCCGCAGGGCAAGATTGCCCATCACGACCGCTTCGGTCAGCGGGCCGGAATAATCGAAATTCGAACAAGCCGCCGGACCGCCCTTGCAGGCACGAATCCAGTCCTGCTCGTGGCTGCCCTCTATCCGGGGCAGAGTCGGGGCCGGCTGCTCATAGGCCTTCATTACCGATTCAGGGATAAGCCTCGGGCTGTCGCCGTATTCACCACACCGCAGCACGCCCTTACTGCCCATAAACAGTACGTTGCTGCCGGCCTGTTCGAGTCTACGGCCCTTTTCCAGGGCATCCGGGCGCGGAGGCTTGCGGCCGCCATCGTACCAGTACAGGGTAACCGCAGGCATGCCCTCGCGGGCCGCAAACTCATAAGTCACGGTAGAAGCCTTCGGAAAGGTCTCATTGTTGACGCCATCGGCATCAGCCGTCACGCTTTTGGGATACTTCAATTTCAACGCCCACCAGACCGGGTCTATCACATGGCAGGCCATATCGGCCAGCGCCCCGCCGCCGAAATCCCACCAGCCGCGCCATTTGAAAGGCAGATAAGCCTCATTGTAAGGCCGCATGGGCGAAGGACCGACCCACAAATCCCAGTCCAGCCCCTCTT
This sequence comes from uncultured Pirellulales bacterium, assembly GCA_964406945.1. GTDB lineage: Bacteria > Planctomycetota > Phycisphaerae > Sedimentisphaerales > Anaerobacaceae > UBA2266. Next base: position 40,530 of record CAYOTO010000004.1, read on the forward strand.
TCACGGGCTGACCGGGCGGACGTTTCGAGATTCCCTGCGGCCACACCGGCCTGTTCGTCCATGCATGAACCTCGCGAACTTCGCCTATGGCTCCGTCCCAGATCCATTCACAAATCTGCCTCACGCCCTCGCCGGAGTGGCCCTGGTTGCCCATTTGCGTGGCGACCTTGTACTTTCGGGCCGCCTCGGTCAGAATACGGGCCTCATGCACGGTACGCGTCAGCGGTTTCTGGACGTAGACGTCTTTGCCCCGCTTCATTGCAGCCATCGCAACCACAGCATGAGTATTGTCCGGAGTGGCGATTATTACCGCGTCGATTTCCTTTTGCCGGTCCAGCATCTTGCGAAAATTGGTCCACCTGCGCGCCTTTGGAAACTCCTTGAACGCCCCGGCCGCGTACTTTTCGTCGACGTCGCATAGCGCAACAATATTCTCACGTTTGCATTGTCGAACGTTGTTTTTGCCCATGCCGCCGACGCCGACCCCGGCGATATTGAGCCTGTCATTTGCGCCGAAAACGCTCCGTGGTACGAATGTGAAGGCAAAAGCCGCGGCAGCCGCACCGCCCATAAAGTCTCGGCGGTTCATGGCGCGGCCGTACCTTCGGGTCCTGCCTTTGTAGTTTGCCATAGCGAAGGTTCCTTAAGAATCACGAACCAATATCCGTGAATTCAAGTTTAACAGTTCCGGCGTCGGGATTTCAACCTGAGGTCTGCTGGTTTACTCCAGTTCAACAACCCAGATGTTGCGATACTGCACGGGATTGCCGTGGTCCTGCAGGTAAATGCCTGCCGGCTCCTTAATATCACCACCGAGCGACGCGGTGGTCGGGCCCGGTATTTTGATGTTATCCTGAATTAGAACACCGTTGTGAACGACACTCATCCGTGCGTCTTCGACCTTCTTGCCGTCCGAATCGAACTTGGGGGCACGGAAAGTAATATCGTAGGTCTGCCACTGCCGCGGCGGGGCGCACATGTTCACTATCGGTGCGCCTACCTTGTATACGCCGCCGCACTCATTGTCTTTGCCCTGCAGCCCGTAGCTGTCGAGTATCTGACATTCGTATCGTCCCTGGATGTAAACACCGCTGTTGCCCCGGCCCTGACCGCGGGCCTCGGGCATGAATGGGGTGCGAAATTCCAGATGCAGCTTAATATCCTCGAACTTGCGTTTGCTGATGATAGAGCCGGTCTTGGGTTTAACTTCCATTGCTCCATCAACCAGCTTCCATGTAGCAGCGTTTTGGCCCTCGGGTTTTCGCGGATGCATCCACTTTTTCAGGTTTTTGCCGTTGAACAGAACCACCGCTCCCTTGGGCGGCTTTGCCCCGAGGGTCGGAGAAATTCGCACGACCGGAGCCATTTTGAAGCTGCCCCAATAGCCACCCGCCTGAAACGTGCCGGTCATGTGCTTGCCTTTTATCCGTCCGTTTAGCTGAACCTCGGTATAGTCCGGCGTCTGTCCCGACCCGCTGAATTTCACCTCCGAATCGGTCATTTTGGCTTCCATAACCGCAATTGGGTCAAGTCGCGTATTAAATTCGGGCAGAACGCGGATTCTGTACTTGCCATTTCCGAGTGCAATCACCTGCGCCATCGCGGGGCCTGAATCGCTGGCGTCATCGAGCGTCCAGGTGCCCTGCCAGTCGCCCATAATCGGATCGGCGGCCTTGAGAGCCTCTCTGGCTTCTTCTTTGAGTTTCTGGACCTTGTCGACAGGCTCCATACCCCAGGTCGTTGTGACTGCGAGAGCCATAATAGCGCAAAAAACGCCCAATCCGCCAAAGCTGCGTCTTTCATCATTCATGCCAAACTCCTGCATATAACTGCATCAGATTAAGTTAGTTCCCGGTGTCCTGCTCTTCCTCCGGTTCGTCGATCTTGTCGACGACGGCTTGTGCCTGTTCCTTCAGTGTTTGATTATCAATGTTCTCAATGACTTCGCCCATGACCTGTTTGACCCTGTCCGGTTTGTCGGTCGCTATTGCCCGGCCAATTCTAATGACCGCCCCGGCCGCCTCCATCCGGACATCCTTGTCGCCCAGATGAGCCGCTGCGGCCTCGAACGCCTCGGGCGAACCGGAGTTGGCCAGCCCCGAAAGCACGCGTTTCTTTTCCGACATGTTCGGAGCGATATTCATGGCCACCTGGTACATTGCAACCGTCCATCGCGGCGGCAGGTCCTCCACCAGCCCCAGAAGTCGCACATACCCTCTCAGAGCCAATATCCTGTGCAGCATGTTTTCCGATGTGGCGGCTATCGGCAGCAGATCCGCCGCGGGCAGGCCATTCGGCCAGTCGGACAAAGCCCTTATTGCACTTTCGCGGACCTCCTCCTGATCGCTCGACAGCGCATCCTGCAAAACATCAAGACCGCTGTCACTGCCGATTTTACCAAGACAACTGTTCAGAGACGCTTTTGCCACCGGCGTATCTGCCCGGTCGTAAGCCGCCAGGACGGCTTGGACCTGCTTATCCGGGTTCTCGTTCTTCCTGGCAATTGCGGCAACAGTACGCTCGGCCTCCGACCGCACCGACGCCGATTTCGCCGACAACATAAGCTCGATAATTGCGGGCAAATCATCCTGCGACCCGATCATCTTAAGAACTTTGAATGATTCCCTTGCGACCTTCGCCTCCGTATCCTTGGCACTCTTGAGCAGAACATCGATGCCGGAGACGATATTTCGCTGTCCCACCGCCGTAATCAACTCCTCTTTGACATTGTCCTCACTCGACTCGATGGCCTTCAATATGGCCTGGTCGACGCCCCGGCCCCGCAGTCTCCACAGGCTCTCTCGCGCGGCCTTCTGCTCTGCGCCGGTTGCCGAAGCAGCGGCTTCAGCCAGAGACGTAACGCTCGAAGCGTCGCCCAATTGGCCTATCGCCTTGAAAGCGGCAATCCGAACCGATTCGCCTTCGCTGTCTGTCATTTTCATTACCGCCGGCAAAGCGGTCTTGTCGCCTCTGTCCGCAAGAGCGCTGATAAGCTGGATCTGACCGGACGTCGGAAGGTTGGGCAGTTCTTTGCTGAGGGCCGCAGTTACCTCCGGGCCCTCAATGTCGCGAACCAGTGCAATGGCTACAGCCATCATGTCGGGATCACCGCTTTTGAGAGCTTCCATGACGATATCCAGCGATTCCTGCGTTCCCTCGTCCACTCCGGAATCCCCCCGGGCGATCGGACAGATAATGGCCAGAGCCGCCACGCAAATCAACATCCATCTTGACAGCTTTAACATGTTCTAAAACCTTAATAATAGCTAAATCAGACAGCGTCGTACCGAACCGAACGGAGGATTGAGCGGTGTTTCAGCACCGCCCAATCCCCTCACCTTAGTAGTTCAGCAAGCTCAACTAAATACCCTGATCGTTCGCCGCGCCGGCGCTCTTTCAACAGCACATGCGGGTCGATTCGCAGATGCCCATACGTCGCAGCACAAGTGGACCTGGACATCGCGACCGATTGGACGATCGACTATCTCTTTTTCAGTGCGTTAACTTTGCCTCGCAGGGCTGCCTGCTTGATCAGCGTGGGCGCATCCTTGCTCAGATCATTGTAGATCGCCATTGCTTCGGCCGATTTGCCCTCGGCGACCAACTTGTCCGCACATTGCAGATATGCATCCATTACCTGCATCCGCAGGTCGCCCTTTGTTTTGTTCTTTGCCGCCTTCAGGGCCGTAATTGCGTCAGGTCCGCCTATCTTGCCCAGAGCCGCCGCAGCAGCTCCGGCCGTCTCGGCATCCGCATCCAGATACTTCGCCAGCCCACGAGCACTGCCCGGCCAGCGTCTTTCGCCGATCGTATTGATAATGCCGATGCGGGTCTTGACACTGGTCTTTTCGAGAGCGCCGGCAAGGGCCATTCCACTGTCGCGCCCCGGTATGCGCTCCAGTGCATATCGGGCCATATCGGCCTCTTTTTCGTTCGTGAGCATCTTCGCAAGCGCCGGCACACAGGCATCGCTGCCGATGATGCTGAGCTTGCGGCAGGCCCACTGCTTGCCCGCGAATTTAGCGTCGGAATTGAGAACATCAATAAGCCCGGCTTCAATCTTCTGCGTTTCGGCTTCGTTGCCATGAGCCTCGCGGATTTTGTCGCCCAGTTCCGTCAGCGCGACGCGGCTCTGACCGAAATCATAGGTCTTAACCTTTGTTAATAACTGCTCCATTTGTGATCCCTTTCCTGAACTAACTTAAGGTTTCGGTTTGTCATCCATTTTGTAATCGCCAAACGCGTACTGGATCCCGTCGAGGTAATGCTGCAAAACCGCCGGATTCCAGAAGATTTCGTCATTGTGGCCCAGAGAGCAATAGAAGACCCTGCCCTTACCGTAAGGCCTGATCCACGCAATTCCCGTATCCTTATCGTTGGGCTTTAGCCCGCCGACGCCGGCGGTCTTCTCGTCGCTCATGTCCAGACTCATTACCACGCGCAGCTTCGAGCGGTCGTAGAGCGGAGGATCGGTCCGATAGATCTCGTCCTTGATCTTGAAGTTCTCGCCTTCGAAGGCGGCCGTTAGAGGATGATCCGGCTCATCGATTTTGATGCCCCAGGTTCCGCCGCCGCCCCAGGGATGGCCCGTGAAACGGTTGCCTATCATCTGCCGCGCCTCTTCCCATTGCGGGAAATTGTCCGCGCCGGCGTGAATTCCGACAATTCCCTTGCCGCTCTTGACGAAATCCATGACCGCCTCGCACATGCTCGGCGTCTTTTCGGGGTTGAATTTCAGGCCCGTCGTATTGTTGAAGCATATCGCATCGTACTGCTTGAGGTTCTCCTTTGTGAACACGCCCATGTCGTTGCTCGTTACGACCTCATAAGCCCCGGTCTTCTTGCCCATAATTCGCAGCGCTTCGTTGGCGACCGGGATTGATCGGTGGTAAAAACCTTCACAAAGCCAGAAAACCAGCATCTTTCGCGGTTTGGCGGGTTCGACCGTCGGCTTTTCCGGCACGGCGGCCTTGATCTTTTCTATCTCCTCGGGCTTGAGATCCCGGAGTTTTGCCGGCGATCCGGCAAAACAGCCGCTTGTGACAATGGAAATGCACAAAGCCACAACCAGGCTCGCAAAAAACATTCTACGTTTCATCATACGTCCTTTCCGCTTTACGCTCATCATTCTCATACGTGCCACGGAGCACGCATCGGCCTCTTGAGCAGTCTGTTGGCTTTTTCGCTGTTGGTAAACCGCTCGGCTTCGGGGTCCCTCCTTTACAGTCAGGCTCTTACAGGTACCACGGAGCCCGGTAGGAACGCTTTAGCAGGCGGTTGGCTTCGGCGTCGTGCGGGAATTCTTCTTTTACAGGATCCCACTTCAACGGCCTGTCGAGCCTGTAGGCGATATTGCCCAGATGGCACACCGTCACCGATCTGGCGCCGGTCTCGACGTCGCAAACCGGTTTTGTGCGGTTGCGCATCGCATCCAGGAAATCGACGTAATGGTTCCGGCTTTCGTACAGGTGAATGTCGTTAGGCTTGAGCTTAATATCTTTGAGTTCATCCGGCCATGTCTTTAGATGTCCACGGTTGGTCTCAACCTTGCCCTTTGTGCCTTCGAAGAGCACGCCATTGGCGCTTTCACGAGTCATAACGACGCCCGTAGCGTATTTGTAGGTCAGGTGTTCGACATCGCTGCCGTTTGGGGGAATAATCTCGACGGGCCCGCTTTCATCCATCCCCATACCCCACTGGGCGATATCAAAATGATGCGCGCCCCAGTCGGTCATACCTCCGCCGCCGTAGTATTCGTGATAACGCCAGTGCGGAAAACCGTCCCAACTGATGTGCGGCGACAGTTCGCTGTGGTACGGCCGCCATGGGGCAGGTCCGACCCACATTTCCCAGTCCAGGTAATCCGGGACCGGCATGGGCTCGAGCTTATCCACCCCGGGAGGGCCTCCAATACCGACCTTAACGGTCTTCAGTTCGCCGATATAGCCGTTTCTGACCAGTTCGCACCCCAGCCGGAAATGCCAGTCCGACCGCTGCATGCTGCCGACCTGAAAAACCCTGCCGTACCGGCGGACCGTATTCACCAGGGCCCGGGCCTCATAGATAGACTGAGTAAGCGGCTTCTCGCAGTAAATATCCTTGCCCGCTTCGGCGGCGTCCGAGGCTATCTTGGCATGCCAGTGGTCCGGCGTTGCAATAACCACAGCGTCGATGTCGTCGCGTGCAAGCAGGTCGCGGTAATCACCGTAAGTCGCACAATTCTTATTCTTGTAGTGATCGTCCACGATTTTCTTGCCACGCGCCAACTTCAGCTTGTCGACATCGCATCCGGCCACGACCCGCGTTCCCGGTGAGTTCAGAAACGACCTCATCAGGTGTTTGCTCTGCTTGCCCGTGCCTATGAAGCCCATCGTTATGCGGTCGCTTGCGGCCGTTCCTCCGGAGTTACCCAGAACCGAACCGGGTACAACGTACGGAAAGCTGACCGCGCCCGCGGCCAATCCGCCTGCCGCCTTAAGAAAACCGCGTCTGCCTATTCTTTGCGTTTTATTCATGCGTAACTTCCTTACAACATAACCTCTATAAAAGCACCAGGCTCACCGTACCTCGCGAACATCCAAGCCGTTCTTGCCGACGGCCCGGCAAAACAGTCATGCGCGACCGGCTGTCTTACCGCAGCCGGTCGCCGACTGTTATGCTGTACACGTGCGATTGCCGGTTCCAGACGCACCCTGGTAAGTATCGCCGGTGGGCCGGCCTTACGCCCTGTTACCATAAGTGCCTGCTTTGATGCAGGTTATTTATCAAACTGCGCGTCGAACGCCAGTTCCGAAGGCTTGAAGTCAGCGCTCTTGATCTTGGCGCACGCCTCTTCGGCCCCATGCTCGCGATCCATCCTGCTGTCTTCCCATTCAATCGACAGCGGACCCTGGTAGCCAATGTCGTTAAGTGCAACGATAATTTCTTCGAAGTTGATGTCTCCGTGGCCTATCGAACGGAAATCCCAGTATCTGCGGGGATCGGCGAAATCAGTATGTCCGCCGAACACGCCTACGGTGCCGTCTCCGTGGCCCCACCAGACATCCTTCATGTGCGCGTGGAAAATGCGGTCGCTGAAGGTGCGGATGAATTTCACGTAATCGACGCCCTGGTAGCCGAGATGACTGGGATCATAGTTGAACCCGAAACATTCGTGGCCCTTAACCGCATCCAGCGCTCTCTGGGCCGATGCGATATCGAAGGCGATTTCCGTAGGATGCACTTCCAGTGCGAACTTGATGCCTTCGGCCTTGAAAGCATCCAGAATCGGGGTAAAACGCTTGGCGAAGTCAACGTAACCGGCTTCGATCATATCCGGCGATGTGGGCGGAAACGAGTAGAGATACTTCCATATACTACTGCCGGTAAACCCGTTTACAACATTCACGCCCAGCTTCTTGGCGGCTTTGGCCGTGTCGATCAGCCTTTCAGCGGCTCTCTTGCGAACGCCCTCCGGATCGCCGTCGCCCCATACATCCTCCGGCAGTATGCCCTTGTGGCGGTCGTCTATGTCGTCGCAAATCGCCTGTCCCACCAGATGGGCCGAAATCGAGAATACCTGCAGGCCGTTCTTCTGGAGCAGTTCCTTTTTTGCTTTGCAGTAGTTGTCGTCGGCCAGCGCCTTTTCAACCTCGAAATGGTCGCCCCAGCAGGCGAGTTCCAGTCCATCGTAACCCCAACTTGCCGCCTTCTTCGCCAACTCCGCAATGGGCATATCGGCCCATTGGCCGGTGAAAAGTGTCACAGGTCTAGCCATCGTACTTTCTCCTTATCCAATTATTAACCCTGGGGATCCTGCCTTAAACATCCAGTGCTGCAGGATTTAACATTATACAACTGTTTTTGTTGGACTTTATGTCGTTCAATTATAGTGAGCCTATAGCCCCACGCAACGCATTTTTTCGACCTTCAGGACCGTCGCCGGGCTATCTGGACGCGACCTTGACCTCGGGTGCGTCGGCAAAAAGTCGCTGCCTGGCGGCAAGGTCGGAACGCTGCGGCATCGGCCCCTCGGTGAGCCAGATGCGGTATTGCAGTTCCAGGCTTTGGCCAGCTGGAATCTCCTTGGTGAAGAACGCCCCGAAACGTCCGTAGTCGCGGTAAGCCGAGTACTTCGAAGGCTCGGGGTTGTCCGGATGATTCATGTGAAGAACGCTGTACCGGTTGTCGCCGATTTTGTACGTCATCGCGGCCCAAGGCAGATTCTCGACCTTGTGAGCGTCGATTCCGTCCTTGTGGAACGTATACTGCGCCTTGCCCTCTTTGGGACCCTTTGCAACTGCGTTGTGTGCGCGGTATTGGAAACCGGCGTGCTCCGGATCGCCGCCAAGGAACACATCGCCTCTAACGGCCTTAAGTTCGGTATTGAAATCAAGCAGGAAGTCCTCCGCATCGCTCTGGCGAAGAATTGTCATTCGGCGTTCTTCCACGAGTATCGCCTTGCCCTGTTTGTCGTTCCAGTCGATAGCGGCCGTGCATCGCGCAAGTACAGGCCCGCCAACAAGTTCCAGCTTTCTGCAGACCTGCTCGACATCCTTCATGTGCCACAAATCATAGCTCTGGCCGTCATGCCTGGTCTTGTTCCACCCGATGAAAATGCCACGGTGGTGCGGATACCTGATCTCGTTGGCCTTGTACTCGCTCTGGCCGTCGGGGCCGTTGGTTAGTCTCTGGCCGTCGGTTCCGTAGACATGGAGCAAAGGCTTGTAGGTTTCGAATCGACGCTGTGAACTGGAAGTATCGTGGGCGTACATGAATCTTGCAATCTTTGTGTCGCCCATCATCAGATCCGCGTATTCGCCTTTCTTATCCTTCCACGAGAACTCGTTCTTTGCGGTGCTTTGGCCTGACTTAATCGTCGCCGTCCACACCGATCCGGCGCCGGCCTTGACCTCAGGAATTACCCACCAGAGTTCGATTTGACCGCCTTGGCCCTTAATCAGTTGGCCCGGAACGTTTTTTCCGCTCTCGGAATTCTTCATTTCGACAGTATCTTGCGGATCAAAGTTTTTCATCCGCAACTCGACTTTCACCGGCAGATCCACGGCATCGACCGCGGGGCCTTCTACTCGCAGACGAATGACTTCGGCGCCGCCGGCACAAGATGCCAGAACAAGCACAAATGCAGCAAAACCACTCAGAAAGCTGTTTTTCATCGATTTACCCCTTTGCATAAATAGATTCTATGTTCTTGTAGACTCCCCCGCCTTCTTTCCCACAGACGTATTTACCCGCACTCTTGGTATATTCTCCTGGCGGATAGGCCATTAAAGCGGCTGTATCCATATATTGCGGAACGAAACCGGATTGCCGTGGTCCTGCAGCAGTATTGGTCCCGGCTCGGGCCCTTCGGGTTTGCCTGCGCCGGTTTTGCCCGGAATCTCGTAGTTGTCGTGCACGCGAATGCCGTTGTGCAGCACCGTTATTCGGGCATTCTTGACTTTTTGATCGCCATCGTACCTGGCTGCGTGGAATACGATGTCGTAGCTCTGCCATTCGCCCGGCTTTTTGCAGGCATTGACGTCCGGCTTTTTCCGCTTGTATATTCCGGCACAGTGATTGGCCTGCGGCTCCTGTCCGTAGGAATCCAGGATCTGCACTTCATACCGCTTCTGAATGTAAACGCCGCTGTTGCCTCTGCCCTGACCTCGTACGTTATCCGGCAGTTTGGGCATGTTGAATTCGATATGCATCCGGAAATCGCTGAAGTTCTCTTTGGTCTGGATACTTCCGCCGCCCTTAACGTGCGGTTTTATCGTCATAACGCCATCTTTGACATCCCATTTGACCGGATTGCCGTTGGTGTGCTGCCACCTGGAAGTATCCCGGCCGTCGAAAAGAACAATTCTCTTGACCGGCTCCAATACATTGACCGAAACCTCGGGCGGAGCACCGAAGTCGTTCCATATCCTGTCCGCCTCGGCCTTGTCGAGTTTGCCTTCATGCAAGTGCAGGCGATATCTGAAGACGTGATCGACGCCGGGCAGCATATCCCAGGCCGTGGCCTGTGACGGGCAGAAGTTGAAGAAAACTTGACCGCTGGGCCAGATTCTCATCGGCTCGGGAAACTGGAAATTCTCCGGATGGCCCATCACGAGCGCTCCCTGCCACTTATCGTCGACCTCGCCGGCCACCTCACACCATTTTGCCCGGGTTCCGTGGCCGTTCTTGCGGTTTTTGCCCTCGCTCGTCAGGTACATGGCGTTTTCTTCGTCCCAGTCGCCGGGCCCGCGCCAGCCGAAGCCGCCGTAGCGGTACTGTTCCTGATGCAGTTTCGTATCGGCCACGCATCGCTGGGTCGACTTGAAATCCCACAGCCAGTAGCCGTCATCCTGCCCGCCGACGTTATACACTCGAACATCCCAGATTTCCTTCAATACGACCGTTTCGCCATCGTCGGTATTGAGCACGACGTGCTCCTGCTCTGCTTTGAACCCGCCATAGACCGGTCCGCTTACCTTCGAGAGGTACTTCACGAACCGAACGGTGCCGCCTCCGCCGTTAAGATTCCAGAAATCCACCCGCTTGCCTTTGAACTGCGTGTGCGTCCAGGGCATCCAGATTCCCATGTGGTGAATATGGTCGGGCGGGTGAATGTTTGTCAGAACTTTGCCCTTCGGCGCCCACATCGGATGTATGAAGCCGCTGCGCTCGTAAAGCTTGCTCTTGCCTTCGGGCGGGGGAACTATCGCGTGGTTATATTGCAGAACCTTGCCGTCCCCGGCCTTGATTACCAGTGCCTTGTCGTCCTTCGAGATTTGAATGTCGCTGCTTTTGGCTTCGCTTTCGCCATTCATCAGCTCGAAAACGCGTTTTTCACCGGCGGCGGTTTTGCCTGACAGAATCCACCACAGCGTGGGGTTCTCTCCGCATTCGACCTGCGACGAAACCGCAATTTTCCTGCCGTTCTTGATCTCGACCAGTTTGAGAGGCTCGCCGCCGCAGCACGGACAGGCTACGCCCTCCAGGACGGCCGAGACCGGCGTATCCATGCGAGCCGAATCGCCCGCGTCCACGGTAATCCGAGCCACCGGCGCAGCAGCGAGTAGCGATTGAACCGCAAATACCACCAAAAAACAGAAAAGCGGAAATGACCTTTTCGACAATGATATGCGCCTTTGCATGGCGTCCTCCTTTAGAAGTTGAAACCGTTCTTCGCATTTCGATCAGGCATGGCCTGGGACGAAATATGGAATTTTAATGCTCGCCGGAACCACAAGCAAGCATTTATCCATTCAATTTTGACGCTGCAGGCGGCCGGTATATGGCGATAAAATCCGCACCCGGGTCAATAAATCCGTTTTGATTGCCACAAACGATGCGGCCGCGTCAGTCCAAAACCCCTTTCGCGGGATCATTTAAAATTTATTTGCAATCGGAATTGATTTATTGTCAAATGACAATAGAATGTAAGCATTAGTCCAAGGAGCAAAACCGACATGGAACCGTTGACTGAAAAACAGGGCAGGATACTGCAATACATCGAATCGCGTCTGGCGGACGGTGAACCGCCCAGCCAGCGGGAAATAGCCGGCCATTTCAACCTGACCCAGAATGCGGTTTATCAGCACGTAACCTATTTACGCAAAAAAGGTTATCTAAGCGACTCGCCAGGCCATCGGGGGTTGCGGTTGTCGGAGAAATATGTCGATTCCAAGACTCAGACCGAAGGAATGCCTCTTCTGGGCAGCGTTGCCGCCGGACAGCCGATCCTGGCCGAAGAGAACATCGAGGCCTGGATTAGCCCGAAAGACGTCTTCCCCGAACACAACGGAACATTTCTGCTCAGAGTGGTCGGCGACAGCATGATCGACGAGGGCATCATGGAAGGCGATCTGGTTGCCGTGGATCCCAACGCGGCGGTGCGCACCGGCCAGATCGCGGTTGTAATGCTCGACGACGAGGCTACCGTCAAGCGAGTGTATATACATAAAAGCAGAATCGCCCTGAAATCCGCAAACGCCGCCGCCGGCTACAAAACCAGATACATCAAAAAATCCGAAAAGAGCATCAAGATAATAGGCAAGGTAACCGCTTGTCTCAGAACGAACATAAAATAAGCGCAAAACTTAAAACGAAAAACTCAAAACTGTGGAACCAGACTTCGGCTGGGGCTGTTGATGGCAAGACCTAAAGCCGCGGCAGTTCATCTTTGTTTGTTGGACTGCCACTTTGCACTTTGATATTTTCTTTCGATTATGTCACCCGATGAAACACATCCCGTAAGTGTGGGAATCGCAGGCTGGTCCTATGCGGACTGGAAAGATATTGTCTACCCTCCGGGCAAGGTGGATCAGTTGGTCTACGTCTCGGATTTTGTCGACTGTGTCGAAATTAACAGCACCTTCTATCGCCCGCCGTTCGAACGCACCGTCAGATCCTGGCTGAACCGAACATCCGACAAACCCGACTTTTTCTTCACCGCCAAACTCAACCGCGAATTCACGGGCGGAACGCGGCGAAATGGTTCAGCAAGTCAGGACGTGATGAAACATATAACTCAAGTTGACTAACTTTTTCAGATGGGATTTTCTATATCAAGGCGGATTGGATCAACAAGAAACGGCAATCTCTTCGATAAAGGGGTTAGAAGAATACCTTTTCGACTGGAGATTGCCGCCATGTTCAAGATCGTCCGTTTTCCCAAGAATCTGGAATCTTTTTTTCAGTCGCTTCAAGTTCATTTCCACTGGGATCATTTCGAATACTTCCGCACTCTTGTCCTGCTGATCGTCATCGCATGGGGCCGACGCAACATCTCATCGCTGTACCGGCACCTGGACTCTCGCCGCTATCGGCATCGAAGCCGCTTCAACAACTTTCTCAATGTCGGACGTTGGCAACCACAGAAGGTTTTGCAGTTGAAGGCCTTTGACTTGTTGGCCCTGCTGAATCTGTGTAAAGGTGAAACGATCGAGTTGATTCTCGACGATTCAAAGAAGCAAAAACGGGGCAAAACGATGGAAGCGGTCAACTGGATTCACGACCCCCTAACCGGACGCTCTATCAAGGGCCACCAATATGTTACGGCAGTCTTGCGATTTCGCGGCCATGTCATCCCCTGGGGCATCCGCCTGTATATCAAGAAGGAAGACGCAGCCGCAAGAGGCTTTATCACATTGACAAGGCCAAAGGCCGTGTTCGCTATCGCTATGTGGATGCCGGCTGGCTGGACGTGAACAACCTGGGCAAGCTACATGTGATCTTTTCACGCAAGAGCCCGGAGACCAAAACCCTTGGCATTGTCACGGATGATCCGAAACTGTCGGCCGGACAGATGATCCGGACCTATGACGATCGCTGGAGTATTGAGGTCTTTTTCAAGGACGAAAAGCAGTATCTGGGGCTGGGCCAATACCAGAACGTTTCTATGCAAGCGGCAGTTACACACCTGCATCTGGCATGCTTGGCCTATGCCCTGCTGACCCACATCGCCATTACAGGCGAAGGTGCAAAAGCCAAACGTAAACCAGCTGCGAAACCGTCCACCGTTGACCTGCAAAACGAGGTGCGTCGTATCGTCTGGGATGATCTGACCGACCATCTGAAGACACTGTCCAGTGGAACACAAATTATCAAAGAACTGGAGCGGCTGCTCATCGCAGCCTGAAACCATGAATCAAAATCAGTCAACTTGAGTACGTACAAATGCTTTTACCATCGTCTATTCCGAGAGAAATAGCCCGAAAAGCACTAGGCAATACTGGTATATAGATACTCGAAAATTTGGCGGGGTCTTTACATTTGACAAACCCGCCGAGCGAGAGTATTTTCTATGTTTTGCGCACGTCTTGTGCGGCAACTACTTTCGAGTGCAAACTTTGCCGGGACTGTTCCCATGAAGAAGATAATCCAGGAAGTCTTCGAGGCCGAGGAAAAGGTCAACTCCATCCTCAAGGAAGCACGCACAAGGGCCTCCGACGTCCTTCGGGAGGCGGACAATCAAATCAGCGGAAAAATGGCTGCCGCAAAGCAGGAGGCCGCGGAGATGGTGCAAGCCACCGTCGACGCGGCCAGAAAAGAGGCCGAGCAACTCAAGCAGCAGAGACTCGATGAAATCGAGAAACAGGAAGATCAGATGCTCAACAGCAGCTCCTCGGACGCGGACGAACTTGTCGACCGGATATGCAGCATTGTCCTTAAGACCGACTGAAATCAGGGGCCACTGCAATGGCGAGTCCGATATCCAAATACTCCTTCATAAACGCAAAACTGCGGGCGAGAATCAGCAAGATTTTGCCTGATGAGACGTTCGCCGAGCTTGCGAAAGCTCCTACTCTGGACGCCGCTTTCGTGCTGCTGCGTCAGACGCCGTTTGCGGAACTCGAAGAGGTCTACGCCGAAACGGGCGACCTCAAACAGGCCGAACTAGAAATCCTCAAAGAAGAAGTCGAGCTTTATAAGAATATGCGGCGACAGGCGCATCCCGACAGCAAGCCTTTGATCGAGGCTCTGCTATATAGATTCGAACTCGATAACCTGAAGAACGCCATCAGAGTCAACTTCGACAGCAAGCTCCGCAAAAAGGGCTTCGGCGCCGGGGTACACTATCTGCTTCACGAGACAATCGTCCACGATATACCTATAGACGTAATTATAAATGCATCGAATTACGACGAGATAGCACAAGCCTGTTCGTCAGCTCCATACAGCGAAATCATCAGGAACTACGGCCCGACGGTCGACAGCGAACAATCGCTGTTTCGACTGGAAATTGCCCTTGATCACTGGTATTACGAAAACCTGAACAAGGCGATCGCCACACTGAGCCGGTCCGATCGCAGCATCGCAGAGCGACTGATAGGCGCAGAAATAGACCTGCAGAACATAAACTGGCTTATCAGGTTCAAGAACTTCTACAATCTCCCGCTACAAGCCGTGCTCGCTGCAATAGTCCCGGGCGGATACAACATGAGCAAGGATGTATTCAGCGAGCTTTACACAGCCGAGAACGTCAATTCCGTGCTCCAGCAACTCGTTAAAGGCAAGTACCCGGCGATATCGGCCATGCTTGCTTCGCAAACGCCCGACAGTACGTCTCGCCTGCTGCTCATCAAACGGATACTCCAGGAGATAATGAACCAGGAGGTAAAGAGGATACTCAGAGGCTATCCCTTTACAATTGGAATAGTGCTCGCGTATCTGGTGCTTAAGATGGATGAACTAAGAAGAGTCAGGACGGTTCTGAACGCCAAACTCTATGGCATACAACCGGAACGGATTGAGGGCTTGCTATAATGTTTACTACTCCAATGGTCCAACTCTTTGCTGTGGTGCTGCGAAAGGACTGCGAGAGCGTGACCGAGGCACTGCTCAGCGAAGGCGCGATGCAGTTCATAGACGTATCCGAACTGGAAGGTGAATCTGCATCGGCACTTTCGGATATGACTCCGCAGGCGTCGCCTTCGGACATCTCCGATTTGCGAAAAAGAATCGAGGGCTTCCTGACATCCGGAGGCGTTACGCTTGCGCCTCCCGAGCAGATACATATCGAGCAGCGTGCTCCGGTCGACGTGATGGAAGAAAAGGCTCACCTCGAAAGAGTCACTCGCGAGCACGAATCAATTCGGGAAAGACAGCGAACGATACATCAGGAGATACTGAAGCTCGAAGACATCAGGCGGCAGGTCGAACAATACGGCCTGAGTCTTTCCGATGTGATGCTGCCAACGAAGCACTCCTTTGTTTCCATGCAGATCGGCAAGGTCCCCATTTCCAAAGTCCCCAAGCTCGAAAGTGCAATTAAAGAACTGCCAACGCTCAACATAGAAATGCAGCGTGAAAAAGACAGCTCGCATCAACTGCTTATATCGATGAAGAAAGATGCCGAGCAGGTCGAGCGGATTCTTGCCGATGCGGGCTGGAGCAAAATAGAATTGCCCGACGAAGTCCAGTCGGTCCAGAAGGATGTTTTCCGCGAACTTTCAACAAAGCTCAAGGACTTGTCCCAAGAGCAGCAACAACTGGCGACTAAGGCAAAGGAAATCATCAAAAAGGAGGAGGGCCGGTTACGGGAAATATGGACTAATCTGCGCGTTAACGAGCTTCTGTGCAGGATACAAAGCAATTTCAAATCTTCGGCGCGAACTGCGGTCTTCACCGGATGGGTGCCCGCCTCAAAAAAGCAGAGCCTCGACCGGCGCATTCGGGCTGCGTGCGAAAACCGTTGCTATCTGGAATGGAATACCGCCGAAAGCGGCCAGACGATGGGCGATGAACCGCCCGTGGATTTCAAGAACCCCAAGGCTCTGGAACCGTTCCAGATGCTGGTCACAAATTTCGGAGTACCCAAATACGGGACGATAGATCCGACTCCTTTTGTGATGCCGCTGTACCTGTGCATGTTCGGACTGATGTTCGCGGATGTAGGACAGGGGCTGGTTCTCACACTGCTGGGAGTGCTGGGGGCCAAGTTGTGGAGGAACAATCCGGACAAGCAGGGACTTTACCAGCTTTCGTGGCTTATGGTCTGGTGCGGCTCGTCTTCGGTTGTTTTCGGCGTTTTGTTCGGCTCGTACTTCGGAATTGGGCTGCTGCCGCCACTCTGGTTCGATTATCACGGCATAATATCCGGACATCCCAGCCAGAGTTCACTTGTAACCGATGTCTTTGACATACTGAGGATAACATTGTATTTCGGCATATTCGTCATCAGCCTGGGGCTGCTTTTCAACTGGATTAATCTGATTCGAAGCAGACAGTGGACGACGCTGATATTCGACAAGGGAGGCGTGCTTGGCGGATGGATCTATGCGGGCGGCATATACATGGCCGGTTACATGGTGAGCACCAGCTACAAGGAATTCCCGCCCGGGCCTGTGTTGTTTATGATAGTAGGTCTGCCGTCGCTCCTGATGGGTCTCAAAGAACCGCTGCACTACTTCGAACACAACAAAATGCAGCCTTTCGACATTGGCGGATTACTGCTGGCTCTGCCGAAGATGCTGATGGACTGGGTGATAGAACTACTGGAAATATTCAGCGGTTATCTGTCCAACACTCTGTCATTCATGCGAGTCGCCGGCCTGGGAATCGCGCATGTATGTCTGATGATTTCGTTTTTCCAATTGGCGGATATGACCTCGGGAGTCTTTGCGTTTCTGATTCTCGTTTTCGGCAACGTGCTGGTGATCGGCCTGGAAGGGCTTTCCGCCGGGATCCAGGCTCTCAGGCTTAACTATTACGAGTTCTTCACGAAGTTCTTTCACGGTACAGGCAAGCTATACTCGCCGATTTCGCTGTCGAGCACTTCGTAGAAGCCCTAATTGGAGATATACAACGGTTACGACCGGACTTATTGCCACGAACAAAGGTGTTACGGTAACTACAGGTAGGAAAGGAAGCAGCAATATGGACGATCCCGAAAGAAAATTAAAAACTCAGATTCAGCAGAGTCTGATCCTTCTGTTCGCACTCATGGCGATCGTAGGTACGCTTTTCTGCACGAAGGCCGCCGCTTCGGCCTCAGACACTGACCAGATCGCGCACGAAGAGAAAGTCGCAACGCCCTCGGGCACCCTGGGCTACGGCTTGATTGCAGCGGCGGTTGCGTTCGGACTCGGAGCTATCGGAGCCGGTATTGCCATATCGCACGTCGGAGCGGCCGCGGTCGGCGCCGTCGCGGAGAAACCGCAGGTTGCCGGACAGGCTCTGATTTTCGTGGCTCTGGCAGAAGGTCTGGTGGTATTCGGTTTTATTACAGCGCTGATGATTCTCGGCAAGGTGTAGGTTTTCATGAAGTACTCAGTCATAGGCGATGAAGATGCGGTTCTCGGTTTCGGTATGGTTGGTGTCTCGGGCAAAGTCGTAACAAACGCCGACGAAGCCGCAAGGGCTTTCGAAGCGATAATCAACGACAACGAAACCAGCATTATTATTATTACCGAGCGTGCTGCGGACCTGATTCGCACCACCGTCGACAGGTATGTCTTCACGGCGACTTTTCCTTTGATCGTGGAGATTCCGGACCGGCAGGGAAAAATCCCAGGCAAACCGGATATTAAGGAACAGGTCAACGCCGCAATCGGCATAAAGCTTTAAAATCCAATCTGTGTGGCGGTTCGGCTTCGGACGGACCGCCGAAAAGAAAGTGGCATAGTAATGGACACAGTTGAAAAGAGTAAATCGGCATTGATCGCGGGAATGGAAAGCGATGCCCGTGCCGAGGCCGAGCAGATCGTCAATGAAGCCGAGGTGAAGGCGGCTGAAAAGATCAAGTATGCCAACCAGAAGGTCGAAGCCGTGCTGAAGGAAGCCCGCACCAAAGCCGACGACCAGGCCGAATCGGTCAAAAGGAAGATTGTTTCCGGTGTGGAACTGGAAGCCAAACGCAAATCGCTGTATCTCCAGGGCCTGGTCATTCAGGACATTATGAAACGCGTAGAAAGGCAGTTGGCTGGTGCAATCGACACCAAAGAATACAAATCCGCCCTGCGCGACTGGACTGCAGAAGCGGCTATGGGACTCGATTGCGAGGCTGCAACCGTAAATGCCTCGCAGAATGAGCGGGCCTTTATCGACGCGGATTTTCTCACGAAAGCGGCCAAAGAAGTCAAGCAAAAGACCGGTCGCAGGATGTCCCTGAGTCTCTCTGAGGACGAGCCGCTTGCGGCCCAGGGCGTTGTCGTTACGGCAGCCGACGGACGCACCGCCTACAATAACCAGGTGAAGACCCGCATACGTCGTAAGCAGCAGCAGATCCAGGCACTTATACACGACACCATGTTCGCCGAAAAACAAGAAGAATAGCTATGAACGATAGAGTTATTGGAAAAGTAAAACGGGTAAACGGTCCCGTGATCGAGGTGATGGGCATCACGGACGCCGAGATGTTCGAACTTGTGCGCGTGGGCGATGAAAATCTGGTCGGCGAACTGATCAAACTCGAAACCGACAGCGCCGTCGTCCAGGTATACGAAAACACCACCGGCGTAGCGCCTCTGGACCCGGTTTACGGGGCGGGCATGCAGCTTTCCGTCGAACTCGGGCCCGGAATGGTCGGCACCATATACGACGGCATCCAGAGGCCGCTCCAGGCCATCAGGCAGTTGTCTGGAATGTACATAGGAAGGGGCATTACGGTGCCCTCGCTGGATCGGGAAAAGAAATGGCACTTTACTCCCGCGGTTGAGGCCGGCCAGGAGGTTTCGGGCGGAGCTGTTCTCGGGACGGTTCAGGAAACGGGAAACGTACTTCACAAAATACTTGTTCCTCCTGATCGCGAAGGAACCATAGAGTCCATCGTAGATGAAGGCGAGTACACTGTAACCGAACCGATTGCGGTTTTGCAGTCCGAAGATTCGCGTACGAGCGAACTTTTCCTTATGCAGCGATGGCCGATCCGCGTCCAGCGACCTACCCGCAGACGCCTTCCGCTCGACATACCGCTGGTAACGGGGCAGCGGGTGATCGACACACTGTTTCCGGTCGCCAAAGGAGCGACCGTAGCTATCCCCGGAGGTTTTGGAACCGGCAAGACGATGACCCAGCAAGCCGTCGCGAAATGGTGCGATGCCGACCTGATCGTCTATATCGGCTGCGGTGAGCGGGGAAACGAAATTACCGACGTGCTGACGGAGTTCCCGGAACTTATCGACCCGAGAACCGGCCGTTCCCTTATGGAGCGGACCATCCTTATAGCGAACACTTCGAATATGCCGGTCTCTGCCCGCGAGGCGAGCATCTACACGGGCATCACGATGGCCGAATACTTTCGGGATCAGGGTTACCACGTCGCGGTCATGGCGGATTCGACCTCCCGCTGGGCCGAGGCGCTTCGAGAACTTTCCGGTCGTATGGAGGAAATGCCGGCCGAAGAAGGTTTCCCCGCCTACCTGCCGACTCGAGTGGCGGAGTTCTACGAGCGGGCCGGCTCCATGGAGGCGCTGAACGGAGAAGCCGGATCGGTTTCGATAATCGGAGCGGTTTCGCCGCCGGGCGGCGATTTCTCCGAACCTGTAACTCAGCATACCAAGCGATTTATAAGATGCTTCTGGGCGCTGGACCGCCATCTGGCGAACGCACGTCACTATCCCGCTATATCATGGATCGACAGCTACAGCGAATATCTGGAGGAGATATCCGAATGGTGGGAAGAAAACGTCAGCCCGGAATGGCTTGATGACAGAACCGAAATAATGGACCTGCTGCACAGAGAAGTGCGTCTGCAACAGGTGGTAAAACTGGTCGGCCCCGATGCACTGCCCGACACCCAGCGTTTTATCCTGGAGGTCTGTACATTATTCAAAAATGCGTTTCTGCAGCAGAATGCCTACGATAAGATAGACACCTATTCCACCGTTCAGAAACAGGCGAAAATGCTGCACATAATCGTTACCTACTGGAAACGGGGCTATGAAATAATCAAGCGAGGGGCGGTGCTTTCAGCGCTTAAAAAGATGAAAGTCTATCAGGATATAGTCAAAATGAAGTTCTCCATCTCGAACGACGATCTTGCGGCACTCGACAAAATCGAAGCCCGCCTGGAACGCTCGATGGATCAAATGGAGGCGATGCATGTCTGAAACAGTCAGCCAAAACCTTCTAAGCGGTCGTGAGTACATCGGCGTTGACAGAATCGACGGCCCGCTTGTCTTCGTAAGCGGCACGCATTGCGTCGGCTACCGCGAACTGATCGAATGCGTCGACAAGCAGGGCCACCCCAGACTCGGCATCGTCCTTGAAACCTCCACCGACGCAGTGGTTGTGCAGATATCCGAGGGAACATCAGGACTGACGCTGCCTCAAACCCGCGTACGTTTCACCGGCCGGCCGCTGAGAATACCGGTCTCCAAGTCCATGCTGGGGCGGGTGTTCAATGGTCTGGGCCATCCGGCCGACGGCGGACCGCCGCCGCAGAGCGAAATCGAACTTGATGTCAACGGCATGGCCATAAATCCAATCGCCAGGCAATATCCTCGCGACTTCATACAAACCGGAATTAGCGTCATCGACGGGATGAACACTCTCATCCGCGGCCAGAAGCTGCCGATATTCAGCGGCAACGGCCTGCCGCACAATGAACTCGCGGCCCAAATAGCCCGCCAGGCCAAGGTCCGCGGAACGCAGACCGAATTCGCCGTCGTTTTTGCGGCGATGGGAGTCAAGCATGATGTAGCCAGATTCTTCGTGCGCAGTTTCGAAGAGAGCGGTGTGCTCGACAACGTCGCACTGTTTCTTTCCCTTGCGGACGACCCGTCTATCGAAAGACTCATAACACCGCGTACCGCCCTGACGCTGGCCGAGCACCTGGCGTTCAATGAAGACATGCACGTGCTGGTCATCATGACCGACATGACCAACTACTGCGAATCGCTCCGCGAGATATCAACAATCCGCGGCGAGATACCGTCCAGAAAAGGTTACCCCGGATACCTGTATTCCGATCTTGCCGAAATTTACGAACGCTCCGGCATGATAAAGGAGCGCACCGGCTCAATCACGCTTCTGCCCATTCTCACAATGCCCAACGACGACATCTCCCATCCGGTGCCGGACCTTACCGGATACATCACCGAGGGCCAGATCGTCTTCGAGCGGGAAATGGACGGCCGTGGAATTTATCCGCCGGTGGCCGGTTTGCCATCCCTGTCGCGTCTTATGAAAGACGGCATCGGCGAGGGTATGACCAGGGAAGACCATCCGCACCTTGCAAGCCAGTTGTTCGCCGCGTACAGCTACGTAAAAGAGGTAAGGAATCTCGCCTCGGTTATCGGTGAGGAGGAGCTTACGCCCCTCGATCATGACTACCTGGAGTTCGGCAAGCAATTCGAGCAGATGTACGTATCGCAGGCCAAGGACGAAGACCGGAGCATCGAACAGACCCTGGATATCGGCTGGGATGTCCTCAGGGTGCTTCCGACCGACGAACTGCACAGGCTTACGGACGAGGAAATCGAGAAGTACTACGGCAAATAGCGGAATGCGAAAATGGCGCAACTGAACTACGCACCGACGAAAACCAATCTCCTCAAACTCAGGCAGGACCTCGATCTGGCCCAGCAGGGCTACGAATTGCTGGACCAGAAACGCAACATACTCATAATGGAGTTGCTGTCGATCGTCGACCAGGCCGCGGATTTTCAGAACCGGGTTGAAAAGGAACTCGCCAAAGCGTATAAGGCACTGGAAGAAGCGGTCCTGGATATGGGCAGGCTCAAAGTGCAGTACCTTACCGGGGCCGTCAACATCAGAACTGATGTAAGAATCCGTTCCAGAAAGGTCATGGGTGTTACGCTGCCGGTAATCGACACCAGTTTCGAAGAGCGAGCACCCTACTTCAGCCCGATTGGGACTACTTTCTGGATCGACAGCTCACTGGAACATTTCAAAGAAGTGCTTAAGCTGCTGGGCAAACTGGCTGAATTGAAAATATCTGTGTTGCGGCTGGCAAACGAGGTTAAAAAGACTATCAGAAAAGTAAATGCCCTGGAAAAAATAGCGGTTCCCGACCTCAAGGACACCGTTCACTATGTCCAGGGCAGGCTCGAAGAGAACGAAAGGGATATGTTCGTCCTCATGAAGATGGTCAAACGCAATCTGGAACGTCGTAAGAGATCCTAATCGGAGACCGACCGTGAGCAGTCCAATCAAAAAAATGATGGTTTATGTCGACGGAACCGAGCAGTCGGTAACCGCCGCCAGATATGCAATCTGTCTGGCCTCGTTTTCGGGGGCCGAACTTATTGCCCACTATGTAATCAATACGCGCGCTATCGAAGACCTGCTGAAGGCAAAGATTTTTATGAAAGACGAGCAGCTCGAGTACGAGCGCGACATGACCGAAAACGCCGACCGGTACCTGAGCTACATCAGGAAACTGGGCGCTGAAAAAGGCTTGACTATCAGAGAAAAATGCAGCAGAGGCAGTGTCCATCAGGAGGTGGTCAATTCGATAAAAGAAGAGCAGGTGGACCTGCTTGTGGTCGGAGAGCTGTCGCACGTTCGCAGTCGAAGAGACGAGCTATACGACGAATCCGAACGGGCGATGCGCACCAGCCCCTGCTCGGTCCTTATTGTAAAGGACGAAGATTATGTTTACGAGTTGTATGACGCACTCGAATAGGAAACCGACGGCAGCTTAATCAGGCCTATTTTATGAGGAGACGCGTGGAATGTCGTTAATTGATCTGACTACAGAGGAAATCGTCAAGACGCCTATGGATGCCAAAGACAAGGCCGATGTCTTGCGAGAACTCGTCCAGATACTCAAGGATGCCGGACAAATCGATGATTATGATGCGGTGCTCAAAGCGGTGCAGGACCGTGAGGACAAACAGAGCACCGGCCTGGAGGACGGAATAGCGGTTCCGCACGGCAAAACCGACGCGGTATCGAGTTTGAAGCTGGCCATCGGCATATCGCCGCAGGGCATTGAGTTCGGCTCGATAGACGGCAAGCCCTCCAAGTTGTTCTTCCTGCTGGTGGCGTCGCCTACATTTTCGGGTCCTCACGTCGCCGCACTTGCCGAGATCGCCAAACTCGCCCGTTCGAAGGCCTTCTGCAACGCACTGGTAAATGCCGAATCGGCAAGCGAAGTGGTCGAACTGATCAAGGGCGACTGAATTGTATCGTGAACGCCGCATGCGAATCGCCGGATTCATGGCTGCGGCCGGACAAAAACGGAGGCAACAGTGAACATAAGCAGACGCGGTTTCCTCAAGGCAGCCGGCGCAGGGATATGTCTGGCGACTTCTGGCCTTTCATCAATGCGGGCTTCATCGCAGTCCAAAAAGCCCAACATTGTCCTCTGCATGGCAGACGACCAGGGCTGGGGCGACATGGCGTACAACGGCCACCCGAAACTCAAGACACCGAACTTCGACGCAATGGCCGCCGAGGCGCTTCGTTTCGATCGTTTCTACGCCGCAGCGCCTGTTTGTTCGCCCACCAGAGCCAGTGTAATGACAGGCAGACATCCCAACAGGATGGGCTGCTTCAAATGGGGTCATTCACTGCGCCCGCAGGAAATAACAGTTGCCGAAGCCCTCAAAAAAGCCGGCTATGTGACAGGTCATTTCGGCAAGTGGCATCTCGGATCCGTTTGTAAAGGCAGTCCGGTCAATCCGGGTGCCAGCGGCTTCGACGAGTGGCTTTCGGCGCCGAACTTCTTCGACAACGATCCGATCCTCAGCCGTGAAGGAACTGCGGTGCAAACCGAAGGCGAAAGCTCGATGGTAACCGTCGATGCCGCCATAGAGTTCATCCGCAAACATTCGAATTCAGACAAGCCGTTTCTGGCGGTGGTCTGGTTCGGTTCGCCCCACGGTCCGCACAGAGCTGTCGAACGCGATCGAGAGCCATACGAATCGGAGCCGGAGAGATTTCAGCATTTCTATGGTGAAATAACCGGGATGGACCGTGCGTTCGGTAAGCTGCGCCGGGAATTGAGAAAACTGGACGATTATGAGAATACTATTCTCTGGTACTGCAGCGACAACGGCGGCCTGCCTGGAGTGGGTTCGACCGGCGGCCGTGCAAACAAAGGCAGTATCTACGAGGGTGGGCTTCGAGTGCCTGCAATTCTCGAATGGCCCGCCAGGCTCCCCCAGTCCGGAGTAACCGACCTGCCCTGCAACACGTGCGATATCTACCCCACTCTGCTGGATATTGCCGGAATTGCTATGGCCGATCAGCCCCCTCTGGACGGCGTAAGCCTGACAGGTCTGATCCGGGGCAAAATGAAGCGTCGGCCCAAACCGATGGGTTTCTGGAGTTATCCCAT
Organism: uncultured Pirellulales bacterium; assembly: GCA_964406945.1. Classification (GTDB taxonomy): domain Bacteria; phylum Planctomycetota; class Phycisphaerae; order Sedimentisphaerales; family Anaerobacaceae; genus UBA2266. The sequence goes on from CAYOTO010000004.1 coordinate 65,251, forward strand.
TGGCGGCATCAGCACGCCCAGCGCCCGGTGGATGAAATCGCTTCTGGAGGCCCAGAATGCGGGCAAAGATGTGGACGATCCGAAAAGGTTGAGGCTGGATGCAGGCCAGATCAAGAAACACTACCCCACCGACTCTTTTCCCGGGCATTCCGCGTGGCTCGACTGGCCGTGGAAACTGCACCGCATACAGAAGAACAGCGGCGTCAGATTCGAACTGTACAACCTTGAAAAAGACCCGCTCGAAAAGCACGATGTACTCAAAGACGAGCCCGACCGGACCGCGTCTATGAAAGCCGGACTTAAAAGCTGGCTGAAGTCAGTGGTAAACAGTCTCAACGGCGAGGACTACGCTTAGTCGCCCGTTCCCTGGAGCCATCGCCCGGCGAATCTGTGCGACGCCAGCCGCAGACATTCGGCGGCATGGGACAGCGCGCACTCTTCGGACATACCGCCGCTGCTGCATGCCACTGCCGCGTGAATTCCCAACTGCCGGTATGCCGATTCGGACAGGGCGAGTTGACCGGCGATTACCCCCACCCGCACGCCGTATTCTCGAGCCATCCCGGCAACGCCCGCTGCAACCTTTCCCCGCAGCGACTGCTCATCGAAGCAGCCTTCTCCGGTAATAATCCAATCGGCCGAGGCCAATTCCCCCTCCAACCCACTGCGATGGAGGATTGTTTCTATGCCCGAGACTATCCTACCGTTCATGAATACTGCGGCTCCGGCGCCAAGTCCCCCCGCTGCGCCGCCACCGGGCAAATCGGCTATTTCGGGGCCGATCTGAGTTGAAACCAGGTGCGCCAGGTGTTCCAGATTGTGTTCGAGCTGCTGGACCATCGCAGCATCGGCTCCCTTTTGAGGAGCATAAACCCTTGCCGCGCCGTTTTGCCCGCACAGTGGATTATCAACATCGCAAAGGACACGAACAGGCGGCAGATTTAAATCGTCGGGCGCAATAATACGGAAGATGCCGGAGATTGGACCGCCTCCGTACGCAACCGGCCGGCCATCCTCGTCCAGGAACCGCCAACCGAGTGCAGACGCCGCCCCCACTCCGCCGTCCACCGTAGCGCTGCCGCCGATCGCCAGCAGAACCTCTCCTGCCCCGTATTGCACGGCCTCTTCTATCAGCTCGCCGGTTCCGTAGGTAGTCGTGTTGAGCGGATTCATCTGGTTAGGGGTCAGAAGTTCCAGACCGCTTGCGGACGCCATTTCGACAAGTGCCGATTCATCTTCCTCGAACCATGCAAATCCCGCTTCGACCCGCATATCGGGCAGAGGCCCCATCACTGAACGCTCGATCCATTGACCGCCCCTGGAAGCCATCATCGCAACCGCCGTTCCCTCACCGCCGTCGGCCATCGGCTTAACGATTACGTCCGCATCGGGAACGACTTCAACAATTCCATCAGCGATGATGCGACAGGCGTCGGTCGCTTTCAGCGTCCCCTTAAACGAATCGCTTGCGATAATTATCTTCACCGTCTTCCTTCTCACTTCAAACGAACAAGGTCGGGCAGTTTTCCGGCGAGCCCCACCCGGTCATCTTTGACGATAAGTACTCCACTGATTCCGGCGATTGCACAAATCCGCTCCAGCGCCCGGTCGACGTCCTCCGGGCTCTTCACAAGATTCGCAGCCTGTGTTGCGGCCGCATCGGCCAGCGCCGCATCGGACGCAACCACCGTAGCCAGATCACAGGATCCCAGGCTTTGCGAATGGCCCATGTGCCCGGACGATGAACAGATCGCCAGTGGCGTGTCTTGCGGCCTCACTGAAAACGCAAGTTCATCAGGCAAGCCGGCCGGGCCGGTATAGAGTCCTATGACTACTCTGGACGCGGCCTTGACGTAGATGTCGCCGCCGTTATCTACGATCACCTCCGATGCACCGGCTTGCAGCCCTGCTTCGCCCGCAAGCTGGGCCATGCAGCCGGCCACCGCCGCCATCGGCCCCACGCCTACGCACCCGGCTGCAAAAGCCATTCGACTAACCGCGTCAGGTGCATTATCAGAAATTTTTACCGGCGACAGAGAACGGCCGAACGAACGGTGCAACTCGATATACTTCTCAAGTATGTGACGCTCACGGACAATCTCTCTGGTAACTGCATCAAACTCCCTGCAGCAGATATTGAATACGGCCTCTTTATACTGAAATGCTCGGTACGTCCGTTTGTCAACCATGGCAATCGTCCGGCCGTACGAGATTAAAACGCCGATGCACACGCACCGTACGGACAGACGCGAATACAGCCAAGACATTCTATGCAGTCGGTGTCGTTGTATTCGACCTTCCGCGTCGCTTCGTCTTCGATGTACAGCGCACCGGTCGGGCAGTGCGTAACGCAGTGGCCGCAGTGGGTGCATCGATCCTCATCGCGGGTAAGCCCCTTGCCCGTTTCGTTGATCGAAACGTCGAAAGTTCGCAGAAAGCTCATCGCTCCGTCTATATCGGATTCGCTACCCGTCACATCGAGCACGAGGTACCCCTCTTCTTCGGGAGTCACTTTGGCGCGGTAGACATTGACTTCGAGGTTATGGTCCTTCACAAGGTGGTATATGATCGGCTTTTCACATTCGCACTTGGGGAAGAACAGCATCAGTTTCTTCGTGATGGTATCGCTCATTGCGATTTCTCCCTTACGACCAGAGGCTTCATTTTCGAGTTTTTGACAAGCGGAGCAATCGGCTCGGCCAGAGTAAAATCGCCTCGCCTGACTTCGTCCGCAAGTATATGGACGATTTCCAGGGCCTTGTAGTAACTGCTGAGCGAACCAACTGCAACTTCTTTGCCTTCCACTTCGATTTGACCGCTGCGAAGCTGCTCGTAGTTGACCTGGCATACAATTTTGCCCGTATTCTGCGGGTAATCTCCGCCGTAGTCCACCACCGGAGCGAAAATGTCGCGGTCTCTCACGCATGCGCGTTTGAGCACCGTTTCATTGAGCACGGGAATCGGTACGCCCACTCCCAGAGCCAGTGATATGCCGTACCCCCTCAGGCTCACACCGCGTACGTATTCGCACCGCATCTGCTTCATATCGGCCGTCAGCGCTAAGGTGCCGGCGCCGCCGGTGGGAACACCTGCCTCGGTTCTTTCGCAATCACCGGCGTGCTGCGTTCCCTCCGAATAAACATGTCCCTGAGCGCCGGCCAGCCACACTTTCGTGCCCACGCCTATCACATCATAACACGGATCGTTCAGAAGCGGAGAAAGCTGGCCCGCCGAGCAGTAGTTGGCGTTTTTACGGTGCGGGTCCAGCGTTCCCATGTAGGTATAAATAGTTTTGTCCGAATCGTTAATTGCCACGTTGTAGTTCTGGTAGCAATTGCGCGGATTGGTCATGATCGCCTGATTGAGGTCGTCGATCGTGAAATACGTGCGAATCTCCCGCAGGGGATAGCAGTCCGTCCCGTAGGATAACGCAAAAAGCTGAAGCTGCCTGCCCGCAACCAGATCTTCTATAACGTGGCCGCCGCCGTAGCGGAACTCCCCCGGCGGATACATATTGGCCGGGTCTCCATGGCGAAGCTGTGTGGCGCCCAGATATACGTCTACCGCCGCGATTCCCGTATAGACCAGCACATCCTCAATCCAGGCCTCCGACATTCGGATTTTGGGCTTCGAGTGGCCGAAGTTCAGGAAACAGCCCGAAGAGCACATGGGCCCGAACGTAGCCGTGGTGACCACGTCCACCTCCTCGGCGGCCTCGGCCGTACCCTTCTTGTCCACATAATCCATGATCTCATCGGCCGTCATGACTACGGCCTTGCCGGACGTGATGCGATCGTTAATCTCTTCATAAGTCTTCATAAGAACATCCTGATAAAAAGCAGCGGCATATCCAAGGCGACTCAGATTGAGAAATAGAACTACCCGTGTGGTATAACATCATTAAACCGCTGTACCGAGCATAAATCTGCACAGAGTATAAGCCGCATTTATAACGTCGTCAACTTTCGACATGCACTACCGCCCTACCGCGATTTCAATATCTTCGAGTACGTACCCGGTGAGTTCATCCCAGTCAACGTAGCCAACGCGATTGGTCCACAGCGGATTTTTGTACTGCCTGCGTGCGATCGCCACGTATTTCTTCCAGTACTCGGCGCCGTTCTTCAGTTCTTTGATAGCAGCCGCCTGGTGCTCCGCTTTGTGGGTCTGGCGGAACAGCGCCAGTTCGGTCGCGCCGCGTATCTTGTGAGCGTAGTATTTTCCCATGTACGCTATTGCCCGGATATCGCCCAGAGTGCGTCGCAGTTCCTTGCCGCCGTCATGCGGAAAACTGTCCAACAGGCTCAGCGCCCTGTCCGCATGGGCGTGGATCCGGCCGGAAAGTTCGACCGGGGTGGTTCCTTCGAGTTTTTTGTCTTCTTTCAGCGCCTTGACATAGTCGGGGATAGAAATGTAATCGGTGCCTCTGTGCGGCTTCAGGGTTATAAAGCGATTCACGTCATGAAAGCCCGTCCTGGTCTTTGCCGGACCGGGTCTGCTCAGACACGCCTCTATGTACCACTGGAAGTCCAGCGAGCCCCAGTGGAAACCCGTTGTCTTCGGGTACACCATGGACGCCTCCTGCCACGCAGTGAATAAGGCCTCACCGTCGACGCCGGGAAAGCGCTGCTGGATAATGGCGGCAAACCGCTCGTTGCTCACTTCGGGGTTATACCCAAGGCGACCCCATATCAGCCAGTGGTACCAGTGTTTGTCTATCTCGATCTTCCGCGGCGTATCAGGCTCGGTGCTTAGAAATTCCCTGCCCCAGATCCACTGGTCCGACCCGTAATAAAACCCGCGTGAAACATCGTAAGGAATGTTGCTGATGAACTCCCGCACGAAGTCCGGCGCCCCCCACCTGTAATGGTAGACGTCGTCGTTTCTCAGCGTCCAGATTGTCTTGAGATTGCCTTGTTCGGCGATGTCCTCGACGAATCCCTGATGATAGACCTGGTTTGTGGAACTGAGGACATGGGCCTTGGCGTACTTGAAACTGAAGATAAACTCAATGTCGTCGTGCTCGATCAGGGGCTTGAACTTACGGGCGATGTCCCTGGCTCCGGTCTGATGCTGACGATGAATGAAAGTGATTTTGCGTCCGGGCTGTTTGGCTGCGACATCCAGAACGCCTTGCGCATAAGTCCTGAACGCCCAGTCTTCCTTCTGCTCGAAGTTGGCGCCGTGCATATTCTCGCCGGTCGTCAGGCCTATGCCCTTGAGGTCGGGATACGTCAGGAACATCTGCCTTACGCTCTTTCGGAAGTAATCCGCGGTCGTCTCGTTTTCGATGCTGTCGGTGATGCCGTACTTGCCGTATGTCCCGTTTATGAAGATGTTCCACGTAATGAAGTAAAAGTCTACGTTGCGTTTCTTGCCGTACCGCATGACCTTCCGCCAGAATGCGATCTTCTCATCGATCGTCATCTTCTTGAGCGTTTCGAGATTGTCCAGAATCTCCGTAGCATCGAATCCGGTGCCGTTCAAATCGTAATGCTCCCGCCAGTCCACCGTGGACCGTTTCACATCATCCAGCGCGATATCCGGATAATCCGGCAGCTTCACAAGGGACGGAAACGGGTGCAGACTCCAGCAGGAGACGTAATTGAAGCGATAGCGGGCCAGGCTGTCGATGTAGTTCTTCCAGAAGTCGAAGCTCCACATCTCGGCGATATTGTTCTGCGCGGCATCGGATACATCCGTATAGCTCGGTGTACGGGCGTCCAGCGGGATATTGAATTTTGTCCCCCGCATAGCCATATACGGATTGTGGTCGATGGCTTTGATCGACTGCAAACCACCCGTGGCGATAATCTCGGCCAGTTCCAGACCGCCGTACATGGCCCCGGCTGCATCGGCTCCGACGACCCAGTACACATCTGCACCCTTACTGGAAGTCTTCCGTATGCTGTAGCCCTCCGGCTTGAGACTTTTGGAAGGTTCGGTCCCGGCGTCCTTGATCCCGGTGACAGTATTGTGATCGTCCAAGTTACACAGCACCACCGTGATGTCCTCTCGGAATTTGTCAAGTTGTTCCAAGCCACCTCGCCGCACCCGATCACCCCGGCCGCGCAAGGCTCGGGCTACGTCCCTCGAAGCAAACATCGCCTGCGGACAGTCGCCGTCAACCAGCAATCTGACCGTGTCCGCACGTGCGGCTGCAGCGAAAATCATGCATAGCAAGATCCCAACTGACATTTTTCCGACAATATTTAGTCTGCAATACAATAGACTCTTCACAAACTTCCCCTTTCTTTCCAGTTGGCGGTTTTCAAGACGGTTCCGCCAAACCTGCCTAATCAAGCCGCCGGTCATACGCTCTGTAGAGCAGATCCAGTTCACGCGTCTTGCCATCATACCGCTCGCGCAGTCCTGCGAGCAACTCCGGATTTTTATAAACAGCTTCGTCGCCGAACCGTTCTTTAAGCTCGGATAGTTCTTCTTCGATCTCCATGATCATTCTTTCGAGCTGTTCGACGGAATACTTGTTGAAACACCTCAATTCGTCGGGCGTCTTCGGCCGGGGCTGGTCCGACTTTGACTTTCGGCGTCTTGCAGCGGCCTGTTGGTTGGAACGCTGCTGTTCGCGCCTCTGCAGACGCTCGCCGATCAACTCGACATAGCGGGAATACGCCGGCGTACCTTCGACGAACTCCGTCCTGCCGATACACCGTCCGCCGCATTCGCCCGCGCCCACCACCAGCAGCTTGTCGGCGGTTCGATCCAGAAAATAACGGTCATGGCTGACAACTACGATTGTGCCCTTGTAGTCGTCCAGAGCCTCTTCTAGCATCTCTCTGCTGGCGATGTCCAGATGATTCGTCGGCTCATCCATCACAAGCACATCAGGCTCACTTAGCACCAGCCGACAAAGCATCAAGCGATTCCGCTGGCCGCCGCTCAGATCGCCGCACTTTTTGAATACGTCATCGCCATTAAACAGAAACGCTCCGAGCCGATTGCGAACCTGCTCTGCGGAAAGCCCCGGATTGGCGCTGCGAGCCTCATCGAGTACCGATGCCTGCGGATCGAGAACGTCTCCATGCTGATCGAGATACCCCACGCGCAGGTTCTTTCCCTGGCGGACTCTGCCTCTGGAAGGCTCCATCCTGCCCAGCATGAGCTTAATCAGAGTACTCTTGCCGGTGCCGTTGGGCCCGGTAATTCCGATCCGCTCGCCGGTGAGTACGTCAAAAGTCAGACCCTCGAACAGCGTCAGATCACCGAATGATTTACTCAGATCTTCGCATCGCAGCACCAGATCGCTTTTTCGGCCGGTCTGGGCAAATGAGAAACTTATCGTCTTCTGGCTGTCGGGACCCTCGAGGTAATCGGGATTTTCCTTTAATAGACGCTCCAACCGGGTCTTGCGTCCCCGGGCGGTTTTGCGCATGCCCTCCTGATCCTTGTTTCTCGCGATAAAATCGAGCGTCTTTTCAACCTGCTCGACCCGCTTTTCATGCTCGCGCTGCTCCTGCAGCACAACCGTTTCCCTGGTATCCACATAATTGCTGTAATTGCCCCGCCAGACGCGGGCCTTGCGGTTGCTCACCTCAATTATCTTGCAAACAGCCTGGTCCAGCAGGTATCTGTCGTGACTGATTATCACCGCCGCCCCCCTGTAGTCGTTCAGAAAGCCCTCCAGCCACTCGGTGGCCTGCAAGTCCAGGTGGTTCGTAGGCTCGTCCAGCAGCAGAATGTCGGTTTCGAGCATCAAAACCTGCGCCAGGCCGAGCCTCGACAACTGCCCTCCGCTCAAATCGGAGGTCTTTGCGTCGTGTAACTGTTCCTCGAATCCTAGGCCCGCGAGCGTGGCTTTGATGCGAACTTCATAGCTGTAGCCCCCCGCAACCTCGAACTCGTGGCACAAGCGGTCATACCGCCTCATCTTGGCTTTGAGGTCCGAGCCTGTGATCGTCTCCATTTCATGAGAGACCTTTTCGATCGATCTCTGGAGCTTCAGCAGGTGTTCGACCCCGGCGTGCATTTCCTCCATCACCGTCCGATCCCCGCTGAATGTCGCCTCCTGCGGCAGATAGCCGATCCTGAGTCCCTTCTGCCGGATTACCCGCCCCATATCCGCTTCGATCCGGCCCGTAATCAATTTGAGGATTGTGCTCTTGCCCGAACCGTTTGCGCCGACCATGCCGACCTTTTCGCCGGCATAGAGCTGCAGTTGCAGTTTATCGAGAACGACCTCGGGTCCAAAGGCGATATGAATGTCATTCAAACTCACTATCGCCATTTATCAAAAGCTCCCCGGTTGCAGTAGTTGCGTGTAGTCAAGTGCGGCGTGCCCATGCTCATTTGCCCGACAAACAGATTATGCTGCCGTCCACCAGAGATGCCAGCAATCGGCCCCGTGCGGCTATCATTCCATTGAACACAGGCGGATACTCGAGCGGAATCTCAAAATTCTTCTTGCCGTCCTCGGCCGATACACTCACAAGCTTCGCTCCCTTTCGCCCCTCGAATGCCGCATAAGGGTCGTCGGGATCGAAAACATCCGGCGCACCGGCCACGAACAGCGTATCGGCGGCCTTTACCATCGCCCGCATGCGGACAGGCAGCCACGTCTTCCAGACCGTTGGCCTGGCACGGGTATAACCGATCATCTTATCGAGTCCGAATGCCCGGCTCTCCAGTTCGCGAACCTCGTTGCCCCTGGCCCGAGAATAGTCCGACTGAGGCAGCCATTCAATGGGCTCGACGGAGCCTTCCTCGCCTACTATCTGCGGCTCGTTCGTATTGTAATCGGCAAACAGCAGGTAACCGTCCGTCCCCGGAAAGAACATCGGGCTGTGTACGTTCCTGCGGTAAAACATGCGAACGGCGTAGGTCTTTTCATCATCGACAACCAGCAGTTGCCCGGCCTTGGGAGCCTGATTGGCCAACTGAAAGCCCGGCCACCGCCTGGAATACATCCAGAAAGTACGGTTGTACCACGACCCGTCCAGCAGCCCCGCGGTTGAAAAGACGTGCAGCCCGACATCCTGCGCCCCCTTGCTTGAAAGCACCGGGACCTCCACCTCCTTCAGGTCGGATGTGAGCTTCTTTTGTCGCATATAAAGGTATCCGCCCTCGCTGACAAGCACGTCCGAATTGGCGCCGGTAATGAAGAAAGCCAGATCCCGATCTCCCCGGCCGAAATTGTCCGGGCCTTCCAGCAGTCCTTTGTGAATTATCTTACCGGTCCGAGGATCAAGCCCGTATACGCGAATGCCGCCGTCCAGATACGTTGATCGCCCGGAGGTAAAATATGCTATCTCGTCGCGGACAAGCACGCTGCCGTGAACGCCCCAGGCCGATTCCAACTGGCCGAAACCGCCCACCCGCACATCCGCGGGCGCCGCCAGAAAACGCCATACCAGTTCACCATCACTGAGTCGCAGACAGTATACGCACCCGTCTCTAGAGCCGACGAGCACCATACCTTTGTAAACGGTCGGCGGCGAGTCGATACGCCCGTTCGCGGTAAATCGCCATAGGCTTTCGCCGGTATCCAGGTCCAGTGCATGCAGGGTGTGGGCGTCCGTTTCGGCTACAAAGACTCTGCCGCAGGCTGATACAGGCGCCGTGAGCTTGCCTTCCAGTTTGACTTTCCAATCCACCGCTACACTGTCACCAACACTTGCGCCCGTAGTGCCGCTTCTGGCCGCATCGTGCCGAAAGGTAGGCCAGTCATCTTCACTAATGCCAACCGAATCCACCTTTCCGTAGGCCGCTCCTTTTGTAAGCCGCCGGTTATCGGGAACAATCTCGAAGGCTTTGTCAGCACCGGCCTTGACTGCGGTATAGCCCAGAAGTTTAGCTCCGGGCTGACAGAAACACTGATCCGGCGGAACGTACAGCATGCCGTTACAGGGCACCATTCCGTTCTTGCACGCGCCGCGAATCCAGTTGTTCTGGGAGTGATCGTCGGCGTGAAAATCCAGAAATTCGGCACCCTCATACGAACTTATCATATACCGCGTCGTGGCCTTGTTACGATAGCAGCGATGATGATGCTCCGGACTTCTCAGATTCTTGACCATTATCCGCTTTTTCTCCTTGCCGGTCCTCAGATCCCAGCCGATTGCCATCGCATTCGGGCTTTTGCCGACCGGTTTGCCCGAATCATCAACGCTGAGCATGCCGCGCCAGACCAGACCGTCCACTACGAACAGGTCGTCGCCCTCACCTCCGCGGATAGGCGGCAAATTCTTCTTATCCCACAGCAGTCTACCCGTTGCCGCATTGTGTGCAGCCGCCCTTCTGCCCCCTTGCATCACCACCGTATCTCTAGCCGCCAGCATCGTCCTGGGACCACCAATCGCGGCCTGGACTTTCCAGAGTCGCTCGCCATCTTTCAAATTCAACCCGACAAGCTCTCCGGCGCTGATGTAGATTATTCGTCCATTGTTGATCGCCAGCATGAGTGTGTGAATGCCGCCGGTTTGCTTTTGCCACAGCACCCTGCCATCGCGTCCGTTAACTGCAACCAGACCCTCGAATTCGCCGCCGTCGATGGACCTCTGGACATAAGCGACGGCGATTCCATCACTGACGAGTATCTCGGTCGTCTCCGCCGTTTCCTCGATTGTCTTTACGATCTTCCCCGTGGCGCCGTCCAGAATCGACATAGGCGCTCGGTAGCTCAAAGTCGTATACAGCCGATCTTCGTCAGCCACTATTCGCCGCTGATTTACCGTGGGCACATCCGTACGCCCGGCCCGAAGCTTCAGCCAGTCTTTGCCTTCCCATCGCTTTCGGCTCCACTGGCGCCAGCCCCATGCCTCGAGTTGTTTTTTCCACAGCAGTTTGCCGTTGAATGCATCGCGACAAATAAGAGACCAGCGGTCCGGCAGCCGCTCGTCCGTTATGCCAATCAGCCCCTCGTCAAAGAAATAGTACAGCCGCCCTCCCGAAGAAACCGGCGACTGAATGCCCGAGGGCGTCTCATGGCTCCTCAGCCACAGAGGCGAAGCCACCCATTGCAGACTCTGGGGCGGCGCCACAACCGAATCATCAGCCACCGCATTGTTGCCTGCGTCGTGAAGGAAATGCCCCCAGTCGTCGATAGCATCCGGTCTGGGTTTTACCGTCCGTTTCCACGTACCACCGCTGTCGGTGCAAATAACGCCGCCGGGCGCAAGAACCCGCATTATTTCTTCCTCGTCGACCTCACCCGAATCACTGACCACGACCAGATTGATTAAATTATCCGTGTACGGAAGAAGCCGACCGGAAAACTGCTCGACCGAAACCTGTCCGTACACACCTCGACCGCGAATATACCTACGCGCCTCGCGAATCTCGTCGACATCAGGGTCGAGGCCGTGCACCGTGTAACTTTCCGAGACCCGAAGGGCTGCTGTCAGCCTGCCGTTGCCACAGCCCAGATGTACGACTATCCCGCCATGGATCCCGCTCTGCTCGATAATATCATCCGCCTGCGAATCAGCCGGTCTGGCCCAACCCGCCAGGGTCAGCAGAACCACACAAATCGCCAGAGGTAATCGCGCCTTATCATGCTGTTTCATGGGTAACCCGTCCAAACAGATTTTAAGTTTTCAACTGCCTGCCGAAGGCGATTATAGCCGGTTTCGCGTCTGCTAACAAGACAAACGCGAACCGGCATGGGTCTTGCACGCCGCGGGTCCGTAGGCTAAGATACGGCCCACAGTAATGAATCCCAACGCAGCATGATAAAGGAACAGGAAATGACGAGAATCGTGCAGATCGGAATAGGTCCTCTCGGACAAAAAATGGTCGCTTATGCAACGCAGCGTAATGAGATTGATCTTGTAGGCGCAGTCGATACCGACCCGGAAATCGTCGGCCGGGACCTTGGCGAATACTGCGGTCTTGACCGCCTCGGGATAATCGTGAAAGCCTCGCTTGCCGACGTCCTCGAGCAGACCGAGGCGGATGCGGCGGTGGTTACGACGGTCAGCAGCCTGCAGAAGTTCGAAAGTCAGGCCGCCGAAATTGCGGCCGCCGGCCTGCACATCGTCTCGACCTGCGAAGAACTCTCATATCCCTGGGCTGTTTCCCCTGAAACAGCATCCCGCATCGACAGAGTATGCCGCGACAACTCCGTAGTTTGTCTGGGCACGGGCGTAAATCCCGGCTATTTGATGGATTTTCTGCCGACGGTTCTCAGTGGTCTGTGCCAGAGGGTCGACGCTGTGAGCGTCGATCGTATCCAGGACGCATCTGTTCGGCGCGTCCCGTTTCAGCAGAAGATAGGCGCTGCGCTTACGCTGGAGCAGTTTGAAGCAAAGAAGAAAGAAGGTACGCTCCGCCACGTGGGCTTGCCCGAATCCGTCGACTTTGTGGCAAACAGACTCGGCTGGGAACTCGACGATAAGACCGAATCTCTGGAACCGGTTATCGCAGAGACCGAGATTACAACAGGCTACAAGCCCATAAAAGCCGGCATGGCTCGCGGAGTTCAGCAGATAGGCCGTGGATTTGTTGCAGGAAAAGAGGTGATAACCCTTAAATTCAAAGCCGCCGTCGGGGAACCTCTCTCATACGATGAGGTAAGGATCGAGGGCAAGCCGCCCATCAAATCCAGAATCGAAGGCGGCGTTAATGGCGATATCGCCACCTGCGCGATTACACTCAACACGATCCGCTCGGTGCTGAAAGCCCAACCCGGTCTCAGGACAATGTCCGAAATTCCTCCCGTGGCGTTTTTCAGATAGTACAGGCTGAATCAGTCGCCGCTTTCCCGCATCCGCGCCAGGTAGGCTTTGGCCTCGCTGGCTACCACTCCGGACAATCCGAGCAGTCCTATCAAGTTCGGAATTGCCATCAATGCGTTGAGATTGTCCGCAATTGTCCAGACAAGGTTGAGTCTGCTCAGTGCTCCAATAAAGACGAAGATGCAGAATAGATATCTGTAGGGAGCGACAGCCGCAGGACCGAACAGGTACTCGAAACACCGGTCTCCGTAGTAGGACCAGGCGATCATGGTTGAATACGCAAACAGGGCCAGACCGACAGCCACAATCCAGTTTCCGAACTTCGGAAAACCCTCCTCAAATGCCGCGGCGGTCAGAGCCGCCCCGGTCGGCAGTTCGTAGTAGTCGCCGTTCTCATCGACAAAGGGCTCCGGCTCTTCGGCAATCGTTCCGATCACCTGGACCCGCTTTTCAACTTCACCCTCGGTGATCACAGCCGTCGTAGGCAGCCCTTTGCCGCCGATGCCGTAGATCAGTTCGCCCGAACTGCTGCGGACCTCCCAGACGCCGGTCGTTATGATTACCAGAGCGGTCATCGTACATATCAGTATAGTGTCTATAAAGGGCCCCAGCATGGCCACAAACCCCTCCCGCACCATTTCCTTTGTCTTTGCGGCCGCATGCGCCATCGGAGCCGAGCCAAGGCCGGACTCATTGCTGAAAACGCCCCTTGCCACTCCCTTCTGTATGGTTCTGGCCATAACCACGCCCATGAAGCCGCCGCCCGCTGCGACCGGCGTAAACGCATATCGAACGATGCAGGCCAGAGCGCCCGGCAATTCCGACGCGTTCTTGAAGAGTATGAACAACGCGCCTCCGACATAGACGGCACACATGAAAGGCACCACTTTGGAAGCAACCCTGCCGATACGTCTAATGCCGCCGATTGTTACCGCTCCGACGAGCACCGCGAGCACCGCGCCGATCACGATTTTCGAAATGGCCGCACCGCCCAGAACGGCTATATCCGGATCAATGCGGGAATTGCTCCACTGCTCCGGCATCACACTCAGCAAACCGTCAACGACAGAGTTGGACTGCACGAGACAGCCTATTCCCAGCGAAGCCAGGCCCGCGAACAGGGCGAAAATGGCGCCAAGCCACGGCAAATGCAGGCCCCTGTGCAGATAGTACATCGGCCCGCCCGAAGCGCTGCCGTCCTCGTGAATCACCCTGTACTTGAGAGCCAGCGAACAACTGGAAAACTTGGTCGCCATGCCGACAATCGCCGTTACCCACATCCAGAACACCGCCCCGGGTCCGCCGAGGGCTATGGCCGTGGCAACACCTGCGATGTTTCCGGTTCCGACAGTCGCCGACAGTGCGGCACAAAGCGCCTGAAAATGACTGATATCACCCTGCTCTTCCGGGTCGTCATACTTGCCGGAAATACATGCCAGAGCGTGTTTAAAGTACCGCAACTGAACAAATCGCAGCCTGACGGTCAAATACAGCCCGGTGCCCACAAGCAGCACGATCATCGCCGGGCCCCACACGACGGCGTTGACAGCGCTCATCAACTCAGAAAAAACCTGCACTTTGTGATCCTCGAACAAGACTTTACCTGGCTATCCGCACCTCCGACCATGCGAAGTTTTAGCGGATTTCACTGTATCGTTCAAGCTTCTTGTGGTCAGATCGATCGGCGATGATTCAGAAGCCCGCCCGGCTCGAAGACTCTTGCGTTATCGCCGTTGTGTTGTATCATACCCTCCTGAATAAGCTGAAAACAGGCTTTGGAAAGGCAAAGAGAATGAATTTCGATTTCACATACTTCATGCCGACTAGAATTCTGTTCGGGTGCGGAAAAGTCGCCGAACTCAAGACCACCCCCTACCTTCCAGGCAGCAAAGCCCTGGTCGTGATCGGTGAATCGGGCGCGATGAGAAAACACAGCTACCTCGATACGGTGGTGAATCACCTTCGCGAGAATGGCGTCGATTCTGTGGTTTATGACAAAATACAGCCCAATCCGGTATCGGAACATGTGGACGAAGGTGCGGCGATTGCCCGAGAGAATAAATGCGACTTTGTGCTGGGCCTTGGAGGAGGAAGCACCATCGATTCGGCCAAAAGCATTGCGACTATGGCTGCAAATCCCGGCAAGTACTGGGATTACATACAAGCCGGCAGCGGCGGATGCAAGACCCCACCCAAACGGGCCCTGCCGATTGTCGCAATTACCACGACCGCCGGTACGGGAACCGAGAGCGACCCCTGGACCGTTATCACCAAGAGCGATACGAACGAGAAAATCGGCTGGGGATGCGATTTTACCTTCCCGACCCTGTCAATCGTAGACCCGGAGCTGATGGTAACCGTCCCGCCCGGACAGACCGCGTACACGGGCATGGACGCCTTCTTCCACTCGGTCGAAGCCTTTCTGGCCACCATAAGCCAGCCTGCGAGCGATCATCTGGCCCTGGAAGCGATTAGCCTCATAACGGAGAACCTGCCCCTGGCGGTTAAAGACGGCAGCAATATCGAAGCCAGAACGAAACTGGCATGGGCCAATACCGAGGCCGGCATCTGTGAGTCGCTTTCCTGCTGCATTTCGCATCATTCGATGGAACATGCCGTAAGCGCTTATTACCCGCAAGTCGCGCACGGGGCCGGACTTACGATGCTGTCGGTTGCATATTTCGGCTACCTTGCCGAGCGATATCCGGCAAGATTCCCTGACCTGGCCCGCGTCATGGGCGAAGATGTAGATTCCATGCCTGAGAAAGACCGGCCGATGGCGTTCATCAGGGCCCTGGAGAAACTCATCGCGGACGTCGGTCTGAGCGATGCGAAGCTCTCGGATTTTGGCGTAAAACGCGAAGAGTTGCCCAAAATGGCGAAGAATGCGTTTGATACCATGGGAAAGCTTTTTGAAATTACACCGGTTAATCTTACGGTTGACGACGTGGTGGCCATATACGAACGGGCTTATGCGTAACGAGCTTGCGGCCGGCGCCGGTGCCCGTTTTAACGGCAATTTGGCTCGAACCTCCGGTAGTACAACCGCGTATCTGATACCATCTTCCAGAGGATACAGTTTTCGCAATGATAAGCCGCATAAAGAACATACCACAAAGCAACCAGTTGCTCGATAGATTGCAGCACCTGAAAGGCACAGCCCTTGGAACCCTGGGTTTCTGCACCCGATGGGCGGTTCACGCCGACGGAACCGGTCCGGAATGGATCGATATGGTTGAACTGGACCTGCACGTAAGGGATGTACCGCATGAACTGCACGGGGTCCGTATCGCCCATATCAGCGACATACACTGCAGCAGGTTTGTCAGCAGTGCATATCTGCGCAGATGCATCGACAGGGTGAATGCCCTCGAAGCTGATATTGTCGTAATTACTGGCGACTACATAACTTATGATTTTCAAGGGCGGTTCCGAACGCAGGCTGTCGAACTCCTGGGCAACGTCAAATCCCGCCTCGGAACCTATGCCTGCCTCGGCAATCACGATTACGGCGTACGAACCGTTCCACAGTATATCAGAGACCGCATGCTGGTAACCTTGATTAACGGCATGCAGCAGCGCGGCATCCGGGTGCTGCGCAACGAAGCTGAGAAAGTGGACGTCGACGGCAACCCACTTTGGCTGGTGGGGCTGGGAGACCTCAGAGCCGGCGATTTTCGCCCCGGACAGGCCTTCTCACAGGTGCCCCCGGACGAGGTAACAGTCGTTTTGCTGCACAACCCCAGGGGTATTGAATACCTGGCCGAATACGACGCCCACGCGATTGTCAGTGGCCACACCCACGGCCGCGGACAGAGCTTTCTCTGTCCGCCGTCGAGAAAGTCGAGGCATTACCGGCCCGGCTGGCACGAAATCGAAGGTAAGAGGCTCTATGTAAACAGAGGGCTCGGCAGACACGGCCGAACGCGATTCAAGGCGCCGCCGGAGATTACGCTTTTTACTCTGCGATGAATGCTGCTTAGCAAGAAACCCTTGTTTTTGTGAAAAAAACCTCGATTTCCAGTTACTTCAGGCGTTGAGGGGGCCTTTATTAGAATAAGGCTTTGAGAAAAGGTGTTTCTCTGCTGTGTTTTGGAAGATATCTGCTGACGGACCGGCCGACATGCGGAATAGATCGGCATACAAATTAACGGCGTTCTTGTTGCTTCCTGCGGTGATTGTCTCTTTGCCCGGCTGCAAGACAATGACCGCCGAAGATTTCAGCCGTAGAGGCGCGGAGTACCTGGATCAGGGTTCGTACGACATGGCCATAGCGGATTTCAATCAGGCTATCGAATTGAATCCCGCCAGGACTTGTGCTTTCAGAAGGCGGGGTATAGCCTATGCGGGCAAGAGCCTGTACGACGCCGCAATCGCGGATTTCAACACCGCCGCTGAACTTGATCCCGAGGACGCAGCCGCCTATTACAACCGGGGCTACGCTCACGCGCTTAAAGGCCGGTACGATCTGGCGGAAGCCGATTACGACCGTGCGATTGAGCTGGATCCCGACGACGCAGTTACATACCGCAAACGAGGCTTCGCCCGGGCCAGGCAGAACCGTTACGACGAAGCCATCGCCGATTATACGCGGGCCGTACAACTGGACCCCAACGACTTCGAAGCATATCGAAACCGGGGAGTAGCCCACGCGAAACAGGGCAGTATCTACCTGGCGTTGCGGGATTTTGACAGGGCAATCGCAATCAACGACCGGGATGCGGCCGCGTATTTCAATCGCGGTTTGATTTATCAGCAACAGGACCACTACGATCTGGCAATCGCTGATTTCGACAGGGCCGCCCAAATCGATCCAAATCTCGTCCCGTATACGCCTGGAATGTGAGCCTTGTCAACGACCATCGCCGGCAATCTCGCCGGTTCGACTGCCAGCATTGAAAACACCGTCATGGCAGGGCTTGAACCGCTCG
Organism: uncultured Pirellulales bacterium; assembly: GCA_964406945.1. Lineage (GTDB taxonomy): Bacteria > Planctomycetota > Phycisphaerae > Sedimentisphaerales > Anaerobacaceae > UBA2266. The sequence continues at coordinate 82,874 of CAYOTO010000004.1, forward strand.
TCCTTTGTCTCCTGCAGGATTCTCAATATCCAGTTCTCGGGAAAAACGATTGTGTTATGGTGAACGTGGCCGCCATCGGCGGTAACCCACGCAACCGGGGCCGCACTGCCGACGAAACGATTGCCGGCTATGGTAATGTCTTTGGCCTCGTAATCACCCACCGCGGGCGAAAGAAGGCCAGACCCGTGCTGCCGCCGAGGTTTATGGAGCGGTGTCCGACGTCTTTAAAGAAAGATGTCTGCACCAGTACATCCCGAGTGCCGGCCTTTAGTTGAACCGCGTTCGACTGAGAAAAGCCCTTCTTGCCGACGAAAGTGCAATCCTCGATCACTCCATGATGACAGCCGACCATATCAATGCCGGATCCTCCCCAGCCCTCGAACCGGCAGCGCCGCACTGTGAAATTGTCAACACCGGACATCTTTAGCGCGTCGTGATTGCCCCGCGGTCCCGTATCCTGCACGACAACGTCCTCGACAACGATGTGATGAGCGGGTGTTTCGAACGATCCGCCGTCGTCTATATTGATTCCATTCTCATCATCTTTATCATCCTCCAGTCAGAAAGCCCAGAACCGCCTCGCGGGTTTCTTCGATCGTTTTCAAGCCGGCCGTTAGGCCATCCTCCAGAAACAGTCTGCATTTCTGCAAGTATTCGGCTTCTACCAACTCTCCCGTTGTCAATGCACCGTTGCTGTCGCACGGGTACATCTTTTTCTGCGTCTGGGCCCCATCACCGGCGTACACGGCGCCGATCTTTCTGCTGCAGTTGAAGAAGCCGCCCTCGACCCGCAGAAAAACAAGCAGATGAAAGGCGTTGAAGGCCTCCGGCGTTACATCGTTATCGCCGCAAACCTGCTCTCTTGCTTGCTCCGGATTGTCTGCATGCAGATTCGTCGCCAGCGTATATCCCTTTGAAGCGAGGCGGCAGTACTTCCGCAGCGTTTCACCCCAGAGATAAGCATAGTAGTATCCTGAGCCTATTTCATGGCAGATCAGGCAATTGCGGTTGGGGATCGATCCCTGAGACGCTTCTTCTACAACGTCATCGGTCGCCGCAACGAGCCTCACGTCCGCGGGAATGAAGTTCAGCAACGCACACATCACCGTGGTCTTGCCCGCCGCTCCCGGTACCGCGCCGACCATGAACGAGGCGCCTTTGCTGATGCGAGCCATCAAATAAGCCGCCAGATCTGTATCCAGCGTGCCCGCTTCCAGCAGATCGAATATCGACAGCATGCGACCCCCCCGCTGATTGCAGCGTTGCAGTTCTCTACAATGTTCCAGTACTTCAACACGCATGATTCATCCGTTCCAATGCAGAGAGATAATGCAGAAATATGCCGCCATTGTTTCAAATTGCGATTCCAACCTCAACAAGAATATCGAGGTGGGGCAAGGGAGGCGTATTTCTGGCCCCGCTGGCATGGCAGGACGGTCTTGAAACGCCTGCTACATCACTGCAATGCGGCCAATAAGGCCCGAACTGGGCTTGTTTGCCTAATCAGCGGCCGTAATCAAAGTTCCTTGACTCTGATATTGCGGTACCAGACCGGCTTGCCGTGGTCCTGAAAGCCGAAAACGCCTTTGCGGGCCATATCCGCGTAAGCATATTTGAACTTGTTCTTGCTGCCGTCGGGATTCTTGCCGGCTTCGGTCCAATTGTCCAGGTTAATGTCAATGATATCAACGTCGTTGAGAACGATGTGAATCTTCGGTCCCTGTGCCGTGATAGTGATATGATTCCATTCGCCGGGCCCTTTTACGGGATTGGCGCTGGGCGCCTTCACATCGTAAACGGCGCCGCAGGAATGTTTGTTGCCTTTTTCCATGCCGTGGCTGTCGTGCACCTGAATTTCGATGCCCGTATGCAGCCACTGCTTGATATCGGCGGTTCTGATGAAAATACCGCTGTTAGTCCCTTCGGCGACCTTGAATTCCAGGTCCAGAACGAAGTCGCCGTACTGCTGCTTTGTCCAGATATCGCCGCCGCCCTTACGCGTAAGAACGCCGTCCTCCACGACCCAACTGTCCGGCTTCAGGGTGCAATTGGACAAATCGTCCGCAATAACCGGCTGCCAACCGTCCATGTTCGGACCGGCCGTACGGGCCGTTTCCGTGCAAGAGCACAGAAGAACGCTGATTCCAGCCATAACAAGCCAGCCTGCAATCCTTTTTACTGTCATTCGAACCTCCTGGTCACACTTGTTTTCCCCCATATTTTGCACGGATTCTACCTGATTCCGCAGGTAAAAACACGCATTTTTGTATGAAAATCGCTTCATCTTGGCGAATTGCCGCAGCAAAAAGCAAATTAGCTGTATAATTCCAGAAACCGCCGGATTTGCCCTTCAGGGGGCCTTTCCAGCCCGATTAACCCCCCTAGGCCAGTTAATCCGATAAAAAAACAACATCCGCTGCAATATTCGCACCGCTCAACGCGTCTTTATGCACAGTATAGCAGTGAATCTGTCGTTTTTGAAGCGCAAGTGTTTTGATTATAAGGACTTACGCCGCTGAACGGCACCTAGATTCAGGTTTTGCAAAGGATTTTGAAAATGAGCGAATTCACCGCTGCATCAGACTCATTCCTGGGCATCCCAAGTATTGAGAGGCGAAACAATCTTTCCCGGTTCTCTTATCAGGACGGCTACACCCTGGCTGTAACGGACCTGGGCAGCAAGGGAGTAAAAGTCGAACTTCGACACAGGTATGACACCGCCGGCGCCATAATCCTGCCCCCCGGCCAAGCCGGAAAATGCGGAAAATGGCTGCTGAACACCCTGGGCCAGGACCGCCACGGCCTGCCGAGTGAACTGGCGGACATTCTGGAAAGGCTCAGCAAGCAGAAAGCCAACAACGGCGTATTCAAGCGGGGCGATAAGAAGAAGCTCAAGGACGCCTTGAAAGTTCTCAAAGACCAGGACTGACGTTATATACTAAAGGCCGTAAACCTTTTCCAGATAGAGATTTGGGGTACTTTTGTCGGCCTCTAGCGGACGGCTTTGACGCCTCCGCCGCCTAGTGCCCGTTTGACTTCCGCCTCGAGCGCTTTCTGGTTAACCAGCGTAACGTCTCCCGGTATCTCCTGAACCAGCATTCCGTGTGCCGCACCCCATTGAACCGCTGTCTGCGCATCTTTGCCCTTGAGCAGAGCCGCCAGAACTCCTGATGCAAAAGAATCGCCTCCACCGGTTCTGTCTCTGATCGGTACGTATTTTCTCAGAGGGGCTTCGTAAAGCACACCGGCTGCCACATCATAAAGCACCGCTGCCCAACTAATCAAATCGGCGTTGTGAGCGCCCCGCCACTGGGTGCCGATGAGGCTCAAATTGGGCCAGTCCTTCGCCACCGACGCGATAGTTTCTTTATAGGCGGCTACCCACTCGTCGTAAGGCGCATTCTTCTTGACCTTTGTCTCATAACCCAGAGCGTCCGCCAGATCCGAGTCGTTTCCCACGAGCATGCCCAGGAACGGGGCCAGCCTGCGATTGATCTTTCGCGCCTTTTCCTTGTCGGGCTCGACCTTGCTGCGATAGTTCAGATCGGCCGAGACAAAAGTGCCGCACTCGGCGGCTTTTTGCGCAGCCTCGACCGCGACATCGGCCGTTTCAGGCCCAATCAAGGTGAATATCCCGCCGGTGTTGAATACCCGCACGCCTTCACTGGCGAACAGTTCATCGAAATCGAAATCACCCGGTCTGATCTGCCGTGCAGCGCTGTTGCCCCGATAGTAGGTGGTATCGCTGGGCAGAACTCCGCTGCCGTTGTAAGTAAAATTCACACCGTTGCAGATGGTTCCCTTGGCGTCGGTTGAGTGCCTGGTTCCATCGTTTCGGGTATTCCACCAGACAATTCTGCTCGTATCGACGCCCGCCTCTCGCATCTGATTGCGTATATTCTCGCCGACAGGGTCGTCAACCAGGGCAGTCAAAACCGCACTCCTGAGCCCGAAAGTATACGCAAGACCGCATGCGATATTGGTCTCGCCGCCTCCCTGCGATATCCGGATGTTATCCCGTACGCGGGCCGTCGGTACATCGCGCGGATCCAGCCTGAGCATGACCTCACCCATCGATACGCCATCGTACCTGCAGCCGTCAGCGGGTTTAATTTCGGTATATTTGACTACTCCAGCCATAAACAATCCTCCGTGGTCATCCATTCATGTCAGTTATTCTCCAGCGGCTTACCAAGTGCGTTCAGCGGCTGCTCGATAGTCAGGTCTTTCTCGCAGGCCTTTGCCAGATCGGGCAGGTCGTAGACTCTCAACGCTCCGTGGACGGTGTTGACCAACTGATTGAACGAAAGGCCTTTTTCGATTACATTCGACCAGGAAACCAGCGGCCGGGCCAGCCTGACTGACTCGAACAACTGCCCTTCCAGGGCCGCCGCGTGCAGCGCCGGAACAGCCACATTCCCGACGGCTACCAAATCGACCGCCCCTTCGCTTCGATCGCCTAGCATTCTGGCGCAAGCCATCACATCCTCGGCCCGCATCCCGACATACGATCGCCCCAAAAGATAGGCGGTGTATACATCCTGCCCGTCGGTGCCGAAGTGGGGCCTGAAATAGCCCTGCTTGTCCTGCTGCGTTTCGCCGGTTCCCCGCAGATCGACCGCCAATACCGCCCTGCCGGATTTCACCATCGCTTCTATACCCTCTAAATCAGCCGCCTTTCCGGCCTCGTTGACGTAGAGAACGGGCTGCCCATTGATTTGGGCGGGCACGAATTGCAGAGCCGGAAGGTAGACGCCTTCTTCGGGCTTTAGAATGAGCTTGCGGATCTCGTAGCCGTTGCGTTTCAATACGCCCGCCTGCTCGACCTCCATGTCAGGGATTGCCTGGAGTGCTCGAATGCCGGTAAGTTCACGAACTCTGTCCAGCAATTCCCCGCGATCGCCGTCTTCCCAGAGCTTTTGTCGTCGGCGGTTAAGTGTATTCTCGTATGAACGGTTTATGTCGTAAGTCGATCTTGCGCCCCTCATCAGCATGACCTGTCCTTCGGGGCTGCACGTAAACTCCGGGCGAGTGAGCAGTTCTATCTCCGGCTCGGTGATGGGCGAATCGTTGCCGAGCAGCCAGCGGGCCATCCAGCGGACGACGCTCTGACGCTGCAGTTGGTTGTAGTTGTGCTTGGCATCATTCTCCAGAATGTCGATTCGCTCGGCGAAGCCCAGTCTGGAATAAAGCCGCTTTGCGTAACGGAAGGACTGCCACGTGCCCCGGATATCGAAGAAATCGTGAGTAGCCGCGCAGATGATGATCGGAGTCGGCGCCCGCATCATCAGGTAATCGGCGTGGTCCATGCCGAAGCTCAACTGTCCGTAAATATTCTGCTCGGCGTCCTGAGCCCCCAGTTCCAGAATGCGTTCGTACAGATTGGTGATGTAACAGCTCGGGGCGGCCGCATCTATGCGATTATCGAGAGCCATCAGATACGATGTTTGGGTTCCCCCTCCGCTGTTGCCGGTGCAGCCTATTCGCTCGGAATCGACTTCCGGACGGGATTGCAGATAATCAATGCCGCGCATGCCGTCCCAGACCTCGAACCATGCGGTGTTTCGCCCCAGGAGAATACTGCCGACCCCCGTCATAGTGTGGCCTCTGGTGCCCCACAGGTCGGGCCACTGCTCCATGCACTGGCCCCGTTCGCCCTGGTCAATCGGGTCGAACACCAGGGCCGCCATTCCATTCAGGGCCAGAAGAGCCCCCATGCTCTGGTAAGTTTCATACCCCTTGCCGTCGCGACTGTGACCGCACGGCACCAGAACTCCGGGATATGGCTGCTTGTGTCGGCTGGATTCGGGAACAAACAGTAATGCCGTTACAAAATGCCGCGGCTGGCTTTCGAAAATTACCTTCTCGACTCGATAGCCTTTCCGCTTGATTACGCCAGTTATTCGAGCGTTAAGAGGCGTTCGTCTGGGAAATTCGCCCAGAGCGCCGAGAAAATGCGTTCTTAGACGCTGCTGGTAATCTGCAACCTGCTCCGGGGTTTTGATGGTCTCATAGCGCTGCTTCCATTTCTCGAATTCCTCGGCCGCCTGCGAGCGCAGGTAATGATTCATCATTTCAATCTTATTGAATCCGTCGATGGTTGGCGGGAGAACGTCCAGTTCGCCGGCGAATACTGTCGCGACCATCAGCGGAACCATCAGCGCCGCCCATACAAAGCCTTTTGAACCGCTCATTGTGCATCCTCGCTAAAGAGTCCGGATTACCGGTTTACCCCTGCAGGGGTACGCACGGGCATCATAACCCGAATCCGCGCGGATTTACAACCAATTTTGCGCCGTGCGGCTGTGGCGAGGGTCCGTCGATCAGAGTTGCCTCTTGACGGCTTCGGCGTGAATCAACTCGAAAACCGACTCTATGAAGGACGTGTCCAGGCCCAGTTCGCGGGCCTTGGCTATGTGATCGCCCAGAAGCATCTCATAGCGGTCGATCTGCAGCACCGGGATGCTGTGCTGTCGCTTGAGTTGACCGATCTTCTCCACCCACTTCATCCGGTCGGCCACATCCTGAATAATCTGCGAATCGACCCTGCTTATTTCGGTGCGCAAATCGGCAATCTGGGACCGGACGTCCTTGTCGCCGATTTCCGCGTCCCGTGCATGCAGCCGATTTATCATTTCACACAATTCGGATGGAGTAATCTGCTGCTTCGAATCGCTCAGGGCTTTCTCAGGCTCGATATGCGACTCGATCATCAGGCCCTGAATACCAAGATCAAGAGCCATCTGCGAAAGCGGCTCTATCAAATGCCGGCTGCCCGCTATGTGGCTGGGATCGCAGATCAGGGGCAGCTTCGGCAGTCTTCGCTTGAGTTCGATGGGTATCTGCCAGTTGGGGCTGTTGCGGTAGTCCGTTTCGATATACGTGGAAAAACCTCTGTGTATAGCCGCCAGTTTGGTCAGTCCGGCCTGATACAGCCTCTCGATTGCCCCGAGCCATAGACCCAGTTCGGCGTTTATCGGGTTCTTCACCAGGACGGGCACGTCGAAGCCCTTCAGGGCCTCGGCGATTTCCTGCACGAGAAAGGGGTTTACCGTGGTTCTGGCGCCGATCCAGACTATGTCCACCCCGCTGTCGAGGCAAAGTTCGACATGCCTGGCGGTTGCAACCTCGGTTGCGGTAAGAAGCGAGGTCTCGGCTTTTGCCGCCGCCAGCCATTTAAGCCCTTCGGTGCCTACGCCTTCGAAGGTATTAGGCCTTGTCCGGGGCTTCCAGATGCCGGCTCTGAGCACTTTAACAGCCGGACATTCGGCCACGCCCCTGGCTGTTGCAAGCACCTGCTCTTCGGATTCCGCACTGCAGGGCCCTGCGATCACCCAGGGAACCCTGTCGTACGACAGCCAGTTCGATACGTCGAGAATGCAATCATTCAGTTCTTTGAGTTTGTCAGGCATTAATCTACCGATTCGAGAGTTACTAAATATCGGGTGTACGCCCTGTGCCGATCTACGGCGTCCGGGCGATCGCACTAACCGTAGACATTATACTCCCATCACACGAACAGTCAAAGCCTCTTACGAAGCCGCTTCATCTGGGAACGCACGGCTTCGATGATTTCTTTGGGTTCGTGCTCAACGGCCAAAGACCAATTCGGCAGCCACAATGTGATCAGTAGTGACAGCCGGACAGTATTCCTCACGTCGAACTCCTTCGCAGAGGCCCTGTCGAACCTCAAAGAAAAGTTCCCTTTCATACCGGGTGGTTGCTTCTCATGCGACTCGGCTTCGCCAAATCCGCATTCTCGTTTTAGCCATTGAGACCGCTTTTGCCAGTGGATCAACGTGTTTCGTTGTCGTGGGCACACCATAAAAAAAGCCGCCCGGTAATCGGACGGCTGCAGTGCTTCAATCCACCATCATCATTGCTTCAGCAAAGCGCTATGTAGCTGGCTATGGTCAAAAGGAGGATGCGTCGTTTGTTCATAATGAACGGCAACCAGCTTTCATAGTAAAACTGCTTCATTTCCGACCCCCAAAGCCAGAAGTTGTTTGTTTATGTTTGCTTCGAGTATGAAAGCATTGTATAGCAAAGAAGCTTCGCAGGCAAGCAAAATGCATGCGCGGTATCGTAAGTGTATGTATAACAAGGATTTACAATTCAGGATGCAATATTTTTTTTGCCTGCACCCGTTGTTTTGTTTGGTCCTATTTTTGCCTTTGACGCGGCCAAATGCGCGATTACAGAAGCTGACATAAGTGTTTTTTGGTTCATCCGGATGAAGCTGCTTTTTCGAAGCATCGGAGCAGATTTGGCGGGATAGCTGCCGGTTCAAAGGCCAACTGAACGGAGATGAACCTATATAAACCGGATTGTGCATGCAAGAAGTAGCCTTGGTAAAACCAGCAATTTACTGGGCATTAAAACGGCGGAACAGGCGGATAATTCTTGACCTGTGATGTTGACAAGTGGATAATCGATACAGTTGCAAGCAGCATGCGGTCGAATGCACGCCCAAGCACGAATGGCCCCGCCTAAGTGGCTCGCGGACAATTTGCAGGAAGGCGTAAAATGGAACCCGGAGTCGGAGGAAATCAGGAGCGTAAGGTTGCCAGGCGGGGGCCCCAACAACCTCGAGGGCGGGCCGGTGCGCCTCCCAGGCTTGATCGGGAGAACTACCTGGACTTATTCGAAGCTGCAAACGATATCATTCTAATGGCGGACAGCAACGGCGACGTGATTGATATCAACAGACGCGCCGAGATTCTGACCGGTTACACCCGTGCCGAGTTGCTCCGGATGAATGTGCTTGCCGATCTTGTGACTTCGGAAGATCGGGAGCAATTTAACTTAATCCTGGCGGGGCTGATTGCCGGTGAATCCCAAAAATACGAGGTAACGTGGAGGCAGAAGGACGGGGGCGTCATCTGTTTGGAGGGAAACTCTTCGGCGCGATTCTCACAAGACGGGCGGTTCGAATGTACCAGATGTATTCTACGCGATATCACCGGCCGCAAAAAGACCGAACGCGCACTGCGTACCATTCTGTCCGGTGTCTCCGGGACTGCGGGTCAGGAGTGTTTTGACGCCACCGCAGCGGCTTTGTGTGATTGGCTTGATGTGGAATGTGCTTTGGTGGGTGAACTGATTTTGGGCGACCGCGTGGAGACTCTCGCTTTGCGCATCGACGAACAACGCGCTGAGCGTATAAGTTACCACTTGCATGGCACGCCCTGTGAAAATGTCGCAAGACGCGGCTTCTGTTTCTATCCTGAAGGGGTAACTGAATTATTTCCTGACGATGAATATCTGCAAGACCTGAACGTTCAAGGTTATGTTGGGATCCCTGTTCGCAATAGAGGCGGAAAGCCGGTCGGCATTCTTTGCGCGTTCGGGCGCAGCCGCTTGACTGTTCCGGAGAGATGCGAGGAGGTAATGCAGATTCTCGCGGCGTTAGTGGCATCGGAAGTGGAGAGACGACGTTCGCAAGAGCAAAACAGCCAGCATCGCGCCGAACTGGCCCATGCCTGGCGTGTAAACACGATCGGTGAAATGGCCGTCGGGCTTGCTCATGAACTCAATCAGCCGTTGTGCGCAATCGCCAATTATGCGAATGCCTGCACAGCACTTCTTACACGAGGAGTCAAACATGCGCACGAACTGAGGGGGCCCCTGCAGGAAATTGCCTCACAGGCCACCAGGGCCGGAGACATAATCCGACGTATTCGCAGTCTGATTCGAAGACGCCGTCCGTTCGTCACACAAGCGAGTGTGAATAACGCCATTCGTTCTGCGATTGATTTGATGACTGCTGAAGCCGAGAAAATAGAGGTCGAAATAGAAGCCGACCTCGATCCGAATCTGCCTGAGATAGGCGCCGACGAGACGGAACTCGAAGAAGTCATACTTAATCTGGTCCGAAACTCAATAGAGGCTCTGGGGCCCGATCTGGGCGGTTGTCGCAGGATAATCATCAGCTCTGGATATAACGGCCAAAACGAGATAGAAGTCTGTGTCTCTGATACCGGCAAGGGCCTTTGCGACTCGCCCGATATCGTTTTTGACTCGTTTTATACGACTAAAGAGAACGGCATGGGCATAGGGCTTTCCATCTGTCGGGCGATAATCACAGCCAGCGGAGGCAGGATTTGGGCCGAGAATAACGAAAACGGCGGAACCACTTTTCGGTTTGTGATTCCCGTCAGGTTAGGCGGACCGGATCGGGAGTGATGCTCCATTTCGAACCTCCGGGTAAGCAAAACACATCTGAATGGGGATTGTATAAGCGAAGGAGCGAATCACATTTCGATTTGCGAAAGGAGAGTGCATCGACACGGAAAACTTCAAGCTGTAAGTTGATGTCCGGCCCGCGGACTACACGAGAGAGTAAATGACAATCGCTGCGGTCGCTGCAATGGTGACCAAAGCGAGCAGCGCCTTCATCGTGTTGGTTCGAACGGCGACAAAGAACGCTTATCCGCCGCTTTTGACGCACTGCATCTGAAAGACTCTTCTGAAGTGAAAACCGTATATCGCCAGTTGGACTGCAAGGTAGAGGTGTTTGGGATGGCGGAAGGCCCAGAACATCAGTTTCCAGTAGTACACTCTGCCGGGGTCAAGTATTCCCAGTTTCCAGATGGATACGAAAAAAGCTCTCAGCTCGTTGAACCGAACACGGTGACGGGCTGTGTCCAGCGGCTTATAATCTTTGAGAAACGAGCCGACCCTTTCGTAATACCGGCGGGGCGAATAGATTGTTGTAAGGATTTTCCGATAGCCCTCAAGCAGCTTGTCGCGCTGCATCCGCGGCTTGAAGTTCATTGTGAAATCCGTGTTGTCTCCTGAAATGCCGGGCAGAAGTCTGCCTTCACTGTCAAGTCTGCTGTACAGTTTTGTCCCTACAGGTGCGTTGAGAAGGCCTACCATCGCGGTTACGACACTGCTGCGTTGGATAAATTGAATGAGATTATCGAAAACCCTTTCGTGATCGCTGTCGAAGCCTACTATGAAGCCGGCCTGTACCTGAATCCCGTGCTGCTGAATTGTTTTAACACTTGCAACGAGATCCCGCCCCCGATTCTGACCTTTGTTGCACTCGGCCAGGCATTTGTCGTCAGGACTTTCAATGCCTATAAAAACACAATTGAATCCCGCCTGCACCATCATGTCCATCAGTTCCGGATCGTCCGCGAGATTTATGGAAGCCTGTGTATTGAAGTCGAAAGGATATTCATGTCTTTTCATCCATTCTATCATGCGCGGCAGCAACTCCAGTTTGAGTTTTTTCGTATGTCCGATGAAGTTGTCGTCTACGAAAAACACGCGACTGCGCCAGCCCGACTCATATATGTTATCCAATTCGCGGATTATCTGATCGGCTGATTTGGTGCGAAGCTTGTGACCGAACAGACTGGTCACATTACAGAAGTCACAGTTAAAGGGGCACCCACGCGAATACTGTATGCTCATAGCCGCGTACCGGTTCATCGGAAGATCGCCCCAGCGTGGGCCGGGCGTTTCGGTCATGTCCGCCCATTCATCGCTTTGGTATATATGCTTAGCGCGTCCGCGCTCCAGATCTTCGATAAACGCAGGTAGTGTGACCTCCGCCTCGTTGAGCACCAGGTGGTCGATATCCTCGAATTTATCGGGGAAACAGGTAAACATCGGACCGCCGGCTACAATGGGTTTTTGCAGGTTCTTGCACCTCTGCACCACTTTCTGGACTGATTCCTTCTGGACGTACATAGCGGAGATGAAAACGTAATCGGCCCATTCTATATCGCGATCCGACAGTTTTGTCGTAGCCATGTCGACGAGCCGCTGCTCCCAGTGTTCCGGCAGCATCGCCGCGACGGTCAAGAGTCCCAGCGGCGGTACGGTAGCCTTTTTCGCTATGAATTTCAGCGCGCTGTTAAAACTCCAGAAGGTGGCCGGCACTTCCGGACTGACCAGTAGTACTCTCATGTTTACTCCTCTTTTCACAGGTGCCGCTATTGCTCAAAGCAACTGCGACACATATTTCTCAATCAGACACAAACTAACCGGGCTGGAACAACGCCAAAGCGTACGACCCCCTTTTTTTTTGATATATACGGCTCAAGTTACCAGTTGATTGCGACGCGGTCAATATTCTTTCCCAGTAACCTCCAAGCAGCACCTGCCGTTGGTGGCGATCGGGCCACCTGTATCGACATCGGACCCGAGCAGCCCGGTTGGTGGAAAAAAATGCTGCTAATCAGACAAAAAACCGTTATACTCAAGACAGCAGCAATTCAATGTGATGTCTTATTTCTGGTGCTGGAATGAAGAAGATATCGAGACGCGGCACACTGCATGGGGCCGGAGTGATCGGTGCGGCGGCTCTCGGCGGTCACATCGAGGCCGTCGAGACCCCCGAAAAGCGCGCCATATTTGATTTGTGGCCGGCAGTTAATGCCGAAACTTAGAACATAACCGCTTGTCTTGCACAAAAGGAGGTCTAAATGGCCCGCAAACTTACAGTTACGATAATAACGCCAATAATCCTGGTCGCTCTATTATTCGCCGCGGCTTTCGCCAATGTTGTGGCGCCGGGGGCGGAGGTCAAGAAACTTGCCGACGGCTTCAAATTCACCGAAGGCCCGGCCGCTGACAAGGCCGGAAACGTCTACTTTACCGACATTCCCAACGAACACATCAATGTGTGGACGGTCGGCGAAAAGCTCACTACGTTTTTGGAGGATTCCGGCGGGGCAAACGGCCTCTATTTTGACAAAAAAGGCAATTTGCTCGCATGCGAAGGCGGACGCAGAAGAGTAGTCTCGATAGCCCCGGACGGAACTGTCTCCATTCTGGCCAACAATTATGCAGGAAAGAAACTCAACAGCCCCAACGATTTGTGGCCCGATCCGAAGGGCGGAATCTACTTTACCGACCCGCGCTACGGCGGTCGCGATGATATGCAGCAGGACGGCGAACACGTGTACTACATAAGCCCGGACCGTAACCGAATCATACGGGTGGTGGACAACATGGTGCGTCCAAACGGCATAATCGGTTCGGCGGACGGCAAGCGCCTCTACATAACCGATCACGGCGATCAAAAGACTTACGTTTATTCCGTCAAAAAGAACGGAATGCTCGGCGACAGAAAGCTTATTGCCGAGATCGGCTCGGACGGAATGACGCTGGACGAGAATGAGAACCTTTACCTCACCGCTGAGTCCGTGCTCGTCTATAACCGCGATGCCAGGAAGATTGCGACAATCGAAACTCCCGAACGCCCCGCTAATGTAACCTTCGGTGGCCCGGACAATAAGACTCTCTTCATTACAGCCAGAACAGGTCTCTATGCGGTGAAGATGAGCGTTGCTGGCCAGTAGTGCCCCTTGCCCGCAGAATGCGGTTTTTACCGGGCGGTCAGCCAAAATCGTTCCATTGGTTGTTGACTGTCGCCGGGCGAATGCATAGACTACACGCCGCTACTGGACTAAATCCTTGTACTAACAGAGGATACAGCTATGGAAGATAGACGAATCAGAGTGGGTATCGTCGGTTTCGGAACGGTTGGAACCGGCGTTGCGAAGATAATCCTCGAAGACGCCGATGCGATAGAGGCCCGGACGGGCGTGCGTCTGGAACTGGCCTGTGTGGTGGATGTCGACACGGAAACGCCGCGTCCGGTTACATTGCCCGACGGTGTGTTGACGAACGATCTTGACCGTCTGCTCAACGACGATAGCATTCAGATCGCGGTCGAAACGGTCGGCGGAACAACCATCGCCAGGGGTATTCAGCTTAAGATGCTCAGGGCCGGCAAGAACGTAGTTACGGCCAACAAAGCCCTGTTGGCAAAACACGGAAACGAAATTTCGCGGACCGCCCGTGAGAACGGCATGTGCATCGCTTTCGAAGCCAGTTGCGCCGGCGGCATACCCATCGTTTCGGCCATTCGAACGGGCCTGGCGGCCAACAGAGTCAACGCCATGTACGGGATTCTAAACGGTACGAGCAATTACATCCTCTCGAACATGACCGCCAAAGGGGCCGAATTCGCCGATGTGCTCGCCGAAGCACAGGAAAAAGGTTACGCCGAGGCCGATCCCACACTGGACATAAACGGCGGCGACAGCGCACATAAACTGGTAATACTGGCCTCGATTGCCTTCGGATACGAAATGACGCTGGGCGATGTCCTTATCGAAGGAATCGAGTCGATTTCACAGGATGATATACGCTATGGCGGAGAGATGGGCTACTGCCTGAAGCTGCTTGCAATCGCCGAAAGAGGCGACCAGGGCAGAGTATCGCTCAGAGTGCACCCGGCGTTCATTGCCAAAGACAGTGCTCTGGCCAGGGTAGAAGGTCCCTTCAATGCCGTCAGCATCTTCGGCAGCGCCGTAGGCCAGGTGATGTTCTACGGAAGAGGCGCCGGCATGATGCCCACAGCAAGCGCAGTCGTAGCCGACATGGTCGAAGTAGCCACCGGCAACAGCGTCAATCTATTCAATCACCAACTGCTGAAGTCGCGGCAGCAGGTGGAGCCGCTCGTAGAGAAGGTCGGCGACACCGTGAGCCGCTTCTATATTCGCGTTCTTGCAAAGGACAAGCCCGGAGTGGTGGCCTCTTACGGCAAAATACTGGGCGACCACGGAATCAGTATATCGGGCGCCCTGCAGCACGAGGGGGTCGGTCCCGAAGGAACGGTTCCCGTAGTAATAACGACCCATTCCACGGTTGAAAAGACAATGGCCGCGGCGCTGAAAGGCCTGCTCACCAGCGGAGTCATCAGCGGAAAGCCCGTCTGTATCAGAATCGTGGACATACCGGAAGACAGAGATTGAGTCTGCGGAATACAACATGCCCAAGTACGTAATAATAATTCCGGATGGTGCGGCCGACGATCCTATCGAGGAGTTGGACGACAGAACCGCCCTTGAAGCGGCTGCGACGCCGAATATGGACCGGATCGCCACAGTCGGCAGACAGGGCCTCGTTCGCACGGTACCGCCCGATATGGAGCCGGGCAGCGACGTCGCACAGATGTGCCTGCTGGGATACGACCCTATGCGGTATTACACGGGCCGGGCCCCTATAGAGGCCACAGCACGCGGCCTTAATCTCGGGCCAAATGACTGGGCCTTCCGCTGCAATCTCGTAACAATCGCCGACGGCAACATGATCGACCACAGCGCCGGCCACATTTCCACCGAGGAGGCCACAACGCTTATTAAAGAACTTGACGACAAGTACGGCGGCCGGCATGTGAGATTTCACCCCGGGGTCAGCTACCGCCATCTGGCTATCTTCAAGGACTTCGATTTCGATGTTCAGACCTACCCCCCGCACGACCATATTGGCGCACCGGTTGAGAAACTGCTTCCCAGAGGCCGCGGGGCCGATATGCTCAAAGACCTGATGGCCCGGTCGCAGCAGTTGTTTGCAAATCACGAGATAAACCGGGTGCGCAGGGATTTGGAGGAAAACCCCGTAAGTTCTATATGGTTGTGGGGTCAGGGCAAAAAGACCGTCATGGAAAGCTTCAAGAAGCGTTTTGGCCTGTCGGGGGCCGCTATAACCGCCGTGGACCTGGTTCGAGGACTGGCCAAGCTCATTGGCTTTGACAATATCAAAGTGCCGGGGGCCACCGGATTCATAGATACCAACTATGAAGGCAAAGCCGCGGCGGCGATTGAGGCGCTTGACAAGTACGATATCGTGTTCGTGCACGTAGAAGCACCCGACGAGGCGGGACATTCGGGCAATGCGGAGGTAAAGATCAAAGCCATCGAACTCATAGATGAACTGATCGTCGGGCCCGTGCTCGAACACCTGCAGGGTCTGGACCAATGGCGTTTACTCGTGATGCCGGACCACCCTACTCCCGTGGCAACCGGCGCGCATTCCGATGAACCCGTGCCCTTCGCTATGGCCGGTACGGGCGTCAGCGGCGTAGTCAAACTGCCCTTCAGCGAAAAAAACGCGGAAAAAGCGGGTTTTCGAATCGACAACGGGTTCGAGTTGATGGAGTACTTTCTCAAAAGCTGAAAAGCCCGCTTGACGATAGCATACTCATAAAATATGATTGTCCTGACGCGCGGAATTACTGATCGGACCGATCCGAACGTTATTACCGGTTTATCCGTCGCATGTGTTGTTCGGATCGGTTGCGGCAGATCTCGAATTAATCGTAGATGGAACTTCCCGGCCTTGGCGAAGCGTTGTGCGCGAATTTGCGACAAGGCCTCAGAGTTCACTGATTCAACAGGACTTATATGGAAATAATTGTTCAGAAATTTGGTGGCACATCGCTTGCGGATGCGGCTAAGATCCGCCGGGCGGCCGAGCGCGTGATCCGGGCCGTAGAGAAAGGCAACAGGGTCGTTGTGGTTTGTTCGGCCAGAGGCAAACAGACGGATGAACTGATTGCGGATGCTCTGGAACTGAATCCAAACCCCTCCAAACGCGAGATGGATCAGCTTATAAGCACGGGCGAGCAGCAGACGGCGTCTCTATTTGCAATGGCGCTGCATGCGATGGGCCGCGATGCAATAAGTTTTACCGGCGGTCAGATAGAGATGATGACCGACAGCGTCCATACCAAGGCGCAGATCAGGAGCGTCGGAGCCGGACGAATACACGACGAGTTGGAAAAAGGCTCCGTCGTGATCGTTGCAGGTTTTCAGGGGGTAGACGAGCAAGGCAACATCACCACACTGGGCAGAGGCGGCTCCGACACATCCGCGGTCGCTTTGGCGGCGGTCGTCGGCGCCAAAGAATGTGAAATCTACACCGATGTCGACGGCATATATTCGGCCGATCCAAGACTTTTCGACAAGGCAGTAAAGCTCGATCAGATCAGCTTCGACGAAATGCTCGAACTGGCCAGCCTGGGCGCCGGTGTAATGCACAACAGAGCCGTGGCGTTTGGTAAACGTTATGATGTCACAATACATGTCAGAAGCGCCGCCGAAGATAAGGAAGGCACGTTAATTACTCATGAGGTACCGCAAATGGAAGGTATAGTCGTCTCCGGAGCCACCCTGCAGAAAGATATGGCAAAAATCACTCTTATCGGCGTTAAAAACGTACCCGGCAATGCCGCCCGGATATTCCACACGCTTGCCGGAGCTAAGGTGGTCGTAAACGACATCATTCAGACGGAAGTGAATCCGAATCAGGCCAACCTCTCATTCATGGTCGGCAGCGATGATCTCGCAGCGGCAAAAGAGGCGGTGGACGGCATAAAGGATGAAATCGGCTGTGAAGACATGTTCGTTCGCGAGGACATTTCCGAAGTCTCCGTGGTCGGAGTCGGTATGAGGTCACATTACGGCGTCGCCGAGAAGATGTTCGGTGCTTTGGCCGAAGCTCAGGTCAACATCGACTCGATCACGACAAGCGAAATACGCATAAGCTGCATCGTCGACAAAGATCAGGGCCAGGCCGCATTGAAGGCCGTTTGCGAATCCTTCGAACTGGATAAGCAGGTCGAGGAGCGAAGTTCCTGACAGGATCGATTATCGCCCGGGGAGGATTCAATTGACGCGAAGGCGCAAAGAATATGCCATGAGCCGCCGCAGTCGCAGGCTGATAATTGCGGCTGTGGCAATTCTCGCGTCAGCGGCAGTCTGGGTTGACCGCAATCACGGGATAATCAATCCGCGGCAATCGCAGCAATCCTCGACACGCCGAGACGCGGCCGATCTGAGTAAATACGACGGCCGAATATTCTCTGTTGCGAAAGTCATTGACGGCGACACACTGGACATCGATATACCTGACGCCAATTATCCGACCACCCGCATCAGGCTGTGGGGCGTGGATTCTCCCGAAAGCGCGAATCCGCGGACCGGTCCGATGTATTTCGGCCCGGAAGCGGCCGCATTTGCCCGCGAACTGCTCGAAGGAAAAAAGGTGAGCGTATACCTCGATCCGGGAAATAACACCAGAGGCAAATACGGTCGCTTGCTCGCTTATGTAAAACTGCCCGACGGCAGATTCTTCAACGAAGTGCTGCTCGAAGAGGGCTACGCCTACGCAGACATCAGATTCCGCCACAGTCATCGCAGCAAATACCGAAGGCTCGAAGCGACCGCCCGCAGCGCCGGCAAAGGCCTTTGGAAGAGTGTCGAACGCAGCCAGCTGCCCGAGTGGCTTCAGAGAATGAATCCGAAACTTCTCGCAAATGACTGAGAGTGTGACAACTGCGCCGCGCCGCAAAAGGCGCATCGGATTGCAAAAGGAGGCTGGCAACATATGCCTAAGACGAACATATTAGCGACCCTGGGACCGGCCAGCGGTGACTACAGTACTCTACGCAAGATGTACACAGCGAGTCTGGACGCGGTAAGGCTCAATTTCTCGCATGGCAGTCACAACCAGCACCGGGAATACATCGAGCTGGTTCGAACGCTCAATGCCAGGTACCGCCGGCGCATCAGGATAATGGCCGATCTGGAAGGTTTTCGCATACGTGTTGGCAAGTTCAAGAGCGCCAAAAGCAGGATCCTCAAGAGCCGCACGGTTGTGTGGCTAAGCAACGAGCCGGGCGCATCCGGCCCGAAGACGATCCCGTTTGATTATCATGGCGACCTTTCCAAGATCAAACCAAAGCAGTCGATATTCATCGACGACGGCAATCTCATCCTTCGGGTCAGAGAGACGACGGCTACCAGCATAAAGGCCGATGTGATCGAAGGCGGCGAACTTAAACAGAGAAAAGGCATCAACATGCCGGGGGCGGACCTTGATTTCGAGGAGCTCACCGACAAAGATAGACAGGATATAGAATTTGCCGTTAGCCACAAGGTCGACTTTATCGCTCTGTCTTTTGTTCGTGATGCAAAAGACGTCGAGCAGGCCGCGGACCTGGTGAAACCACGACTGCCCGAGTGCAAAATCTGTGCGAAAATCGAAAGCAGGCAGGCAATCGAGAACATCGACGCCATCATCGAGGCTGCCGATGCGATTATGATCGCTCGAGGTGACATGGGGGTGGCAATTCCGATCTACCAGGTTCCCATCGTTCAAAAGCAGATCATCGCGAAGTGCAACGCGGCCGGCAAGATCGTCATTACGGCAACACAGATGCTCGAACACATGACCGAGCACAGCCGCCCCACCCGGGCCGAGGTTACTGATGTGGCGAACGCGATTATCGACGGGACGGATTATGTGATGCTCTCGGCCGAAACAGCCGCCGGCAAGTACCCTTACGAATCGGTGCTGATGATGAACGAAATCATCAAATACACAGAGGCGAACATGGCCGGTCTTTAGCCGCCCACAAGGAACACCGCGGCGTTGCTAAAGCCCGTATTCCTTTATCTTACGATACAACGTCCGCTCGCCTATTCCCAGTGTTTTCGCGGCCTGTTCCCTGTTGCCCCTGGTCTTGGCAAGTGTGTCGACGATCGCCTGTTTTTCCAGATCGTTCAGCGAAACCCCGCCCAGGTCAGCGGTTCCAATAGCGCTTCCGGTTAACTGTCTGGGTCTGTGTATTTCCGGCGGGATATCCTGGACGTCCAGCTCGTCCCGGTCGCACATAACAACCATCGTTCTAATAGCGTTGCGCAACTGGCGAATGTTGCCGGGCCAGTCGTAATTCTTGAGGATGCTCATCGCAGCGTCTGTTATACCGGAAACCTTCGAACCGGTCTCCCCTGTCGCCTCTTCCAGAAAATACTCCACAAGGGCCGGTATGTCTTCCGGACGGTCCTTCAAACTGGGCAACGTAACATTGACGCCCTTGATGCGGAAGTAAAGATCCTGTCTGAATTTCTTCTGCTCAACCAGTTCTCCGAGGCTTTGATTGGTCGCGCTGATTACACGGACATCGACCACCCGCGGCTTAGTCGAGCCTACCGGAAGGACCACGCCGTCTTCCAGCACACGCAGCAGCTTGGCTTGCATGTTCAGAGGCATGTCACCAATCTCGTCCAGGAACAACGTCCCCTCGTCTGCTATTTCGAAAAGGCCTTTGCGGTCGGCGGTAGCGCCGGTAAATGCTCCTTTGACGTGGCCGAAGAGTTCGCTTTCCAACAGTGTCTCGGTAAGACCTGCGCAATTGATCGGCTTGAACGGTTTGTTCCACCGGGGCGAATTTTCGTGAATAGCCCGGGCCAGCAGTTCCTTGCCGGTCCCGCTGCCGCCTTCTATAAGAACGCTGATATCGGTCGGCGCGACCCTTCGCAGAACCTCGAAGATGCCCTGCATTGCGGGACTGTGGCCTTTGATGCCCTCAAAAATGAACTCTTCTTCGTTTCTGGCGGCTTGCCGCGTCTTTCTGGAACGCCCCGTGGTCGCCTTTCGACAGGCCTGCGTTACCAGTGTTCTGAACTGCTCAATGTCAATGGGCTTGACGAGATAATCGTATGCCCCGCGCTTGATGGCCTCCTTGCATGTTTCGATGGTGGCGTAAGCCGTAATCAGAATGACTTCCGTGTCGGGCGTCTCCTTCTTCACTTCGTCGAGCACTTCGAGGCCGTCGATCTTACCTTCGAGCTTCAGATCCGTAACTACGACATCGACGTGCCGGCTTCGCGCCAACTCGACGGCATCTTTGCCCGTATACACCGCCATCGCCTTACTGCAGACTTTTTCTATCGCTTCTACGAGCCCGTCGGCGTGGTCTCGTTCGTCGTCAACTATCAATACTATGCCGGTTCGATCCTTCACAGCCAAAAACCTCGTCAACTCTGTCGCGGTAGTCTTATGGTAAAACTGGCTCCCTTGCCTTCTTCGCTCTGGACGTCTATCGAGCCTCCGTGGGCCAGTATGATTTTTCTGGCCGTCGAAAGCCCCAGTCCGGTTCCGTCTCGCCTGGAGGAAAAGTATGCGTCGAAGATGTGAGGCAGTTTGTCGGGGGCTATGCCCGGTCCAGTGTCGCTTATGCGGATTATTGCGAAACCGCCCTCGGTGTTCGTCGTGACCATCAGCTCGCCCGGCCCGGTCATTGCCTGCTGGGCGTTTACAAACAAATTCAAAAGCACCTGCTTGAGCATATCCACGTCCACGCGGCACATGATCTGAGAGCCCGAAAGCTGATACCGCAAGGTGATTGCGTGTTTTTGGGCCTGTGGAGCGTAGAAATCGATCATGTCTCCGACAAGCTCGTTTATATCGGCGCTGACCAGTTGAAGTTCGGTCTTGGCGACGTATCGTAGAAAGCTCTCCAGTATCTGTTCGAGCCTGTCGGTCTCCTTCTTCACCACACCGATCTTGCGCCTGGCCCTGGCGATATCACCGTCCACATCGTCATCTGCGAGGGTTTCCAGATCCTCTCTGATGAGCTGCAGATTGACCTTCACCGTCGAAAGCGGGTTCTTGATTTCGTGTGCAAGCTCCCCCGTGAGCCTGGCCAGCTCTTCGAACTGTTCGCCGGCTTCAGCGCTGCAGGTACGGTTCCTGCCGGTCCTTTTGCACTGCACCAGGACCGGCACTAAAACCACGCAAGCAACACCAAGACCCGCTATGAACTGTAACACGGTTGCTCCCCTGCCTTCAAACGCGTCATTCGACAACCAGCAGGCCGGGCCCTATCGGCGGGGTTTCACTCCTTCTCGGCCTTGTCCTTGCCTCCGGCTTTGTCGCTGTCGTCCTTTTCCTGCTTCTGGCCTTTGCCCATTTCCTTCAGAGCGGCCTTGCGCGAAAGTCTGAGCCTGCCCTGATCATCCATGGCAAGGAGTTTGACATGAATTTCGTCGCCGGCCTTGCAAACGTCTTCGACCGTCTTGACGTAGCCGTCGCTCAACTCGCTTATATGACAGAGCCCTTCGACGCCGGGTATAATCTCCACGAACACTCCGAAGTCCTTGACCGACACGACCTTGGCGTTTTCATATATGCGTCCCACCTGGGGCGGCTGAGTTATCGATTCGATAATCTCTCTCGCCTTGATATGGCCGTCTCCTCCGACACAACTGATATAAACCGTACCGTCTTCTTCGACCTCGATAGTCGTGTTGGTATCTTCCTGGATGCTCTTGATCACTTTCCCACCCGGGCCGATTATCTTGCCGATCATCTCCGGATCGATCTCGATGCTGACCAGCTTTGGTGCGTAGACGCTCAGTTCCGGTTTTGGCTCGCTGATCGCCTTGTTCATCGAATCGAGTATACGATGGCGGGCCTGTTTTGCCCTTTCCATGGCTTCGAGCATGATCTCATGCTGTAGGCCCTCGGCCTTGATATCGAGCTGAATGCCCGTGATGCCCTCTGTCGTACCGGCGATCTTGAAGTCCATGTCGCCGAAATGATCCTCTTCGCCGAGGATGTCCGTGAGCAGCTCATACCTGCCGTTCTCATCGCTTATCATGCCGATAGAAATGCCGGCGACCGGCCTGGCCATGGGTACACCCGCGTCCATCAGCGCCAGTGAGCCGCCGCATACCGAGGCCATCGAGCTTGAGCCGTTCGATTCGGTAATATCCGACACGATTCGGATGGTATAGGCGAAATCCTCATTGTCCGGTCTTAGTGCTTCGAGGCATTTTTCCGCCAGTGCGCCGTGGCCGATCTCCCGTCGCCCCACGCCGCGGATGGGTCTTACCTCACCCACCGAGTATGGCGGGAAGTTGTAGTGCAATGTAAAGCTCTGGGCGTACTCATCCTGCAGCCCGTCAATAATCTGGGCGTCGCGGATGGTACCGAGCGTTACGCTGACCATCGCCTGCGTTTCACCCCTGGTAAACAGAGCCGAACCGTGCGTTCTGGGCAGAACGCCGACCTCGCATTCGATTGGCCTTATATCCCCATACGCCCTGCCGTCCGATCTCTTGCCCTGCAGCAGCAATTCTCTGACAACTTCTTTCTCGATTTTGCCCCAGATGCGGTTAAGAAGCCCTGGTTCGCAGATCGGTTCGGCATCAGGGTCCTCTGCGCCTATTGCACAGTAATCTTTCGCCAGTTCATCGAACAGAGCCTTGACGGCATCACCACGCTCCTGTTTGTCGGGAATCTGCTTGGCTTCTGTGAGTCTGTCGATGATCTGGCCGTGCATCTTGCCATACAGTTCATCATCCCACTCGGCCAGCGGCGTCTCCTTTTCGACGCCGATCTGCTCACGCACCTCTTCAATCATCTCGCAAATTTCGCGAACGATCCCGTGGGCCTTCTGAATTGCTTCGGCAACGTCCGCCTCGGGAGCCTCCTTGGCGGCCACTTCGATCATGTTTATCGCTTCCTTACGGCCACCGACAAGGACGTTCATATCGCCCTGCTCCAATTGATCGTAGGTAGGATTGATTACGAGTTCGCCGTTAACCCGTCCCACGCGGCACGATCCGGTCGGTCCCATGAAGGGTATTCTGCTGATCGTAAGCGCCGCGCTGGCGCCGATCATGGCCGGAACGTCCGGATCATTGTCGCGGTCGGCGCTGAAAACGGATGCGATAACCTGGACTTCCTGAAAATACCCATCCGGGAACAGTGGACGAATAGGCCTGTCGATCATCCTCGCGGTCAGGGTCTCTTTGGTGCTGGGTCTGCCCTCCCTTTTTATAAACCCGCCGGGAAACTTACCGGCCGCACTGTGCCTCTCTCTGTATTCTACGCTGAGCGGGAAGAAATCTATGTTTTCATTCCTCGGAGGCGCCGTGGTCGCAGTCACAAGTACGACTGTTTCGCCGTACTGCACAACTACTGCACCATGCGCCTGCTTAGCTATCCTGCCTGTTTCAATCGAAAGCGTTCTGCCTCCGATTTGCCGTTCTACTTTAATCACTTCTGCCATAAATTACCTCTCTGGGATATGCGCAGGCTTCTAAACGGGACGCCCTCGCCCCGGCCCCACACATGTCCGAAAAAAAACTTACTTACGCAAACCAAGCCGCGTTATTATGCTGCGATACCGACCTACATCCTTTTTGCCGACGTATTTCAGCAGCGCCGATCGGGTACCTACCATTTTGAGAAGACCACGCCTGGATGAATGGTCCTTGGGATGATTTTTGAGATGCTCTGTCAGTTCGTTGATTCGCCTGGTCAGCAAAGCAATCTGCACTTCCGGCGAGCCCGTATCTCCCTCATGCGTCTCATAATCGCCGATTATCTGGCCTTTATCCTGCTTCGTTAGCATCTTTCCAATAAATCCTTTCGCCTACATGAACTCGTTCTATACGTCTTACCATCAAAATAGAATCGGATATTATAGTGCCGTCCTGCAATGCTTGCAAGCACTTTCCCTACAAACTCAAGATAAAAAACGCCCTTACAAAGCTGTTTTTGGGGAGAAATCCGACGTTTCGAGCCCTGGATACGCCTTTTGTCAAACAAAACCTTAATTCAGCAGCCACAAACTGAAAAAAGCCGGTTTACCCTCACTCGGAGTCCTGATGTTTTACGGGCTGTATCGGCTCTCTGTTCAGCAAAGAGAAGCACCGGGCGAAATGTACTTTTACTGCGAACACATCGGGCCTGCCTGATTATTCTCGCAACTTCTTTCTTCGAGAAAGGTCTGCAGAATGTGAGCGGCAGCCAGTGCGTCAAGCGGTTTTCGCTTATGCTTGCGCTTGCGGTCTACCGACGCGAACTTCTGCTCGGCCTCGAAACTGCTGAGCCGTTCATCTTGAAAGTGAATCGGAATTTCAAGCCTTTTCCGCAGTTCTGAGGCGAATTCTCGCACCTTCCTGGCCTGAGGCCCCTCGGAATCATCCATGTTGAGCGGCAGACCTATCACCACGGCCTCGACATCTTCTTTATCGACAACGGCGAGGATTTCTTCGAATATGTTGCCGCGGCGGTCCAGAACGGCCAGAGGCGACGATATCGTTTCATTCGCATCGCATATTGCCAGGCCAACCCTTCTGCCGCCGTGATCTATCGCCAGGTACCTCATAATCAGCTGAAATCGCCGAAAACACCACCGCATCAGAGGAACTCGTAGTCGCCGTCTTCCTCGATTCGACTCAGAAGTTCCTTCAGCTTCTGTGTGTCGTCAATATGACAGACCAGCGTCGCATCCGGACTGTGAGCTACCACCATGTTTTGGAGGCCGATTCCCGCAATCAAATGCCCTTTGTCCTCAGTAACTATTATGCTGTTTTTGCAGCTCAGAAGCTGGCTTTTGCCCGCAACTACGATGTTATTGTCCGAATCGCTCTTTATAATATCGGCAAGTGCGGCGAACGAGCCCATGTCCAGCCAGCGGCAGTCCAGTTCGATGGCGTTGACCTTCTCGGCTTTCTCCATCACGGCGTAATCGATGCTGACCTTGGGCAGCCGAACGAACCATTCGGACAGCACTTTTCCCTGCGAAGGGCTGTCCCACGCTTTCTGCATCTTGTGCAGCGGCTCTGTGGATGCAGGTAAAAACTCAGCCATGTTGGCCAGAATGGTCCTGGCTTTCCAGACGAACATGCCCGAATTCCAGAAGAATCGGCCGGTTTTGAGGTACTTCCGGGCGGTCTCTTCGTCCGGCTTCTCGCGGAAGGCCTTGACTTTAAAAATATCGTTTTCACAGCCTTTGTGTCTTTGGGGATCGTTGCAGTCTATATATCCCAGTTGTGTGCTCGGAAAAGTAGGCTTTATTCCAAAAGTAACGAGCTGGTCGGGATTGTCCGAGACGAAGGTCAGCGCATCTCTTATTGCCTGCAGAAAGACTTCGACGGGCTCTATGACCTGATCGGCGGTAACAACCGCCATGGTCGCGTCCGTATCGTACTTGGCCAGAACCGCCGCGGCCAGTCCTATGGCGCCCGCCGTATCCCGCACGGCCGGCTCGGCAATCACATTGTTGTAGGGTAGTTCCTGAAGATTCTCGCGGACCAGATCCGCATATCCGGCGTTCGTAAGCACGAGGATGTTCCGTGAATCGAATATGGGCAGCAGACGCTCAAAACAGTCGCGCAGCATGGTCTGATCGTTTAAGATCTTCAGCACCTGTTTGGGTCTGTCTCTGCGGCTCAGCGGCCAAAGCCTCTTGCCCGTTCCGCCCGCCATAATCACAGCATAGTTCATAGCCGACTCCTTTCTGAAAACGAGCAATCGCCCCCCCCGGCATTCAAGCCAGATAGCGCTCGTCGACGCTGACTTTCGACCGGATCTGCTCGGCCCAGTTCGAATAGGTCAGCCCCGGTTTATACTCGCCCTTGCGGTCCATAAGTGCAAAGGTCGCGTCCTTGCCCAGTTCGACCGCCGGCTGGTCATAGGCATTTATATTGAACAGAGCCCCGGCAAAGGACGTCGTAACCTCGAACAGATATATGAACTGGCCGACGGCATAGGGGCTCACCCTGTCAAAAATCACACTCAAACAGGGTCTCTTATCGGTCAACAGGGCATATTCGGTCGCCTTTTTCTCGGCATTCAGCAGCGAACTCATCTTCTTGCCCGCCAGAAAGCCCAATTCCGGAGCACAGTCGGGCGTCGGGCCCATTTCCATATCCCGGTCAAAGTTTTGCACTTCGAGGAAGGTATACAACTTGTCGTTGGGGCCTTCGCGGTACAACTGCACCTGGCTGTGCTGATCGGTGGTTCCCAGGGCCTTGATTGGGGTGGGGCCTACAAAAACATCGTTGCCCTGCAAATCCCTGGCCTTGCCCAGGCTTTCGGCCCACAACTGTCTGTACCAGTCTGCCATGTCCTTCAGGTGGTAGCTATAGGGGAAAATGACCGAATTGCGTTTACCGCGGTTGTAGTAATGCCAGTTTACAGCAGCATTTATGGCCGCCGGGTTCTCGAAGAAGGACTCGCGTTTGACCCGCTCGTCCATATCCCGCGCCCCGGCCAGCATGGCGTCGATGTCGATTCCACACATGGCCGCACTGAACAGGCCCACCGCACTTAGCACCGTGAAACGTCCGCCCACACCGTCCGGAACTATCAGAGAAGCCAGCCCCGATTCATCAGCGATAGTCCGGAGTGTGCCCTGCTTCGCATCCGTGGTGGCAACCATGTGTTTTTTGAGCCCTTCCGGCCCGAATTTATCCAGGAGCATCTGCCTGACCACCAGAAACTGGCTGGCAGTTTCACTGGTCCGCCCGGATTTGCTGATAACATTGAAAAGGGTATTATCGAGGCTGCCTCCAAGCCAGTCCAGAAAGGACGACAACTGCTGCGGGTCCACGTTGTCGAACACGAACAGCCGAGGGCCACGCCTCTGCTTTTCGTCTATGTTGTACATATAAGGGTTAAGAGCCGTCTGAACGGCGATATTGCCCAGGGCCGAGCCACCTATGCCCAGAACGACCAGATTCTGGCATTCGATCTGCAGTCCGCCGATTACCTTTCGCACACTTTTGGCGATTTCAGGCCTGTATGGAAGATCGCGGTACGGCGTCTTGCCGGCCTTTCTTTCGGCGTTCAACTGCGGGATAAGCGGAGCCGTCTTTTGCTCCAATTCTTCGAACTGCTCGTCGGTTATGCCGTGCTCGGGGCCGATGGCCTTGTCAGTTACATTGCCGAAATAGAACTCTACCTGCGATTCAGACACTGCTTTTACCCTTTCTCATCCTTTAGTGCTGTGTTCGGGATACCCCCGTCCGGCTACCGCTGTGCCGCCGGTCAGGGCCGAATACTATCATCTGTCGCCACGCCAGTCAATACACACATAGACTTTGTCCTGAAACTGTCAGCAATAATTCAATAACTCTTTTTACAGCCGACATTTATATTTCACACCGCCCCGTCACAATTGGGTTGAGATGATACTGCAATTTCAGCTTACGCCGTCCGCAGTTGTATCCGGATCGGCCCTTGCGTGCTTTTGTCGAACTCGAAGGCTCCGCGAACCTTTCTGCCGTTGATTTGCGTCGAAACTTCATAGGTTCCGTAGAATCCGCTCAAACCGACTCTGCCGTTGGGCTGTGTCGTCGCCTCGGTCTTGGTCCACCACTTGCCCTTAACCAGATCCATCAGCCGCTCGTAGGCCGGTTTGGGAGTCATGTCAGCCCGGACAAGGCCCGCCGGCGCCTGCTGCCATGCATTCTGATCTGTGAAATCCCACCAGGTGATCGCTTCGACCGCCGGATGTGAAAACAAAACCCGGTAGAATTGACTCACCGCCTCGGCCTGCTTTTCTTCTCCCTCTGTCGTCGTGGTCCAGCCTTCTTTCTTCTTGGGCCCCGAGACCACCGTTGTTTCGGTGAAATGAAGGGGTACGTCGTATTTGGAGAACGTCTCGCACACATCCCACGCCCTCTTTGCGCCCCAGTAGCCGCCGTGCATGTGCGACTGAATTCCGATTACGTCATACATTGGTTTGCCGTTAGCCTTCAGCTCTGCGATCACCTTTTTCTCGTATGCCGGGTCCAGCCGATAGTCATTTATCAAGAGCGTTGCATTAGGATTAGCACCGCGTGCGGCCCGAAAGGCCGAACGAACGTATTCGCCTACTCCCATCTTCTTAATGGCCGCGGTCAGCGCGGGCGCGCGTTGCTCGCAGAAAGGCCGGTCATAGTGCGTCGCCTCGTTCACCACGTCCCAGATATTGATATCGCCTTCGAATTTCTCCACGCACCGTGCAATGCGTTTCAATTGCAGTTTCATGGCGGTATCAGGGTCATCTTTATCAAGCCATGGCGGCTGAATGTAATTCCAGGCCAGCGGATGGCCTTTGGTCGTAATACCCTGCGACTTGCACCAGCGGACGATTTCTGCGGTCCGTGCATCATCCGGTTTGCCGCGTGTCCGCTCGTAATTCCACCAGTAGAACGGCAGCGTTGCGAAATTCAAAAGCTCGGCAAATCGCTCTGCATACCGGTCATTATCCTGTTGAGTCTTGCAGCGGTTAAGTTTGAATATATTGCAGCCAAACAGAAATTTGTGTTTCTGCTGCTCTATCCGCACGGGTACGTTCGCAGCCA
This sequence comes from uncultured Pirellulales bacterium, assembly GCA_964406945.1. Classification (GTDB taxonomy): domain Bacteria; phylum Planctomycetota; class Phycisphaerae; order Sedimentisphaerales; family Anaerobacaceae; genus UBA2266. The sequence continues at coordinate 111,616 of CAYOTO010000004.1, forward strand.
GCCTCGCACCGTCCGGTCCCAGCAGTTCCAAAGAGACTCGACCCTTGCGATGCTTTTCGATTCTCGAATCAATCTCGCCTGTGCCCTGTTCTGTGGCCGGCGCACCAGTGCAAACTGAGGCGCCAAAGAATGCAGTTGCCGCGCCCAAACCGGTCGTTCTGAGAAATCGGCGTCTATCCATCATTATTGCTCCTTTGATCTGAGACAATGTTCTTCAAACGTACAGGCTATATTAGGCAAGTGCGCACCGATATACAACTGCCTGTTTTCGTATTCGGTTGAGCCGCACGTTCAGAGCGGTTCACAGCGGAGTGAGATTAGCATACTTGAGCATGAGCGTCTTTGTCCGGCCTGCGTTAAAACGAACAGTTACCTGGCTGTTTTCCCCCATGTTAACGAAGTCCTGCACCCTGCCCAGCCCGAATTTAGGATGTCGGACCAACTGGCCTTTGACGAACGGGTCCGGCTGATCGTAGTCCGGGTGAACGTCAATCTGCTCGGGTTCCGGCTCGCTGTGAATCTGTTCGGACTTCTGCTGCTCGACGCCCAACTCGAACAGAAACTGAGACGGCACTGATCGCAGCATCTGGCCGCGAATGGTGCGGTAGCGGGCATAACTTAAGTGCAAATAAGACTTTGCGCGGGTTATGCCGACAAACAGCAGCCTGCGTTCCTCTTCGAGGTCCTGCTCGTCCTGAGAATCGGTTCTCTCGTGCGGCAGAATGCCTTCTTCCAGGCCCATGATGAGCACGTTCTCGAACTCCAGGCCTTTCGCTGCGTGCAGGGTCATCAGCGCGACCTGTCCGCTTGCGGCATCGTACGCATCGGCATCGCTGAAAAGTGCGATTTGCTGGAGATAATCCACCAGTGAAGGCGATTCGGCTTGTTCGTCATACTGCGCAGCCGAACTGATGAGTTCGTTCACATTCTCCAGGGCGTTTTTGCCCTCGGTTCCACTGTGCCTTAAAAAATCGGCCAACCCCGATTCTTCGAAGACCTGCTCAGTCAGAGGGGCAACCGGGCCGTCGATTTCTTGACGGAACCGTTCTATCATTTTTGCGAACACAGCCAGCTTAGCCTTTGCGGCCTTGCCGAGCGTTTCAATTTGCTCGGCCCTTTTCAATGCCTCGTAGAAGGTAATGCCCGAACGAGACGCGAACGTCGCGATGCGGTCGACCGTCACCTTTCCGATTCCCCTTGTCGGTGTGTTAATTATCCGTACAAGAGCCATTGAATCGCTGGGATTGGCCAGGACTTTCATATAGGCGATGATGTCGCGAATTTCCTTACGATTGTAGAACTCTACGCCCCTGACAATCTGGTAGGGGATCTTGTGGCGAATGAGCGATTCTTCCACCGCCCGGCTCATCGCATTGACCCGATAGAAGACAGCAATTTCATTAGGCCGCGCGCCCTCGTCGAGCAACTGTTTGATGCACGCTGCGATACCCTCGGCTTCGGCCCGTTCGTCATCGTAGCACCGGACCTCAATGCCCTTCGAAGGCGGAAGCGTGGGGACCAGCCTTTTGACTTTTCTGTGGCGATTATAGGCGATGAGCTTGTCGGCCACTTCCAGGATATTCGATGAACTGCGAAAGTTCTCTTCCAGCTTTATCGAGACAGCGTCCGGCCAGTCCTTCTCGAATGCCAGAATATTTCGTATGTCAGCACCCCGCCAGCGGTATATGCTCTGGTCCGGGTCACCTGTTGCACAGATATTGTGGTGTTCGGACGCCAGCAGCTTGGCGATCATGTACTGAGCGTTGTTCGTATCCTGGTATTCGTCTATGAGCAAAAACCGGTACCGATTTGACAACTCGCTGCGCACCTGGTCGTTTTCACTCAGCAGATAAGCTGTTTTCGCCAGCAGGTCGTCGAAGTCCATCGCATTTAGTTCGGCCAGCTTGTCCTGATAACGTCTGTAAACGCGGGCGAGCATTTTGCTGAAGAAATCCTCGTACTCACTCTCGATTTTTTCCGGATCGATCAGCTTGTTCTTCAGCGTCGAAACGGCCTCGCGCATCCTTGCAGGGGGAAAATTCTGCGTGTCGAGATTGCACTCTTTCACCGCGGCTTTCATGCATCGTTTCTGGTCGGAATCGTCGTAGATGCTGAAATTAGGTTCAATTTGCGCCTCGCGCCAGTACTGCCTGAGAATACGCACGCACAGCGAATGGAACGTACTGATATGCGCGCCGCCGGATGCACCGAGCATGTACGCACGCTGTCGCATTTCCTCGGCGGCCTTGTTGGTGAAAGTAATCGCGCAGATGTTATGCGGTGCGACACCGCTTCTGATAAGCGAGGCAATCCGGTGTGTGATGACCCGTGTTTTGCCGCTGCCCGGACCGGCCAGCACCAGCAACGGGCCTTCGATGTGAGAAACTGCTTTCTGTTGTGAGGGGGTTAACGTACGAGTAAGTGCATCATCCATAACATAAAACTCTTGACGCCCCATCCTGGGAGGCTCTATGACTGGGGTTGCTTATTCTCCTGCTGTTTGCGATATTGTTCCAGAATCTTCTCCTCCTGAGTGCTGAGCGTCTTGTGAAGGTCGGGTCTTTCAACCTTGATCCTGGCGAGCAGGCCCCGTCGCAGACTCACTGGGTACCGCTCATCCTCGAGAAAATGAGCCAGCGCTTCGTATTTGAGCCTGTCAAGATCGGGCAAATCGATTCGCTGCTCCTCCGGATATTGTTTCTGATAATGCTGCCATATCTGCCTGGCGAACTGTTCCCTCGCGTAGGCGGCCTCGTCATCACGAAGCGCATAACGGAAGTATCCTTCACTCAGGGTCATTATGATCTGCTGTTTGGCGTCGTTCGGGGTGATCGCGCCCGTATCGAACTCCTCCTTGAGCCGGTTTCTCGCGTACTGATCCAGCGAGACCTTGAACTCGTCGCGCGGATACATCTCTCGGAGCGTACTGTAGATGCGTTGAGCCTGTTTCTTGTGCCCGGCCTGATAGAAGGCAAAGACCGCATCGCGGAGCAGATTCCTGTGTCCGTCATGAAGTGATTTTTCGGAGCCGGGATTGGCTTCTTTGTATTTTTCAAAAATAGCCAGATAAGCCTGGTGATAGCTTTCGAACATCCTGAAGTCCGGACGCAAGAATATGTGCAGCCGCCGCTCTGTTCGGGTTTCGCCGGTGGCGCCCACCGGTATCTCGACAGTATCTTCGTAGAGTGATATCTTGCCGTTGCGGTACAGGTTCTGGAGACTGTGGCCCACAATTCGGTCGGTGTTGATTTCTGTTATGCCGTAATCGCGGTCTTCATTCTGCGCCTGCCGGCGAACCCCCATCACGCCCCAGTAAATTGCGTGGCAGTCCGGATGTCGCCAGTCCAGCGGAAGCTTGTTGTTGGGATCCGAAAAATCGGTCGGGCCGTAGGTCTGGTTCAACTCCCGCATAATAACCGGATCCAGCCTCCAGACGTTTCTCAACTGATAGGCTTTTGCGAATACGTCGAATTTCTCGAGGGCTTTGGTCCCGCGGAAATTGTCGATTGCCTCGCCTGCGGCCGCGTCGAACCTGCTTGCATTGCGCCTTAGCGAGAGATAATTGATCACAAACCGATCTCTTTCGGTAAATCTCTCGTCGGCCGCTTCCAGAGCGCTTACGATATCACCGACATTCGGATCCATGGCCGCAAGATTCGGGTCGCTCAGCAGGCTCTTCCAGTCTTCCGGGGCCGCCGCAAGTGCGTCGAAGTACTCGTTGTCGGCCGGGCCCAGCAGCGGCTCCATCTGAGTGGCCAATTGCAATTTATAGTATTTGTGGCAGTCGTCTGCTACGTCGCCTATCTTGTGCTGGAATATTCTGGCAAGTTCGCGGTACAGGCCTATAGCTTTGGGGTTAAGAGGAATTCCCTTGTCGCGCAGCAGTTCATAACCGTTCCTGACCCATTTCCATCGCTGGTCAGGCTGGCTGGCCGGGATTGCGACCGAGATGTTGTAGGCCATATTCCAGGCGTGGAACTCCCACACCGAAGCAAACCGCGGTTGAAGCTTCGTGATCCAGTCGGCAAGCTGTTTGGCGTCGAAGAACTGGCCTTTTTCCTTGAGGTTGTCGGCCCGTATCCACAGGATATCGACTACAAGCCCCCTGAAGGCCCCCATAGCGGCGGTGGCGAATGCCAGCGACGGCGGCGCGTTCTCCAGAGGATCGTTCATAACGAGGTTCATTTCCTCGCGTTTGGCGTTGACGTAATCCAACTGCATTCCCGCGGCCACCAGAAGGGCTCCGGCGAGCATTATGCAAACAACCTGGACAACGACATCTTTCAAACTCTGTACCTCGAAGTTATACGGTTATTCTGGCCAGCTCCCGCCGGCTGAATACGATTATTGCAAAGATCAGCACAAGAACAGACTTGATCCCGACCATAAGAGCCGTGGCCTTGAGAACCGACCACCAGCTTATCAGCCTTGCGGGAACAAGATATTTGGTTGGATTGTATTTGTCGAACTGCGGTAGCAGACTGATCACAGGCTTGAGCGTGTAATCGTATATTCCGCTGGCATTCTCGCCCAGATAATCGAACGATTCGGTTACAAATCCGCTGAAAGCGGCGGTCAGAAAGACGACCAGGGCAAACAGTATGGCGACGGGGAATGACAGAAACGCACCTGCGAGGGTGCCCAGACAGGCCAGGAATACCAGCCTTATGAAGATGAGCACCGCCGCTCTTACGAAATTACCGGTAAAGGAATCGGCTTTGTAGAGCAGTTCCATGCCGTCTTCCAGGGGGAAAATCACGGCAGTTTCGTTAGCGGGAAGATTGATGAAGCCCACACCCAGGTGCCCGTTCGCCGGAACAACCGATGCCGGTACGTAGATTTCGTGAACCTGCCCTATCGAGTGGGTCAGGGGCTGATCGAAAATGTCCGCTTCGGGCTCTGAACCGTATCTGAAATGGGGGTAATCGGCCACCACCCAGCGGCCCCAGATAGACGAATCGACCGGGGCGCTGGCCGCATCGAATTTAAACCTGATGAAGATGTTTTCCTCGGAATCGAGCGGCCTGACATCCTCGAACTCCCAGAGTATTTCCTGCCCTACCGCCGCGGCCTGCCGCTCCAGACGCTTCTGCTGCACCAGCCATTTCATGACCTCCCGGCGGGGAGCTTCGCGGCCCTGGGGGTCGATCAATTCTCCGCTCTTCTTGAGAGCATCGTATGCCTCTAAGGCTTCGCGCGAAACGTCCGGCACAACCGGCTGTAGGCTCGCACGAGCGGTGAAAAACTCGTTTTCGAGCTGGGTGACTTCTTCCGGCTCGGCGTGGAAGTGGGTGGGAATGTAACGGGCAATGCCGTAAATAACCGCCGAGAAGAGCACTAGAAGAATGAAGTCCAACAGAAGGACGCCCAGCAGCTTGCCCAGGACAAACTGAAAACGGCGTATGGGTTTGGTTATGACCGTGAAGACCTGTCTGTATTTGATATCGCTGGTCAGGGTGTAAATCGAGACTACTATAGTGAGCATGCACAGCAAAAGGCTCGTGAGACTCAAGCCGTAGCTGACGAACGTCTGCAGACGCCCTTTCATGGTTCCGTCGCCGGAAATGGTCGAGCCCAGCACGGGCAGCAATATGAACAGCAGCACGGTAAACACCACCGCAACTTTCATTCGCACCGCCTGCCTGACTGTATTGACTGCAACAGCCCAGATTCTACCCATTGTCGCGGTCCTCCCGTTCTTCGTCCGCGACCTGCTCATCCGGCGACGAGTCTCGGTCTTCCTGCCCCGAGGTCAACTCATCCAGAATGCTTCTGTTAACGTCCTTCTTCTCTGTATCGACGGGTTTGACCGGAGCAGGTTCCACGGGTTTTGTGCTTTCCTGCCCGGGGGGCTTTTTCTCGTGGGTCAACTCTGAAAGCAGTCCCTTGTCCGGTTCCGGCTTTTGCCGGGCCGGGGCGACCGGTTCGGTGGGCACCTCTTCGGAAGGCTGTTCAGGCGAAACATCGGCGCTGACGAGCTTGTCGAGGATTCTGTCGGCGTCCTTGGTTTCGGCCAGGAAACCGTCTATTCTGGTGGTGCTGACCGCGCCGCTGGTGGGCTGTTCCTGTTTCTGAGCCTCGGCAACCGTCTTGATGAAGAATGACTCCAGTTTCTCCAGGGGCGTATCAATTTCGCAGTCGGCGTCTTCTTTCTCCACGATGGATCGTATTTGTTTTACGGCCTCGTCGCTGATGGGACCGGTCATTATCTGCCTTCGCCCGCTCTGCTGCAGCAGTTGACGGACTTCGCCGGCGGCCTGGATTTTTCCACCGTAAAGAATGGAAATCCTGTCGCAGACATCCTCGACATCCGCCAGCAGATGGCTGCACAGCAGAATTGTCTTGCCCCGCTCGGCGAGTTTTACAATCAGATCTTTGATCTGCCTGGTCCCGATTGGGTCCAGACCCGTCGTAGGCTCGTCCAGTATCAGCAGATCCGGGTCGTTTATGAGTGCCTGGGCCAGCCCGATGCGCCGGGCCATACCCTTGGAAAAAGTGCCCACCTGCCGGTTTCCCACAGCTCGCAGACCGACCATATCCAGCAGCGATTCAATCCTCATCTTGCGAATCTTGCCGGACAGGCCAAAGAGTTTGCCGTAGAATTCGAGCGTCTCACGGGCCGTCAGATAGCGGTAAAGATAAGATTCCTCCGGGAGATAACCGACCCGAGCGCTGATTTTTGGTTCGGTGCTGGCGCCTCCGAGCACCAGGGCCCTGCCCTTGGTCGGGTTCAGCAGACCCAGGAGCATCTTGATTGTCGTAGTTTTTCCCGAACCGTTCGGCCCCAGCAATCCGAAGACCTCGTTGCTGTTGATCTTGAGGTTCAGATCGTTGACCGCGTAGACTTTCGCCCGTCCCCACCAGTCGGAGAATACTTTCGTCAGTGAAAATGTCTCAACTGCATATTCCATCATCTGTCCAGATTCAACTGCTGGTTAGCCCGGCTGGTAAAACGCCCTGTCCGCCGGCACCAGCCGGCCAGGCGCCGAGACTGCATTCAGTTGTTTTCGCTCTAACGGCCCTTTTCAATTTCTCCCACACTCACGTGCTGGCGATGGGCCTCCAGTTCCTCGCCGTAACGTACCAGCCTCGCACTGTTGAAAACGACAATCAGCGAGCCGGCAAAGTGCAGTATGGCGGCGTAAACAGCCGACAGCCATGCCGCTGATGCCGCAATAACACCCAGAACGATGAACAGCACGCCGAAAAACAGATTCTGTTGAATCACGCCCCGGGTTTTGCGTGAGAGCCTGACAAGGAACGGCAAACGCCTCAGATCGTTGCTCATCAGGGCTATCGAGGCCGAATTAATGGCGACATCGCTGCCTGCGGCGCCCATTGCGATACCCAGATCGCCCGCAGCCAGAGCCGGAGCATCATTTATGCCATCGCCGACCACGGCTACTGTATGGCCTTTGGATTTGATTTGTTCGACAATATCCAGCTTGTCGGTGGGCAGGCACTGAGCTTTAACGTCCGTGCAGCCCAATTCCGCGGCGACTCTGTTGGCCACCTCATCGCGGTCTCCGGTAAGCATAGTCATCCGCTTGACGCCGAGATTCAGCAGTTCCTCGACCGCCTTGCGGGCCTCGGGTCTTGTCTTGTCCTGCAAGCCGATCCAGCCGATGCACTTGTCATTTCTGCCGACGAAAAGCGTGCTGAAGCCCTGTTCTTCGTGCAGGCTGGGGCTGGCCACCGCCGAGGTGTCTATGTCGTTCTCGCTGAGGAAGGTTTCCCGCCCTACTCGAATAACCGTCGAATCGATGGTGGCCGTAACGCCTTTGCCGGGGGTCTCTTCGAAGTTTTCGGCGGTCGGCAGCGACAGATTGGCTTCTTTGGCAACCTCGTTCAGTGCCCGAGCGGCCGGATGTTTACTCATCTTTTCGGCCGAAGCCGCGGCCGTCAGCAGCTCCCCGGCATCCACTCCCTCGGCCGGGGTCAATTTGGTAACGTACAGCCTTCCGGTTGTGACGGTTCCGGTCTTGTCGAACACCAGAGCGGTTATCTTGCCCGCCACCTCCAGGTCGGCCACGTTCTTGATAAGAATACCGAGTCTGGCCGATGCGGAGATGGCCGCGACCATAGCCGTCGGAGTTGCAAGAATCAAAGCACACGGACAGGAAATCACGAGAATTGTGATCGCCCGGCTTATGTCGTGAGTGAAGAACAGCACGATACCGGCGATCATCAGAATCGTCGGCGTATACCACTGCACATACCTGTCGATAATGCGCATGATGGGAATCTTCGTCTGTTCGGCCTCAATTATGAGCGACTGAACCTTGCCGAGCGTCGTATCCTTGCCGGCCTTCGTCACCTTGACATCCAGAGCGCCGGTCAGATTGCTTGTGCCCGCGAAGACCTGCATCCCCGGTACTTTGTCCACCGGCAGGGATTCGCCGGTGATGGTTGCCTCGTTAACGCTACTGAGTCCGTTGACAACCTCGCCGTCGGCTCCAATATTGTCACCCGGCCTTGCGCGGACCACATCGCCCGGCTTCAATTGGCTTACTTTTACCTCTTCTTCGCTGCCGTCGGCGGCGATGCGGTTGGCCCTGGTGGGAGTCAGCTTTATGAGCGATTCGATCGAGGCTCTGGCTCCAAGTGCCGTTCGGCTCTCCATCAGTTCGCTCAAGAGCATGAAGAACGCCACAAGGCCGGCGGCGACGTATTCCTCGGTCGCCAGTGCCGCCAGAATCGCAAGAGCCACAAGTTCGTCCATGTGGGTCTTTTTGTTGATAAGGCTCTTTATGGCGTGAATGATAATCGGCGCACCGAGAAGTATGGCCGCGATCATTGCCAGAAACTCGGTGTTAAAGCTGTCCTTGCCGAAGATGTATTTGGACAGGCCGCTGTTGATAAGCAGCACGCCGCCGGCGAGAGTGCCCAGCAGCGCCAGAGACACCCCTACCTGTTTGCCGTGCGTGTGACCGGCGTGCAAGTCTTCTTTAAAGTGCAAGTGTTGGTGCGCCATATTGTCCTGTTCCCGTATGGTCTGTCGAGAAATTGTGACCGCCGACAGCCGTAACAATCGCAGCCGGCAAAGACGGATCAGCCAAAAGCTGCATCCGATACTTCAACTTCAGTTCCAGGGTTCTTATTAATAATTGCCCTCAGTTGCATCGGCTTGCCGCTGGGCCTCGTCGGCACGCTTGCGGCGCAATTCGGATTCGACTTTGGGATCGGTGCCGACGTTCACCCTGACTTCTACGTCTTCGGCGCCTTGGCCGGGCTGAATTATGACCTTCTCGTCGACATTGCTTAGAACGTCCTGTATCGTGTCGTGATAGATTCTCTGGACCACTATATCGGGCCTCTTTCGATACTCAGGAAGCAGTTCCTTGAGATACTCTGCGTTTGCTCTGGCCGCCTCGATTATGTCCGTGCGATAGGCCCGCGATTCGGCTATCTTTTCGCGAGCCGAACCGGCCAGTTGAAACCATAACTGTTCCAACCGGGCTTCGGTTATACTGTCGTCGTGAAGAGCGGCGACGATTTCCTTCGCCACCGGTCCGCCGGCTTCATTGAGCAGATTCTCGGCTTTGTTCTTGGCCTCGCTTACCAGACGTTCACTCTCGGCACTGGCTGTATGAGCATCCTGAAATGCCTGATCCACCTGTCGCGGCCAGGTGCTCTCTGTAAGCTGAACCTGAACCACTCTGATACCCGACTCGATTGCATCGAGTTTTGCCTGAAGCAGCCTTTTGACGTGTTCGGTAAGTCCGGCTACACGCTCGTAGAGAACTTCATCTATGGTGTACTGTACCGATGCGGTTACAACGGCATCTTCGAGCAGATTCTGAATCAAGGGAGTGATACTGCGCTGAATCACATTAAAATAGACCTGCCCGGGCTTTACGTCTTCGACGTACACATTCTGGAAGAACTGTTCGGGGTCGCTCAACTGGTAGATCAACTGCCATTTCGTGTGTACGATGTTGTAATCGCTGCTGTCGTAACCTGCGACGCTGCCTATATCGCTGCTGCCTGTGAGGACGTAGCCGTCTCGTGATGGATTGAGGCTTGGCGGTATCCGGGTGCTCTTTTTTTGGGGATTAAGCCGCTCCTGGACCGTTTGATAGTACCAGAAATCATCGACGGAAAGGTCGATCGTTTTCTCGACCGGTATCCGCACCATTTCGTCAACCGGATAGGGAAATACCCAGTACGGCATCGCCCGCGGTTTGAGCACGCGGTTTTCGGGACCGCCGCGAATCTTGCCGAAACGAAGCACAAGCGCCTGTTCGTCGGTGTCGACAGTCCTGAAGCCAGACGCAAGAAATACCAGGATCAGCACCACCATGATTACCTTGAGAATCGCGAAACTGATCCTCAGGGCGTCCGAGAGGTACTTGCCGGCGATATCGGATTCGACCGTCACCTGCGACTGCGGTGTTTGATCCGTCCGCGGCTCATCATGATCGTGCCCGTGATGTTCGTGATTATGTCCGACCATAATTATTCAGTTTCCCAAAACTTCTTTACGGCTGGTTCGGTTCGGCTGGTGTGAGTTTAGGCATCTTCAGAAGCAGACTCAGAGGTTCGGAATCGGCCGGTAACAACACCGTCGACCGCTCTTTCAGGATCTCCTTGAGGACTTCGGTGCTTCTGAGAAACATTGCCAGCTCCGGATCCTGCTCCAGTTGTTCGTAATACCTGGCGGCTTCGGCGTCTCCCTGGGCTCTTATTGTCTTAGCCCTGGCTTCAGCGGCGGAAAGAAGTTCCTTTTTCTTGTACTCGGCGTCGGCGACAATTCTGGCGGCCTGGGCTTTTCCTCTGGCTATGGTCGAATCGGTGCGCCGTCTGCGCTCCGACTGCATTCGCTCGAATACCTTCTTGCTGACATCTTCGCTGACCATAAGCTGCTTGATACCGAGCGTCTCGATTTTGATCCCGTAAACGTCGCTGGCCGATGCGATGATGTCGGATTTCATCTCCTCTTCGATCTGTTCGAATTTGACCTTTTCAGGATCGCTGTTGACGAACTCGCCGAACGAATGCTGACCGATAACTCGGTTTTGCGTATCCCGTATCTGACTCAACAGCTTGCTTTCGGCGGCGGAAACGGTTTGAACGGCCTTGAAGAACAGACTCGGATCCTCGATGCGCCAGACGACGTAAGTGTTGACGATGATCGGAACCGCACCGCGCGTGGTTGTTTCACCAAGATTCGCTTCCAGGACCCGCATTCTCGAATCGAACTTGTGCACGCGTTCGATCGGAAGCGGCCATTTGAAATACCATCCGGGTTCGCGGATCTGCCTTACGGGATTATCGAATCTGGTAACCAGCGCCGATTCGGTTTCGCGAACCTGGAACGACATGAACGCCAGTCCAAGTGTGCCGATGATCAGCACGAGAATAATTATGATGCCTGCGTTTCTCATTTCTACTTGGGCTCCTCAATGCCACCAATGTCATATATGTCCATTGTCCGTTTTTCTTCGAGATTGACCCTGTAGACCTGGCTGCTGTTGGGGTCAATAGCCAACACATACTTTCGAATGCCCTTGAGTCCTTCGGTCAGGGCCCGGAATCTCTGCTCTCGCATGTAAATGTCTTCGGCCGCATGGTAAGCCTTGAGCTGGCTCTGGAACCGCTCGCCAATGGCTTTTGCCAGAGTCGCTTTGCTGTAGGCATCGCCCTGGGCCTGCTTCAGTGTGGCGAATATCTCGCCTTTGGCCTGGCCGAAGGCATTGTCTATTTCCCCGGCGAGCCGGTCGGCTTCAGTCTTATCACCGGAATTTCTGGCCTCTTCGTACTTGGCGGCCAATTCGTACAGTTCGTCGGCCTCTTCGACCGAACCTACGAGCGTGGCGAGCCGCAGGTTTCGTTCGGCGTGGGCATTCAGTATTCGCGCCTGGCTTTCCTGAACCGCGCCTATGACCTCCTGGTAGTTGGCTGCAACCTCGACCGGCGGATGAATGCCCTGCAGACCCAGGAACACCACCTCGATACCGAGTTGCCGTGCATCCGCCGCGGCCTGAATATTGTCGGTCAGGACCTGTTTGGCTTTGTCTCTGCCGGCTCCAAACAGGTTCTCGCTGTCGGTTACGCCTTCTTCGGCGACTTCCACCGTTGCACTGGCGGCGAATTTGGCAAGCTCGTGATAGCAGATGGCTTCGAGCAGTTCTTGGGCATCCCGGTGCTTGTAGAGGTAATCGGCCAGGTTCTTGATCTTGTACTGAATGGGGATATTTGCATTGATAAGATTGACCGGAACCGCGCCGTCGTCTGTATTTTCGCGGCTCGAGTCGACCGCGACGACAAGGCTGAATTCCTCCTCGTAGTGCTCCTTGCCCCAGAGCAGTTCTGTTTCTCTGATAATCTCACCCGTAGCCGGATCGGTCCTGGGAACGAAGCCTACGAAAATCTCCTGAATCTTCTCGGTCGATTGTGTGTATACCCTGCCGAAGGGCCACGGCCACTTGAAAGACAGGCCCGGTCCGACCAGTCGAACCTCGCCCTGCGCATCTCTGGCTTTGCCGAAACGTTCGATTACCGCCTGTTCATCCGGTCCGACGACCACGACGCAGCTCATCAGATACAGACTGACCGCCCCGAAGAGGGCGAGCGGCAGAATCGCCTTCTCAAGCAGTCGATAGAACCATGTCTGGGAGACCTTGAAGCCGAACTGATAGTCGATAGCGCTGGCGAGGCTGTGGAAAATCCCGCCCGGCTCGTTAACCAGTCCCAGGAGTCGGCTGTCGAATCCGGCCCTGCTGTACTGGCCTTTCAGCCGGGGGCGATAAATATCCAGGATTACATTCGCGGCGTTCTCGACGCCGAGGATGATCAGGAGAACAGGCGCGATGTAGTTGGCGATTCTGAGCACGGAATATACCTGGAACTGCGCCAAAGCCAGCGCAATTGCATGTATAAAGCTCAGCACGGCGGCGATCAGAAGCACGCTTCCGCCAGCCCGCAGGGGTTTCCACTGCGTCTGGGCGGACATACCCGTTGCATACCTGCTTATTAGAAAGCTCATAAAGGCGATTGCGGTCATGGTTACCGCCGCCATCAGGAACGGCGAATTGTCGCTGAACTCGCCCGCGTACCGAAGCCCCCGGAAAAGTACGATTCCCACCACAATCTCATAGATCGCGATAGCCCCGGAGAATATCGGCAGGAACCATTTTTCGAGTATTTCGAGCCTTTTCTGAGCTACTGCGAATACCGCGGCCTGCTCGTTCTCGGCCTCGAACAAATCTGTCTTATCGGCCACTCCGAGCCGACCCATGTCGAGTTTCTCCTGCTCGGCAAGGGCGCGCTGGTGGAACTGAATTGCAAGTACAAACCAAATCAGCACCGCCGCCAGAGCTATCCACGCGACACCGCTGACGGCTGCAAAGCCGCTCCATCGGCCGACGAAGAACGCGATCAAGAAGAAAACTACGCTGAGGCCCAGGGACACCCAGGCAACATTTTCAGAGCGTTTGGAAGATACCGTCATTTCTTATCCCGGTCCAGTGATTGAACAAAAGGCGACAACAGCAGTATTGTGTTTAAAAATGTTTACAAGTCAAGGGTCAGGTAATATAACAACATGCGTCACATTCGCATAGAATATAACGCAGTTTTTTTGAGCCGTGGCGTTGTTATTGACCAACACCAGTCATGGCGCAGCTGCTTGAACCGGGTGGGTAATGCTGAATAAAATATTGACAATTGCAAAGAATACCTTCGTCGAAACCCTTAGGCAGCCGATTTACGCCACTATTATCATCGCAGCACTCATTCTGCTCATCCTGAGTCCATCGCTGAGCATGTACACGATGGACGACGATGACAAGCTTCTGCGAGAATTAGCCCTGTCTACGCTGTTTCTCGCGTCCTTGTTCGCGGCAATTTTCGCCGCATCGGGGGCCGTTACCGAAGAAATAGAGAACAAAACGATCACCACGGTGCTCAGCAAGCCGGTCCAACGTCCGATATTCATAATAGCCAAGTTTCTCGGTGTCGCAGGAGCGGTCGCACTGGCCCATTTTATCTGCAGTGTTGCTCTGTTAATGGCCATAAGGCACGGCGTTATGGAAACAGCCAGCCATGAACTCGACTGGACGGTTATTACCGTCGGCTGCGTGGGCATCGGAGGAGCGTTTCTGCTGGCTGCGTTCTTCAATTATGTCTATGATTGGGCCTTCTACTCCACATGCACCGTTCTGCTGGCCATTTTCGCCTTCTTCGGCATTGTATTCCTTGCCCTGATAGACAAGAACTGGCAGTTTAATCCGGCGGATAACCACATTAATACAGTGGATATCTACGGAGCGCTGCTTTTGTTTTTCGCCGCGATTGTTATAGCAGCCATAGCCGTGGCGCTTTCGGCGCGTTTTAACATCGTAGTCACACTTTCGGCGTGTATCGGAGTGTTCCTTCTGGGGCTGATCAGCGATTATGTCTTCGGCAGATTCGCCGACACGCATCTCTGGGCGAAGATAGGCAGGTTTATAGTTCCCAATCTGCAGGTTTTCTGGATCAGCGATGCCATCTACGAAGAGAGCACCGTACCGGCCAGATATATTGTGATCGCCGGCTCTTACGCGTTGTGTTACACAACGGCCGTACTTGCCCTGGCTGTGGCGTTATTCCAGAAGCGTCAGGTAGGTTAAGTTCGAATCGCGCCGGATTCGCCAGCGCAGTGCGTTTCAAAGTTCTTTCATCACGGCGACTTCGTCGCAATTCTGTTGTTTGGGACACCGGGCGCAATCGCTCCAGACTTTCATGGGCAGTTCGTCCATCTGCACGATTTCGAATCCCTGGCGCAGGAAGAAAACGGGTTCCAGAGTCAGCGCGAATATTCGGGGTACGCCCAGTTGGCGGGCTCGTTCAATAGCCTGACTTACCAGCGATTTGCCGACACCCTTTTTCTGATTCGTTTGCCGGACCGCCAGAGACTTGATCTCCGCCAGATCGGCCCAGACGATATCCAGCGAGCAGCATCCCGCCACTGAGCCGTCAATCTCCGCGACGATGAAGTTCTGCAGATTCTCATAAATATCGGCCATGGATCTGAACAGCATCCGGTCGTGCCCGGCATAGTTGCTTATGAGCGCGTGTATCGCTTTGGCATCAGTGATTCTGGCGTTTCTCAGTTCCATAGCAAAGCAGTATAATCGACTGGCCCGTGTGCGGCCAACAGCAATCCAGGCTCAGGCCCTTATTATGGCCCAACAACTGCCAAAAACTCGTAAAAAATGCTGGAAAAAGAATTGCCCCCCACTACAATAGCTCAATCTAATCGCCGGAGGCATCCGGATATGCGGCATAATTATGAAATTCGTACTTATAGACAGAATTGTGGAACTGGAGCCGGGTAAGAGCATCAAGACGGTAAAGGCTCTGTCTCTGGCCGAAGAATACCTTGCGGACCACTTTCCGACGTTCCCGGTGCTGCCGGGCGTGCTGCTTCTGCAGGGGCTTATTGAGTCCGCTTCCTGGCTCGTCAGGAACAGTGAGGATTTTGCGCACAGCATGATATTGCTTGAACAGACGCGGAATGTTAAGTATAAGAGCTTTTTGGCGCCTGGTGCGTGCATCGAGTACAGCGTAACCGCCAAGACCATCGAGGAAAACATCAGCAGTTTTAGCGGCTTTGGCGAATCGCAGGGCCGCAGAATAGTCGAAGCGAGATTTGGGCTCAGGCATTTCAATCTCGCCGACGGTGATGCCCGTATGGCCGCCGTGGATGCGGACCTGATAAAAAATATGAAGCAGCGATGGACGTTGCTCGACCATATAATATAGTATGGTATTTTTACACCCTAAGGACTGAAAACAGCTTACAAACGGAGGTATATAACAATGGCAATGAGTCGGGATGAAATCTTAACGGAGGTTCGGGAGGTTCTGGTTGATGCGCTCGGTGTTGACGATGATGAGGTTACCATGGAAGCGACCCTCATGGGCGATCTCGGGGCCGAAAGCATCGATTTCCTGGACATCGTATTCCGACTGGAAAAGGCCTTCGGAATCAAGATACCGAGAGAAGAACTGTTTCCCGCCGAGAGCATGATGAACAACCCCGAATTCGTCAAGAACGGCAAGCTTACTGAGTTGGGGCTCAAGGAACTGCGGGAAAACGTGCCTCATACCGATATCAGCTCGTTCGAGAACGATCCCGACATCAATAAACTCGGCGATCTCTTCACTGTAGGGGCGATTGTAAACTACATCGAGACAAAGCTTAACGCCGCCTGACACAGACGGCCGGCTAACATACAGCGGCGGCAGGATTGCACTTGCAAGGCCTGCCGTCGGCCTTATACGGCAAAGAAATGCGTTGGATCTGGATAGACAAGTTCGTCGAATTCGAGAGCGGCTGCCGCGCTTCGGCCCTGAAGAATGTTACGATGGCCGAGGAGCATCTGCACGACCATTTTCCGGGTTTTCCGGTTATGCCGGAATGCCTCATGATCGAAGCTATGGCCCAGACAGCCGGCATTCTGGTGGGAGAGACCAACAAGTTTCGTGAGAAGGTCATTCTGGCCAAGGTCAAGAAGGCCGTATTTCACGATTTTGTCAAACCGGGCGACACGATCAGACTTGACGCGGAAATTGAAACTATGGCGGACGAGGCGGCAAGCACCGCCGGAAAGATCACGCGCGGCGATGATCTCATTGCCGAAATCGAACTTATGTTCAGCCACATCGATCGGAATCTCGGCGGCGTAGAGTTTCCCGAGGAAAACTTTGTTTTCACGGGCATGTTCGAATCGCTCGTTCGAGACGTATACCTGGCAAAAGCCGATGAGCAAGCGGAGCAAAGTGCATGAGTGATCGCCGCGTTGTTATAACGGGACTCGGAGCCGCAACCTGCCTGGGTCTGTCCGCGGGCGAAACATGGGAAGCACTGTGCCGCGGCGAGTCCGGTATCGACACGATAGAATCATTCGATCCCGTCGGATTCACCTGCAAGATCGCCGGAGAAGTACCCGAATTCAAGGTCCGCAAGTTTGTACCCAAGAGCCACCGCAAAGCGGTAAAGCTGATGTCGCGCGACATCGAGATATCCGTAGTCGCCGCAGCCGACGCTTTGGACGACGCCGGGATAATCACCAAAGGCATCGATCCTGAGAAAATAAACGTCGAACCCGACAGATTCGCAATCAATATCGGCGCGGGCCTGATCAGTTGCGATCTGGTCGAACTGGCGCCGGCGGTTGCCGCAAGCGCCGTCGAGGGCAAATACGACTTGAAGAAATGGGGCACTGACGGGCTGCCGCTCGTTACACCGTTGTGGCTGCTCAAGTACCTGCCGAACATGCTTGCATGCCACATCGGCATCATTCACGATATTCAGGGGCCCAGCAACACGATGACCTGTGCCGAGGCCTCCGGGCAGATTGCGATAGGTGAAGCGGCGCGGACTATCCAGCGCGGATCGGCGGATCTGGCCCTGGCGGGCGGCGCCGAAGCCAAGGTAAATCCGATAGTCATGATACGCCAGTGCCTTATCAAACGTGCTACGGCCGAAGGCAATGATTCACCCTCTACGGCCTGTCGCCCCTTCGATGCGGACGCAAAGGGCTGCGTATTCGGCGAAGGCGCGGGAATTATAATCCTCGAATCGGCTGAAAACGCTGAGAATCGCGGCGCCAGAGTCTACGCCGAATTCGCCGGCTTCGGCCAAAGCAACAATCTAAGTCCCGATTTTACCAAACTCGAACCGGACGGCGCCGGTATTCGCATCGCCATTGAAAAGGCCTTGGCCGACGCCGGAATAACCGCCGCCGAGATAGATCTTGTAATACCGCACGGAACATCGATTCCAGCCGACGATCTGGCCGAAGCCCGCGCCATTGAAACAGCTTTGGGCGATTCGGCGTCACAGATTCCGGTATGGCCCACCAAGAGCATGCTCAGCAACACGGGCGCCGGAGCCGGGGCTATAGATGTGCTGGCGGGCGCCAAAGCGATTTTTGAATCGAAGATACCTGCAGCCGTAAACTGCGACAAAGTGGCCGAAGGCTGCAATCTCAATATCGTAAAATCACCTGTAGAGAAGAAACTGCGTAACGTATTGTGCATAAGCTACACCTACGGCGGCCAGACTACCGCGACTGTACTGAGAAACCCCGCCCCGTAGCTGGAGAGTTGAATGGCTGAACAATCCCAACCAACGCGAATTGTTATTACGGGCATGGGTATTGTATCTCCGCTCGGCCACGATGTCGAAACCGTCTGGCGGGCCCTGCTCGAAGGGGCCAGCGGAGCGGCCGCTACGACGATTTTCGACGCCTCGACATTTCCATCCACTTTCGGCGCCGAGGTCAAGGGTTACGAACCGGCCAAATACACCTGCTTTCCGGATATCCACAAGTACGGCAACCGCGGTTCGGGCTTCGTCATAGGTGCAGCGGCACAGGCGCTGAAGCAGGCCGGCATAGACTACGAAACGGACAGCCCGAGCGACGGCATAGACCGCACCAGACTGGGCATTTATCTCGGTGCGGGTGAAGGTTCGGTTGATAACGACGTCTTCAACGCAGCCATAATAGCGGGCTGGGACGACGAATCTCACGAGATGAACTGGGCCGAATGGGCGCGTGTGGCATTTTCTGGAATGAATCCGATGCGCGAACTCGAGCAGGAACCGAACATGCCGGCAACCCATCTGGCGGTTTTCGCGGGCGCCCGGGGACCGGCGAGAAGCTGCCTGACCGCGTGTGCAGCAAGCACACAGGCCATCGGGGAGGCGACAATGATGCTCCGCAGAGGCGATGCCGACGTGATGATTGCCGGCGGGGCTCATTCGATGATTCATCCGCTGGGAGTAACGGGCTTCAACCGTCTGACCGCCCTTTCGACAAGAAACGACAGTCCTGAAACCGCATCCAGGCCCTTTACCGCCAGCAGAGACGGATTCGTACTCGGTGAAGGGGCCGCGGTTGTGATACTCGAGACCCTCGAATCCGCACAGAAGCGGAACGCCCCGATACTGGCCGAAGTCATCGGCTACGGCAGCAGTTCCGATGCGTTCCGCGTTACAGACATGCACGAAGAGGGCCGCGGCGCGGTCCAGGCGATCCGGGCGGCTCTGGCGGATGCCGGAATCGACTGCAGCGACATAGACTACATAAACGCCCACGGAACAAGCACAGCAGAGAACGATGCGATCGAAACCAAGGCCATCAAGGCTGTGTTCAGAGACCGTGCCAAAGACGTGCCCGTCAGCAGCGTCAAGAGCATGCTGGGCCACCTGATCGGGGCCGCCGGTGCAGCCGAACTGATAACCTGCGTTCTTGCTATGCGGGATTCGGTAATACCGCCGACTACGAATCTGCACGATCCGGATCCGCAACTGGATCTCGATTACGTTCCGAACGCACCGCGGAAGCAGGACGTAAACATCGCAATGAATGAGTCCTTCGGCTTTGGCGGTCAGAATGATGTCGTAATAATCAAGAAGTTTCAGCCGTGATTTGATTCGCCGCCGGCACTTAATAGACGCGGCAACCGCGGCGGGTACGCATAATGATAGATATAAAGCTGATTCGCGAAAACCCGGAGCATTTCAAAAAAGCCTGTGCGGACAAGCATTTTGAGGCCGATATTGACCGTCTGGTCGCTGTCGATGCCGAATTGAAAGTGGTTAAACAGAAGCTTCAGGATATTTCGACCGACAAAAACCGGATCGGCAAATCCATCCCGAAGCTGGACCCCGATGCAAAGCAGGAGGCTCTGGATCATCTTTCGAATTTGAAAGACGAAGAAGGCGAGTATCAGAACAGACTGTCTAATCTTCAGCCGCAGCTCGACGAATTGATGCTTCAGGTTGCTCAGCCCGCCGATGAAAGCGTTCCCGTTGGCAAGGACGACAGCGAGAATGTTGAAATCCGCAAGGAGGGCGAAATTCCCGCCTTCGATTTCGAGCCGAAAGATCACCTTCAGCTCGGTATAGACCTAGGTATAGTCGACGTCGAGCGAGGTGTCAAACTTGCTGGAGCGCGCAACTATTTCCTAACAGGCGATGGAGCGCTGCTGCACTGGGCCATTCTGCGATTCGCCCTGGATTTTATGGTCCAGCGGGGTTATACGCCGCTTTCGGTTCCGTTGCTCATGCGAGACGATGCAATGCGGGGCACCGGCTACTATCCCGGTGCCGAAGAGCAGACCTACCGGATGGAAAAAGACGGGCTGAATCTCGTCGGCACGGCCGAAGTTCCGCTCACCGCCTACCGCATGGGCGAGATTCTCAAGGCCGATGAACTTCCGCTGAAGTACGTTGCCATGTCGAGTTGCTTCCGTCGCGAAGCCGGAGCGGCCGGTAAGGATACCTACGGCCTCTACAGAATCCATCAATTCGACAAGGTCGAGCAGGTTGTCATCTGCGAGAACGACGAGCGGCAAAGCGCCGAATTTCATAAAGAAATTCTGGCAAATGCCGAGGGCGTAATGAAGGCCCTCGAGTTGCCCTACCGTGTTGTCGATGTCTGTACGGGCGACCTGGGTCGCGGCCAGGCCAAAAAATTCGATATCGAAGCCTGGATGCCGTCCAGAGAAAGCTACTGCGAAACCCACAGCGCCAGCAAGTTTTACGACTTCCAGGCGCGTCGCATGAATCTCCGCTATAAGCATCCAAAGACGAAGAAGAACATCTTCTGCCATACACTGAATAACACGGTGATCGCAAGTCCCAGAATCCTGATACCGGTCCTGGAACTCTATCAGAACGCCGACGGATCTGTTACGGTACCCGAAGTTCTCCGGCCGTATATGGCCGGCAAAGAAAAAATTTCAGCTTCGAGCGTATGAGCAAGCGCCGGCTGCGGTACAGCCGCTTATGAAATCTTTCCTCGGATCCATAGCTGCTGCGATACTTAACCTGTTCGGCCGGGCCCCGAAACCAAACACGAGAGACCTTCAAAAAGAGGATTTTCCGACCTCGACCCAGAAGATGGGCGTACGATTCAGTGAGAAGCTACGCGACGTTTTCCGGTTCAAGTGGATAAGAAAGCACTGACAGCAGCAATTGGGGGAAATTATGAGCACACGTATTAACGATAAGCCGCCCGGAAGTCAGCCGGTGCTCAGCGACAACGCGAAAGCCGTGCTTGCCCACAGATATCTCGTACGTGATGGCAAAGGCAGGATCGTCGAAAGCCCGGCCGAGCTGTTCTGGCGCGTCGCATCCATGGTCGCTGATGCCGAAGCGAACTACGGCGCCTCAACGGACGAGATTCGCCGTTGGCGGCAAGATTATTACGAGCTGATGGCATCCCTGAAGTTTCTGCCGAATTCTCCGGCCCTGATGAATGCGAACCGCCCCCATGGAATGCTCAGCGCCTGTTTCGTCCTTCCGGTTGGCGACAGTGTGGCCGAAATCTTCGAGACTATCAAACAAACCGCCCTGATTCAGAAGGCCGGCGGCGGCACGGGTTTTTCTTTCGACAATCTGCGGCCCACCGGCGATGTTGTCGCATCAAGCGGCGGAACCACTTCCGGACCCATCAGTTTCTGGCGTGTTTTCAGTCAGGCAACGGACGCAATTCAGCAGGGTGCGTTTCGCCGAGGCGCGAATATGGGTATGATGAGCGTAGACCATCCGGACATACTCAAGTTTCTGCACGCCAAGCAGGACCCGATGGCCTTCAGCAATTTCAACATTTCGGTAAAGATTTCCGACGTCTGGATGACCGCCCTGGAAAAGAAGCCGAAACAGCCGCACGTAGTGATAAACCCCAGAACGCAGCAGCGATACCTTTTGCCGAGAAGACTGGACGTCGACAATTACAAAATCAACGACCTGCACGAGATACCGGGCAGCCGCAAGGTTTCTTCGGCACAGTCCCAGCGTTTTTTGACTGTCGGAGATATTTGGAGGATGATTACAAAGAATGCCGCGGCACACGGCGAACCGGGCGTCGTTTACATGGACCGAATAAACCGGGATAATCCGACGCCGTCAATAGGTCCGATCGAAGCCACGAATCCGTGCGGCGAACAGCCTCTGCTGCCTTACGAGGCATGTACGCTCGGCAGTATTAACCTGACGAAATTCATGGATGTCGTTAACGGTCAGGCTGCAATGAACTGGTCCGAACTCGACGAGACCGTAAGGCTCTCGGTGCGTTTTCTCGACAATGTTCTCGACGCCTGCCAATACCCCGTCAGCGAGATTGCGAAGATGGCTAAAGCCAATCGGAAGATCGGCCTGGGTGTAATGGGCTTTGCGGATTGCCTCTATATGCTGGGAATCTCGTACGATTCGGAGCAGGCAGTCGAGTTCGGTGAGGATCTTATGCGATTTGTCAACGATACCGCTCACGAGGCGTCGCGTGAGTTGGCCAGACGCCGCGGTCCGTTTCCCAATTGGAATCGGAGCATCTGGCGAAAGAGAAAGGCGCTGATGCGTAACGCCGCCGTCACCAGCATCGCACCTACCGGCACGATAAGCATAATAGCCGACTGCAGTTGTGGTATCGAGCCTGTATACTCGCTTGCCTTCGTACGGCAGATACTCGACGGCGAGAGACTTCTCGAAATCAATCCTGTGTTCAAAAAAGCGGCCGAAGCAGCGGGGCTCGACATCGATGAACTGCGTGAAGATGTATTAAAGACCGGCGGAATTCAACATTTAAAGCAGATTCCTGCAAAGTTGAGGCGGACCTTCAAATGCACGTACGATATAAAGCCGCAATGGCACGTCAGGATGCAGGCCGCGTTTCAAAAGCACTGCGACGCCGCTGTGAGCAAGACAATAAACCTTCCTCACCGGGCGACCGCGTCGACAGTGGACAAAGCCTACAAGCTGGCATACGAGTTGGGCTGTAAAGGGGTCACAGTCTATAGAAGGACAAGCAGAGAGCTTGAGCCGATGTCGCTTTCAGACTGAAATTCGGTCCGCTACTGTCCGGCTACTCCTCCGGACACTATCAGGGTCATGGCATCGGAGGCGGGGATATTGAGCGATGTTACGTACGATGCCGGAAAGATTATGAGATTTCCCGCGAAGTTGTACGACTGTGGCACATAAACGGCCACGTGATCATCCATTCCAAGGATCGACAGGTCCTGCCTTGTGATGAATCCGAGGACACGGGCTTGAGAGTTTTCTGATATTTTCGCGATAACCGGCTGATCGAATTTCTTCTTGTCGCCTGCGAATGCTTCGATGAGATCCTTTACGGCTCCGTATAGCATCTTCACCAGAGGCACCTTGTTGAATATCCTGTCGACGAGCATTACGAGTTTGCGCCCGATCAGATTCGAAGCCAGAAAACCGATTAAAAAAATGGCTGCAACCCCGATTAATATGCCCAATCCTCTGTACTCGATCCGAAACAGATCTCTGAATATCTGATCCAAACCGTTGAACGCCCAGATGAGCACGAACAGCGTCAATGCGACCGGTGCGAATACCAGCAGGCCTTTTAAAAAGTAGTTGACGATCTTCTTCATGGTGGCACTCCCATCAATAGTTTTGCAACAATGCCGAGTCGGCCCTGAAAACGTGTGCAGACCATCACGCATGTCGTCCCAAAGGATGTAAGTGGTCTGTGTCCGCGTAGTAAAAGGGCGGCGCAGGTATCATTGTTGCAATGTGCGCAACTTTGTCAAGGACGTTTGGGCGCCAAAATGCTGAATTGAGGTCCTGCCGGACATGAACGAGAGCCTGGTACATACCGGTGCCATTAACGGTCCCACAGCAATAAATCTGAATTGCTGCCATGGGGCCTAAGTTATTCGGCATGAACCGGGCTTAATCCGAACCGACTTTATTCTATGTCGTGCAGTTTACGCCCCACGGGGCCGTCATAATTGTGGGGTATTTTAAAAGGTTCATATTTTGCATCTTTGGCGGCTTCTCTGGTCTTGTCCAGCAACTGCTTTCGAGTTCTTTGAGAGATCGGCTTGAAGGTCTTGGCGGAGTTGACGTTTTCGCGAAGCACTTCGTCGGAATCAAGACCGGAGACTATCGTGGAGACAGGCAGAGACCAGACATAATCGAGGCCCTGATCGGCGGTTACAAGTCCGGATTTGAGCACGTGGCCGCTGGCGAGGGTCTTCATTGCAACCACGCCGATGTTCCTTCGAACGAGAATCGGCAAAACGTGCTGCTCGAAGCTTTTGTGGTGATGATCAAATACGTTAAGGGGCATCTGAACGGCGTCGAAGGGGTAGCCATAGGCGAGCATTTTAAGGTGCAGAAGCGGGTCGCGATGACCGGTGAATCCTATGAAACGGACCTTTCCCTGCTTTTTGGCGAGATCGGCGGCTTCGATACCGCCGCCCGGAGCGTAGATCATTTCGGGGTCATCCGGGTACACGACCTCATGGTACTGCCAGAGGTCGATAACGTCTGTCTTGAGCCGTCTGAGACTGTCCTCGAGATGCTTCATGGCCGTCTTCTTATCCCGGCCGTGGTGTTTCGTCATTAGGAATGTTTTTTCCCGGTAGCCGTTCTGCAGAGCGCGGCCCATCAGTTCTTCCGACCGACCGCCGTGGTACTCCCAGGCGTTGTCGAGGAATGTTACGCCCATGTCGATGGCTTTGCGAATGAAGCTCACGGCGCGGTTATCGTCTCGCAAAGTGCCTATATGATAACCGCCCAGGCCCAGAATCGAGACGTTTACCCCGGTCGAGCCCAGGGGTCTTGTTGGTATCGGTTTGTCGGCTGCAGATGCGAAGGATGCACCAATGAATGGCGCCAATGCAAGGCCTGCCGAACTGCTCTTAAGAAAATTTCTTCTGGTGATATGCGTGCTGCTCATAGATGCCCCCTTTCCTATGCCGGCGAGGCGCCGGAATTAATCATCGGTCGTAACGTATCGCACCCTGATATTACGCCCCATACGAATTCTTGTTTATTTCATCCTAACAAAACCGTACATCGGCATCAAGCACCGACCTGATTTTATTCCGTAAGAGAGCGGATATGAGCGGCGACCGAAGCCGCGAGACTCTCGAGGTGGTAGCCCCCTTCCAGAACGGACACCAGCCTTCCCTGGCACGTCTTGTCGGCAAGGTTTTTGACAATCCGGGTGAGTTTGGCGAAACCGGCATCCGTAAGTTTCATTAAGCTGAGCAAGTCGTAGATGTGGGCGTCGAAACCGGCCGAAATCAGTATGAAATCGGGATCGAATGCGACGGCCGCGGGTATGAGTTTCTCTTCGTAGACCTTTTCATAGTCCTCATTGCCGGAGATTACGTGCATGGGTACGTTTATTGTGTACCCTTCGCCGGGGCCTTGGCCCGTTTCGCCTTCGCCGCCGGTGCCCGGATAGAACGGCCACTGGTGGGTGCTGAAATATAGTACCGTGGGATCGTCGTAAAATGCGGCCTGGGTTCCGTTGCCGTGATGGACATCCCAGTCGATTATCAATATCTTCTGCAAATCCCACGCGTCCTGGAGATAGCGGGCGGCCACAGCCACATTGTTCATGATGCAGAACCCCATCGCCCTGTCGGGCAAGGCATGATGGCCGGGCGGGCGGACCGCGCAAAATGCGTTGGAGACTTCGTTGTTCATTACGGCGTCTACTCCGGCTATGACTCCGCCTGCGGCTATCAGGGCTGTGTCATAAGATTTACGGCATATGGGAACCAGCCGCAGTTTGTCCAGGTGGGTTTTGCCGCTTTCACAGGCCTCTCTGATGTGATCGATGTACTTGCGCTCGTGAACAGTTTCGATAAGTTCCGGTGCGGCCGCAATCGGCGAAATTTCAACCAATCGTTCCAGCAATCCGTCGGCGCGCAGCCTGTCCAGTATGCGGGTTAACCGTGCCGGTTTCTCGGGAAACCAGAAGGCGGCCTTATGGTCGAGGTACGCGTCGTCGTATACGAGACCTGTTTTTTCCATTTGCATTTGACCGAACTGACACTGAAGGACCGGGAAAACACCATGTATACGCCAGGACACCAAAAGTTGCAAGCAGTTATGGCCTGCTGTTTGGAAAGATTGCGCACACCAAGAAGTTGCAGAGGCCGTAACCGGGGTCTAATGCGACATAGAGTTCCACGGTCTATGACCGTGGTCAGAGTCTGAAGGCTC